>CDGH01000056.1 GCA_000825765.1 Ehrlichia minasensis | reverse complement strand
TTACAGCACTTTCACCACAAGGTTCAGAACTTACACTGTGCAAACTTTGGGCTTTTTCCTTACGACTGGACTTTTTTACCTCTGACCCCTTAACCCTTAGATCTGCTTCTGCTAAAGTCTTAGTCACGAACTTCACTGCACCTGCTGATAGGACACCTTGCCTCTCTCTACCTTCAATACACTCCGACTTTACAGCACTATCACCACAAGGCTCAGCACTTACACCGTGCAAACTCTGGGCTTTTTCCTTCTGACTGGACTTTTTCAGCTCTAACTCCTTAACCCTTAGATCTGCTTCTACTAAAGTCTTAGTCACAAACTTTACTGCACCTGCTGATAAGACACCTTGCCTTTCTCTACTTTCAATACACTCCGACTTTACAGCACTATTATCACAAAGTTCAGCACTTACACTGTGCAAACTCTGGGCTTTTTCCTTACGACTGGACTTTTTCAGCTCTGACCCCTTAACCTTTAGATCTGCTTCTGCTAAAGTCTTAGTCACAAACTTTACTGCACCTGCTGATAAGACACCTTGCCTTTCTTCACTTTTAATACTTCTTGCCTTTATAGTACTTCTATCAAAAGATTCAGAAAATGAACTCCTTGACCCTTGTTCACTATCGCTAAAAATGTCAGAATTTCGTGCACTTACATCCTCTTTAACATCAGATTGCATTGTACTAGTTTTCTTAGCACATTTTGTTTGTTTATTAGGTGGTTGACGTATTTTTGGTTTTGCACCTTCCTGCAAATATTTACTTTCTAAACCATGAGTTTGATTGTCGGATACAACATAAGGGACTTTACACTCTTTTTCAGAATTAACAGCAGATACAGCACCTGCATACTCCACTGTAGTAACAATAGAAGTAATTGAACTTTTATCTGATTTCTTTTTTCTTCTTGAAGATTTATTTGAAGATCTTACTCTATCTGCTGACACAGGATTATGCGCTTCTATACCATCATCAATATTTTCTGCACCTAAAATATTCTGATCAGAAGATGCAATATTTAATTCAGATAACTGCTTACTTAACTCCTCATCTGAGGTAATGCTTGTCTCATCATTTGTACTTGCTTCTGTATTTTTTGTACTTGACTTATTCCCAGTCTTTTTATCATATAACATAACCATAGCATAAGCAGCTACTCCTGCAATAATTGCGATTATAGGAAGTATCATAACAATATACTAGTTTTATAGGAAACAACACAAAAACAAATATATACTTTGTATGCATCCATATAAAAACACATTACTGATGGATATAATGGTCCTTATGTTACCTATAACACTTTACATGTATTTATTAAGATAAACTTAAGAAAAATATACTTGATATTACAACATGTCTAAAGTACCCAGTAAGTACTTTAACCAAGTTTTTATTCTACTTCTTATTAACGTACACCTTATAGGGACACTGTATGTAATTTAATATACACTCTAAGCATTAGTACCTAAAATCCATATTAAAATCCCCAAATATTATAAATATTATAACGTAAGAGAATATTGACTACCACCCACAGTTCGGTACTTTGATTCTACCACGTTCTTATATAATACTATATCTTTTCTAACCAAATGTATTGTCTCTTTCATTAAAAGAGACCGTGTAAGATAATCAGCCGCATTATTAGCAAACACCTCAAAATTCATAGTACCTTTAGTGACATGTTCTTCTACTACACTAAAAATATTACTACACGTATTAATAATTCTACCTGGGAAGCTAAATCCACGCACTGTACATATTCTATTTTCTTTTGTACCGTATAAATGACTATCTACCATTCTTGCCTTGCAACATACATTACTAAACACTCTTGCATGAAATATTGAATAACCTACACTCTTTCTTTTGTACATCTTACATTTTGTTATTTCCTCATTTTTACGCATTGCCATATCCCCTGATCGCATGATAAGACTATACATATTACCAATCTGTACAGCACAAGATATCTTTAAAAGATTACTTAACATACGCAACTCTGGATCTCGAATGTCTGCACTCGCAAAGTCATAAAACATACTTAGTACTTCATCATAAAAACTACTATTATATATTTCAAAAACATAATTCTCCTTAAATCTGTCATGGAAACAAAACAAAACTTCTTTCAATGGTTGTGACACAGTTTTTAAATTATATATTCCCAAATGCATAACACTAACCAACAACTCATCCAAATGCTTTGGGTCATAGTAGTGACTTGCACAATATTTAAAATAAGCAAGAAGAGCAAGAAACCCTGTTCTAAGTAGCAAATGTCTAGCTAAACTACTTTTCACCATAAATATCAATAGATTGCTATTACCACTTATCTTCAATAGAGCATTTAGAATTCTAGGTTTTAATGCAATTTTATCACCCTTAACATCAAATACACCGAACATAAAATCTGCGATGTAGTCAATATGCATCCTTGCAAAACATTTTATATTTTCTTTAAATTTCATAGCACTAAGCCTAAATTCTTCTTTAGAAGTGCTATCAAAAACACGTTTAATCTGCATATGTCCAACAGCAGCAGTTTGCACTGATGTAAGATTAGTACCACCTTGCATACAATCCGCACTACCTGCACTACTTGAATGTGCTATCTTCTTTTGAGCAGTACTCTGTACCACTTTACTCTTTTGAACATCAGATTCATCATTAACAACCTTTTTTACGACATGAGATTGACTACCACGAACCTTTGGCTTTGCACCTTGTATTAAATATCTATCTTCTAAACTGCATTCTTCAGCTTTACTTACAGGATCAGGAACTTTTACCACCTGTGCAGTACTAGTACCAGGCATATCACTAGCATGGCCTACTGCAGCACATGTGTCTAAAGGCTTACCCGATATGCCTCCCGACACAGGACGTGCTTTTTTTCCTTTTTCAGACTTCCTTCTTGAAGTATGCCAATCTTCAGTAAATTCATCACCTGAACTTTGTACTGCTTTAGCTTGTTTACTAGAAATCTTTACATCTATCTTTTTAGTAGGTAACTCAGCTGACATTGCCATATCATCTTTTGACATAGCATTCTTCACACTATCAACACCTTCTGCTTTTTCAGAACTCCTCACAACAAACCCAGAAGATGTACCTTTTACACCCTGTACTTTTGTACTTTTCTGACCAGTACTTTTAACACTAGATAGTGCAACATTAGTTTTTTCACTGTCTTTAGATTGCTTACTAGCAGCAAGACGTACTTTCGGCTTAGCACCTTGTGCTAGATATCGGGTTTCTAAATTAGGTGCTTCAGGCACAATACTAGAAGATACTGCTTCTTGCTCAGAATTAGCATTAGGTGCACTACTAGCATGACCTTCTACATCAACATCAGGAGTAACAACCTTTAACTCTTTTAATGCTGATCTTTTCTTATTTCTTTTCCTTGAAGATTTACTTGATAATTTTTCTACATTCTTTTCTAAGCTAGGCTCCCCCCCCCCCCTCTATTTGAAATTCTGCTTGTAGTCTCTAAACTAGATAATTCTTTACTTAACTCTTCACCTGAAGCAGCAGCTACAGCACCATTTGTGCTCGTCCCTATGTTATCTACATTTGACTTACTACCAGTTTTTTTACTTTTATCACATAATACAACTGTAGCAAGAGTTATTGCCCCTGCAGCAACTGCAATTGCAAGCAAAATCATAATAGTATATTGATTTGAAATTTGATTTTTCTATAATTAATATTACTATATTTTTAACTTTTTTACAAGTAATACTACATGTTCTTCGACAACACATAAACAATTTTGGAAATATATTAAAACTAAATATGTACTTCGCAGCACTTATTAAATTCTTGCAAACTCTTATAATGCATTAACACAACACATGTATCAACTAAACCCACAAGAACTAACACCTACAATCCATGAGATGAGTCTTTATCTTCACCAAGAGTAGAGTACCGACTCAACACTATTACCAAGTACCGTAATATGTCTCGTTCAACAAGAGCAAACATTATTCTACTAGACAAATAACGTTCTACACGAGATATTATTGAATCAACAAAAACATCAAAACACATACTATTTGAATCAACATGCTGTTGAATGTCTAAAGTAAGTGCTCTAAAATCACATACTAAATTTAAATTTGATGGATACCTAAGCCCATACACTGTACATACAAAATTTTTTCTACTTGGATTATACAAATGAGTCATAATATTTCTCAAGGCACAGCAGAAGTCACTAAAAATTGCAGCATGGTGTTCAACCATCTTACCTTTAAAAAATATCGGCTTTTCTTTAATCAAGTATCCAGGTATTGTTTGTTTTACACGATAAACCACACGGTACATTCGTCCAAATTGCATCACGCAAGATAATAGTAATCTATTTCTTAACACCTTTAATTCTAAATTTTGAGTTGATACACTTATAAGTTCACTGCACATTTCTAACAATGCTTCATAAAAATGGTGAGAATGTAATTTAAAAACAGTTTTTGTCTCAAAGAATTGATAATAACGCTTAAGTAGTTTACCTGCTTGCCGTGAGCTACATCTTACGTTGTCAACTCCTAGCTTTAGAATATCAAGTAATAATATATCTAAATGTGACTGATCATCCCAATGACTTGCACAGTATTTAATATTATTCTGGATCTTAGTAGCAGTAACTCTACTTAACCAGTTTTCTAAAGCAGCTACTTTAAGCATAAAGCCGCACATTTCTGTTTTCTTAGTTAGAGATGATACCATCTGTTGAACACCAGGTTTTACTACAAGCTTACCGTGTCTAACAGCAAATGTACCAAATATTGCATCTATACAATATTCCATATGCATACTTGCAAAATCTTCTACAATAGATTTAAATTTTTCTACTCTTTGAGTATATTCACCTAAAGAAAGATATTCTTCGCCTTGCTCAAGAAGATGACTAAATACCATATGTTGTTTAGGTGACACAACCTTTACTGACGACAATACCCCAGCACGCTTTTGATCACCCTTTACATCAACTAAAGCTGGTTCTTCACATTTTGCACCGGATTCTTCTTGCACAGTAGCACCTGATGCAACTGTACCTTTCTTACCATCGGATGTTTTAGTACCCACATCATTAGTAGAACTTGCACCTTTAGAAACACGAATTTTTGGCCTTGCACCTTGCTTTAAATATTGATCACCTGCCTTTGGCTCTTGATGCTCTTGACCAGACATCCGTTTTTCTACTGGCTCAACATCAGTAGTAGCAACACCAGTGGCACCAGCAATATCAGTAATACCAACAGTACTGGTAACAGCAGCAGTTGCACTTGACTCTACAGATGTTAATTTTTTTTTGTTTTTTCTTTTTGAAGACTTATGTGACACTTCTTGCCAAGCTTCTGACAGAGTATCAGTTGTTCCTACCACACCAATATCTGTTGTTTGTACAGTAGTCTCAACAGTAGATACAGGTATTTTACTGCTTGTACTCTGTTTACTTTCAACTTGATAATCAGAAAGTTTTATTTCAGTGTGGCCAGGTACTGAGGATTTTGATGGTACAGTACCAGATAGTGCTGCCACGACATCAGATTGTTTCTTATCAACATCTTCTGCCCCTGCAGTACTACTAACAGAAACCTCAGAAAAACCACTGCTTTGTAATTTTCCATCTGATACATCTTTCCCTACATCACCAACACTTTCTACCTCTGCAGAACTTTTAACACCAGACTCAGAAACTTTACCTTTCATATCTTGTGTTGTTGCACTTTTTTGACTAGCACTTTTAACATCTGCACTCTTAGCACTAGATGATGGAGAACTAGTTTTTTTACTAGCCTTAGTTTTTTTACTACCATGACGTGCTTTCGGTTTAGCACCTTGCTCTAAATATCGATCTTCTAAATTAGCTGCTTCAGGCACAGTACTAGAAGATACTGCTTCTTGCTCAGAACTAGCATCGGTTACACTACTAACACGATCTCCTGAACCAACATCAGGAGTGACAACCTTTAACTTTCCTAATGCTGTTTTTTTCTTATTTCTTCTCCTTGAAGATTTACTTGATAATTTTTCTACACTCTCTTCTAAGCTAGGCTCCCCCCCCCCCCTTCCATCTACATCGTTTGTTTTCAGTACCTCCTGATCAGAAGATGAAGAACCTAATGCAGAGATTTGTTGACCTAATTCCTCTTCTGAAGTAGTAGCAACCGTCTCACTTAGATCCTTTTCCACTTTTCCATCATCTAACTTCTCACCAACTTTTTTATTTTTACTACACAATACAACTATCGCATAAGTTGCTACTCCCATAACAACTGCCACCACAAGCATAACAACACACCAACTTTGGAAAATTTAAATTCTTTATGATTAATATTATCATATTTACAAAATTTTCACAAATAAAAGTAGCAATCTCTTTGTTTTAACCAACTTTCAAGAAGTGATTTGATAAATAGCATAGTCTTACTAACACTAGTTACAAATGAGCAATCTAATACTCATTAAGTCAAATAGGCAGGAATTAGATAATGAAAAAACAGAAACAAGTTTAGGTAAAACGGTTGTTCCTATTTCAGAAATAGCAATTACATAAGACAATTTCTATTAACAATAATGACTATAGATATTTTTCATAATAATCTTCTATACATTACTATCTCCGATGCCTCTTACTTTCACTAACACCAGAATTACGAATCATTTCATCATATATAGCAGAATATGCTTCTATCTCCTCTCTACAAGCAGCTATGGCAAAGTTATCAGTTTCACCACATAAACGCATAGCAAGATCCTCTACAATAACACTATAACCCATAGTACCATTAGTCATATTGCTTTCAATTTCACCACTTAAATGTTCAGAACATTGGCATATCAACTTTCTTGGAAAGAATATACCAGAAATTTGCACTACTCCATTAGAATGTGGATCATACATATACATTAGGTTAACCAGCATATCATAACAAACCTTACCAACTCTTCCTGCGTGAGGCCTTGGTCCCCCCCCCCCACCATCACACCCATATGTTCAATTATTGCACACATACCTTCTTCATTAACAAATTTACCTTGAGATTTAACAAAACACATATAATTAGCATACATATCACCAATTATCATAGCACACTTTACTATTGCCAAGTCTACCACTTGCTTTGGGCAATTTGTATCAACCAATCTAAACAACATGAGCCTTTGAAGAACATCTAATACATTTCTAAAAAATTTCCCATCATAAAATTGATGATCACTATTTGCCATTTCAACACAACAATTACTCAATACTTTCAATGCTTGTTCAAAATTTGCTGTGCTCTGCATACATTGGACAACTTGAGTAATGCTTTGATCAAACAATGATTGGTTGCTAAATAAATATGCATTACATATTATACTGTTAGCAATCTCAGGTTGATTCATTACTTCCATACAAGTCAACATGTAAGCAAACTTAAATATAAAAGTGCAAGTGTTTTTATCTGGTATTGCTCTTTTTATAAAAGACATAATACCTTTCTTAATAAATACCTTACCTTTTCTCTGTTCAAAAAGTTCTCTACTAATAGAACGACAGTATTCAAGATGTATAGCTCTAAGAACACATATCTGCTGTTCGAAGTTTGCTCCCACTACAATATCTGCTTCACCAGACGGTTTCACGCTCTTAACAAACTTTGGTAACATATTCTTATGTAAAGTTTTTTTCCCCTTTGCACCTCCAACTTCAGATACACCTACAGACTTTATGTGTGTACTAAAAATTCCTGCACCTTCACTAGATACAATAGTTTCACTTTTTTGTATACATTGACCAGATGGTCCTGCAGGTACTTGTTTTACAACACCAGATACATCCTCTTCTTGTATACCTAAAGAACTTTCTTCTAGAAGCATACTTTGATCAAATACTGTTGGATTTACACGAACTGCAGCACCTAATTCATCCAAACTTAACTGTTCTACAGCACTAACAATATCTTCTTCTTGTGTAAATACTCCTCTTACAGACTCAAATTGAGTACTAAGGTCTTGTGCAGATAAACTTTCATCTGCTCCAACTCTATCCACACCAGGTTGCTGAGATACATCAAGACTGTCATCAGTGGTACTACCATCATGCTTTTGCCACACTTGAGGATCATCAACAGGTTTTTCAGAAGTTTGAGCAGTTATACTGCCTTTTTCAATCCCTTCTTTATATTCTTTTGCGGCCTGTATAGGCACATCGTCTTTATCTTCATAATGCTTACTAGACCAATCATCAAGTTTAACTGCAGCTTTTATAGGTTTTTTACCTTTTATAGACGGAGATTGTTCAACTTGAGCACCAGGTTCTTGTACAGCTAAACTCTCATCTGCTTCAACTTTACCCCAATCAGGTTGCTGAGATACATCAAGATTGTCATCAGTGGTACTACCATCATGCTTTTGCCACACTTGAGGATCATCAACAGGTTTTTCAGAAGTTTGAACAGTTACACTGCCTTTTTCAATCCCTTCTTTATATTCTTTTGCGGCCTGTATAGGCACATCGTCTTTATCTTCATAATGCTTACTAGACCAATCATCAAGTTTAACTCTAGTTTTTCTAGGTTTCTTACCTCTAGAAGTTCTATCAGTATATACTTTTGGCCTTGCACCTAGAGGTAAATATTGAGAGGGTTCACTCCCAACATTTACTGCAAGCGTCTGACCACTCGTATGCTGTACACCAGCATCACCAATACTAGTTCCAACATTCCCCACATTTTCCTGAACAGATAGCCTACTTATTTCTTGCTGGCTTTGAACAGTTTTATTAGGTTCTTCTATATCTTTTTTCTCACCTTTTGATTGTGCGTTTTTCTTTAACTCTTTTTGAGAGTTCGACCTCTTCTTTATACCTTTACCAGGCGCGGTATCTGTATCATCTTTTACAGGTTGATCTAGACTACCCTTACTAGTTCCCTGAATATCTTGCTTACTAACTTTTTGCTGTATTTCTTCCACTGAACCTTCTTTAGCATTTCCATCTTCTCTTACATTCTCATTAGACGCAGTATTCTCACTATCTTTTGCAGGTTGCTGGCCAGTTCTATCAGACTCTTGTACCCCTTGTTTACTATGCCTTGAACGCTTCTTTTTCTTACCACCTTGTACTTGTTGAGTACGCACAATTTCTACACCATGCACTTTAGCTTGATCTTGACCAGTTTTTCCAGCCTCTTGTAAACTTTTTTCATTACTTTCTGAACGTTCATCTTTTCCAGATATTTTGTTACTATTTCTACCTATCCCAGAACTAACAAGTAATCTAAGCAATACTGAAACTACAGCACCACCAAAAAAAGATATAATTGCTAATAATATTAATATCATAACCAGAAATTATAAAAACACACACCAAAACAATAAATAAGAAAGTTTAAATTCTTCATAATTAATATTACAATATTTTCAATATCTTCACAAGATATGCCATAGGGATTCTGCTTATAAATTAATATATAGTATTATTATTCTAACCTGTAACCATACGAAATATGTAAAAACTCTTTTACATATTAAAAACAGAAAATTATCAACATCATGAGATCAATATTCTGAAACAATAGAATAAACTACCATAGTTCTCACAAAATAAGTAACCACGTTATACACAACTTATATTAAAGACACTATAAACATAGTCTCTCAATTCTGATGAATTTTCTATCAACCAAATAATAAACTTTTAAAGTTATAAAACTCTATCTTGCATTCCCATGAAATTTATCTAAATCATATACCAGGCTATCATACACACAAGCATATTCTTTTATATGCTGCTCAAAAGCAGCTAAGTTATCTTTAGTCATTAACAAACAAATGCTATTTGTTAGATCATCCATAATAACATCAAAATCCATACTATCACTAGCAATTCGCGCTTTAGCTATATTAAGAAAATTTACAGAACATTGTTCTATCAGCATACTAGGAAAATATAGATCATCTATTACAACCATCATATTACTATGTACATCATACATATACTGCATTTTATATAACACATAGTAACACATTAAACCAAAAACCTCTGTATGTTTATTGTCTTCATTAACCCTTGTCCTAGACGATGTAACTTTCATTTTACTATACATACTACCAAGAATTATTGCACAACTTACTATTGCAAAGTTTAATACTCTACGTGAACAATTTGTGCTACCTGATTTAACAGATGCAAGACTACGTAATAATTGTAATACATCAGAAAAAAAATTACTGCTATAACACGTCACAATTGTAGGGAATCTCTGAACATGATGATAATGCATAATTTCCTTTAACCTACAAAAAGACATGCTTGTACTTTGGATATTAGTAAGAAGGTCTACAAGACACACATTCAGTACTGAAGTTGCACCAACATATCTGTTATAAATAAGGTTATCACAAAATTCAGGTCGATTTAATAGTAATGTACAATGCAATACAGAATAAAGGTGAAGTATAAAACCACACAATCTATAATCCGACACTTCACTCACTAAAAAATTCATTATATTGTCATGAAGAAATACTCTATTATCCTGCACATAAAAAATCTCTTCAATAATATCACAACTATACCTAAAATGCATATCCATAAAACTATACAATCTATTCTGGTATTGGCTTTGCAGGCTCCTTCCACATTCCACATCATCAGCTTTTATCCCACCATTCTGTAAGTGTTCCATTGCACTTTTATTACAAGAAGCAGTTTGACTCATAGTAACGCTTGATGCTTCTACAGATTCTATACACACATTTAAAGCCTTATTATCTTTAGATTTTTTCACACTACTTTCTGATACGCCTGCATCACATAAATCTGACACAATTAAAGATTGATTTATATCTTCAAAACCAACTTGCTCGAACATTTTAATGATTTCTTGTTCTTGCTCATAATCAACTACATCAGATAAAAACGTATCTTCTAAATCACATTGCGTATACTCTGAATGGGATTTTAATGTTTCACTCTTAGGTATAATAGATCCTAAGTATTTCACTTCACTTACTTCAACTAACTGTTCATTTGCTTTATCAGCTTCCAGTAATACAGGACCAAAAGTTAATCCTTCTTCAGATACTTGTTCAATTTCAACACTACTAGATTTAAACAACACTTCCTCAGTAGATTGAGACTGTGCTACACTAGTTATTGATTGAATATTTCCTACCTTAGATTTCCTTTTAACTCTAACAAGCAAAGGCTCTATTTCCTTATAACATTTATTAGACCAATCATAGAACTCAACTGCAGGGTTTTTAATGCAATTAGGTTTCTTAGTTTCAGTAGGTTTACTAGAGCATACTTTTGGTCTTGCACCCTGACGTAAATACTCAGCTTGTAAATCAGATGATTGTATTGTATCACTAATTTCAGAATGTAGACCAGTATTATGGAATACTTCAGATCTACTAAGATCTTCTTCATCATTGGATTGATGATGCAAGTTATAAATCCCACCTGCTTCTAAATTTTTCTCAGACGAAGTTTTGACATCACACATTTTAGATTGATATTGACTATATTTATCAATTCCTTTTGATTCCTCATCACTATTTTGTTCTTTTCTTTCATAATTTTCTTCACTTGTTTCACATTGATCAACACTATACATTAAACCACGCAATACTTTATTTAAAAGTCTCATAACTAACAACATATATATTAAAAAATAGTTCAAATTTTGATAATTAATACTATGTTTATAATAATCTAACAAGATATATTAACAATAACGTTACAATTTATAAAAAAATTCTAAAGAAATTAATTAACAGATTAGCTACATAACTTTACCTTAATAACTACTTACCGCAGTATATAAGCAATAAAAATACTTTTATTCCTAAAACTAGTAGGATATATTACTTAATAGTAACACTGTGAATAAATGCCACAGTAACACTTCTTATGAAATACATAATAACCACAACTACACAAATTCTACCCAAGATAGTCTTGCTATAAGGCATCATATACTTCAGATTTTCACTCACATACATTTTCATAACTGAACAAAATTTTCAGCATGACAAAACTTCTATCTTTGATTACTAGAACCTTTATCAAGATCACTTATTGTATTCATCACACAGCTTAGTCATTAATTTACTTCATATTTAAACTCATTTGCAGAATTTATCTATACAAAAAAAGTTAAGTGTATCTTCTATCTATTATATTACCTTTACCAAAGAAAATACTGTACTTCAGATTTTCACTCACATATGTTTTCATAACTGAACAAAATTCTCAGCATGACAAAACTTCTATCTTTGATTACTAGAACCTTTATCAAGATTACGTACTATATCATCATACAGGTTAGCATATGAAGCTACTTCATACTTAAAAGGACCTAAGTGATATCCACCCATCATTCTACAAATACAACTAGCAATACCTGTCATAATCATGTTAAAAGACATAGTACCCTCAGCTATATGCTCTTCAGCTCTCTCGCAAAAACCTAGAGAACATTGTGCTACAGTGCACTTGGAAATAACATATTATGAAGTTTAACTAATTTATTATTATCCATATTATACATATACCGCACTTTGATATAACAGATCGTAACACATTGACCAAATACCCCTCTTTGATGCCCTGTTGATTTCATATGTTCAACTAAACACATAATATCACGTTCCTCAACTCTTGGTTTCTTATTTTACATACTACCACATATAATCGCACAACTTACTATTGCAAAATCCAATATATCATGTGACGACAATATACTATTTACCCTCAGGTAGCTAAGCTCACACAATAATACATATATACCACGAAAAAATCTCCATCACGAAACATTACATCACTAAAACTCAACCTGTTGAGATACTGACAATACAATATTTGTTTGAAATGACGAAATTTGAATCCTTCATACTGCATACCTTCATAAACTTTCATAATCAACATATCCAATAAGTATTTCTCATGAACACGAGCATTATAGATTACAGTATTACAAAAATTTTGTCGGTCTAATGGCACTGTACAACATAATGTGAAACAAAGTTTAAGTACCAGGACACACAAATTTTAATGTTGCAAATTTATCAACAAAACCTCAGTATGTAACACATAACCTATTATCTTGCATACAAAAAAGCTTCTGTAGCATTTCACAGCAATATATAAACTGCATATTTATAAATTTATACAAACACCCTTTAAATCGTTGGTTAGTTGACTATATTTTTTCTGCAGTAACCTTACGTAAGCGCTTTTTATGAAATCACCGAATTGCCTTGCATGACAAGTAACAAGCTCAGCTGCAGATATACTACTTACTATTTAATGTTGAACAATGCTGTGTAAAGCAATCATTAATTACACTATTAGAGTTATTACCTATATTTGGTAAATTAGTAGCACGTTGCACATTCCTTTTTTGTTAACCGCCATAACTCATTTTTGGTCTTGCACCAACAGCAGAATAATTTTGTACATAAGTATTTTCACTTAATTGACTACCTGGCAAATTACTACTAGGTTGCATTATTTCTACCGGGCTATCATAACCATGCATACCTACCCTTGTATTACAAGCAAAATAATGCTGCTCATCAGGACCAACAGACAATTCCCTTCTTAAAAAGTACAAACTTTCATCCTCCAAGTCTTTGATTTTCCGCAACATTAGAGTTATGCTACCATATCATATAAGTCAGAACATTCCTGTATTTCCCGCTCAATTGTAATTGTCCTTACATGATATCTATTACATACATATTTCAACCAGATATGATATTTTTTTATTAAACAAAACTTCGAA
Organism: Ehrlichia minasensis; assembly: GCA_000825765.1. Taxonomy (GTDB): domain Bacteria; phylum Pseudomonadota; class Alphaproteobacteria; order Rickettsiales; family Anaplasmataceae; genus Ehrlichia; species Ehrlichia minasensis. The sequence continues at coordinate 4,796 of CDGH01000056.1, read as the reverse complement.
ATTACAAACTTTCATCTTTCAAGTCCTTGATTTTCCATCACATTAGAGTTATGTATTACCATATCATATAAGTCAGCATATGCCTGTATTTCCCGCTCAAAAGCAGCTAAATTAAATCTATCAAGCATGCTACAAATAAGCATAGACAGATCTTCTATTATAACATGAAAACCCATAGTACCATTTCCTACACTATTTTCGACCTTACTGTAAAAATATTGAGAACATTGTTTTACCAACCTTGCTGGTAAACAAACACCACACATTAATACATCAGTATTATAACTTGCATTATACATATACAGCATATTACACAACATATAGTAACATATGGTACCTAATTTTCCTCTACAAGGACCAGTTGATCCCATGCAATCGAGTAATGCTCCAATACCAGATTCCTTAGTAAGATTTATTTCAAGACCTGCAATGTGTTTATAATTACTATACAAGCTACCAAGCAGCATAGAACAACCTACTATTGTAAAGTCTAATTCTTCAGCTAGACAATCTGGTACACTTAATCTAATAGATGCAAGACAAACCAACACTTGTAATAACTCAGAAAAAAATGCCCCTCCATGTAATGTACTTGTATTATTTTGGGAAAGCACTCTAACATGACAACGATATAATACCCCACGTATTGCATCCATACTTGGGTAGCCATGTTGCATAGTAACAAGCAGGTCGCTAATACAACTACATAGTATTGATGGTCTACGAAAAAAATATGCATTATAAACTAAACTTTTACAAAAGGTAGGTTGACTTATAATTTCAGTACAATTCAACACATAAAAAAGCTTAAGTACAAAAATACACATTCTATAATTTGGAATGTTAAGTCTCAAAAAAGATAGAACTCTGTTACAAGTATATATCTTACCCTTTTGCATTAAAAATATTTTTTTAGACATATCACAGCAATATTTCAAGTGCATCATTTTTAAAGCACAAAACTTAAAGTTAAGTGCTGCCTGCCTTCTTAGAGGCTTTTTACCAGCATATTTTAAAATATCAAGAGCAGATGGTAATACATTTTGATTAAAATCAATAACTGATTGTTTATTTTTGCTATCTCTTACACTAACTTTAGATACTTTCAAAGATTTTAAATGCTGATTAAAACCTTGTGATCGACTATCACCAACAGTTTCCTTACTCTCACCTTTTTGTATATCTTTATCACATACTTTTTGCACAACACTAGATGCTGCCACAGTGTTTCCTATAGGATCTGATATTCTTTGACCTATAGATCCAAGAATAGTTACTTGCTGTGTACCCAAAGAAATTTCTTCCAAATTCGTAGGTTGTTCAGCGTGAGTATCTTGACTTTCCACAACTAAACTTAAACCCGTACTAGTAGTACTTTTACTAGGTTTTTGTTGAACTTTAGCAGCACCTAATAATGTAGAAACATCCTCTCCACCAGCTGTAGATTTAACCACAGAAACAGATTCTTTCGCAGATTGAACAAGCAAAGGATCTTCTTCCCCATAATGTCTACTAGACCAATCATAAAATTCAACTGCAGGTTTACTAGTTGGCTTAGGTATTTTTCCTTTAGTAGATTTAGTAGAACGCTCTTTTGGTCTTGCACCTAGAGCTAAATATTGATCCAGCGAACTAGACGCTTGTGGAGTATCACCACTCCCTACAACATCCTTACCTATATTTTGATCAGATTTTTTCCTTTGAGCAAGTGTATCAGTATGCTCACTTGCACTTTGGATAGGTATATCACTACTACCAGCCTGATGTGTCAAGTCTCCATCAGACTCAGCGTCATGTTTCTTATCTTCACACTGAACATCTCTATAAAATTTATCATCTGCTGCTTGCGCTTTCTGCTCTAATCCTTTTTTACTTTCTTCTTCAGATTTTACACCTTCACTAGATGTAGTTTCAGTACTATGTCTCTCATCTTTACTCTGAACATCTCTTTCCTTTAATCCACTCTTATTCTTTTTCACATTTTTACTAGATACAACATTTGTACCGTCTTGTTTAGCTTGATCAGCTTTACCAATCTCCTGTACACTTTGTCCACTACGTCCTAACTTTTTCCTTTTTCCACTACTCCTTACATTTTCACCAGATGTTGCACTTCCATTTTGTGCTTTTCTATCCTGACTATTTTCACTCTGTTCTTGTACATTCTTCTTAGGAATTACTACTTGTGCTTTACCACTTAACTTTCCCTCATCCTTTTCTCCATTAGCATTCTCACCAGATGAAGTATCTGCACTGTTTTGCTTGTCTTGACCAGTTTTGCCTATTTCCTGCGCACTTTTCTTACTAGTCCTTGATCTCTTCTTTCTTTTACCGCTACTTACATTTTCAGGAGTGGTATTCCCATCATGCGTTTTACCTTTACTATGGTCACCTTTACCAGATTCTTGCACACATTTTTCTTCATCAGTATCCTTCTGTTCCTCATTCTCATTTTTTTCGTTTTGATCAGCATTAGCGATCAATCTAAGTAACACTGCAGCTGCAGCACCACCAATAACAGATATAACTGCTAAAAACACTAACATTACTAGAAACTATAAAAACACACACTTACACAAGATAAAAAGAATTTAAATTTTTCTTCCAAATTATAATATTTTAACATTTTTTTATGTTATAAAAAAATCATCTGATAAAAACTATAATAAATGTATTTTCAGCTTTTTAATAACAAAAATACATTAATAAGCTGATTATTCCTAAAAAGTATTAAGTATTAAATACATAAGTACTTATAATCAACAGCAATGTTCTGAAATAACAGTGTAGTATTACTACAGTACTTTTCATAAAACACATTTTGATTATTCTCACACAACTTACGCTAGTCGCATAGACATAGCATTTAATTATACTGCAACATATTTTTTTACTATACAAAAATTCTAAAGTAGTAAAACTGAACAATTTTCATCTACTAGGGCCTTGATGTTTGTCACCACCATGATCATTCATTAGCTTGTGATAAAGCATACCATATGATACTATCTCCTCTTCTATAGCAGCTAAATGTATTTTATCAAGCAATAGACAAACTTGCATAGCCATATCATTGATAATTATACCAAAATCTATACCACCACTATTAACACATTGCCTAACTCTATCACAAAAATTCTCAGAGGCACTTAAAACAATCCCAGCTGGTACATGCAGACCTTCAATCAGTATTGATTCATTATAGTGTAAACTATACATACACGTTAGTTTACGTAATATAGCTACACATAATTTCCCAAAAACTCCTCTATGAGGGCTTGCTGGTCCCATATGAGTAACCAATATACTAAAATTAACACCGCTGCCAATCCTTCCAGAAGACCGAGCAAGTGTTCCATAATGTTTATACATAGTACCCAATAACATTGCACAATGTACTATCCCAAACTCTAACACACCATGCCGATTTGCACAATCTGGATCACATAACCTCAACTTTACGAGCTCACACAATATACATAACACCCTTCTATAAAAAACTGGACTATGCATTGCTCTATTCTCTGAAGGCGAAGGCAATATTCTAGAAAAATAAAAATGAAGTACAGGTATGTCGAATTTTCCATTGCTAATATATGCAAGGAATTTTCTTAAGAGTGTATTGACTATAGCTTTATCCCAACACAGTCGTGCATTATAAGTTATAGCAGCACAAAAATTATTATCAGGAAAGACTGCTGCAAAATTTATTAGCAAACCAACTTTAACTATAAAAATACAGAGTTGAGGATCTGTTACTTTGCCTAATAAACCTTCTAGCTGTGCATTAACATGAACCCTAAGATCCTTTACATAAAATATACTCGTTAGAATATTACAACAATAGTTAATATGCGCATTTTGAAAAACAAATAATTTGTTTTTAAATTTATTAGCTGCAACACGATATTCTTGATTAGATAATGTTGAATATTTATCTATATGCAAAGGTATTAAACTGTCCTTGCTATAAACAATATTTTTCTTACCTTGTTTTTCAGGATCCACTCTTACAAGCACCGTACCTACACCAGTCAGCTGAGTACTTGGTTTAACAGTACCGGGTCCACCTGTTTTATCATCTACTTGTTCAACACTACTTTCTAATGGACCTGCTGCACCTAAGTCACTTAGGCTAATTTCTTTAGCCAATTTAACAAGTTGTTCTTCTGCATCCTCTAAACCTTGTTGTACAATGCCAGACTCCAAAGGCCCTTTATCTTGATCCTTACCTTTCGCAGCCTCTTGCTCAAGAAAAGGATCTTTCTCCTTGTAACTCTTACTATCCCAATCAAAAAATTGAACTGCAGGTTTCTCAGGTGGTTTAGGTCCTTTACCTTTAGTAGCACGTCCTTTTGGCTTTGCTCCTTCAAGTAAAAATTTATCTTCTACTCCAGGGTCTTTGCTTTGAGACTTATCATCACCAGATTGTAAATCCTTACCATCTGCTTGCTTTGTGCCAACTTCCTTAACTACTTCTACATCAGATTTCTTAGGTGTTTTATGTTTCTTACTAGGTTTACTACTACGTTTTTTCGGCTTTGCACCTTGTTGCAAATATTTCTCTTCTACACCACCAGATGCTACACCATCACCTGTAGTACCAGAAGCACCAACATCTTTACTTGCCTTTGCTCCCCCCCCCCCCTTACTTTCACCAGATGAAACTTTTACACCACTTTCACTAGCACCTTCTTGTGCGCTTTTTTCAGGTGATTTGTCATCCTTTTTCTCACTTTCTTGCTGCTCTGCATTTCCTTGAACATTTCCACTAGATTGTATATCTTCACCTTGTG
>CDGH01000055.1 GCA_000825765.1 Ehrlichia minasensis | reverse complement strand
ATCTGCATGGCTCATCCATACATCAACCTTTCTACCTACTTCCCAAACATTTTTTGTGATTTCTGATGCTTTTATAATATTCAAAGTAGCTTTACCAAACTCTTTACTACAACCAGATACAATAGCTGAATTAAAATAATTACTCAAAAGCTGTAATCCATAGCATATACCTAACACTGGAACTGAAGATTTTTTATTTAGCTCAATAATATTATGAACAACTTTAGGTATTTCCTGTAAATCAGCAACTGATTTAGGACCTCCAGATAAAATAAACGCTTCACTATCTCTTATAAGATCAAATTCCACATCAGGTGTAAAAATTTCAGAATAGACATTTAGTTCTCTTATCCTCCTAGCAAGTAATTGCGTAAATTGTGATCCAAAATCAATAATTGCTACTTTTGACATTCATGCTACCTCATAATTCAGAAAACAAAACCAATAAGCACTACTACCTAATTAATTGCCACATACACAATGGTTCATCAATATAGACACATAAATTTAACAAGCTTATCTATCACAATAATTACCACACTTTTAGCGTTGATTTTATAAACCTTATAAACCAACATTATTTATCTACTTTATTAACTATAATAAATTTATAGTTCATTACATAACACAACATAAAAAGACAACTTATACAATAAGGTCTGAAAGAAAATAATGTAGAACTCTAGAACTCACTCAACGTCACAACTATATCAAAAAAGTCAATCCTCAACAAGAGTTATAATTTTATTAATAAATATACTATAATATTTAATTATCACGATAAATTTAGGTACAAGAACATGAAAGAAGAATTGTCACTAGACGAAAGTTTAGAGAGTGCTATGAGCTATGTTGAAAAAGGATACAACACAACAATAGACCAAAAAATGAAAGAATGCATCAAAAAGGAAGTCAAACAAGCAATTCCAGAATTAAATAAAATATTAACTCCATTAATAAATTCTGCAGTTAGTTCAGATCAATCTTCACTATCACAAAGTCAACAAGCAGATTTGGTTAAGAAACTAATAGAAATTATGATGCCACACATGCAAAAAATTATAACTGCATCTGAATAATAAAGAAATAATCCTTTGTTTTAAAACACCAAATGTATAAAGATACTTTTTGTCAACATTATTCTATTATTAAAACATCTTACTAATGCAACATTCTATAAGCATTGTAAATTCCTGATGTTTATAATGCTTATAGCACTAGGCTTATTACTCATTTACAGGCTACGAGAAGATTCAACAGCAGATCCCATAGTTAAGTATTGCTCTGCTACAACCCTTTCATAAGTTTTTATATCTTTTCGTATAAGAAGTTCTAGTTTCGGATTCAAGAACAAGCTCGTACTATAATTTGCTATGTTACTCATAAACACACCAAAGTGCATAGTACCATTTTTAACATTATAGTCAATATCACCAATAATTTCCTTACAGGCTCTAATAATATTGCGCGGGAATGTAAATCCAGATGTTGTACATACAGGATTTCTCTTTTCATCTGGACCATATAAATGACTAAACGCCATCCTTGCATTATCACATATCCTCTCAAACTTTACAGCATAAAACAGCATATGTTTTACACTTTTTTCTTGAGAAATAAGGGCTTGTATTGCTTTATCAGTACAGGATCCTGTAGTGATATTTTTTGACTGCACAATAATATGATACATATGCCCAAACTGTACAACACAAGATACTTTTATAAAATCAATTAACTCATTTAACTGAGTACCACGAGCTGATGTATTTACAATATCAAGGTACATATCTAACATGTCATAGTAAAAACGACTAGAGTGTACCTTAAAAACAGTCTTGTCTTTTAACACCTGACAATAACAATAAAGGAAATCACGCACTCGTACAGAAAGAGTCTTTAAGTCAGTAAACCCTAGATTTATTAGATTTATCAAGAATGCATCCATGTTGCTCTGATCATAATAATGACTGGCACAATACTTAAAATACTTAAGAATAACAGGATTACACAACCTAACGGCCACGTGCTCAATTATGCCAAGTTTAATAACAAAAGTACATAGATTTATATTATTAGTTATTTTTAATAAACTACTTTGAATTTCAGGTTTTAATACAAGTACATCACCTGCTGTACTAAATATATTAAACATCAAATTAGCAGAATATACTAAATGCATATCTGAAAACTGTTCTACAGTTTTCCTAAATTCTATCATTTGTTGAAAATATTGCTTTGAAGAAAGGTGACGGGTAGGTTTCCTAATAAAACTTCCAGTGACCATGTGTGTACTAACTTTAACCGAAGTAAGTACTTGAGTTCCATGTCTCTTACCTTCATTAACCTCATGTAATCCCTCACCACTTCCTATTTCTTCATATACACAAGATGGCATTGCATCAGTATCTTTTCTTTGCTTAATAGAGTAAGGTTGATAAATTTTTGGTTTTGCACCCTGTTGTAAATATTTGCTATCTAACTTTGATTCTCTATCTTCTATACCAACGACACCATGATGTCTTTCTTTTCTGATACATTTAACAGCAGTAGTACCTTCCAAACTTTTTGACTCCCACTCTTTTTCAGTATCGGTCTTTAAATGTCTAACAAAAAATTCTGGCGCATCTTCTATTTCAGCTCTATGTTTTTCTTCTCTGTAAATATCCACAGCCTTTACAGCACTTTCACCACAAGGTTCAGAACTTACACTGTGCAAACTTTGGGCTTTTTCCTTACGACTGGACTTTTTT
>CDGH01000054.1 GCA_000825765.1 Ehrlichia minasensis | reverse complement strand
AATAAATATGCGGAAGGTTATCCTGGTAAAAGATATTATTGTGGATGTCACTTTGCAGATATTGTAGAGAATCTGGCAATAGAACGTTTATGTAAGTTATTTGGATGTAAATTTGCAAATGTTCAGCCGCATTCTGGTTCGCAAGCTAATCAGGGTGTATTTGCTGCGTTATTAAAACCAGGTGATACAGTAGTTGGATTATCACTTGATTGTGGTGGTCATTTAACTCATGGTTCTGCTCCTAGTATTTC
>CDGH01000053.1 GCA_000825765.1 Ehrlichia minasensis | reverse complement strand
TGTTCTGTAGCTGTTTCGCCAGTAATGCTATCCCAACTGCCACATGCGTTGCATTTGCCAGTCCACCTATGTGTTTGATTTCCGCAAACTTGGCAGATGTAGAGAACTTTTGTAGACATATCTGTAAATTATGAATTATGCTATATTAGTGTTAATTCTAGCAAATAAAAGATATCTTAGCTACTTGAAGCTTTTTGGTATGCTTGTGTTTTATTCTTGTTGTAGGATATATAGGAAAATTTGAATTCTGTTAAAAAATAATATATTATTAGTAAATATTTTATTAAAGTTGTTCTTCATATATTTGAATGTGAAAATAAAAGATATAAGTTTAATAATGATAAGCTGTAGTGGCTTGAATAGTGTTGTATACTTTTGAAATGTAATTAGTATATGTCAACAATATAAAAATTTTTAATATTAAATATGTATCTCTTAATAAGAATTTTTAATTTGCATTGATTGAAATATTCGTATTATTTTGTTTTATTAAGTATATTTTAGGAAAATACCTATATTACTTTAGGGTCATATTTTATTGACGTGAAAAGTATGTAATGTTATTAACTAATAAAGTGTCATGAAAGGGATTAATTATATAATGAAAAAGGAAGCAGAGCATATACAACACTTAATAGACAGGGAATTAGCTTCCTCTAGGCCAATTAATGATGATAATAAAATTACAAGTTATACAATAAGTTTTATAGCGTTTTTGTGGGCTTGTTTCCAGTTATTCATAGCATCTCCATTGCCATTTTGGTTGGTTGATCATGGTTTAGAATGGGCAATATTTCCTGATGTAAAATCCCGAGCTATTCATTTGGCATTTTCATTTTCATTGTTGTTTTTGTTTTTACCTATATCTAAAAATTTTAATAAAACCTTGAGGACCTTAGATTGGGTTTCTGCGATACTATCTTGTATGTCGGTATTATATATTGTTGTATTTTATGAAGATTTATCTTTTAGGATAGCAATGCCTAATAATCTTGATTTAATCATGGCATTCTTAGGGCTTTTATTTCTGTTAGAAGGGGCAAGAAGGGCTATTGGCGCTCCCATAGCTATTATTGCTTTAATGTTTCTAATATATGCTTATTTTGGAAAGAGCATGCCGGATATTATTGCTCATAAAGGTCATAATTTTTCTGCTATTGCATCTCATGCATGGTTATCTTCAGAAGGGGTGTTTGGTGTAGCACTTGCTGTATCTTCTAATTTTGTATTTTTATATGTTTTATTTGGCGCGTTTTTAGATAAAGCAGGAGCTGGGAATTTCTTTATTAAACTTTCATTCGCTTTACTTGGTAGATTTGTTGGTGGGCCAGCTAAGGCTGCTGTTATTGCTTCTGGTTTCATGGGTATGATGTCTGGTTCATCAGTTGCTAATACTATAACTATAGGGTCTTTTACAATCCCATTAATGAAAAAAATGGGACTTAGTGCTGAAAAAGCTGCTGCTATAGAAGTATCAGCTGGTGTTAATGGGCAAATTATGCCTCCAGTTATGGGTGCAGCAGCATTTTTAATGTCTGAATTCTTGTCTATTCCTTATGCTACTATTGTAAAGTATGCTTTTGTACCTGCGGTCATGGTATATGTTACTTTGCTTTATATTGTGCATTTGGAAGCGTGTAAGCTAGATATGCGTCCTGTTATTGATATTACTAAAGCTAGATCCATTTATTTTAGCATTTTAAGATTTTTTATATCTGTGACATGTTTGGTTATATTTTCATCTGTAATTTATGTATTAATAGAAGGGATTAGCATATATGGGCTTTATATACCAGGGATTAAAGCTATATTTCTAGATAAAAGTATATATTGTATATCGTTAATTTTAATTTCTGTGTATATTGGTGTATTATTTTATCAGTTCAAAGGTGAGAAAAAAAGAACAGTAGGGCATGATGATGAAGAGGAAAATAAATGTCCAAGATTATCAGAGACTTTTAAGTATGGGATCCATTATTTTATTCCAATTTTCATTTTAGTATGGTGTTTAATTGTTGAAAAATTATCTTCCGCATTGTCTTGTTTTTGGACAAATTTATTCTTGATTTTTATGTTGCTTTCTAAAGATACAATATATGCTTTATTTGATAAACGGATAATGAATTTATGTTCTGTATTCTGTGAAAGTATGAAGCAAGTATATGAGGCTATGGTTGTTGCTTCTAAAAATATGATTGCTATTGCGGTGGCAACTGGTGCTGCAGGTATAATAGTAGGTGCAGTATCATTGACTGGATTTGGTTTATCAATTAGTGGGTTACTTGATTCGATAGCTCATGGTAGTTTGTTTTTTACTTTATTAGTAACAGCAGTGATATGTGTAGTGTTGGGTATGGGTATGCCTGCAACAGGATGCTATATAATTGTATCAACTCTTATGGCTCCGATTTTAACTTCTGTTATACATAAAAGTGGTTTTTATGTTCCACAAATAGCTATTCATTTGTTTGTATTTTATTTTGGCATTATGGCAGATGTAACTCCTCCTGTGGGGATAGCATCTTATGCTGCTGCTGCTATTGCAAAAGCCAATGCATTTAAAACTGGAGTGCAGTCTTTCTTATATAATGTCAGAACTATGATTGTTCCATTTTTATTTATATTTAATACTGAGCTTATTCTATATGATATTACCAATATATGGTATAACATCTTTATAATTTTTGTTTCATTGGTTGGTATATTAAGTATTTCTGCTGCAATGCAGGGATATTTTATTAGAAAAAATAAGTTATATGAGTCTATTATGCTTTTGATGTTGGGTGTAATACTAATTATGCCTAATTATATTACTAAATTGTTTGTTTCGCCTTACGATATTATACCATTTTCTAAGTTACATGACAGATTTGTAGTTCTTAAAGATAGTGCTATGAAATTTACTGTGGAAAGTAGAAAACAGTCTGATGGTATAAGGAAGGAAGTAATAGTTCCATTAAAAGATAAGATACAGGGAGTTGAATTTCAAGGCACATTGTTTGATTTGTTAGATAAAAATATTGGGATTGCTGTTAATCCGGATGGAGCATCTAATGACCGTTTGGAAATTAAAGATATAGCAAGTTGGAGTTACATAGAGCCATCTGATATGGATGAAAGCTATTGCATTGTGGAGTTGGCATTGTCATTAAAGAAATATTATCATGTTACTTATGTTTATTTAATAGCTATCATACTGTTGATTGTAATAATCTTTTTGCAGACTAGAAAAAGTGGTTTAGTAAAGCGGTAATAGAATTTATGCTAGATGTAGCAGTTATTGGAATTATATCATTATCAGTAGTAATTGGTGTTTTTAGAGGGTTTATCAAAGAAATATTTGGGTTGTGTGGTATTTGTATATCAGTATTATTGACTATTAAATATCATGGTTATTTTGCTAATTTGTATAGTCAGTATGTTGTTTCTGATATTATATCAGAGATTTTGTCTACAATTACTGTCTTTATTTTGATAATTGTTGCTATGATGATTATAAATGGATGGATTATGCATCTTCTGTCTTCAGTAAGATGTACTATAATTGATAGATTTGGTGGATTGCTTATAGGGTTTATTAAGGGGATAGTGTTTTCATATTTCTTGTTTTTTATTATAGAAACTTCTTGTTATGCATTGTCAGTTCCTAAGGAAGGTGAGGAAGAAGAGGAAGTTTTGCCTTCTTGGTTTGTAAATTCTTATTATTACAATGTATTTTATGTATTTAATACTTACGTAGATGATATTATACCTGAAACTACTCATGAGAAGATTCATGAAGTAGAGTCTGTGGTGCAAGATATCATTGAGAAGAAGCATACTGCTAATAACATTAAAAAGAAAAAATTGAAGCACAAAGAATAATTGGGACAGAAAAATTTAATATTCTTTAGATTACACGGTAATCAAATAATAAAAACATCCAATTAGCGAAATAATTAACTTGATTATAATGTAATATTTTATATAATGGCGTAGTTGGTTTTTGTTAAGGAGAAGGCGTGCCTTTATATGAATTTACTTTTATAGCACAACAAGGGTTAACTCAGTATGAGTTGGAAGGCTTGGTTAAGGGTTTGTCGTCCTTATTAACAAAAAATGGTGCTGAACTTCTTAAGTATGAGTATTGGGGGCTTTTGGATTTTGCTTATACCATAGATAAGATGAACAAAGGGCATTATTGTATGATATATATCAAAGCAACTCCTAGTAGCATGGATGAGTTTAAGCGTAAGGTTAGGTTAAACGAAGATGTCTTACGTTTTCTATGTCTTAAGAAAGATAAGTTGCCAAAAGGTGATTCTTTGATGATACAAGCAAATCAAGTATAGTTGGATATTTATTATGTTAAAGAAAAATAAGAAAGTAAATTCTAATAATTCTAGTGCTACTGCTTATTCCCCTTTGGCTTACCTGAAAAGGCCATATTTTAAGAGGTCTAAAGCTTGCCCATTAGAACAATGTCCAAATGAAGATATAGATTATAAAAATAAAGCTCTATTATCTAAATTTACTTCAGAATATGGGCGTATATTACCTAGTAGAATTACTTCTGTTTCATCTAGAAAGCAAAGGTTATTGTCTACTGCTGTAAAAAGGGCTCGTTATTTAGCTTTGTTGCCTTATTGTTGATATTTGTTTGTAGGTTAATGATGTTATCAATTATTCTAAAAGAGAGTATTAGAAATCTTGGTAAGGCTGGTGTAGTAACTAAAGTAAAACCAGGGTATGCGAGGTATTTATTGGCGCAAAAAAAAGTAGTTAGGGCAACTAAAGAAAATTTAAAGAGTTTAGAAGAACAATATTTGGTAATTGAAAGGGAAAATTTAGAAAAGTTAGAAGCGGCAAAAGCTTTAAAGTTATCTTTAGAAGATGAGTTCCTAATTATAACTAGGCAGGCAGCTGATGATGGGAAGCTTTTTGGTTCTGTAACTCCAAAATGTATATCTAAGTTACTGTCTGATAAGGGGTATAATATACATTATCGTAATATATTTTTTTACTCTGTAATTAAGTATATTGGTGAATATGTAGTTAATTTGGAATTACACCCTGACTTAGTGCTTCCTATTACACTTTATGTAGTTAAGAATGATTTAGGTGCTATGCAAGCACAAAAGTTGCATGCAGAAAGGAAAAGAAAAATAGAAAAAGAAAAAGTAGAAGAAGGAAGTGATACACCAGTGGATGAGAGTTTAAAGCTTGATAGCGTTAGTGATGATATGGATAGTAGTGGTGTAAAAAATGGTAGAGAAGAAGAAAGTAATATTATAGAGTAATAAATATATCTAATTGTAATAACGCTGTTAAGTTTTTTTTTAGTTTATTACGGGGTTATTTCTATGGTTAGATATATCTTAGATAACAATTTACAAGATGTAGATGTAGAAGTTTTTGACTGTATTTCCGGAGAATTAAATCGGCAAAATTCTCAGTTACAGTTAATAGCATCAGAGAATTTTGTTAGTAAAGCAGTTTTAGAAGCTCAAGGTTCTATATTCACAAATAAATATGCGGAAGGTTATCCTGGTAAAAGATATTATTGTGGATGTCACTTTGCAGATATTGTAGAGAATCTGGC
>CDGH01000052.1 GCA_000825765.1 Ehrlichia minasensis | reverse complement strand
AGCTAGATACTACACAAGTTCTATATAAAATGCTTTATAGTTATTTACTTCTTCTTACAAATGACACATTCTATTGATTCATCACACAACTTACTTATATAACATTCAATTACTACCTCTTAACAATCTAACTACCACTGAGATAACAACTAGCACTTACACACCAACTGATGGGATCAAAAAAATCAAATAATCACTTTAGCTAAATACTATACAGTTCTACATAAATGCTTTATATATAGTTACATCTACTTCTTTTCATAAGTGATATAGTACATTTATTAAAAATATGCTTAATAATTACCACACTACAACTGCATAAATCATATATTTTTTCATTATATTAAACTAACCTCACAAACTTTACAAATCCTTCACTATGCTACTGTTGAAATAAAAAAAACTGCACTTTTAAAGTAGATAATTTAGATATTTAATAAACACAGCACTGTAATTTTTATATTGCAATCTCATCTTAATATGGTAAGAATATAAAGTTCAGAGGGATTAAATCAAAAGAGTTTTCGAAAGGATTTTTTAATGACAGATCAAGGTATAGTTAAAATTAATGCAAGCTTAAGGGAAAATGTAGGTACAGGTCCTGCACGTGCTGTAAGACGCAATGGAGGAATACCAGCAGTAGTGTATGGTAAGAATCGTGATCCACTCAGTGTGTTTTTATCTGATAGGGAATTTCTAAGCAAATACAGGTCTGCTGCACTGTCAACACATCTGATTGAACTTGAAATAGGTGATAAGAAAGAATACGTGCTGATGCGTGATGTACAAAAACATCCAGTAACTGATAGAATACAGCACGTAGATTTTCAATTTATTGATTATGGAACAGAAATCAAGATAGAAGTGCCATTAATATTTACAAATGAACACAAATGTATCGGTGTTAAAAGAGGTGGTGTATTAAACATACTACATCGTACTTTGTCTATCAAATGTTTACCAAACGCTATATTACAAAATATAGAGATAGATTTATCTGATTTAACTGCAGGACATTCTATACACGTAAGTGATTTAAAGTTACCTCCAGAAATAAATGTTGTTATGAAAGAACACAACCCAGCAATCGTAACAATATCTAGTACAAGTGTGGAAAAAGAAGGTGAAAGTAGCCAAGAACCTACAGCTGCTCCATCATCAGAGAACTAATTTTTTTAAAATCCTGATATATGTTACATCTATTAGCTGGATTAGGTAACCCTGGTACTCAGTATGCACTAACTCGTCACAATACTGGGTTTATGGTTATTGATGCAATATCAGATAAATTTCATTTTCCAGATTTTAAGAAAAAAAATAATGTGTTGATATCAATCGGCAACATTGAATCTTACAAAGTTATCCTTGTTAAACCTTGGACATTTATGAACAACTCAGGTGCTCCTATAATGAGCGTAGTCAGTTTATATAAGATTCCACTAGATAACATGATAGTTTTTCACGATGAAGTAGAAATAGAGTTCTGTACCATAAGAGTCAAAAAAAGTGGCGGCAACGCTGGGCATAATGGGCTTAAATCAATTGACAACTTCCTTGGTAAAGATTACTGGAGGGTCAGATTTGGTATAGGACATCCTAGAGACAAAATGGACTTATCACATTATGTTTTATCACACTTTCATAACCTTAATGCAGTTAATAACACTATATCAAATATAGTAGAACACATCACACTACTTCTAGAAAAGAATCACACAACATTCACAGACAAAATCAGAAATCCCTTAAAATATGAAGATATTCCAGATTAATCAATATTACTAAATAACATTACTACTCATTTACATTTCGCATGATAATAAATGAACCCTTCGTATTTAATTAAACTCTACTAAGTACTTTCATATAATAAGCATTACAGCATCTATATAACTATCTATATCAATACTCAAAAACTAGAGACCTCTTTTAAACTAGGAAGATGTTTTAAATCTATAAAATTGCTAATATCATGGTTTTTTTATTCCTATTCTTGAGTCAGAACATAATAAATGAGCTTTTTGCACTGTATCAACACTAGAAAATACTGCCATAACAATAAAAACTACACAACCTATACAATTCACACTAAACTTCATTTAGCAGAAATCAGAGATCTCCTAAAATAGGAAGATGTTCTAAATCTATAAAATTGCTAATATCATGGTTTTTTTATTCCCATTCTTGAATCAGAACATAATAAATGAGCTTTTTGCACTGTATCAACACTAGAAAATACTGCCATAACAATAAAAATGACACAACTGATACAACTATACCAGACTTTAATAATAATAATTTAAATATAAGTTATTAAAGTTTCTGTCTTTCTATGCTAAAATATCAACTTACAGAATTCTAATTTCTAATAACTATGCAGTTCAAAGAAATATATGAAGAATGTGGCGTATTTGCCATACAAAACAACAAACATGCTGCAGTGAACTGTATCTTAGGATTACACGCACTTCAACATAGAGGACAAGAATCATTTGGCATAGTAACTTCAGAAGATAACAATCTCTATTGTCACTATTCCAATGAACAAGTTAACAGCATGTTTAATCAGCAACCTAAAATAAATCTACTACTCGGGAAATCTGCAATTGGACATGTACGTTATTCTACAAGTGGTAGTAAAATCGGTGCACAACCAATAACTTTAGATTGTAAATTCGGAAAATTGGCAATAGCACATAATGGTAACTTAACCAACGCAACACAAATAAGAAACTCATTAACTAAAAAAGGATGCATATTTTCATCTGACATAGATACAGAAATAATTGCACATCTAATCGCTATCAATACACAGGCTACTCTGTTAAATAACATTACAGATGCACTAAAAACTATTAACGGTGCATACTCAATAGTAATTCTCGTCAATGGTACCATAATATGCTGCCGTGACCCAGCTGGTATTAGACCGCTAGTATTAGGCATATTAGATAACTCATATATTGTAGCTTCAGAAACTTGTTCTTTAGACATAGTTGGAGCACAATTTGTAAGAGAGGTATCACCAGGAGAATTTATTACAATTGATCAAAAGAATACTTTAACAAGCTTTTTCCCATTTAAAAAACAAAAATCAAGTTTTTGCATTTTTGAATACGTATATTTTGCACGGCCAGACAGTATAATAAATAACAAATCTGTATACGAAATACGTAAAAACATAGGGAAAGAACTTGCAATAGAAAATCCTGTACCAAAAGATACACATATGGTAGTACCAGTACCAGATTCTGGAGTACCAGCTGCATTAGGATTCTCAGAATATACAAAAATACCTTTTGAATTTGGAATTATTAGAAATCATTACGTAGGAAGAACTTTTATCCAACCTAGTGACTACATTCGTAATATGGGAGTAAAACTCAAACATAATGCTAACGCTTCTATTTTGAAAGACAAAATAATAGTCCTAATAGATGATAGTCTCGTTAGAGGTACAACATTAAAAAACATCATAACATTATTACATAAAGCAAAAGTTAAAGAAATACATCTTAGAATTTCCAGTCCACCAACTATAAATTCTTGCTTTTACGGAATAGACACACCAGAAGAGTCAAAGTTAATAGCAAACAATCTATCAACTACAGAAATCAAAGACAAGCTTGGCTGTGATAGCATATATTTTCTAAGTATAAATGGCCTTTACAAAGCAATCAGTAACACAACTAGGAATAATAGTTCCCCTCAATACTGCGATGCTTGTTTCACTGGAGATTATCCTATAGGGAAAATCGAGTAACTCTAAAAAAACTGATATCCAATTACATATGTATAGCAAGCTATTTTTATCCCTAAATGATTGTAATCTTATATAACGTTAAGCACTTGAGCCCTTAATTAAACTTTCATTCATAAGATTTTACCGTTGCTATAAGTAATGCTAAAAGCTATTTCTACAACTTTTTATTTACTTTTTTTATTAAGGTCAGTAATTTGTGTAATTGTTATGAAAAATAGCTCTTTAGCATAAGTGTAAGCAAATTATCAAGATTTTTAATTATGTCTTTGCAGTGTTATGTAAGTTAATGTGAAATACAAATCAATTATTTTTCACAGTATCTATTTGTTATAGAGAACTCAGTAGTTCTGTGTAATTATATATGCGTAAAAAAATAGTTTTTTAGAATTAAATATAAGAATTTACCAGTGTACCATCACTTATTGTAGTGTTTCTATCAATCAATATGAAATACAATAGTTATTTTTATTGTACTATATGTTTCTAGAGCAGAGTCAGTGATACGGGTTTTCCAGTATTAAATACAATAGGGTCATCAAACACTTGCTCTAGAGGTGATTACTTGTTATGCGTTTGTATTGTTTTCATAAATTGTTATGGAATGTGATTAGTTATTTTTTTATAACTAACTTTTTATGTAAAATAACAATTTATGTTTAATGTTAGGTGTAATTATTTACAAACTACCATAACTTGTTTAGTAAGTTATATATTGTAAGATGGCCAAAGTGATCTAAAGAATAAAAGATGCACTTTACATATGTATAATGTTAAAAATCAGTCAGAGCACTTACACAAAAAACATACATTAGCTACGGGAAAGTTGTAGTAAGGACAATATTTAAAAATAGGAAATATATTAATTATAAAAAGCTATTTTTTTCATATACATAATTATACAGAACACTAAGTCCTCTATAGCAAAGTAGATACTGTGAAAAATAATTGATTTGTATTTCACATTAACTTATATAACACTACAAACACATAATAAGTAATCTAGAAACCTGATCAATTGTTTAAATTTCATTCCATTTTTATACATAATATAATTACACCACTTACTGATTAAGCAATAAAAAACTAAAGTGAAAACAACTAGTCATATCTTATATTAATCCATAGAAACATCGCAAATAATATACTACAACTAAAATAATTCCCTATAGATATTAAAGAATGATATCAATGAAGTAGCACTTTTATCTTCGCATTACCAATTCTTAAATCACACAAGTTATCACAGGAATTAACATCTAATAAACATAACCCCATATTACCAACATTAGACAATAACTCACCTACTTCTTTCTGATCCCATATAACCTTTGTATCATCAAAAGATTCATTTTCAGAAATTACAGTATATATTTTTTTCTTTACTCCAGCACGATACATACGTGCAACTACTTCTTGTCCTATGTAACAACCTTTATTAAAATCAATCGCATTAAATTCGTCCATCCTAAATTGTAGAGGGAATGAAGTACCTTTTATCATATCCTTATTACAATCTGGAACAGTATTACTTATCCTTAATATTTCATAATCTTCATATCCCTTAGCATCACTACTCACATTACTCAATGCTTCATTAGATTCATCAAATATCACACGTAATCCCAATGTAGATAACCTAGGGTCCTGAAAAAATACAGTATTACCTTCACAATAAGTGTATCCACATATACTGTTACTATATTCTTCACCAATAAACACTCCAACTTTATAATGTTTTTTTTCCCTAATAACCACTTTTGATTGCAATTTGTATGACAAAAATTTTTGTATAACTGCATCTTTATCTATACTGCAACAATCCAACAACACACATTTTTCATACTGCACAACAAAAAAATCATACATATATCTACCACTAGGACTTAAAAGTAGAGAATAGACAGCTTTGTTCTGAGTGAGATTTAAAACATTATTTGTTGTAGTACGATTTAGCAATTGCTTAGCATCTGGTCCATAAAATAGCACGATACTTCTATTAGGCAAAACTATAAATTTGCTCATATTTCACCACATCCTCATTATTTTTATTTAATTCTGTATATAAAAAACAATCATGCAATGGTTATTCTAATGCTTATGCTATTATAACAATCTATACATATTTTCTTATTTTCAACATATTCAAAAATTATTTTCTTACTGTACTACACCACTACCATAATAGCTAAGTTTATTATTTACAATAACAATTATACACCTTATTTATTATACCATACTCAATCTATCTAAAAATTGCTTTTACTGCACCACATTACTATCAAAACATTTATAACATAACTACACTTTTTATATTCAATAACAACTCTTTATTTACTACTACCTACATAACACATCAAAAACCTCTCTTTTTTTCTATTAATCACACCATTAAATATCAACAAAAGTAATTACTTAACGATCTCTTGCAAACAATTACTTTTTACTATTTATAACAACACACATGCACTCATTTTATACTATTCTCAATCTAATCAAAAACTGATCATAAATACAAAAGCATAATCAATAAAGTTATAAGTCCTGAAAACTCAAAACTCTCTACTGAAATTTTATTTATCTTTTTACCTAATCCCACAATAATGATCATTATATCACTGCTAAATTCAAAATAAGAAAAAGCTTATACTCCCTGCTACAACACCACCATACTAAAGACTTCTCAGTTTAATCTTAACAAACTATGAGTACTATTAAACTTTGACAACAATTTCCGATATTCCTTAAAAGAAGAATTACATTACCTAACTTGTAGAAATTACTTCTTACAACTTCATGTCATACAAAATCAAAAAAAATTCACTGTTCTTCACTCACTTTATACACCTTTCCCACAATACACCAAATATTAAGCACCACATTACTTATAATTAAACCCATACAATAAGTAACTAACTTAATCCAAGTATAATTTCTAATATTTAAGAAAATTGTATTGATTTAGCTATAGTAGTCATCTTTTACAACTTTACTCCTCTATCAAATGAATGCAAAAACATCTATTGCCATCTTCTAAATATTATATACTTTTTTCATCACAATCATAACACTAAGCATTAACAACTATGCTTCATACTAAAACTTATGCAGTATTTACTTAGAAATACATTTAATCTAAGCTCATATCTTTTAAAAGAAAAATTGCATTGTTCTTGAGCTATAGTAATAATTCCACATGTACTCTAAATTACAACCAAAATAATGAAACCCTATAAATAACTATGATTGTATCACTCACTGTAAAACATTATTCAAACATCAAGTAGAACTATCAGTTTTCAATTCTTCAAACATAACAGCTTTTCTTGTAGTAGTGTTAGCAAACAATCCTATAACACCACCAAATGTGATTAACAAAAATCCTATCCATATTAAATTTACAAAAGGCTTATAATATATCTTTACTGCTATACCCATAACTTTATCTATATCGCCAATAACAATATAAACATCAGATAACCAATGCCTATATATAGCACTTTCAGTATTTCTAACTCCTTCAACTATATAAAACCTATTTTCAGGAAATATTTTACCTAATATTGCACCAGACTTTACTATTAAAAACTTTCCACGTATAGCATTGTAATTTTCATTTTCCACAAAAGATAACTTAGATAAAACAATTTGAAGATCTTTCGCCTTAACAGTGCTACCTTCTTTCATATAAAGTTCATAAGTTTCACTCCATACAGTAGATCCAATTACACCAAATATAAAAACAGCAACACCAACATGTGATATTAGCATGGAATAATATTGTGCAGAGCAGTATCTAATCAATCTCACAGTTTCACAAAATGGGACAGCAAACATTTTGATTTTCCTACAATATGTTTCTAATACTGATAAAAACAATAGAACTGACAACAGAATCATTAAAATAACAAAAAAATTATTATCCATAATGAAAGGAACAATCAATAAAGTTATAAGTCCTGAAAATTTAAAATTCTCTACTAAAATTTTATTTCTCTTTTTGTCCAATCCTATAACAATGATCATCAATAACAAAGTACAAAATATTAAATAATTGAACAAAGAATTGTAATAAGGAGCACCTATGGAAATAACATCTCCTGTTATAACTTCCAATACAATAGGATATACAGTACCGATAAATACTATAGTAAAAGCCGTTAACAGTAGAACATTGTTAAACAACAACATTGTAACTTCTGACAAGAATAAAAAATTATGTTTTTCCTCTTGAGTTTTCTTTGCAAAACAAATAAAACTTACAATCCCACTACTAATTATGATACCAATCAACATTAATATATAGAATCCACACTTTGGATCATTAGCAAAAGCGTGAACAGATATTAAAACACCAGACCTCACTAAGAATGTACCAATCAGGCTCATTATAAATGAAAAGATTGATAACAAAGTTGCAGCATTATAAAATAAATTAAACTTTCTAACTAAAGGCAGTAAATGAATTAAAGCTGTTCCAAATAGCCATGGCATAAGTGAAGCATTTTCAACAGGGTCCCAAAACCAAAACCCTCCCCAACCTAATTCTCTATAAGCCCACCAACTACCTAATCCTATTCCTAAAGTTAAAAATGACCATGCTACTAAAGTCCACTTATTTATAATAGTTGCCCATTTTACACTATCCTTTTGAACAATAATACCAGCTACAGCAAGAGAAAATACTACACTAAATCCTACGTACCCTAAATACAAAATAGGAGGATGTATCATTAATCCAGTATCCTGAAGTATAGGGTTAAAACCTAATCCTTCATATTCAATAGTAGTCATTTTTACAAAAGGGTTAGATATGAATAAGGTAAATAATAAAAATCCAAAATTCATTATATGTTGTATTGAAATAGATATTTTTTTGAAATTTCCTCTCTCAAGAAAAATCTCTAATAACAAACTATAAAAACTTATTATCCACACCCATAATAAAATAGAACCTTCATGATTACCCCAAATACCAAATATTTTATACAATAAAGGTTTAGTTGTATGTGAATTGTAGTACACATTACAAAACGAGAAATCATCAACAATGTGTATATACAACAATAAACCCATAGCAGAACTTGTCAGCATAAATATCAATATCGTGAATACCTTTGACCAGCAAAAAGATAAATAAGAAATAAATGGATATAAAATTGAAAATACACACGCCATTAAAAGCGGAAATTCTATTAAATTAATCATTATACATTTTAACAATACTTAAAAAATAAGGATTATTTATTATAAGACTTTAATAAAAACTTGCAAAGCGTAGCTTTATAGATACAACATCACATCTAATAAATTACAGTTATTGAAAGATCATCTTCTCCATAACATATCTTCAAGAAATATCACTACAGACCAATAAATTTTCATCAGTTCAGAACTATTATGCTCTAGTAACTTAACTATTAACAATATAAACAAATTACTAAAGTACAATTTTCCGGCAGCAAGTATTATAAACTATTTCAAACATAAAAAACTCACTAAACATTAACATCATACTTGCAATAATACACCACATAAAGTTATTACTAAACACAAGATTATCACGTACACAACAACTTACAAATAATGTTCGAAATTCACAGTTTTTCAATACCTATCAACACAATCAACTAATTACACAATAATACATTACCAATAAGTAATTGTTATCAATAAGATTTTGTACCATACAAAACTCACGCAATGGTCAACATCTACAATTCAGTACGTTCATTACTAATTATCAATCCTTTACATAGACAAATTACTGAAATAACTCTTAGATTCACAATATCTTTCAACATCTATTACAAATTAAAACTACTAACTGTGCAAAGTTAGACTCTTCAATTATATACAATTCAAAATAACGGGCTAATAGCTACAATGTTATTAATATTTATATCAAAGCCTTACATCGATACAGCAATTACCATCTAATAATCCTTTTTAATACTATATAATCTCCAAAGATTCACAAGCTTTGCAATGTTTATCACTATAATATCAATATGATATACATCAATAAAAGCTAATATAAAACCAACAGTACTATATTAGCAAAATTATCATTGTTTCAACAGATGCAATTCTCTATACTTGAGCAAGAAAAGTAAGTAAAATGTTTTATAATGCAGCCTATTTTTAACAATAAATACCAATTTAAAGACATAGAAACAAAATATAACACCCTTTGGGACACAACAAAATTATACAAATGGAAAAACTCAGGAACTAATCAATTTATAATTGATACACCACCTCCAACAATATCTGGGCAATTACATATAGGACATGTTTTTAGTTATTGTCACACAGATTTTATAGCAAGATATCAGCGCATGCTTGGAAAGGATGTGTTTTATCCTATAGGTTTTGATGACAATGGCTTACCAACAGAACGATTAGTAGAAAAAACAAAAAAAATACGCGCTACAGCCATTGGGCGCAAAGAATTTAAGACAATATGTACACAAGTATCAAATGAATTTAGGATACAATTTAAACAGCTTTTTCAATCTATTGGAATCAGTTACGACTGGAATTTAGAGTATCACACAATAAGTAAAGAGATACAAAAAATATCTCAGACATCATTTATAAACTTATATAACAAAGGAAAACTATATAGAAAACTACAACCTATATTTTGGGACTGCATTGATAAAACAGCAATAGCACGTGCTGAAGTAGAAGAAAATGAACTATTATCTTTTATAAATACAATAACATTTTCTACAGAAGCAGGTAAAACAATCAACATTGCAACAACTCGACCAGAACTTATGCCAGCTTGCGTTGCTGTATTTTTTAATCCTTCAGATGTTAGATATCAGGATTTGCTTGGGCAAAACGCTATAGTACCAATATTTGGTAACAAAGTAAAAATACTACCAGATGATCAAGTAAAAATAGATAAAGGAACTGGATTAGTAATGTGCTGTACATTTGGAGACGAAATGGATGTATACTGGTGGAATAAGCACAGCTTAGATACTAAAATTATTATAAGTAAATCAGGCACCATAGTCCACTTAAGTAGTAATACACCACAAGGGCAAGATGTATGCAATCAATTACATGGATTATCAATAACAAAGGCCAGAACACTAATTATTGAAATATTAGAACAAAATAACCTGCTGATACAAAAACAAGAAATTACTCACAATGTCAAATGTGCAGAAAGGTCAGGAGCACCGATTGAAATATTATTAAGTTACCAATGGTTTATAAAAGTAGTAGACATAAAACATGAACTATTAAAACAAGTACAAAAAATCAACTGGTATCCACAATCTATGCGCAAACAAATAGAAATTTGGATAGAAGGGTTAAACTGGGACTGGTGTATATCACGTCAAAGATATTTTGGTGTACCATTTCCAGTTTGGTATTCTAAGGATGGAAAAATCATCTTACCAGATATTAATAAATTACCAGTAGACCCAACTAATGATTTACCAGAAGGACACCAAAATACAGAAATAGAAGCAGAAACCGATGTCATGGATACTTGGGCTACTAGTTCATTATCAACTCAATTTCACAACACATCTACAGTACCTGCAGATTTACGAGCTCAAAGCCATGAAATAATAAGATCCTGGGCGTTTTATACTATTTTGCAAGCCTACTATCATAATAATGACATACCATGGAAAAATATAATGATTAGTGGATGGTGCCTAGCAGAAGACAAAACAAAAATGAGCAAATCAAAAGGCAATGTTTTAACACCCAATAAACTGCTAGATGAGTATGGTGCAGATGTAGTTCGTTACTGGGCTGCAAATTCTAAATTAGGAACAGACACTACATTTTCTAATGAAACTCTAAAACTAGGAAAAAGATTCACAACTAAACTTTGGAATGCAAGTAAATTTGTTTCAATGTTTATCGATCAGTATTCAGAACCAGATTTGCAATATATCACAGAAACAATGGACAAGTGGATACTGTCAAAATTATACAAAGTAATTATTAAAGCAACAGAAAGCTTTAATTCCTTTGAATACTGCATTGCACTTGACTATATAGAATCCTTCTTTTGGAAAGATTTTTGTGATAACTATCTTGAGTTGTCTAAAAAAAGAGCATATGGAGAACTTACAAGTAAGCAAGAACACCTGAGTGCAGTTAATACTCTATCCTTCACACTAAGAGAGTTACTCAAAATGTTAGCTCCATTTATGCCGTACATTACAGAAGAGATATATAGAACACTTTATAGCAGTAACAATTCAATCCACAGACATAACACTTGGCCTATCGCAGATGCAAGCTTGTACAATGAATCAGATGAATTATTAGGAGAAAAATTTATAGAAATTCTCAATCAAGTAAGGAAGATAAAAGCTAATGCTCAATTATCTGTAAAATATAAAATAAATAAACTAATTATCAATAACAAACATTTTCCAGTTTCATTAGAAAATGACTTAAAAGCAGTCTGTAATGCTGATTGTATAGCCTATAACAACCAACCAATACCCGATAGCAACGGAGAACAACTTTTAGTTTCAGTGGAATTTGATAACCAGAAAATTATATAAACATTAGTACTTATTTATAATATTACAAATACTAGTAACATGACACAAAATACATAATGCTTACATTACAAGTTAAAGAAGATTTAGAATAAGCAATTAGTTCACACTAAATCATATAACAAATGAGTATTATGATGCAGTTAATAGAATGAGGAAAACTTTGCCTTTGATATATTTTCCTATATTACTTCAATGTTTGATACACATGTCTGAAAGTATCTAGCTTACTCAGCAATTTAAACTCAAATAGTATACTTAAATTTTTCTGATGTTCTTTCTTAAAACTCTGAGTAATAAATATCATAAGATACAAAATACTACTATATCAATTTTATGCAACACTTCCAATACTTCAATTATACTAAAAAATCCCTATCTTCTACTCTATCATACCACAACCTTCTAAGTGCAAATATGGGTTCCGCGTTGATTATCTTTTTCTATTCTCAAAATTTATGGAATACACAAGTTTAAAACATGATGTTAATTACCACGCAACACACGACTCTTTTCTCTATTCCAATCCCTGGTCTTTATAGTCTCTCTTTTATCATGAAGCTTTTTCCCTTTTACAATAACAATCTTGGCCTTAGCTAGACCTTTCTCATTGAAATACAAAGATAACGGCACAACAGTAAAACCATCATTTTTCATATTTCCAGATATTTTATATATTTGCTTTTTTCTTAATAACAACTTCCTAGGTCTAGTAGGATTATGATTCCTAGTACTTGCCTGATTATATTCTGAAATATGTAGATTACATAACCACAATTCCATATTTTTTTCAGTAACATATGCTTCAGCTATACTCACCTTTCTTTGACGTAAAGACTTTACCTCACTACCAATCAACACAATACCAGCATCAAATTCCTGAATAATAAAATAATTAAATCTTACTTTACGATTTTCAATTATGACGTCCACAGAAAAATTTTACTCCTCATATTAATATGTTTTTATATATTGAATAAGTTTTTCTATACTAGTAACCTTAACGTTATAACGTTGAGAAAACTCTATAATATCAGGCATTCTTGACATTGTACCATCAGGATTCATTAACTCACATACTACAGCTACTGGAGCTAATCCTGCAATTTTTGCAATTTCAACACTTGCTTCTGTATGACCATGTCTCTCAAGCACTCCACCTTGTTTAGCAACAATGGGGAAAATATGTCCTGGGGTTACAAAATCATCCTTCGTAACATTTTTATCAACAACCTTAAGAATAGTATTTGCTCTATCATGAGCAGAAACACCAGTAGTAATACCATAACGAACATCTATAGAAGTAGCAAAAGACGCGCTATTATTATTCACATGTCTTTTTGGTATGAACTCCAATCCTAATTTATGCATTAAATCTTCTGTAATAGATAAACATACAATACCACTGCCATGAGTTATCATAAAATTAATTGCATCACTTGTTACTTTCTCCGCTAAAACTACTAAATCACCCTCATTTTCCCTTTGTGCATCATCAATCAAAATGAATACTTTACCTTGTTTAGCATCTTCAATGATATGCTCTATAGGAGAAATAAAACTTGAACTTTCTGATACAATAATACCCATTAACTCTCTAACCTTCTTTATATAAATTCAATCTTTATAATTTTATATATTTTATAATCACCTCTCGGAGTTCTAACTTCTACAACATCACCTTCCTTTTTTCCTAATAATGATAAAACTAAAGGAGATTTTATCGAAATCATTTGTTTAGAGATGTCAACTTCATACTCACCAACAATCTTATAGGCCACTTCATCAGTATTACCAGTTTGTTCATCATATATAGACATAGTCACAGTTGCACCAAACATAACAGTGTCGCCTGATAGATTTGACACATCTATAACTTCAGCTCTAGATCTCTTTGACTCCAGCTCCATTATCTTACTTTCTATTAATCCTTGTCTTTCACGAGCAGCATGATATTCTGCATTTTCAGACAAATCCCCTAATTCACGTGCTTCAGAAATAGACTTAATAATCTTAGGCCTCTCATGTTTTAATGACTCTAACTCTAACTCAAGCTTTTCAAATCCACTTTTCGTAATAGGGAACCTTTCATTCATATAGTTATTCATAAGCCATACCTACATAACAGAGAATTACTTAAAATTAGAAGTAACCTTACTTATAATGTCTAATAACAAGTCTTTTACATCATCAGTAAAATTACTTGATATACTACTTAACACATCCGGATAATTTTCATTGAGCTCCTTTAAAAGCATTTCTTCAAATTTACCTATATCGCTCACACTAATATCATCTAAACAACCACTTGTACCAGAAAATATCACAGCAACTTGTTCTGCTACAGATAACGGAGAATACTGTTTCTGCTTTAACAATTCCATCATTCTTCTACCTCTATCTAGCACTTTTCTAGAATGTACATCAATATCAGACCCAAATTTTGCAAAATCCTCTAACTCTCTATATTGAGCCAAACTTAACTTTACAGAACCTGCAACTTTTTTAACAGACTTAATCTGTGCAGCAGAACCTACCCTTGAAACAGACAATCCAACATTTACAGCTGGACGGAACCCCTTATAAAAAATTTCAGACTCAAGGAAAATCTGACCATCAGTAATTGAAATTACATTAGTTGGAACATAAGCAGACACATCACCAGCTTGCGTCTCAATTATCGGTAAAGCAGTTAACGATCCAGCACCTTGCTCATCTGACATCTTAGCTGCTCTTTCCAATAACCTAGAATGTAAGAAAAATACATCACCAGGATATGCCTCACGACCAGGAGGACGTCTCAACAATAAAGACATCTGTCTATAAGCAACAGCATGCTTTGATAAATCATCATACACAATCAAACAGTGCATGCCATTATCTCTAAAAAACTCACCCATTGCACAAGCAGCATATGGTGCTAAATATTGGAACGACACAGTATCAGAAGCTCCAGCAGCAACAACAATTGTATACTCTAAAGCTCCAGTTACACGCAACTTATCAACTATCCTTGCAATAGCAGAATTCTTCTGCCCTATCGCAACATAAATACAGTAAACTTTTTCCTTTTCTGAAACAGTATCATTATGCAACTTTTGATTAATAATAGTATCAATTGCTATTGCAGTTTTTCCTGTTTTCCTATCACCTATAATCAATTCACGTTGACCACGACCTATTGGTATTAACATATCTATAACTTTAATACCAGTCTGCAAAGGTTCACTAACAGATTGCCTTGCAATAATACCTGGCGCTTTAATTTCTACTGGCAACCTAATCTTACTATCAATATTACCAGCACCATCAATAGGACTACCTAACGCATCAACTACTCTCCCTAAAAGTTCCAGCCCAACAGGGATATCCATTAATTTTCCTGTACATTTTGCTGTATTACCTTCTCCAACACTTCTCTCATTACCAAATACAACTACACTAGCAGTATCACAATCCAACCCTAATACTATACCTGTAACCCCATTAGTAAAAACTACTACTTCTCCAAACTTTGCTTTCTCTAAGCCATATACTATAGCTATACCATCTTTAACAGATATAACTTCACCTACGCTATCAGCTTTTACTTGATTATCAAAATTTTCAATACGCTCCTTAATAACTCTTAACACTTCACCTGGAGATATAGTATCATTCATTATTTTACCTTACTATTCACTTATACTACATACAGCCATTTTACTAAGTTCTCTTAAACTTTGTAAATAACTATTTAACGATACATCTATAACGTCAAAATTTACTCTAATAATAAAGCCACCCAAAATGCTAGGATCTAAGTTATTCGTGATATCAACAACCTTGCCATATTTTTCAAGCAACGCATTACATATACCTTCCTCTTCCCGTTTTGTTAGTAAAGCACACGAAGTAACAGATATACTAATCTCTTTATTATGTCTTCTTACTAAATCAAGAAAAGCATTAAAAATTTGTAGTAGTATATTTCCTCTATTATTCTCAATAACAATTATCATAAACTTGACTAATATAGGGTCAATATAATCACCAACTACCTTAATAAGACTTATTTTACTCTCTTTTGATATTATAGGACTAGACAAAAACATAGGAATATCATTGCCATTTTCAAGAACACTTATAACAAACTCTACACTCTTACAAATAGAGTTAGCATCTGATACACTAAATAATGCTTGAGCATAACAAGATGCTATATAGCCACCTCTATACTGAGTCATAAGCTTTTAAAGGAAACATAAAACAGCAAAATGTTATACATTATCATAATAGCAGTCAAGTTATTTTATATATTAATAAACAAGACAACAATTACTATTGCAATAAACAACTGTGCTTGCAATATTTTCAAAATCTTTCACCTAAATAACACAATATCCTCCTATTAAAGTTTGCATGGACACCGTAAATAATGGTCACATTACCATCATTATCACAAGTAATACATCAATACTCTAATATCTAAAAAAACTAGTAATTTACTGAATTTAACAAAGTCAACATATATTACAACAAATTGTAGCTTTCAATTACCTTCACTACATTTCTAATCTATTAGCTTGAATAGGTTTCACTATATTATTAACTTTAATAATAAAATCTAGCAAACTTTACAACATAATGCATTCCTGAGATTGTACCCATTGTAACTTATATACTGCAGTTACTTGATCCAATACTAGATTAGCTGTTTTCCCAAACTTTCACACCTCTTTTAACAACAATGGGGAAAAATATGCCCTGGTGTTATAGCATCATACTTCATAACATTCTTATCAACAACATTTTAAGAATAGTATTGCCATATTATGAGCAAAAACACCGATAGCAACACATATTTATAGCGTTAAAAAAACCACTATTATCTACTTATATGCCTTTCCAGTATAAACTCTAATAATACAATTCCTTTCAGACAAAAGTAATGAGATCATATATATACTCAAAATCTATGTATCCTTTCATCTTTAAATAAACATATAAACCAGTTAGTAAAACTGAAGCAACAGTTGCAATTACTGACTTAATAAGTAAATAAGATTTAACTGGAGCACTACTTGCAGTACCAATTACTGGATCATCAGGCACTTCAACTTTTATGGGTAATATTAAAAACAAAATAATCCACCAAGATATTATAAAAAATACAATATCTCCAACACCCATATAACTCAACCCCAAACTATAGTATCAAATCCTTTACAATTATCACATTCATAATGCCAACGTGTAGAAACACACTGACACTTTGTACAGTTCCAATGCTGTTCTGATATAGCATCCTTTTCAATTTTATCTGTCCAATATAAGAGTTCATTATAATCTTGTAATAACACTTTCAGTTTTAACATTAAAAAACACAATGAAATACATGTTTGAGTTCTTAATCCATTATTTAAATATTTCACTGCTGCATCATATTCACCTAGGTTTATAGCATCTCGTACTATAAGGTATATACTAAAATAATATTCACTATTAAAACTGTATAACTTATGTATAGCATGACTATTATGCTGCATGATATCTAAATATAAGTTAGCAACATCAGGATGTGGATTAGTACGATATTCATATTCAAGAATATTAACTGCTTTACGTTTTTTATCAGTGCTTAAATAGAACTGAGCTTTAAGTAATACAATAGGAGTACTATATTTTCGACAATTTTTAATGTTATCAAGTACTTTT
Organism: Ehrlichia minasensis; assembly: GCA_000825765.1. Taxonomy (GTDB): domain Bacteria; phylum Pseudomonadota; class Alphaproteobacteria; order Rickettsiales; family Anaplasmataceae; genus Ehrlichia; species Ehrlichia minasensis. Next base: position 10,506 of record CDGH01000052.1, on the reverse strand, counting down.
AGCCCATCATCATACCTTTGAACATCGTAACACTGTTTTGCCAAGGCATAATAAAATACGTTAAGCATATCTTGAACATTATAAGGTAAATTCACCTTCAATTTTATTATTTTCTTTATTTCCTCAATTGCATTATTCCAATCCCTAGAAAGACGATATATTTCCAATTTGAAAATAGCTGACCAAGATTGTTTATAAAAAATTTCTAGCATTTTTCTTAACAAACTCAACCGCTGAATCTGATCTTCTTCCTGACTAATAACATTCAATAAATGTATACCTAACGATACATCTATCATTGAAACAGCTTTTGCAAACCGTCCAAAATATTCCTCAGCTAATGCATATTTCCTATTATCAAAATAAACTCTTCCTTTCAACAAGTAAAAAGATGGATGATCAAAACTTCCTAATTTTGTTATAATTTTTTCTACTCTTTCAACATCTCCACAATTTAAATACATATAACCTTGTTCTAACAAGGTCATCTTTTTGTCTTGCGAATCCCTTCTATATCTATATAAAGACTGAATCAAACAAAAAATTAACCTGAGTAATAAAATTAAAACAAGTAAGAAAATAGCAATAACAAACAATGCAAATAAGATGTTCACCTCAATATCATAGCCTAACCAATCTATTGTGATAATACCATCGCAATCTATTACCCATAATCCTATAGTTAGTGCAACAATAACAAATATTAAAAGACTTGTAATCATGAAACACCAGGTAATTTAATTATATATTGTGACAACTGCTCATATATTATAGATATACTCTTTTCCATAGATACTATATCTTCTAACTGTTGTATCCATAGTTCAAGCTCTACAACAGATGACAGTTCTTTTTGAGCAAAAGTTAATGCATCACTCCAAAGATTATCATCTAGGTAGTTTTCTACTTCTCTTAAATTATGAAGTAGTACATCATTCTGATTCTTTACTACAATCCATTTAAAAAAAACTTTTTGCACCATATTAGAACGTGAATAATGTAATTCACGAGCAATCCTTTTAAATGAAAATTTCAATCTATTAAATGTAGTTAATTTCTTACTATCTAATCTTTCAATCTCAGCAATAGCATCATCAATCAAACTATCATCAAGTCTAAGCAACAGGGGCTTTATTGAGTAGATTATACTTTTTACTGATATATCACCCAAAAATGCTTCTCTCAAATTAATGACAGACAACAAAAGCTTTGCAAGCCATTCCTCACTAGAACAGCTTATAACATCATTATTTTCTGATGTCACTATACGTTGCACAGGACAATTTTCTTTCTGTTTACTTAAATATGAATTAAGTAAGCTCTGATTAACTTGTACTAAAATAGAACGTACATCATCTTCCATGACTCTTTTATACTGCTGATTAAATTGCTGATTAAATTCAACTAAATCCTTCTTTATGTCTAAGTAAGACAAAACAGCACACACAGAACAAGAGGTGGTTATTAAAACCATAAAAAACCATCCCCATATTTCTCTTGCTACCATATTAACACCTTACTATTCATGCCGCAAAATATCTGCTGGATCTTGACAAGCAGCTTTCCTAGCAGGAAGAATAGCTGCAATTAACGATAAAAATAATGATAATAAAGATATCTTTACCACATCCTCCACCAACAAAACAGAAGGTAAAGTATCAAAAAAGTAAATTATAGGATCAAAAATATTACTATTACTAATCTTTTCTAAAATATTTTTAATAGCATTAATATTTAAAGACAATATTATCCCTATGATGCACCCCAATACTGTGCCTATCAACCCTATAAAAAATCCACACATACAAAATATTCTAAGTATCCCACAACGTGTCACACCTAATGTACGCATTACAGCAATTGCTCCTTTTTTATCTTGTACCAATATAGACAAGCTTGAAATAATATTAAATGTTGCAACTATTATAATTAAAGTCAATATAAAAAACATTACATTACGTTCAATTTTCAACGCATGAAAATAACTGCCCTGCTGCATTTTCCAGTCTTCACCTTTCATATTTACTTTACCTTCTATCAGCTTTAGTATTTCAGATGATTTATCAACATCAAAAACTGATACTTCTATACTTTTAACTCTATTATCATAATGGAAAAACAACTGTGAAGCATGCAAAGGCATATACACTAAACTACTATCAAATTCATACATTCCAACATCAAATATCGCAACAACTTTATATGTTTTCATTCTTGGTATATTACCTATAACAGTAGATAAACTTTCTGAAGATATAATAGTAAGTTTATCTCCATAATCTACGCGTAAAACTTCAGCTAATTTTATACCTATAGCAATACCATCATCAAATTCAGCAATGTTACCTCTCACTATATTATTCACTATGATATTATTGCGTTCCATATCCTGTTTTTCGATACCTCTCACTATCACTCCAGATACACTGCTATTAGATTTAATCATAGCTTGATTTTCAGTAATAGGAACAGCATCTTTCACTCCAGGAATTTCCCTAATAGATTTCGTAATTCCATGGTAATCATAATCAAAACCACTATCACAATAGATAGCTATATGGCCATTTAAACCTACCACACAATCTAATAGTTTTTCTCCAAACCCATTCATTACAGACATCACTATAATCAAAGTAGCCACTCCTAAAGTAATACCTACCAAAGACAGTATAGTAATCATAGAACATAAAAACTGACTACTGTTAGATTGCAAATAACGTAGTGCTAACATCAACTCAAATTTAAGCAACATCGCAATCACACCACATATAATAAAACAATATCACCAATATACTATTACCTAGATAATATTACAAAATCACACGATTGGTAAATTAATAATCTATTAACCTACAAACATTCTCATGATATAACAACACTATATCTTTAACTGATTTACCTTAGAGAGTACAATGAAATTTGAAATCAATATAAACTTACATTTCAATTCACAACAATAAGCTATTTTTATCTGTAAAATAGATTGCCAAGATATATACTACTAAGATATTTTTAAAATTAATATTTTCCCTATTAAAATAAAAACAGTGAAAATTACATCATCAAAACTACATTCTTTTTTTAACAATCCGCAATCTGTCAATAACATACTCATTTATGGAAATGATTACGGAAAGATTAATATGTATAAAGAAAAAATTATTAAACACATCAAGACAAATACTGAATTTTCTACAAGTAATATAGATTTCCCAATAATAAATAAAAATCCAAGCATATTATTTATAGAATTGACCACTATACCAATGTTCTGTAAAAATAAGTTGATTATAATAGCCAATGGTGAAAAGTCCATATCTCAGGAACTCAAGAACATTTTAAATAACAACATAGGCAGAAACTATGTTATTATAACATCTGGAGAGTTATCTATCGACTCCAGTTTAAGGCAATACTATGATAATGCACTAAATGCTGCATCTATAGGGTGCTACAAAGATGATAATGACAACCTTGCATTTATAATATCAGACTTCCTTACACAAAACAAAGTACAATACAATAGTGCAACATTGCAGTACTTATGCGCTGTCTTATCACAAAACTGTAATGCATTAGAACCAGAACTTCAAAAACTCATGTTATATATAGGAAATAACAAAAACTTAACAACACAAGATATTCAAGAAAGCTTACTGACAGAAATGGATCCAATATCAGAAGATTTATGCATATCCATTGCAGAAAAAAACCTAGAGAATTTTATAAAATTTTATAATATATTAATAAAAAATAAGTTCACTCCAATCGCTCTAATAAGAATTCTAATAAAATATTTTCTAAGACTAGAATACTTAATAAGAATTGTAAAAGATGGTGAACCAATAAACCAAGCACTAAAATCCATTCATCCACCTATATTCTTTAAATCAATCCCTATAATAAAAAAACATGTATGTACAATTTCACATTTTGAAGTTAATAACATCATAAAAAGACTAGTAGAAATAGAAATACAGTGTAAAAAATCAGATCTAAACCAAGAAGTAATATTCAAATACTACATTACAGCAATGATTACTAGCAAATAATCATACTACCAAATTTACACTAATACTTAATATTGCAATATTCATATTAAGTTAAATCAATTCTCAGAACAAACTATATTATTAAGTAATACAGCACACATCATCAATAAACACTGACTAAGTGACAAAAGAATGTAGCAAACATCTAACACTAATCAAATATAGTGTTTGCATTAGTAAACGTTGCATAAATTAATATTCAAAACAAAACTATTCAATGACTAACTAACACAGTATATTTCACTATTAATAAGATTAAATCTGTAATGAGAACAATGCACTAAATATTTATATCACATTAATCATCATTAAATATAGTGTTGTTATCAACAAACACTATATTAAATCCACATTACAATAAAACTAATGGTTAATACAACAATTACGTTATTAATTCATCACAGCACTCATTGCCAATAAATCGTGAAACTAAGTGCTTATTAAAATTACTCTATTGATTAAATCAACAACTAAAAATGCACTAAACTCTCAATTTAACATAAAACACTATACTAAACATAAAGCTTATTATCAGTAATCATCAACCAAATTCATAAGCCATCTAACACTAACTAGCAATATAACTATATTTTCAACATATATTGACTAAACCCAGTAAGCAGAACAATGCATTTAACATTAAACATAGTAGCTTGTTATTAGTAAACTTGAAAAATTGATATTAAAAAATAAAATTATTCAATATCAATTACATCATTAGGATAAAATAAGATTATTCGATAAGAAGAATAATGTATTAAACATTCAATGCTACATTTGTTCTATCCTATTCACATGATCTCCTTCATATGATCTTCCTATTACACAACCCATTTTTTTTGCAGACTCATTTAAATTAACACAATAGCTCCACAAAATCTCATTATCTATTTAATATATCTTTATTATTTACAGACTTGCTTACCATACTACATATCTCTTGCAAATTCTTACCTATATTAAACACCACAACAATTAGAGATTACCTTTAACAAACATTTACTTTCTTGCAATAAATACAGAATTAAGCTAACATTTAAAAAATAACATGCTCTCACATAACATTATTGTTATACATTAACACAGCTTTATGTATTAATTAAATAAGACAACAATTTATTATTGCAACATAACTATAACATTCTCCAAAATTTCTCACCTTAAATAATACTACACTGTTTCACCAAGTTTTGTATGAAATTGTAATAATGGTTACATCGCTACTACAAACGTATACCAGACTTTATAACTAAAAATTAGTACATATTACAATCCAACAAGCTTCAATTATACTTACTATATTTCAAATTTATCAATTTGAATAAATCTTTCTATCTTAATGACTTTAACACTATAAAATTGAGAAAATACTGTAATATCATACATTCTTGATATTGAACTATCAGGATTAACCATCTACAAACTAATAAAATATTTTATTATGTAAGTTTTACTATAAATTTACATGCTCTATACTAACATTACCACAATCCTAATAAATACTTTGCTCCATATTAATATTTGCTACGCTATGCATTTCAATTGCTGCAGCTAATGCAGCTATTCTCGCAATTATAGACCAACACAACATATTTTTCTTCTGATAGCTCACATCTATAAAATTACAGCCTACAGAATTTAAATTAGAAAATCTATCTTTCATATTATGATATCTATATAAGTAACATGAAGGCGTACTTCCTATAAAATAGATTAATGGCTCTGCAACACAGTTATTGAACACTTCTCTAGTAGTAACACCTTCTTGTATTATTACTTTACTGACAACTTTGCTATCCTTAATTCTTTTCATTTTATTACGTTTTTTCTTATTAAGCGTCAATACATCATCTCTACAATAAGCTATTACAATTCCCATACCATAAGTACCGTTATCAGCTTTTATAAATACATATGGCCGTTCCTTAATACCATATAGCTGGAATTTATTATGTATCTTATCAATAATCACTTCAACTTCATCAGCAATATTATGCACACCTTGCCCATCTATAAAACAAATATTACTACAACTAGAAAATAAAGTTGAAATTAGCCAAGAATCAATTTTAAATCTCTTACAAAACTCTTCACACAATTTCTGATAAATAGAAAAATGATTAGATTTGCTCCTATTAAACCAACCTAAAAACAAAGATGGAACAATATTTTGATATTTTAAACCTCGCAGAACTTCTGGCATACCACTAGTCATATCATTATTAAGTAAAATAAGATCAGGAATAAACTTACATCCAGCTTGAAGTACTCCATTATCATTAGCAAGACACAGACAGTTTATTAAACTCCCATCTGAAGAAACAAGTTCTATATTCTGACTTATACCACATATCCCAACTTCAGTAATAAAACCTGCACTATTAACTATATTTTTTAAAGCAATTAAACTATCTATATACTTTAGATTTTTAGTATGGTTCTCCCCTATAATTAAAACTTTATTACAGTCCATATAATCAACTATATACTCTTTCAATAATCTAGAAGTATAAACTTGAGATTGTTGAGTAAAATTATTATAACCTGCAGGAAAAATGTTAGTATCTACAGGAGCAACTTTATAATCAGATATTCTTAAATCAACTGAAACATTTATTACTGGGTGGTATTTAGCAAATCTATCAGAAAACCAATTTTCTATATCTAATTCACGTGTTTTTAATATGTCATTTAATGTATCAATAATTATCGTCATTATTACCAACAAAATATCTAAGTAAGAATATTAATAGAAGAACTATTCATAGGATAAAATATTCTGTTTAACACTATATCATAATTACATTCTATAATTTCATTTTTTAATATTATACTTACATTTTAAATATCAATATTACCGTTATATATAACATATATTTATATATTTCCAATCACCAATACTTTCTTACAAAACCACTCATGCATAAATAAGCCAATAGCACACAACATAGTACTTTACAGCACCTATAAATATCAATCCGATAACAGATATTGAACAATTTTAATATAATAAATATAAAACTAGATTTTTGCAATATGACCAGTATATAACTGACGTGGACGACATATTTTGTAACTCTTATCTGACACCATTTCATACCACTGAGCAGACCAACCAGATGTTCTAGCCAATGCAAACAATGTAGTAAACATTCTTATTGGTATACCAATAGCTTTTAAAATAATTCCAGAATAAAAATCTACATTAGGATACAAGCTACGTTCAATAAAATAACTATCTTGTAAAGCTATATTTTCCAATTCTAAAGCTATTTCTAATAATGGATCATTTACACTTAAATCATTTAAGACTTCTTTGCAAATTTTACAAATTATCTTAGCACGTGGATCATAATTTTTATACACCCTATGACCAAAACCCATCAGCCTTGTACTTCTATTACCATCTTTTACTTTTTGAATAAACTGCTTTACGTTACTTGGGTTTTCAATTGCCATTAACATATTAATCACAGCTTCATTAGCACCACCATGAGCTGGACCCCATAAAGTTGCTATTCCTGCAACTAAACAAGCAAACAAATCCGCACCAGAAGAACCAGCCAACCTAACAGTCGCAGTAGAAGCATTTTGCTCATGATCAGCATGTAATGTAAAAATAATATCCAAAGCTTTAGCAACAATTTGAGTAGATTTATAAGAAGAAATGTCAAACATCATATGTATGAAATTTTCACTATAAGACAGTTCATGATTAGGCTCGATAAAATCCTGTTTCGTAGTATATCTATAAATCATTGCTATTATGCTTGCAACCTTAGCGACTGCTAACTTAGCATGTTTTAATCCATCTTCATCAACCGCTTGGTCATGATAATAAGACGCCAATGCAGAAAAACATGCCATCAATATAGTCATAGGATGTGAATCTTGTGAAAATGACTTTATAACATCACAAATCATCTTAGGAGGCATATACTCCTGAGAAATCTGCAACATAAAATCTTTGAAATCATCAACACTAGGGAAAGACCCATAAAACAATAAATATACGATTTCTATAAAACTCTTATTGCTATTAACTAAATCAGCTATATTATACCCTCTATAGCACAATATACCTTTACTACCATCAATAAATGTAATCTTGGATTCACAAGCAGCAGTAGACATAAAGCCTGGATCATAAGTTAATATTCCTGTACTTTTATACAAAGAAGTAATATCTACAACCTTATTTCCATTAGTATCACACAAAACCGGTAATTTCACCTTTTGACCATCTAATTCCAATACTGCTTCTTCGACCATATTTTTACCTAAATTAATAACAATAAACGCATACTTTGCTTATATAACACAAACAGATAAAAATTAAAATTCAAACACTTCAAATCTTATCAGAAGTTATGTAAACTTTATGTATATTAACTGAAAATCTAATGCTTTTCTGATATTTACACACAAAATTTATACTGATAATATTATCAACACTGATTTTTAACTTTCCGTAAAAATAAATCATTTCTTAATACACTAGATATTTAATAAGATTTACAATACACAAAGTTTATACAATACTATCACCAACAATAAAAAATCAATACCATATTTATATACACTTACAAGTTATACTACATTTCAAAGTTTTTAGAAAAAACTTAACATTAATCTTAAACAAATATGATTATATTTGAGTTTTTTAGCATGCCAAACATTAAAATAAGGATTGAATTTCACTTTGATCTGAAAATCTACAACTGCTCATCTGGAAAATGATCAAGTCTTACTGATAAAATCTGTAAATAGAAAGAGTGAATAATATACACCAGATTACTATATATACATAAAACTATATAAAATAATTAAAGTATATCTTACATTTTACCAATATTCACAACACCACTACAAATTCAAACTTATAAAAAATCAGTAATAGTACCTTAATAATCAACAACCTAACTTTTATTTTCAATATTATAAATATCTAGCTCTATTCAATTGCAACTGAATGGTTAGCAGAGTCATACATATATAATACTATTAGTCTTCAACATTATTGATAACTGCATCACTAATTTCTTACACAATGTTTAATTGCAATTAAAGTGTTAGATAGACAGATTTACATGCTAATCAATTCCTTGAGTATCACTTTAATGATGTTCACAACTTACTATACTAATAAAAAAAACCCAAAATTAGCTTTTAATAATTTTATATTCTATTGCAAGATTTTACAAAATCTATTCCCATTCAATTGTAGCTGGAGGTTTAGATGTAGTGTCATATACTACCCTATTAATCCCTTCAACATTATTTACTATTGCATTACTTACTTCCTGCAAAAATTCATAAAAGATTAACTTAGTCTCTATATCTACACCAAATGGGAAACAGTCTGCAGTCATACCATCACTAGAAGTAACAGCTCTTAAAGCACAAGTATAACCATAAGTCCTACTATCACCCATAACACCTACTGTTTTCACAGGTAATATTACTGCAAATGCTTGCCATATAACATTATACAAGTTGTACTTCTTTATAAGATTGATATATATATCATCAGCAGCTTGTAACATTTTTATTTTTTCTTGAGTAATTTCACCTATTATCCTAATTGCTAGTCCAGGACCTGGAAATGGATGACGCATCAATATTTCATCTGATATCCCAAGCTCCTTCCCCAATAATCTAACTTCATCCTTAAACAGCAACCTTAGAGGCTCAACAAGGTTTAGTTTCATAACGTCAGGTAGTCCACCAACATTATGATGAGACTTGATAGTTGCGCTTTCTTTTCCTATAGTACCACCAGACTCTACAACATCAGGGTATATAGTTCCTTGCATTAGAAATTCTACTCCTCCTATTTTATTTGCCTCTTCTTCAAATACTGCAATAAATGTTTCTCCTATTATTTTTCTTTTTTTTTCCGGGTCAGTAATATGCCTAAGTTTATCCAAAAATAGTGATGACTTATCAACAATAGTGATAGGCATTTGAAACTGATTAACTAATAACTGACTTATTTTTTCTGCTTCATTATAACGTAACAGACCATTATCAATAAAGATACAGTGCAGCTGATCACCTATCGCTCGATAAGTTAAAGCAGCGGCAACACTAGAATCAACACCACCACTAATAGCTGCTATTACTTTTTTATCTCCTACTTGCTTTCTTATAATATGTTGTTGCTCATCTAAAAAGGAGGTCATCGTCCAGTTATTTTTACACCCTGCTATCCTTATAAAATTATTAAGCAATGCTATACCATCTGTGGTGTGATATACTTCAGGATGAAATTGCATTCCGTAAATTTTTCTTTCTTCATTGCATACCATTGCAATTACATTTTTTAACACACTATATGCTATAACCTCAAAACCATGAGGAACATTATACACACTATCTGCATGGCTCATCCATACATCAACCTTTCTACCTACTTCCCAAACATTTTTTGTGATTTCTGATGCTTTTATAA
>CDGH01000051.1 GCA_000825765.1 Ehrlichia minasensis | reverse complement strand
ACACCCCATATTAACAAACAGTACTTTAAAAATATTTATACAATTTACATTTTATAACACATTATACACACAATTTTCTATAAAAAATTAACGTAAATATGCCAAATAAAATTCATAAAGCACTATGAAATACAACTCACTTTATATTGACATTATACTACAATAAGCTAAAATTAAGTGTTATCTTATTGTATGAGTTTATGTATGGCTATTGACCCAATAACACTGTCTCAAGAGTTAATCTCTTTCCCTAGTATTACTCCAACAGACAATGGAGCTATAGATTTTTTATCAAATACCTTATCACAATATGGGTTCACATGCCATGTTTTAACTTTTGGAGATGATCAAGTACAAGTACGCAATCTATACGCACAATTAGGGAATGGGTCACCTAATTTATGTTTTGCAGGACACACAGACGTAGTACCAACAGGAGACTTAGAAAAATGGAAGTTTGATCCTTTTTCCGGAAAGATAGAAGACAATATCTTGTATGGGCGCGGTGTTGTTGACATGAAATCTGCTATATGTGCTTTTGTAGCAGCAGTATCAAGAATAGATTTTAATCAGATAAATGGATCCATTAGTTTCCTGATTTCTGGAGATGAAGAAGGCAATTATTTTAAATATGGAACACCAGCAGTACTAAAATGGTTAACCGACAACAATAAGAAGATAGATTACTGCTTAGTAGGAGAACCAACTAGTAAATCTTCTGTAGGAGATACCATAAAAATAGGTCGTAGGGGATCAATAAATTTTAAAATAGTATGCAATGGTATACAAGGACATGTTGCTTACCCACATTTTGCAGAAAATCCAGTAGATAACATGATTAGTATCTTATATAAAATAAGCAATACAATACTTGACAATGGAAATGAGTATTTTCAACCTTCAAATTGCGAAATTACATCAGTCGACGTAGGAAACACAGCAAATAATGTTATCCCAGATAAGATTACTGCAAATCTCAATATTAGATACAATGATATGCATACTTCTGAATCACTGTTTAATATAATTAATAACATTTGTGCTGAAACAACAGAAAAGTATGAACTATTTACAGCAGTTTCTGGTAGCTCATTCATTAACCATCCTGATAAATACTCTGACATGCTATCTTCAGCTGTAAAAAAAGTTACTGGACAAGATGCAGAATTAAGTACATCTGGTGGTACTTCAGACGCAAGATTCATAAAAGATTTCTGTCCTGTAATTGAATTAGGATTAAGTAATGCAACAGCACATAAAATCAATGAAAATGCCCCTGTAGATGATATATATAAGCTCACTGATATATATGAAGAATTTATAAAACAGTTTTTTAACATATCTTAGTGTTAGGTAAGATTTTAAATATAATTTTTCCTAAAACATGTGCAAATTGTGAGTGTACAGTTCCACATTATTTGGACTTGTGTAGTACATGTAAAAATGGTATAGATTTTTTACATAATAATTATTGCATTGGATGTGGGTGTAGGCTACCAGATGGATTATCAATATGTGGGAAGTGTATAGTTGCACCACCAAAATTTACAAAATTAGAATCCGTGTTTTTATACAATCAGTACAGTAAAAACATGATTCTCAATTTGAAATTTTTTGACAATACACTACATGTCAAAACCTACGGGAGGTGGATGTATAATAAGAACCCAGATTTATTTAATAATGTTACTACTATTATACCAGTCCCAATACATAAAAAAAGGCTCAGACAAAGAAAATATAATCAGGCAACTTTACTTGCCAAAGCCTTAAGTAAATACTGTAATATATCTTTAGAAATTTCTGTTCTGAAAAGAATCGTAGACACAGCTCCACAACACAGCTTATCTAGTCAAATGAGAGAAAAGAACATTACAAAAGCCTTTATAGTAAAAAATCAGCATCTTATTACCAATAAAACCATATTACTTGTTGATGATGTCATTACAACTGGAATAACAGCCAGAACTTGTACAAACAAGCTAATTGAAGCAGGAGCAAAAGAAGTAAGAGTAATTACTTTAGCTAGAACATTACAGTAAACACCAATAAGATTTTTTAAATTGCACAAAATTATTTTAAGCCATATTCATTACTTTCTACAAATTATATGTTCCATTCGTTACACAACTTACTTATATGACATTCAATTACTACCTCTTAACAATCTAACTACCACTGAAATAACAACCAGCACTTACACACCAACTGATGGGATCAAAAAAATCGAATAATCACTTTAGCTAGATACTACACAAGTTCTATATAAAATGCTTTATAGTTATTTACTTCTTCTTACAAATGACACATTCTATTGA
>CDGH01000050.1 GCA_000825765.1 Ehrlichia minasensis | reverse complement strand
AATCAATATGTGATGTTATTTAATGCAATGAATTTTTAGTGTGGTAGGTTATTTTGTTGTGTTGTACATATTATGAAATATGATTGTAACCTACTTGTTGTTTGTACTGTAAATTTGCAAAGGTTGTATTTACTTAAATTTGAATAGTAGGTTTCAGAATATGATTACAATCAATATGTGATGTTATTTAATACAGTTAGTTATTATTATATTTTTGAGTGTTATTATCGATATAGATAGTATAAGAATTACATTTGTATTGTTTTTCTATGAAGTTTATAAAGATTTTGTACTACTAGCTTTATGTGATGGGAAGAATTTTAGCTATGGTGTTAAAAATTTAAATTTTGTAGTATACTGCTTTTGTCATGTATGGTAGGTGTTAATTTTTAAAGCTTGATCTAATGTAGGCAATTGCTAGTATTAAGTATGGGGGATAATTAATGTAAGGGGGTAATGATGGAATTGATGGAGTCTAAGCTTACAAGGCGTACGGTTGTCCCTGAGTTAGAGGAAATTCTTTATAAAGAGTATAAAGTTTTAGATAAAGGATTTGTTAGATTAGTTGATTATATGGGGTCTGATGAATCTGTAGTACAATCTGCTAGAATATCTTATGGTAGAGGTACTAAGAGTGTAAGTCAGGATGCTGCATTGATTAATTATTTAATGCGTCATTCACATACTACTCCGTTTGAGATGTGTGAAATTAAGTTTCATATTAAATTACCTATATTTGTTGCAAGACAATGGGTGCGTCATCGTACTGCAAATGTCAATGAATATTCTGCAAGGTATTCTGTATTAGATCATGAATTTTATGTTCCAGAACATGATCAAATAGCAAAGCAATCTGAAAGTAATGCTCAGGGTAGAGGCAGTAGATTATCTTATGAGGATGCTGATTGTGTTACTAGTCTTTTAATACATGATTCTAATATGGTGTATGAAACTTATAATAAACTTTTGGAGAGAGGTGTTTCTAGAGAAATATCACGTGTTAATCTTACCTTGAATTATTATACCGAGTGGTATTGGAAAATAGATTTGCATAATTTATTACATTTTTTAAAATTGAGATCTGAAATGAATGCTCAGTATGAGATTAGAGTGTATGCAAAAGTTATATTAGAGATTGTAAAAAAATGGGTTCCGTTAACTTATGCAGCTTTTGTTGAATATTCTTTGGAATCACGGCATTTATCAAAAAGTGCATTGGATGTTGTAAGAAAATTAATTGCTGGAGAAAAAGTTGCGCGTGAAGATACTAGTATTGGACAAAGAGAATGGAAAGAATTGATGGCTATTTTAGAAAATGAACGATAAAAAATATCATAAGTTTTGTATGTCTTAGTTGTTGTGTTTAATATATATTAGAATCTTATAGAATTTTAAGTATTTTTAATGTTGTATGTTAGGTTTTATAGGATAATGATATAATAATGTTTTTTTCTTGATCAAATAATTTAAAGATTATTTTAAATATTTATTGTTCTGTATTTAATAGTGTTCTAGGTAATCTATAATTAAATGGTAGATTTGGAATATTAGGTTAAAGAAATTTAGAATAATTTAATTATCTACAATGATTTGGTATGAAATATTATATTAACTATGTGTTTATTAATTAAGGATTTTGTTTTATTTTATGAAAATTTTAAAAAAAAGTATTCTAGTGCTTATTATTGCTGTGATTGTAATGTGTGATATGTCTTCTGATATATATTTGCCTGCATTACCAAAAATTAGTGAATTTTTTAATGTAGACCATACTATTGTTCAGTTAACAGTGAGTTTAAATTTGGTAGGAATCTCTGTTTCTGGATTATTATATGGTCCATTATCTGATTATTATGGACGTAAACCTATTATCCTGTTAGGTATAGGAATATTTATGATAGCAAGCATAATGTGTTGTTTTTCTAATAGTATTATTATGTTAATTATCATGCGTTTTATTCAGGGATTTGGTGCAGGTGTGGCTGGAGTTGTTGGATATGCCATTATTAAAGATATGTATTCAGGGAATGAGTGCGCTAAAAATATCTCTATAGTAAATGTAGCAGTAGCATTTGCTCCTGTGATAGCTCCAATTTTGGGTAGTGCTATTATAGCTCATGGTTATCATTGGAGCATGTTATTTATTACCATATCTATTATGGCAGTATTAGTTTTGGTTAGTTTGTTTATGTTTTTGCAAGAGACTATTTCTTTTGATAGTGTTGATAGTAGTATATCTTTTTTATCTATTGTAAGAAAATATAAAGAACTTATTTTAAATGTTAGATTTTGTGGTTTTGCTTTAATTCAAAGTTTTACCATTATGTGGATTTGGTCATGTGTAGCTAACTTACCATTTATTTTTGTTAATGATATGGGTGTACCTGTTGGTTATTATGGTTATTTTGTTGCTATTAATGTAGCTGCATATATTGTTGGCGCAATTATTAATCAAAGGTTTGTCGATAGGTTTGGAATCAACAATATGTTACTTATAGGATTAATTTTAACTACTTTATCAGATTTGATAGTACTTTTACTTTATCAAATAATTGAAATCAGTCCTTTATTAGCAGAAATTATGTGGATGCCATCTGGCATGGGTATTGCTTTTATTCTTGGTAATAATATGACAGCTGCCTTTTCTGAAATTAAAGAACCAGGAATAGGGTCTGCATTTATTCTGTTTTTACAAACAATTTTTGGTGCATTTGGTATTTATATTTTAGGGTGCTTTTATGATGGTACTCTAATTCCAATAATACTGTTTCCAATAATTTGTTCCGTAATTTGCCTTATAATATATGCTTTTTTACAAGTGACAGATAAGAGTGATAGATCTAAGTTTGTGGATGTATAACTAGTTTTTTTACAATAGCGCATTGTTTTTATAATTTTGAGACTTTTAAATGCGTTATTAATGTAGTTTTTTATTATTTTGAAATATAAGGTAGCTTATTATTAATTTTTTTAGCCAGTATTATTTTAGTCTAGTTACTCTACTATGTGAATCTGTAAGATATAGAGAAGTATTGTTTTGTATTTCAGTATCTTTTATGTTGAATAGTAAATGTAGTAAGCTATTAGGTGAAAGACTAAAAATTACAGGAAAAATTTAGAGAAAATGATAGACAATTATCTGTTTCAGATAGGTTAATGTATTACTTTAATGTAGATTTATATAAAATAGATATTTTTGAGATCAAGTACTTTTGTGATTATTCTGTGGTTATGTAACGTTTATTTTAGGTATATTTCTATGGGTTCTTTTGTATGTTTCTAAAATTTTTTGATGATTGAGTAGTGTTATTGATACATTATTAATCTGAGATATATGTATAGTAGATGGCTGAATTATTATTAAAAAACATGATCGTTTTAATGTGAAATTTTGTGTTTTTTATGCATTGTGCTGAGTATAGTTATATGTAAGGTTAAAATGAGATGTGTCCAACTAATAAACGAAGTTATTAATTGTGTTGTATAGTTTTATGCAGTATGTTTTCACTATTTTTTTGATGTAAAGACCTTTGTTCTTGTGGTATTTCATTTTTGGTCTGAAATAGGTTTTTATTCTCTAAATATTATTAAATGTATGATTGTTCTTTAAGATAAGATATTGCTTTTTGAGTAATTACTCTGCCACGTGGTGTACGTTGTATAAAATTTATCTTGATAAGATATGGTTCTATAGTTTCTTCTATATTTCCTGTATCTTCTGATAACCCGGAAGATATTGTGTCTATTCCAGTTGGGTTGTTGGAATCATATATAAACTTGAGATATTGAATATCTTGTCTATCTAGCCCTAATTTATCAATACCTAAACGTAATAGTGCTTTGTCTGCAAATGTATCTGTAATAATTTTATTGTGTTCTGTTACTTCTATAAAATCTCTTATCCTGCGTAATAATCTAAGTGCAATTCTGGGTGTGCCACGAGCTCTTAATGATATTTCTTGTGCTCCACTGTCAGAAATATTTGTCTTAATAACTTTTGCAGCACGTTGTATTACTTTTATAAGCTCTTCAATTGAGTAGAATTCTAAATGTACTGGTATTCCAAATCTGTCACGTAGTGGGTTTGATAATAATCCGATGCGTGTAGTGGCTCCCACTAAAGTGAATGGTGGTAAGTCTACTCTAAGGGTACGTGCTCCACATCCTTCTCCTACTATTATATCTAGGCAAAAATCTTCCATTGCAGAGTATAGTATTTCTTCTATATTCCGGTTTAGACGGTGTATTTCATCTATAAACAATATGTCTTTTGCTTGAAGATTGGTGAGTATTGCAGCTAAATCTCCTGCTTTGCTTAATAGAGGTCCAGCTGTAGATCTAAAATTTACTTTTAATTCTTTAGCTATTATATGTGCCAGTGTTGTTTTACCAAGCCCTGGTGGGCCATATAATAGTACATGATCCATTGGTTCTTTTCTTGTATAAGCTGCATTTATAAAAATTTTTAGATTATTAACTACACTGCTTTGTCCTATGAATTCATCTAGTAAGTTAGGTCTCATTGAGACATTTTGTTGATCTTCTAGGCATTCAGTACTTTGTAATATATTTTTCATAAGGTTTTCTTATCATGTTTTATGTGTAACTTCGTGTATCCTAAAGTATAAAAGTATAATATATTATTATAGATAAATTAGTAATTTCTTTATAATTAAAAAAAACATTATTATGGCTTCTACATTTTGTGAAAAGCAAGTGTTTTACATGAATCTATATCAAGTGATATTAAAGCTTATTTGTTTATATAAGTATCATATTGTTAGAATATCTTGCTGTATAAGATACTAAAGGATATAAGTTTATTGATTGAAATAGGATATTAAAAATTAAGATAGGAGTTTGTTAATTAAAGATAGAAAGTTCTGATAATATCACTTAAGTTTTGCATTAAAAGACTAAAGTACTGCTTGTTAAAATTTGTTTTATCTAAATTATTATATCAATTTGTATGTGAGCATTATATGGCTTGAAAATATAACTTAGACTGTGGATGTAATTTTAATGATGATATATGTAAAGAAACTATAAGTGTGATTTAGTAAAAAGTTTGTTTTTCAATAAGTTGTTACATAAGTTTTACCTTAAGAGTGACATGTTTGTATAGTTTAGTATTGCCTGAATGATGATTTTATGTAGATAAAAAATTTTTTTGTCTGAGCTATTGTGCAATTTGTATATGAACTTATGTAACCTGTAAATGCAGAATGATTCTTGACGGTATAGTATTAAGTGTTGATATATAAAGCACTATAAGTGTGATTAGTGATATGTTATAAAAATATTGACTAAACTTTATTTGGAAGTGCAATACTTGTATTGCTTAGTGTTGCTGTTTGAAATTCTGTAAAAAAGCTATAAATTTTATATGAGTAAACTTGTTTAAGTTATTATATCAATATGTATATGACATTATATAACTTGAAAGAGTAGTATATTTATTGAGAATATGGTTTTGGTGGTAAAGTATATAAAAAACTGTAAATGTGGTTTAGTAAAAAGTTTGTTTTGCAATAAGTTATTACATAAGCTTTACTTTGAGAGTGACATGTTTGTATAGTTTAGTATTGCCTGAATGATGATTTTATGTAGATAAAAAATTTTTTTATCTGAGCTATTGTGCAATTTATATATGAACTTATGTAACCTGTAAATGTAGAATGATTCTTGAGAGTATAGAGTTTAGATATTGACTAAACTTTATTTGAGAGTGACATGCCATGTATAACTTAGTGCTTCTATTTAAAATGATGTTTTCTATAAAAAAACTATAAATTTTATATAGATAAATTTGTTTCATCTAAGTAATTATATTAACTTGTGTGTAAACATTATATAGTTAGAAATATAGCATAGTATAAAGTATATTGAGTGGTGATTTTATCCAAATAAGCTATATGCTTGAATTTAGCATAACTGTTAAAAATGTAATTTTAAATCATAATGTTTATGTGAAAAAACTGTGATACTAAGTGAATGGAATTTTGTTTTATATGATCTATAGTCTTAATTCATATGGTATGAGTGACATGCTTAGTATAATTATTGTGAAAGCTTTTGTAATGCTCTACGTATGATTTCTTGTATGTTAGCATTAGGGAAATTGGATTTTATTTCTTGTATTGCGTTAAAGGCTTTGAGTTTGTCGTACCCTAAACTTATAAGAGCAGCTAATGAATCATCTTCTTTTATTATCATGGTTTCTTCTATTGGCATCTTACTGATTTTGTATTGAAGTTCAGTTGTGATGCGTCCTGCAAGTTTTTCTCCTATTCCATTTCCTCTAAATGCATTTTTATTGTTACTTACTACTGCAGAAAAGATTTGTTCTGGTGATAGCTTACTTAGTATTGACATTGCTGTTTTATAATTAATGCCATTTATTGTAATGAGCATTCTCATATAGTCTTGCTCTTGTTTATCTAAAAATCCATATAACTGTGTTAAGTTATCTCTATTTACATGGGTTTCTATGTAAAGTTTAATGTTGTTTCCAATTTTACAATTCTGTAAGACCCTCTGTGAAACGTGAACTATGTATCCAACATTACCTACATTTAATATAATGTGATTAATATATATTTCTTCTATGATGCCTGTAAGACTGCCTATCAATACTTTCCTCAAAAAATATTATTTAACAAAATGAGCTTAGAATTAATTTTACGTAAATTGATTAGTGTGTGTGACCTAAGTATTAACAGTATGCAAAATAGCAAACCCAATGTAGCAAACATAGTGAAGAGGGGTATTAACATTGATGTATCAATGGCGATACCACTTTTACGTAGTATGCTTGCAGGTTGGTGTAATGTTGTCCATATGTTGACAGAAAATTTGATCACTGGAATGTTAATTGCACTAAATATTGCAAATATTGATGCAGCTTTCATTGCTCTAGATTCATTGTCAAAAAAGTTCCATAGTGATAAATATCCTAAATAGAGAGAAAGCAATATTAGCATTGATGTTAAACGTGCATCCCATACCCACCATGTTCCCCATGTGCATTTACCCCATATACTACCTGTAATTAAACATATGGATGTAAATGTTAAACCAAGTGGAGCAATTGCATGGGATAAGATTGCTGAAATCACATTCCTCCATACTAGTGCGATAAAGCTGAAAATTGCCATTAATGTATAAGATCCAAGTGAAATCCACGCAGATGGTACATGTAAGTACATAATACGCACAAATTCTCCTTGTTTATAATCTGGTGGAGAAGAAATGAATACCATGTATAAACTACATACTAAGAGAATAAAGAATAATGATACTGTATATGGTAAAATTGACCTTGTATAGCTGATAAATTTACTCATAATATAAAGTAATTACATGATTGTTTAAAGTAACATAGATTACAGGATTAAGCAATCTATATGATAGGTTGTTGTGATATGTCAGTATGTCATATGGCCTAAAAGTTTCGGTATACTTTTATGTGAGTTGTATATATGTAAGCATATTACGATAATTTTCCTTTTATGAAAGATTTTAGTAATTTTGATACATCAAATTGATATTCTCAAATATATGTTTTTATGCAATTAGATTGTATCGATAGTCTGTTGGTTTTATATTAGTGCACTTTAAGTGTTATGAATGATTTTCTTTTTGTTAAGTTATTACTGAATAATGTATAGTGTGGATTTGTTTAAATGATGAAATTTTTGTTATATTGAATATTTATACTCAAGACTTTTATTGTAGTTGTTATGTTTTTGGTAAGTATAAGGTGAATAATAATTTAAAAAGTAGGGGGATAATGTTGGTAATATCTTCTCCTTCTGGGGGCGGTAAAACTACAATCTCACATTTGTTGATTGATAAATTACAAAATGATCTTGTTAGATCAATTTCTGTGACTACTCGTGAGCCTAGAGATGGTGAAGTTGATGGTAGAGATTATTTTTTCGTAACTGAACATGAGTTCATTAATTTATGTAATGCAAATCAAATGTTGGAATATGCTAAAGTTTTTGGGAATTATTACGGCATACCTCGTAAATTTGTTATGGATAATATTACTACTGGTATTAGTGTACTATTTAGTATTGATTGGCAAGGTGCATTTAAATTAATTGATATTATGAGGGAACATGTAGTGAGTGTTTTTATATTGCCTCCATCTATGGAAGAGTTAAAAAGGCGTTTATATAATCGTAGTGGTAAAAGTGATATCGTGAAAAAAAGATTAGGAGAGGCTGCTTTTGAAATTGATCATTGTTATCGTTATGATTATGTGATTGTTAATCATGATATAGAAGAAAGTGTTAACCAAATTAAGTGTATTTTCACTTCAGAAAGGTTGAAAGTGCAACGCAGGATATTACTAAAGCAGTTTATAGATAATTATATTAAATGAAAGAATTAGTATGGTTCATGTGTGTTGAGAATTAACACTTTTATATAAGTGTATTAAAAGCTGACATATTACATTAGTTGATTTTAATTATATGGGAGGTAGTGTAAACCAGATTGAATGTGTTTTTACTTAAGAAATATTGATAGTATAACATGGAATATCCCTTAAACGCTTTGCAGATAATTATATTAAATGAAAAGATTATTATTGTAGTGCTGTACCTGAAAATTACCATTTTTAATATAGATATATTTGAAGCTAAATTAGTTTGATATGAATTTGAAATGCATTAGTTTTTTAATTGGAAGTGAGTTTTGTATATTAATTAAGTTTATTATAAATAAAATATAAGGGTTTTGTGAGTAATAAATAAATTATAAAGGTAATAAACTAAATAAAATTGTGAATATGAAAATTAAAGAAAATTGTTAAGATGTATGATGTGATACTTCAGAAATTTGTTGTTAATGTTTGTTGAAGTTTTCTATAAAATACACTAATCTGTAAATGTAAGAATAGTTTTTGGGCTTTAATGGAAGCGAATATTATAAATGGAAAGGCTATTGCTGAAGATATTACCGGTATACTTGCTACCTGTATTAATGATTTAAAATTGCAGTATAATTTGGTACCATGCCTGATTGTTATACTTGTTGGTGATGATCCTGCAAGTCATTTATATGTACGTAATAAACAGCGAAAAGCTGAAATGTTAGGGTTAAGGTCTGAAACAATATTGTTACCAAGTACTACATCAGAAAGCAGTTTGATTGATAAAATACGTGAGTTGAATAATGATGATAGTGTTCATGGAATTTTAGTACAACTTCCCGTACCTAAGCACATTGATAAAAATTTAATAATTAATACTATTGATGCAAGAAAAGATGTTGATGGATTTCACAATGATAATGTTGGAAGACTCTTTACTGGGCAGAAAAAAAATTGTTTAATACCTTGTACTCCTAGTGGATGTCTTTATTTAATTAAAACTGTCACGCATAATTTATCTGGCAGTGATGCTGTAGTTATAGGTAGGTCAAATATAGTAGGTAAGCCTATGGCTTGTTTGTTATTGGGTGAAAATTGTACTGTTACTACAGTGCATTCAGCTACGCGTAATTTATCTGATTATTGTGCTAAGGCTGATATCCTTGTAGCTGCTGTTGGTATACCTAGTTTTGTAAAATCTTATTGGATTAAACCTGGCGCAATTGTTATAGATGTTGGAATCAATTCTGTTGAAGAAGATGGAGTTAAGAAGTTTGTTGGTGATGTTGATTTTGCTGAGGCTAAGAATGTAGCTTCAGCTATTACTCCAGTTCCAGGTGGCGTAGG
This sequence comes from Ehrlichia minasensis, assembly GCA_000825765.1. Taxonomy (GTDB): domain Bacteria; phylum Pseudomonadota; class Alphaproteobacteria; order Rickettsiales; family Anaplasmataceae; genus Ehrlichia; species Ehrlichia minasensis. The sequence continues at coordinate 14,565 of CDGH01000050.1, read as the reverse complement.
TCCTATGACTATTGCATTCTTAATGGTTAACACTGTAATAGCTGCTTGTAATCAATCTGGTATTGAGAGTTTTGTTGAAAAATATCTGGACTTGTAATTCTTTATTGCAGTAAATAGGTTTATGGTTTATAAATAAATAATATAGGGCGGTTAGCTCAGTTGGTAGAGCATCTCGTTTACACCGAGGAGGTCAGCAGTTCGAGTCTGTTACCGCCCACTGTATTTATTTTTAATATTTATGTTTCTTTATTATTTGTAAATTTTTTGAAAAGTAATTATCAGTGTATGCATTAAGTAAATTGACAATATAATTCTCTGATTATTTTACTTTTATCAGTATTGACCTTTTTCTGTTGTGTATTACATGTTGTGAATTGTATTGTTAGAATACTTAAAAGTGTAGCTAAAATTGATGTAATATATCTTTGTCTAGATTAGCTTGTTATATTCTATTATTGGGTTCTGTGTCATTGTGTACTGTGATGTATTATGGAATTTTATAGTAGGTTTATTTGTAAGGAATTAGCTAAAGTTAAATGTATGAATTTAATCAGTTAGCAGTGTGACTTGTAATGATCCCTTACTTATATCAGTTTTGACTTTATAGTGCATGTTATAGAATCTGTTGTTTAAAGTATTTAGAAATATAGCTAGAATATATCATTTATATGAGTTAGTTTGCGATATTTTGTTATCTATGTATCACTTTTGTGGATATGTTATATATAAGTTTGTGCTATAGCATGATAAGTGTTTTTTTAAGTAATGAAGTCAATTTATAAAGTATAGTATTAATGTTGATTTTAGCGTTTTATATGTGTTATGCTACGGATATTTGTTATATTATGTAGCAGTGTATAGTGAGTGATATATGTTGGAATTAGATAATATATGTGAGGAACTTTTATAAGCACTTATAATTAATGTTAAGTTGTTAAAGTACTGCGAAGTTTATTAAAAGTTTTGTAGTACATCTTATGTGTTTGTCTAAATATATATAGAATATTTTTATAAAATAAGTAAAGTTTTACTAATTATTATTAGTGAAAATCTAATATAAATTTCTATTAGAAGCATACTTGTATCTTGTCATTTGTATAAAAAGCTTAACAACTTTGGCATACTGCTTCCTTTACATATCTAAGCATTATATTGATTGAATTATCATCTGATAGCTTGTGGTCAGCTGATTTTATTAAATGTAAGTTAATGTTATTTGATTTAATTTTCTCTGCTAAAGTAATAGAAACTTGATATGGTACTATATCGTCTCTCATACCATGGATAAGTGTTACTGGACAAGTAATATTAATTGATTCCTGGTGTAGCAGTAAATGTTTTCGTCCATCTTCTATTAAATTGCGTGTTATAAGATAAGGATGCGTGTTATCGCTATCTGCATACAAAGTTATTTTGCCATTTTTATATAATTCATCTTTTTGTATTACATTTAATTTTTGAAAAATCAAAGATTCAGTAAAATCAGGAGCACCAGCTAGACTAATAAGGTGTGATACTTTGTCTTGGTTAGATATTGCTGCAAGTAACATCAGCCATCCTCCCATGCTGGATCCTATAATAATTTGTGGTTTATCAACTGGAGCTAGCTGATTCATTACTTCTACACAGTTTTTATACCAATCACTAATGTTATAATCAGTAAATTCACCGTCTGATTCTCCATGTCCTAGATAGTCAAATATGATGAGTCCTAAATTATGTAACTTACAATAATCATATAAAGCAGTTGCTTTAGTACCTTGCATATTAGAATTAAATCCACCGAAAAATATAATAGATGCTTTATCTCCTACTAATTGTTTATATGCAATATGTAAATTTTGTGCATAGGATAATGTTAGGTGTTGCATAACCGACATGTTTTACCTAGTTGATATGTGATAATCATGTAAAGTGATTAACTGAGTATATTGTATATTAGAGTTAAATCAACCGGAAAATATAAAAAATGCTTTTATTTTCCATTCCTTGTTTGTGAGTAATATGTAAGTTATGTGAAGTAGAAAATATGCATGGTTAGATATATTTTTCTAATTGCTGAATATTTATGAAATGGCTTGTTTAGTATATCTTGTATTTAAGTGAAATACTTTGTTTACTTTTAGTTTCTAGATACAACACATGTACTGCTTAGTTTTGTGTAATCAAGCACTTAATTTAAGGATTTTAGATATGCAATTAAATCTGCTACATCTTGAGGTTTTGATATTCCAGCAAATGCCATACGTGTACCCTTAATGTATGCTTGAGGTTTTGTTAAAAATTCAAATAAGTCTTGATGTTCCCATGTACCACCTTTATTGAGCATTGCTTTTGAGTAGTTGAATTTGTCTCCTAAATGTGCTTTTTTATTGCCTATTATATTCCATAAGTTTGGCCCAACTCTATTTGCTCCACCTTTTTCGAAAGTATGACAAGATATGCATTTTTTTGTTATTTCTTTACCTTTTGTAATGTCAGCTTGTGCTATAAGAGTTTCAATGTCAGTTTGTGTCTCTGCGCTATTAGTTTCTGTGTTGACTGGTTGTTCCTCAATATTTATTTGATATCCTCTTACCTGTTCAGCGTGTGGATTAGGATTGTATAGTAAGTCTACAACATTGCTAATGAAAAGTATTATAAAAGATGAAAACAAAATTGCTGTAAATATTTTATTTAGGTGGAATCCGTCCATAATTATTGTATTCCTAGATCAGAAGTAACTTATACTATACACCTTTAGGGTAATATAATCATTAACTATAGTCAATAAATAACATTGATTGGATTGTTAATATAGATGATAATCTTAATATATGGTGTAGCATTATACTTGATATATAGTACTATTAGTTTGTTATATCATAGTAAAATATTATTTTTCATAAATAAAATCATATGAATGTTTAATTTATGACAATTTTTATGAAATAAATAGTAACATAATATTAGGGTTAAGCTTTAAAAATTGACTGCAAAAAATCATCTATCGTGCTAAAAATTATATATTGGATGATGAATAGTAACAATGTGCATGTTGCAGTTATGATTATAGCTATTAGCATTGGTAATGGAGCTTCTGCATACTTAAAACTGTGAGATGTAGAGAATGCATTGTATATTATGGGAAGAAAATACATAGTATTTAATACGGTACTTAATATTAATATTACTATGACTAAGAAATTCTTTTGTTGTAATGCTTCAGAAATAATAAGAAATTTGCCATAGAATGTAGGGGATGGAGGTATGCCTATCATTGCAATAGCACCAATGGAAAATGCAATCATAGTAATAGGCATAGACTTGCCTATCCCATGTAGTTCATGTAAGTATTTCTTTCCTGTTTTGGTATATATTGCGCCGGCAGTGAAAAATAATGTAATTTTTGCGAAAGCGTGAGATATCATTTGAAACATAGAAACTTTAATTGCATATTCTGTATATAATGATGCTGCTATTATTATGTACGAAAGCTGTGAAATTGTTGAATATGCTAGTAATTTTTTTAAATTGGTTTGTTTTATTGCTACTAAGGATGCTAATATAATTGTAGCTCCTGAAATATACGTCAGTATATTGTAATGTTCTTGAACTGTATTTAAGTTTTTTAGCCCTATAATATACAATAAAATTTTTATTATGGTAAATACTCCAGATTTTACAACTGCTACAGCGTGTAATAATGCACTAACTGGAGTAGGGGCTACCATAGCTTGTGGTAGCCATAAATGTATGGGCATTAATGCAGCTTTTCCAACTCCATAGATGAATAATAATAATAGAGTAATGAGTAAAGGGTTAGAAATATTGTCTGGTAGTATGCCATTTGTTGTGAAATCTAATGTACCACTGATATTATATGTTATTATAATTGCTGGTAAAAATAATAGCATTGAAGTTCCTAATAGTATTCCTATATAGTATCTGCCAGAAATTTGTGATTGATCGTTGATGTAATAAGTAATGAGAGGATATGTGCTAATAGTAAGTAGCTCATAAAATATAAATAACGTTAGCAAATTTGCTGAAAATGCTATACCCATTGTACATCCAATGCTTATTGAAAAACATGTATAAAAAAGAGATTGTTTTTTATTATTGTTATCATTATTTTTCATATAGCTGATACTATAGATAGTAGTAATTATCCATAGAAATGAAGCCAGTAAACTGAATATCATGCTTAGTATTTCAGCTTTAAATGCAAGATATATCTTGGGGTTAATGAATTCATATAATTTTATGTATAGCTCTGAATTGTGTTTTGTATAAAATTTATATGCTTTGAGTATCATGTAAAATAAAGTACATGAAGAAGTAATACTGATAATCTCTTGTGAATGTCTTATTTTCTTGAGCATTAATATCAGGCTTGCAGATATAAATGGTAATAAGACTATACACACCAAAGTAAATTCTGATGTTAAATAATTAAAAAAATGCATAGACCCCGTTACTACCATACTTAAACTATAGATAACAACAAAGCTGTTTAAAGTAAAGTGTCTTAAGTGGTATTTTCAATATCTTGTATTTTTAATCTCAGGTATAAAATATTTTAGTGTGCAGTAAATTATGTATGTGTACTAAAAATTAGTTAAACTGAAAATTATAACGTTACACTTAGTAACTAATTGTATAATCTGCTTAGTAGTACTTACTGTAGTGTATTTTATACTATTCTTGTGTAGCAAAATTTTTTACATAATCATTAAAATATTTAAAGAATAAAGCTTCTGCCATTGCATGATCTGCTGAAACTAAATGTCCATTGATTTCTACTGTATCTACTATAAAATTATTATCTGCATACATGCAATAGAACCATGGACCTCCTGTTTGTGCAATAAGGTTATTAATTGAAAATTTTACTTTTTTGTAGTCTATTGCAACATTGTACCACTTTTTTAAGTTTTGAGGCTTTGGTAATTTGCCACCAACTCCTGCACGTGATACAGGATCTATAGTACACATTAAATCTATGGTATTCATTTCAAGTTTTTTTACTATCTTATATTCAGAATCTCCTCCCCAACTGTGTCCTACAAGGCAAATTTTTTGCTGTGCTTCATACCAAGCTTTTATTATAGGGATTGTTGCTGATGATCCCCAGGTTGCATATGCTATGTCTTGGTGATCGTGATTTTGTGTGTAATATCTGGCGTATAAACGTAATACGAGTCTTGTCGTATCATCTAATGCTCCACCGATAAATACTACTAATGGTTTTGTACCTGGAGTAATTTTATTTTTTAAAATTTCTTTAGAATTTCTGGGTATTGCTATTCCGTCTGGGCTATATCCTTTTCCTGTTCCTATTGCTGGAATATATGGTGGAATAATTTTATCTGCTCCGAAAATACACATTTTATTTACCTTTAATAGAAAATATATCTCAACTTTACTATATCAAATATGCTTATGAAATATTTAAAGTTAATAATATACTTTATTTATAATGAAATTAAATCAATTATAACATAATAAAAATATTAAAATAGTAATGTAAATATTAAATAAAGTATTTTTTATATATAATTATAAATAAAAAGTAATCTTTTTATATTAGCAGTTATACAAAAATTTAATTTATTGTATTGATTTTTTTATAAAGAGAATCTGTGTGATAAAATGAAATATTTCAATTAGTTATTTGGGGAAGTAGTTGTAAATTTTACTAGTGTTTTTGTGAGTTTATAATTTCACATTAAAGTGGGTATGCAATGCTTGTTTATGTGTGTGTCACAATACTAGTGTGCATAAGTCTCACTAAAAAATTACTATGACACACTTTTTGGTGTGCATGATACTTACTGAGTTATAAAATAAAGTTTTACATATTTTGATTAATGATTGCTGATTGTGCAGCTATTAATCTTGCTGTTGGTATCCTATAAGGAGAGCAAGAAATATAGTCTAAATTTAATTTAGAAAAAAACTGTATAGATTCAAAATTTCCACCATGTTCTCCACATATGCCGATTTTAATGTTTGGATAAGATTTTCTACCTAAATCTACTGCAATTGATATCAATTTGCCTACTCCTTCAATATCTAAGGTTTCAAAAGGGTCTTGTTTTACTATTTCTAAGTTTTGATATATTCCAATAAAATTTGCAGAATCATCTCTCGATACTCCTAAGGTAGTTTGTGTAAGGTCATTTGTACCAAAGCTAAAAAATTGGACATGCTTAGCAATTTTATCTGCAATAAGAGCTGCTTTTGGTAATTCTATCATTGTTCCTATTGAATATTGAGTATTGCCAAACTGTTGTGCTATGTTGTTAATTAATTCTTTGATGATGATAATTTCCTTTTCAGCCATTACTAGAGGTATCATTATTTCTGGTACTATGCATGTTATACCAGCTTCTTCTTGTAATTCTTTTACTGCAAGAAATATTGCTCTAACCTGCATTTCATATATTTCTGGATATGATATAGCAAGTCTGCACCCACGGTGCCCTAGCATTGGGTTTTTTTCAGATAAATATAAAATCTTATTTTTTAGTTTTTCTAAAGATTTACCAGTTCTTGCTGAAATTTCACTTATAGCATTGTTATTGTCTGGAAGAAATTCATGTAATGGTGGATCAAGTAATCTGATAGTCACTTGTTTACTAAGTGTAGACTTGAAAATTTTTTTAAAATCTTCTTTTTGCATGACTTCAAGTTTGTCTAATGCTGCTATTCTTTCTTCTTTATTGTCAGATACAATCATTTCTTGTACTATGCTTATTCTATTGTGTGAGAAAAACATATGCTCTGTGCGGCATAACCCTATTCCATCAGCCTGGAAACTCATAGCTATATCTGTATCTTCTGGTGTATCAGCGTTTGCCATTACTTTCAATGTTCTTATTTCATCTATCCATTGCATTAATGTATAGAAACTTTCACTTAGCTTAGGAATGACTGTTTTAATAGTGCCTAAAATTACTTCACCATTGCATCCATTTATTGTAATACTATCACCTTTGTATACTTTGAGTCCTGTGTTTGTATAGAAGAATTCTTCGCTCTTGTCTATAAATATACCAGCTGCACTACAGATGCAAGGTTTACCCATACCTCTAGCTACTACTGCTGCGTGTGAAGTCATGCCGCCTCTTAAGGTTAGAATGCCTACTGCACTGTTCATCCCGTTTATGTCTTCTGGATTAGTCTCTTGACGTACTAGTATAGCATTTCTACCATCTTTTCTAAATAGTTCTGCATCATTTGGTGTAAAAACTACACACCCAGTGGCTGCACCAGGAGATGCTGGCAATCCTCGTGCAATAGTATTTATATTTGTATTGTTTTCAAGTGTTGGATGGAATAACTTGCTGAATGATTTATGATCAATTCTTAGTATAGCTTCTGTTTTTGAAATTAGATTCTCTTTTACCATATCTACTGCTATTTTTACAGAAGATTGAATACTGCGTTTTCCTGTTCTAGCTTGAAGAATCCACAATTTACCGTTCTCTATTGTAAATTCTATGTCTTGCATATCACGGTAATGTAACTCTAATTTTTTACATACTTGTTCTAGGTTATTGTAAGATTGTGGCATTAATTCTTTCATTTTATCTAATGACAATGGGCTATGAGTTCCAGATACTATATCTTCTCCTTGAGCATTTACTAGAAATTCCCCAAAAATTTCTTGTGCTCCAGTTGATGGGTTACGAGTGAATACAACACCTGTAGCAGAATTGTGACTCATATTACCAAACACCATGGATTGTACATTAACAGCTGTACCTAGATTATCTGGTATGTTGTGTATTTTCCTATATGCAACTGCGCGTTTGTTCATCCATGATCTAAAAACTGCATCTATTGAGTTATATAGTTGTTCATGAACATTTTGAGGAAAATTTGTGTTAGTATGAAAAGTTACTATTTTCTTAAATTCAACTATTATTTCTTTTAATATATTTGGATCTGATATTTGAGCATTTATAGGAATATTGGCTATTCTCTTTTTTTTGTATATTACTTCTTCAAATAGATTGTTTTCTACTTGTAGTACTGTGTTAGCATACATTTGTATAAGTCTACGATAGCTATCATATGCAAAAAATTCACCACTTTTTTTTGCTAATCCTATTACTGTTTCATCGTTTAAGCCTACATTTAATATTGTGTCTAGCATACCTGGCATAGAACTTACACTGCCTGATCTGACTGACAGTAATAGTGGATTATCGTTGTCACCAAATTTTAAATTTACTTCATTATTTAAAAACTCTATTGCATTTTCTACTAGACTAAATACTTGGTCAGGTAATTTGTTATTTTGATAATAATAGTTGCATAAAGTCGTTGATAATGTAAATCCTGGTGGTACATCTACACCAATATTACACATTTCTGCAAGGTTTGCGCCTTTACCACCCAAGAGATGCATTAATGTTAAATTGCCGTCACATTTTGTTTTACTAAAGTAATATATTAATTTTTCACTCATATGAAGAGAACCGACAAAAATTTTGTTTTTTATGCTATAATAGTCATTTATACTACCTCGCTAGTATAATATAAGACCTAATTATCTGTAGTGCAACTATTGTAAAATAATTAATTAGTAGAAGTGATGTAAAAATGTTAGTTGATTTATTATATTGATAAAAATTACTGTATTAGTTGTATTGGCTGATTAATTTTCTTTTTAGTAGTTTTTGTTAATGATAAGTCATCAATAAAAATGTGCTATAACATGATAAATGTATATTGTAGGTAAAAAATCACTATGTTGATTGAGTAATGTAACTTATATGTTGTTAATGGTATGGTAAACTATCATGATAATCATTTATTTTCTACTACTATAGTATTGAATATAATATCATGCATTGTTTGATTATTTTGTGAAAATAAAGCAATTAAGTACCAGACTACTGATACTATTAATGTTAGCATAGTAATCAAGAATATAATGCTTGTTATAAACACATTGTTAATATTCATGTTGGCGATTTGTATGCTTGTCATAAGTATAGTAGGGCAGAGAAATTCTGATAGTGACCTATCAAATGCTAAGCAAGCATCAATTTTCTTGTTGTCACAACGTATAGTGTGTATGTTTAATGTTTTTTGTCCAATAGATGCTTGTGCTTTAGATGATAAAAAATATGTGTAGTAGTAACAGCTAATCACTAAGTTCACAATAAACGGTATGATTGTTAGGTCATGTGTTAGCAATACAACTGGGTAGTTGAGTAATGATAGAATTATATGATCAATGATACTTGCTGATACTCTTTTTAGTATATTTGCAACTTTAATTTTTTTTGTATTCATATATTTATTAATTTGCAGATAAAGTGACGAATGTCATCAAAATTTGAAAAAGAGAGAACATTATTTATAGTAGTAGTACTGCCATATTTTATAGGAAAACAACCTGCTTCAGTTGCGCTTTGTATGTCTGATATACTATCTCCTATAAAAAATACTTCTTTGCTTGGTTGAACATTTATATTTGTTAATGCTGCCAATACTGGTTCAGGAGATGGTTTTGTAGTTCCTGTATCTCCTGAACCAATGATGGAATCAAAATAGTGTGTTAAATTTTTATGATGTACTTCAGACCGTAAACTTTTCCCGTTTTTATTACTGACAATTGCCATAGTTATATTGTTTTCTTTTAATGTATCTAACAATTCAATTGCTCCATCATTTAGCATAAAGTTATCTAATTTTTGTGACTTCTCTAAACTGTTTTCATACAAAGTTATAGCTTCTTTCCATCTTTTTTCTAATAATGTTGTTAGGTATTTTGGTATTGTAGAATTTGGTATAGAATATAAGTCTATGTTCTTATATCCCATCTGATCTAGTACTTGATTGAAGATTATACAATCAATGTTGATACTAGTATCAATCAGTGTATTGTACCAGTCAAATATTACTGCTGTTGGTTGCTTCATCATTTATTTGAATTTCTAAATTATCATTTTTGTGAAATATTTATTAAGATTCTATTAAAGTCAGAATTATTTGCAATGTTTAAATTGGTATTGCATTTTTAAATTGTCTTGTATATATAGTACTGTGTTACTTTGAGTGAAATAAATCTAAATATCTAAGTATGTGTGTAGTTACTACAGGGTTTTATTAATGTGGGATTATTTAGCAATATTTATTTGATCCTGACATTGTTAACTTCTGTGCTAATAGTAAGTTATTTATAGTGAATTTATAGTGAAATGAATTTAAGTATCTTAATAATACGTGCAGCTATTACAGTATTTTATTAATAAGGTATTATTAGCAATATTTATTTGATCCTGACATTGTTAAAATACTTCTGTACTGATGGTAATTACTTGAATAATGAAATGAGTTTAGGTATCTAATAGGTATGTTATTAGTGTAATGTTAAAGTTTTAGTTATTCTCAATGTTGAAATCTTGTATTGCTAAAACTACTTATATGTAGATAGTGTATTACTTTAAAATAAAAATCAGATGTATATATATGTTACTCCATGTTTACTAATAGTTGGTTTAAATATTTCTTGCTTGAAACTGATCAAGATTTTTTTGTAATGTTTAGTGATAATAATTTTAAATGTTTATCATCTATCTCTGATGGAGCATCCATAAGTAGATCTTCTCCAGATTGATTAAGTGGGAAGCAGATAACTTCTCTAATGTTTGTTGCGTCTGCTAATAGCATTACCATACGATCTATTCCTGGAGCAATTCCTCCGTGTGGTGGTGCTCCAAATTTGAAAGCACGTGTAAGAGAATTAAATTTTTTATCTACCATTTCTTGAGTATAACCTACTATTGAAAATGCCTTGTACATAATATCAAGTTTGTGATTGCGTATTGCTCCGCTGGAAATTTCTATACCATTGCATACTATATCATATTGGTATGCAAGTATAGTTAATGGATCTTGATTATTTAGAGCTTCTAAACCTCCTTGTGGCATTGAAAAAGGGTTATGAAAGAATCCAATAGATTTTTCCTTGTTGTCGTACTTGAAATATGGAAAATCTACAATCCAACAAAATCTAAAGGTATTTAGTTCAATGAGGTTAAGCTCTGTTCCCAATATGGTTCTTACTTCTCCTGCAAATTCTGCAGCTTTGTCTTCTATTTCTGATACAAAAAATACACTGTCTCCAGTCCGTAAATTACAGATAGACTTGATTTTATTTAATCTCTCTTCATCTAAAAACTTAGCTATTGGTCCTTTAGCAGAAGAATCATCATTGAAAGTAATATAACCCAAACCTTGTGCTCCTAACGTTTTTGCAAATTCAATTTTATTGTCAAAAAAGCTACGTGGATTATTTGCTGTATTAGGTGCTGGTATTGCTCTTACTACCATTCCTTTTTTTATGTTTGAGTTAAATATATTAAATTGTGAATCTCTGAAGATTTCAGTAACATCTTGAATTATTAATGGATTTCGCAGATCTGGTTTGTCTGATCCATAATACAACATTGCATCGTGATATGATATCCTTGGAAATTCTTTATGAATAGTTTTGTTTGAAAATTTACTGAATATATTAAGTAGTACTGGTTCAATGACATTGAATATATCTTCTTGTGTAACAAAAGACATTTCCATATCTAACTGATAGAATTCTCCAGGTGAGCGGTCTGCTCTTGCATCCTCATCTCTAAAGCAAGGTGCTATTTGAAAGTATTTATCGAATCCACTGACCATTAATATCTGTTTAAATAACTGAGGAGCTTGAGGTAAAGCGTAAAATTTTCCGTGGTGTATACGGCTTGGTACTAAGTAATCTCTGGCTCCTTCTGGAGATGATGATGTTAAAATAGGAGTTTGTATTTCAATAAAACCCATACTTTCCATACTTTTTCTTAGTTCTGCGATAACTTTAGACCTTAAGATTATGTTATGTTTTACTTTGTCACGCCTTAGATCTAGAAACCTATACTTGAATCTTATATCTTCTGGATATTCTTGAGTTGATGCGATATTCATTGGTAGGAGATTTGCTTCTGATTCATTTATAACATGATTTACTACAACTTCAATTAATCCAGTACTGACTGTAGTATTGATGGTAGAACTATCTCTGGCTACTACTGTACCTTTTATTGTAATTACACTTTCTAATTTTAGATAAGAGATTAGTTGGAAAATTTCATTGTCAGCTTCGTTAAATACTAATTGTGTTATTCCATAGTAATCACGTAAATCTACAAAAATGATTTTTCCATGATCACGTTTTCTGTATACCCATCCAGAAAGTGTTACTTCCTGATTAATATGTTCTTCCCTTAATTCATTGCACAGGTGTGTTCTGTATATGTTCATAAAGATCTATATTTTTAACTTAACTTTATTTTATACTATAATATATACATTGAAAGTCTTTTTGAGAGATTGTTATTAAATAAGTTGTTGAAGATCATGTTATGCTTAAAATGTATGTCTACTCAATCATGTGGATGGTAGTCAGGATTTGTGTTTATAGTTCCAGAATTAGTAAATAATTAAAAAACTAAATATTTTTGTGAATTGAATGATAAGATTGATTTAGATAATGTTTTTAGATAAATGCTAATTCTGTTGAATTATTGTTGAAATCTTGGTATTACTAAAGTGTTAAGATAATATTATATCTTAAAAAGGTATAAAATATTTTACTATTTACACACTGTAAAAAGTTGTATAGCATAAATTCTATCGCTTTATGCTTTTATTATTCCATATGCGTCTTCTAGTAAATTTTTTATTGGTAATTTTATTAATGATAAACCAAACTGGTTGTTCTGGAATAATGGCTGGTCTTGCTGTCACTACAGGCGCAATCATTACATTACAAGATAGGTCAGTTGGTGATACTATAGACGATACTGCGATATTGATTAGAATTAATAAAGCGCTGTTTAAAGTGGGATTGTTTCCTCAAGTAACTGTTAAAGTAAGTGAGGGGCGTGTATTGTTGTTAGGACACGTGAAGTCTTTGGATGATCAGATAACAGCTGAAAAAGTTTCATGGCAGCAAAAGGATGTTAGAGAAGTTGTTAATGAGATAACTGTAGACAAAGGATCAATTAATTTAAAAGAGACAGCTATTGATGCTGCAATTAGTGCTCAAGTTAAAGCACGAATACTGTCTCAGAGTAAAGTTAAATCTATGAATTATAGTGTTAACACAATAGATAGAATTGTTTATTTGATGGGTATAGCTCAAGATCAAGAAGAGCTGAATAAAGTGGTATCAATAGCACAAAAGGTGAAAAAAGTAAAACAAGTAGTTAGCTATGTGAGATTGAAAGATAGCAAATTACGTAATTAATAATCTATTACTTGTTATCAATTTAAATCTGAGTTTGTAGTGGGATAGCTTACTCGTAATGGATATGGTGCTAGATTAGTTGTTTTATTAATGTAATAGTATATCGTACGCATTATTTAAATATATCTTGCTGTGATGATTTTGTTTTTTTATCTTTGATAGGTTGTTGTTATGTGTAATGTATGATACTAGTATCAGTACTTCTCAAAGTGTAATTTTTTATTTTATAAGAAGCTATTAGTATAGATTAAAAATGTAAGGAAATATATGCCACTTATTGTTGCTTTTCAAATGGATAGGGATGTTGTTGTTGATAAGGACGTATCAGTTAAGTTTATACAAGAAGCCCAAGCTAGAGGACATACTGTCTTTTTTTATTCTCCTGATCAATTAGCAATAAGGGGTAATGTTCCAGTTGCTAGGGCTTGCTTAGTAACTTTGAATGGAGGTAAATTAAAGTTTGCTAGTATGCAGGAGTTATTGCTTGAGCACGTTGATATAATTTTTATCCGTCAAAATCCACCATTTGACATGCGTTATATTACATGTACGTATATTTTAGAAAAACTCAAAAAACCGCTTTTGATAAATCATCCTAAGAGTCTTAGGGATTATCCAGAAAAATTATTACCACTTTTATTCCCTGAATTTATACCAGATACTGTAATAACTGAAGATCGTCTTATATTGCTGGATTTTTATCAAGAGCATAAAGATATAGTATTAAAACCTTTGTACAGTTATGCTGGAAATGATGTTACTAGGATGCATAGTAATGTTGATATTAGTGTTGTAGTAGAGTTAATGATAGAAAAATATGGATGTCCTATAATTGCTCAAAAATTTATACCAAATATCAGCAATGATAAAAGGATTATTCTTTTAGATGGTAAGCCTATAGGAGTGTTCAAGCGTAAAATATCATTTAATGGAGAAATTAGGACTAATTTGAGCATTGGATCAATTCCAGAAGCTGCTGCATTATCAGATAGAGATCTGGCAATATGTTCAGCTATAGAACATGAATTATTAGGAAAAGGCATTATATTTGTTGGAATAGATGTATTAGATGGGTACTTAATAGAAGTAAATGTTACTTCTCCATGTGGTATTTTGCAAATAAATGAGTTATACGGAGTATCTTTTGAGAAAAAATGTTGGGATTGTTTTGAAGAAAAGTTCTATAGGAAACTTAATGAGTGTCAGTAATGTAACTGAGAATATTGTGTTTGTAACAATTATATGAAAGTAAGTTATCCGTATACATTTTTCAGGAA
>CDGH01000049.1 GCA_000825765.1 Ehrlichia minasensis | reverse complement strand
AAACCAGGTGATACAGTAGTTGGATTATCACTTGATTGTGGTGGTCATTTAACTCATGGTTCTGCTCCTAGTATTTCGGGTAAATGGTTTAATGCTGTTCAGTATCAAGTTGATCGTAATACTGCTTTACTGGATATGGATGAAATAGAAAAGCTAGTGCTTGAGCATAATCCAACATTAATTATTGCTGGTTCATCTGCTTATCCTCGTACAATAGATTTCAAAAGATTTAGAGAAATAGCTGATAAAGTTGGAGCATATCTTTTAGCTGACATATCTCATTATGCTGGATTAATTGCTGCTGGAGAATTTCCTTCACCTTTTGAATATGCTCATGTTGTTACATCTACTACTCATAAAACTTTGCGTGGTCCTAGAGGTGCAGTCATAATGACTAATTGTGAAGATATCTATAAAAAGGTTCAATCTTCTATCTTTCCTGGTATGCAAGGAGGTCCATTAATGCACGTTATTGCTGCAAAAGCTGTAGCATTTGGAGAAGCATTGAAACCTGATTTTAAAGATTATGCAAAACAAATAATTAAAAATTCTAGAGTTTTGGTTGAAGTATTTAAAGAAAGGGGGCTTAATATTGTTACAGATGGCACAGATTCTCATATAGTCTTAGTTGATTTGCGTCCTAAAGGTGTTACAGGTAAGGATGCAGTGCTTGCGTTGGAGAGATTAGGAATTATTTGTAATAAAAATGCTATTCCTTTTGATACAGAAAAACCTTTTATAACTTCTGGCTTGCGATTTGGTAGTGCTGCTGAAACATCTAGAGGTTTACAAGAATCAGAGTTTAAAGAGATTGGTAATATGGTCTGTGACGTTATTGATAATTTAAAGGCTAGTGATGCTGTTAAATTATCTGTTGAACAGGATGTGATAAGAAAAGTTAAAGAATTAACTTCTGATTTTATTTCTTAAGTAAATGTAAAGTAATATCATGTAATATTTTAAAAGATTAAATAATTTGTTATTATTAATTTGTATTGCCTATTTTTTTAATAAGGTTAGCATGTAGCTAATCTTATTTTTTAATTCTTTGGTGATGGTTCATGTTGTATAAATATTTATTACTATAGGTTGGACTGTAAAATGGAAAAAATGTCACATTCTTTGTGTATGTCTGATTTTCAGAATTTATCTTATAGCCTTTTAAATACTTTAACTGAAATGATAGACAAAGTAGATGTTGATGGTGTATTAGATTGTGAAAATTGCGATGGAGTAGTGAAAATATCAGATAATAATGGTAACTTGTATATTATTAATAAACATGAGCCTTCTATGCAAATTTGGGTTGCTTCTCCTATTAGTGGGTCAGTAAGATTTAGTTATGATAAATCCTTAAATGCATGGATAAATGGTAAAAATGATGAGTTATTTAGTTTTCTAAGAATTGAGATGAAGGTATTATTTGATATTGTGATGTAAAAATGAAAGCATTATTTCAGTTTGTAAAGCCTCATTTGTTATATTTTATATTTGCATATTTAGTAGTTGCTGTATCTTCTATAACAATTTTAGCGTTTGGATATGGTTTACATAATTTAGTGGATTCATGGGTTGCGACTTCTGATGTTAGTTCTATCAACAATTCATTATTGTTTTTACTTGCTATAGTTTTAATAGTTGCACTGACATCCTTTTTACGATTGTGGTTGACTGGGTATGGTAGTGAAAGGGTTGTTCTTGGTATTAGGCTAAGGTTATATAATAAGATCATACATTTTTCTCCAAGATTTTTTGAAAGCAATAGTATATCAAGTTTGATTACAAGATTAATGGCAGATACATCAACTCTTCAAGTCATTTTGAGTGCTAGTATGTCAACAATACTGAGAAATGTAACTACTTTGCTTGGTAGTATTGTAATGTTAATACATACTAATTTTAAATTGACTATGTATACTGTGGTGGTCATTCCAATAATTTTGGTAATTTTGACTTTTCTTGGAAAAAAAGTAAAACTATTATACAGTAAAGTACGTTTAGGTATTGATGATATAACTTCTTTTGTTGAGGAAACATATCGCGGTGTGTATGTTATACAGTCTTTTTCAAAAGAAGAACTTACAAAACAGAAATTTGCAAATTTACTTACTAGTGCACTGAGTATAACAAATAGATATATTGTTCTACGTGCATTGTTGGTTACGTTGATTATAACTTCTGCTATGGTATCCATAGGGTTTGTTTTATCACTTGGGATAAGAGAAGTATTAAATAGTAATATAACTGTTGGTTCTCTTTTTTCTTTTATATTTTATGCAGCAATAGCTG
Organism: Ehrlichia minasensis; assembly: GCA_000825765.1. Lineage (GTDB taxonomy): Bacteria > Pseudomonadota > Alphaproteobacteria > Rickettsiales > Anaplasmataceae > Ehrlichia > Ehrlichia minasensis. The sequence goes on along the minus strand of CDGH01000049.1, from coordinate 4,804 downwards.
CTGGTTCAGTGAATAATATGGGAGATAATTTCAATGATATACAAAAAGCATCTAGAATTGCAGGAGATATTTCTAAAATATTATCAATGCCTTCAGATATTATTGAAGTAGCGAATCCACAGGAAATTAAAGAAATAAAAGATAAAGTTTCAATAAATAATGTCACTTTTCATTATCCTAGTAAGCCAGATGTTCCTGCATTGAAAAATGTATCATTTACTATTGATAAAGGACAAGTTGTTGCATTAGTTGGTCCATCTGGTAGTGGTAAAAGTACTATAGTAAATATACTATTACGTTTTTATGATATCAGCACAGGAAATGTTACTATTGATGGTATTGATATAAAGGAATTATCAATAAAGAATTTACGTTCTCTTTTTAGTGTTATACCTCAAAGTCCTATAATGTTTTCTGGAACAATATGGGATAATATCACTTATGGTGTCACTGAGGCTACATATGAAGAGGTCAGAAAAGCAGCACAAATAGCTTGTATACTTGATTTTATAGAAAGTCTACCAGAGAAATTTAATGCTTTTGTTGGTGAAAGAGGTTTATGTTTATCTGAAGGGCAAAAACAAAGAATTGTTATAGCAAGAGCTATATTGAAAGATTCAGGTGTGTTGATATTAGATGAAGCTACATCTTCTTTGGATTCAAAGAATGAACAATTAATACATGATGCTTTAGATAATTTAAGGGGTAATAAAACAATGCTTGTCATAGCTCATAGGTTGTCGACTATTATTAAAGCAGATAAAATAATTGTGTTCAATAATGGATGTATTGATGATATAGGTACACATAAGTCGTTGATAAGTAAGCAAGATGGTTTATATACAAAATTAGCGAAATTACAGTTATCAAGTGATTATTTTTCAGATGATCATCAGTAAAATCTGTTTTTTTCTTATAATTTATAATGATGGAGTATTTTATATGCTATAGTGACAGTGAGTAATGGATATGCAGTATTTTTAGAAATGGAAAATTTGCATAATAAATGATGCTGAAGTGTGCTCCACTCTTAAATATAATGTATGCTTAATATGGATTTGAGTGATAAATGTATTGTCAATCAGTATTGGTTATCAATAAGTAGTTTATTTAATAACATGCATTAATAGATATTTTTGTTTTAATAGATAGATTTGTTTAAGCATATCATATGTGTGAACTGATGTTATATATTTTAAAAGGTATGTGAGTAATATTTAAAATTATAGATATGTTAACAATAGGCGAGAGTTATCAATAAGTAGTTTTTGTATGCTCAATTTGTTTATAGAATCTATTAGTACATATTTCTATTTTGATAGATAGATTGTTAAGAATGTTAGGTATATTATCTAATGGTTATATTAATGTTACAAGATATATATTAAAAGTAGTATTGAAAATTATTAATATGTTGACAATACATATTGATGATCAGTTAGTATGTGTTTGGTTTATTCATGAGGATTTTATAGATGCATATTTTTATTTAATAAGTTAATTATTTTAACATATTAAGTATGCTGTTGGTGATCATAAAATATGATGCAATTTTTAACTGCTGATAATTTGAAGTTAGAATTGTCTGTTTTTTGAATTTTGTTTGAAATTGATATTATGTAATTAAATATTATTAAGTAAAAAATATGTTTATAGTTGGTTTTTTAATAAAATTATAAGTTACATTATGAACTTATTTAACTTATGAATTATATTGACTCCCTGTGTTATTGTGATAGCCTAATTATGTTTATTATTTTAAAATATTGTTTTTTCCAATGTCTAGTTCTGCATATGATATTATAGATCATGAATATGATGTTGTAGTAGTAGGTGCTGGTGGAGCTGGTTTAAGAGCAACTTTTGGTATGACTAATGTTGGGTTGTCTGTTGCATGTATATCTAAAGTTTTTCCTACACGGAGTCATACAGTAGCAGCTCAAGGTGGTATTAGTGCTGCATTGGGAAATGTTTCTGAAGATGACTGGAGATGGCATATGTTTGATACAGTCAAGGGTTCAGATTGGCTTGGTGATCAGGATGCTATTGAGTATATGTGCAAAAATGCTCCAGAGGCTGTAATTGAGCTTGAGCGCTATGGTGTACCTTTCTCTCGTACTAGTGAAGGTAAGATATACCAACGTCCTTTTGGTGGTATGACTACAGAATTTGGTAAGGGTAAGCCAGCAGTGCGTACATGTGCTGCATCTGATAAGACAGGTCATGCTATACTTCACACACTGTATCAGCAATCTTTGAAATATAATGCTAAGTTTTTTGTAGAATATTTTGCTATTGATTTAATCATGGACGAGGAAGGTCAATGTAAAGGTGTCATTGCATGGTCTTTATGTGATGGTACATTGCATAGATTCCGTGCCCATATTGTTGTGCTTGCTACAGGTGGTTATGGTAGAATATATTTTTCTGCCACAAGTGCACATACTTGTACTGGTGATGGTGGAGGTATGGTGTCTCGTGTTAATTTACCTCTGGAAGATATGGAATTTGTACAATTTCATCCAACTGGTATATATGGTGCTGGATGTTTAATAACCGAAGGTTGTAGAGGTGAAGGTGGATATTTAATTAATTCTGAAGGAGAGAGATTTATGGAGCGGTATGCTCCAAAAGCTAAGGATTTAGCATCTCGTGATGTTGTTAGTAGAGCGATGACTTTAGAAATCAGAGAAGGTCGTGGTGTAGGTCCTAAAAAGGATCATGTATATTTATCTGTAGCTCATTTGGGTGCAAAAGTTATTAGTGAAAGATTGCCAGGTATTAGTGAAACTGCGCATACCTTTGCTGGAGTAGATGTTACAAAAGATCCAATACCAGTTTTACCAACTGTTCATTATAACATGGGTGGTATACCTACAAATTATTATGGTGAAGTTGTTACTTTAAGTAATGGTGAACAGAAAATAGTACCAGGGCTTTTTGCTATAGGAGAAGCAGCTTGTGTATCTGTGCATGGTGCTAATCGTTTAGGCTCTAATTCGCTACTTGATTTGGTAGTTTTTGGAAGGGCAGCAGCAATTAGAGCAAAAGCATTAATTAAACCTGGCATGTTGCATGTTCCGATAAAGAAGTCATTGGAGGATTGGATAATTGATAGGTTTGATACGTTGAGATTTTCAAAAGGTAGCTTACGTGTATCAGAAATACGTAATAATATGCAGAATGTAATGCAAAACCATGCAGCTGTTTTTCGTACTGAAGAAGTGCTGGAAGAAGGTAAGAAAAATATTAAAAGTGTTGCTGAATCTGTATCTGAAATTGCAGTTGAAGATAGAAGTATGATATGGAATAGTGATTTAGTTGAAGCATTAGAGTTAACTAATATGATTCCACAGGCTGTTGTAACTATGGAATGTGCTGCAAATCGTCAAGAAAGTAGAGGTGCTCATGCGCGTGAAGATTTTCCTGAACGTGATGATGAGAATTGGATGAAACATAGTTTAGCGTGGTACGATTCTGCGGATTGTTCTGTCAAGATAAAATATAAAGATGTTGCTAAAACAACTTTAACAGATGATGTTCAATATTTTCCTCCACAGAAGAGGGTATATTAACAACGTCTCTAAAGTGGTTATTTAAAAGGTTTAACTATGGTTCAATTTTGTTTACCTAAAAATTCTAAGATTAACAGGAATGGTAAAGTTCATCACGCACCTGAAAATGCGAAAAATGTAAAATGTTTTAAGATATATCGATGGTCTCCAGATGATGGCGAGAACCCAAGGATTGATACATTCTTTATAGATCTTGATGAATGTGGACAAATGGTCTTAGATGCTTTAATCAAGATCAAAAATGAAGTTGATTCTACATTAACATTTAGAAGATCGTGTAGAGAAGGTATATGTGGTTCATGTGCTATGAATATTGATGGTACAAATACTTTAGCTTGTACGAAAGCAATATCAGATATTAAATCAGATGTAAAGATTTATCCTTTACCACATATGCATGTTATCAAAGATTTAGTTCCTGATCTAAGTAATTTTTATACACAATATGAGTCGGTTACTCCATGGATGCAAGCTGAAGAACCTAACCATAATAAGGAGAGGTTACAGACAATAGAAGACAGGAGTAAATTGGATGGGATATATGACTGTATATTATGTGCATGTTGTAGTACTAGCTGTCCTAGTTATTGGTGGAATTCAGATAAGTATTTAGGGCCAGCAGCTTTATTACAAGCTTATAGATGGCTTATTGATAGTAGAGATGAAGCATCAAGTAGTAGATTAGATATGCTTGATGATGCATTTAAATTATACCGCTGTCATACTATTATGAACTGTACTAAAACTTGTCCTAAGGGGTTAAATCCTGCAAAAGCAATTGCTCATATTAAACAGATGATGGTGAGAAGGTAATAACAGTATTAGCAAAGTTATTAACCATAGCTGATATTTTGTATAGACAACTTATTAAGTGTCAAACTGTTATATCTACGACTGTAGAAGATGTAATGGTGACATTAAATTGATTTACATTATTAATTATAAGGTTTTTGCTTTACTATGGTTAAGTAAGGTAGTTGATTTATATATTGTAATGAAGTGTATACCTTTCTTAAATATAATGAATTTTTGCTATAGGCGATTTGTTATGTTTTTACGGTGTGATACATGTAAAAATAGAAAGTATAGTAGTTACATTTTTATTGTTTGTGCTGTAAATTTGCAAAGGTTGTATTTTACTTAGATGTGAATAGTAGGTTTCAGAATATGATTACAATCAATATGTGATGTTATTTAATACAATGAATTTTTAGTGTGGTAGGTTATTT
>CDGH01000048.1 GCA_000825765.1 Ehrlichia minasensis | reverse complement strand
GATGAAGGATATCCTGTATATCTTGGAGACCTGACAAAATTAAATACTTTACAATCTATGGCAATATCACGTGCTCGAATGATAATCATAGCAATTAACAATGAAGTAACTATAAAAAAGATTATTTCACTAGTTGCAAAGAATTTTCCACACATAATAATTATTGTCAGGTTACCTGATCTAAACAATGTAGAAATATACAAAGAACTAGGTGCTCACTATTTAATTCCTGAAACCTATGAAGTGGGGTTACAACTTGGTGCCGTAGCACTGAGTAATAGTGGATTTAGTAACCATGCTGTTGCTCTATTAAAAGATAGATTTAGAATGGTAAATTATGATGTTGTAAAAAATAAAGAATCAGATGAATAATCTAGTAGTAATCAAATTTAAATAATGAAAGCTCTTATTTATACACAATAAACAGCCAATTAACTTAACATATAATCAACTTTTTTGCTATGAGAATATAATACTGTAAATAACAAAACATATAAATGCAGTATAAATTTCATTCAATTTATTATATTACTACACTGTAAAGCAAAAATCAGACTAATAACAGCATTACTAATGTTACGCCTAAAATCATTAATTGAAAAATCACAATAAAAACTAGTACAGTTAATAGAAATACACAAAAATATTAAATTAATAACCAGGCATTATCAACCAATGTTAAAATGCTTATAAAATACATTACGTAAAAACAATTACAAACAGTAACATAGTTAAACTTGTATTAGTAAGATAGATTAGAAAATATGAAATAAAACATGCAACTCATACTCTTTCAACATCAATTAACAAATCAAAAAGCTTTTTCACAGTGATTAACAATACACAGTCTCTATCTAATGTAATATGTTACTAGAGATAAAAAAAATTAGCCTAGTAAACTAGGATTTTAATTTCAACCAAAAATTTCCTACCTGTAAAACCCAGAGATATTGATTGCTATTCAATTTATTCAGGTACAGATAAGCTATAAAACATGTAACTCATACCTTTCAACATCAACTAATAAATCAAAAAGCTTTTTCACAGTGATCAACAATACACATCCCCCTATCTAATGTAATACGTTACTAGAGATAAAAAAAATTAGCTTAGCAATCTAGCATTATTAACTTTAAATAATTACTCAAAATATCTTATCTGAAAAATCATTTTAAACATTAATTGTATTTATCTGGTAAGATAGACTATAATAAAACATGAGCTAATAACGAAACATTACCACTTATGCCAAATCAGGTTCAAAACCATGAATTTAAAAGTAATCACAAATTACTAGTATAGTTAAACTTGTAGAAAGGTAGGAATCCACCACAGTAACACTACTAATATTTAAATTGACAACATTGTAGAACAAATATCAAAAACTCAGCAGTACTAATATTTCAAATAAACATTCAAGAATCCCATTTGAGAAACAACTCAATAAAGTCTATTCACTAAACAACCACATTTGATAATTTTGAACAATTTAAGTATAAGATAAGAAAGTTATGCAACTTTAAATTACTAATATTTATTATACAGCTCATTACATTAAAACTTCTAGCGATAATATTACGCTGATTCTTTACTACAAAAGCTTTTGTAATGTCTCTTCATACTATTTCACCAGATAAATTGTATTGTAGAGCTGTATTTACGATCCTTTATTAGTATAAAAATTGCTAAAGGTACACTAGCTGAGGTTATCATTTAATTATCAGTGTATGTTACAAGTATGATAAATTTAGTGAGTTTTTGCTGACTCTTCACTGCAAAAGCTTCTGCAATGTCTTCTCATACTATTTCACCAGATAAATTGTATTGTAGAGCTGTATTCACGATCCTTTATCAGTATAAAAATGCTAGGTATATTGTACAAGTGTACATCCAATTACTAGTGTATGTTACAAGTATGATAAATTTAGTGAGTTTTTGCTGACTCTTTACTGTAAAAGCTTCTGCAATGTTTTCTCATACTATTTCACCAGATAAATTGTATTGTAGAGCTGTATTTACGATCCTTTATTAGTATAAAAATTGCTAAAGGTACACTAGCTGAGGTTATCATTTAATTATCAGTGTATGTTACAAGTATGATAAATTTAGTGAGTTTTTGCTGACTCTTCACTGCAAAAGCTTCTGCAATGTCTTCTCATACTATTTCACCAGATAAATTGTATTGTAGAGCTGTATTCACGATCCTTTATCAGTATAAAAATGCTAGGTATATTGTACAAGTGTACATCCAATTACTAGTGTATGTTACAAGTATGATAAATTTAGTGAGTTTTTGCTGACTCTTTACTGTAAAAGCTTCTGCAATGTTTTCTCATACTATTTCACCAGATAAATTGTATTGTAGAGCTGTATTTACGATCCTTTATTAGTATAAAAATTGCTAAAGGTATACTGGCATGAGGTTATCGTTTACATGTTAGAAGTATGACAGAACTCAGTGAGTGCTTTAGTTAGTAAGAGCTTATAACACCCCATATTAACAAACAGTACTTTAAAAATATTTATACAATTTACATTTTATAACACATTATACACACAATTTT
>CDGH01000047.1 GCA_000825765.1 Ehrlichia minasensis | reverse complement strand
ATGTTGTATTTACCTCGAATATATGTATACCATGCTCAGGTTCCACTACATTCCGACAGTTATAATTTACTCAATACCATGGAAAGGAAGCTATTGTTTTACATAATTAATCCATCAATGATTTCTAGTATAACTCTTGGAGCAGTCTTATCTATAATCACAAAAGCACACTACTTTTTATGGTTTAAGATAAAGATAATATGTGTTATATTGATGTGCATTATCCAAATTATGCTATTCAAACATAGGCAAGACTTTGCTGCTAAAAACAACACTAAGTCTTCATTGTATTTCAAGTGTCTTAACGAATCAGTAACCTTGTTAATAATAATTATTGTAATTATGGTTGTAGTAAAACCCTTTATGTGATTTTTAGCATAAATATAATTAAATTTGACTTTAGAAGATTGTATTCTAGAATAAAATAATTGTTTGTAGTTTTGGAAACATAAGTTTATGGTAGCGCTTTATACTCCTCAAGTAGATAAAAATGTCACTGCACATGATTTTTCATTAAAATCTATAGATGGAAATCTATATAGCCTAAGTAGTTATCATAAAGGGAATGGTCTACTAATAATGTTTATATGCAATCATTGCCCTTATGTTAAGGCAATAATAAACAATTTAGTGTATGATGTTAACACATTAAAAAATGATCATAATATTTATACCATAGCAATTATGCCAAATGATACCATTGCTTATCCAGATGATTCATATGAGAATATGATAAAATTTGCACAGAAATATGGTATTAATTTTCCATACTTAATAGATGAAGATCAAACAGTTGCAAAAAATTATGGTGCTGTATGCACACCTGATTTCTTCGGATTTAACAATAAACTAGAATTATGTTACAGAGGAAGATTTGATTCTTCAGGAAAAAATCAAATGGACAGTAAGCAAGAGGATAGAGATCTGTTCAATGCTATGAAATTTATTTCAAAAACAGGTAAAACACCTGAGAATCAAAAACCAAGTATTGGTTGCTCCATAAAATGGAAGTCTCAAAATGATCAGTTTGTTACATAATTTTAAGAGATTTCTATGCATGATTCTAAATATTTATTAGACATAATTACTCTACTTTCAGCAGCTATAGTAATAGTTGTATTATTCTGGAAGTTAAATATTAGTCCCGTATTAGGATATTTTGTTGCAGGAACTCTTATTGGGTCAAATGGGTTAAATTTAGTAGAATCATCTACTATCATACAGAATCTTGGAGAATTCGGAGTGGTTTTCCTGCTATTTTTAATAGGCATTGAGCTAACATTTGAAAGACTAATTGCCATGCGATTGCATGTCTTTGGCTTTGGAACATTACAGGTCATAGTCACAGCATCAGTAATATGGTATATTTCAAATAAGTTTGGCATAGATTCTAGAGGATCCCTTATAATAGGAGGTGCTTTAGCTCTTTCTTCAACAGCAATAGTATTACAAGTATTACAAGAAAAAGGCTATCAATCAACTCAAGTTGGAAGGCTATCGATAGCAGTGTTACTACTACAAGATTTTGCAGTTGTACCATTAATTGTACTATTACCATTGTTAACAGGGGAATCACATCATAGTATACCTATATCATTATTATACTCTTTCATCAAAGCAGCAATTGCATTAACTTTGATTTTCATTACAGGAAGGCTATTGCTTAGACCTTTGTTCAATACCATAGCAGCAATGAAAAGTAACGAAATTTTCATAGCCACAACATTACTGATTGTTTTAGGTGCAGCTTTTATTACAGAAAATTTCAATTTATCTATGGCCTTAGGAGCATTCGTTTCAGGATTACTTGTTGCAGAAACTGAGTATAGACACGATGTAGAACAAGTCGTTCTGCCATTTAAAAGATTGCTATTAGGGTTGTTTTTCATGACAGTAGGGATGTCAATTGACATCAAATTTGTATTAAACAAGTTACCCATAATAACATTAGCTTCAATATCTTTAATAGCACTTAAGTCTCTCATAATCTTTATACTATGTAGGTTCTTTAGATTCCAACTAGCAGCAGCTATACAAGCAGGATTATTACTATCTCAAGGTGGAGAGTTTGCTTTTATTTTATTTGGTCTTGCAGCAGAAAAAAATGTACTATCTAGTGATCTAGCACAAACACTTATGATGATTACAACAGTCACTATGGCTTTTACTCCACTACTTGCAACGCTGGGAGACTGGATATCAAAATTAATCACTAAAAAGAAAATATCATTAAATTCTCAAGAGCTCACTTTAGATACAAAAGATCTAGACCAACATGTTATAGTAGTAGGTTTTGGAAGAGTAGGACGTATGGTTGCAAAAGTGTTAGTTGCAGAACACGTAAACTACATTGCATCTGACATTCAACCAAAAATAGTAAAAGATGGCATAGATGAAGGATATCCTGTATATCTTGGAGACCTGACAAAATTAAATACTTTACAATCTATGGCAATATCACGTGCTCG
>CDGH01000046.1 GCA_000825765.1 Ehrlichia minasensis | reverse complement strand
GGCAAAAAGGTTGAGTGGAGAAGGGAATAAAAGTGTAAAATATGATGAAATAGATAAAGCACCAGAAGAGAAAGCAAGAGGAATAACCATTTCAACAGCACATGTAGAATATGAAACAGAGAATAGACATTATGCCCATGTTGATTGTCCAGGACATGCTGATTATATAAAAAATATGATAACTGGTGCTGCACAAATGGATGCTGCAATATTAGTAGTATCTGCAACTGATGGTGCAATGCCACAAACAAGAGAGCACATCTTGTTGGCAAAGCAAGTAGGAGTGAAGGATATAGTAGTGTGGATGAATAAGTGTGATGTTGTAGATGATGAAGAAATGTTATCATTGGTTGAAATGGAAATAAGGGAATTGTTGTCAAAATATGGATATCCTGGAGATGATATAGATGTAGTAAGGGGATCTGCAGTTAAAGCATTAGAAGAAGAAACAGGCTCAGGTGTGTGGAGTGAAAAGATAATGGAATTGATGAATGCTTTAGAGAAAATAA
>CDGH01000045.1 GCA_000825765.1 Ehrlichia minasensis | reverse complement strand
AATGTAAGTATTATGTAGCATCATCTTATAATACTACAAATCATGATAAAATGGGTTGATAATACTAATTTGTGAAAACTTTTTTATTAATGTAGCAGTGTTGTAGAAATCTGTTGTTCACTCATTGACGCAAGTATATTGCTCTCTGCAATAGAATGTAAGTATTATGTAGCATCATCTTGTAATGCTACAAATCATGATAAAATGGGTTGATAATACTAATTTGTGAAAGCTTTTTTATTAGTGTAGCAGTGTTGTAGAAATCTGTTGTTCACTCATTGACGCAAGTATATTGCTCTCTACAATAGAATGTAAGTATTATGCATAGCATCATCTTATAATACTACAAATCATGATAAAATGGGTTGATAATACTAATTTGTGAAAGCTTTTTTATTAGTGTAAAAGAATGTTAAAGTTTTGTACTTATTCTTGTTGGTTTTAAGAACTGAAAAAAATCTATACGTCACATGATGAATAAATGAACATAGTAAGTGTGTTGAGTACAATAAACTACAGCTTTATCATAATGCAGTCTAAGATGTATTGTAGCCATCTTGTGGTAGTTACAAATAGTTATGTTGTGCAATCTACTTCTTGACAAGGAACATATGATAAATAATTACATATAATATTATACTTTGCTTATTGTTAATGTATATTAACTGGTGATAGGATTTTAAAAGCATGCAATGTTATTATAGACATTTCTTTATTGATAACGTTTAACGGGATATATAAGTATAATTGTATAGGACATACAGTATGATTGCTTTTAAGTGTAGCAAATTACTTGAATAACATGTTATAATTAAATACTGTTTTTAAATTTTTAATTAAAATTAGGTATGTTATGACGAGTACTGAAGCTGGATTAACAGCAGCACTTATATTATTGTTATGCATAATATTGGCAGGTATATTGCTTGCTTTATGTGTGGTCAAATATTGTAGCAGTTACATAGAACAAAAAAAACAAAACGAGCAAGAAGAAAAACAAAAGCTTTTAGAAATGGTAGCTAAAAACAAGTTAGGTGAAGCTGAAGGTCCTAGTGAAGGAAGTGAAACAACCCCATCAAGTCATCAAAGTGGTGAGTTATCGATAGTGGGATTGCGTAGCAGAAGATTAAGAAAGTTTTGTGCTGAAGGAAAAAGTAGTAATGAGGAAATTCCTGAAAGTAATTTATCTTCTGAAGATGTAATGAATGTTTTTAATGTATCTTCTGGAAAGAAAGCAGGTTAGTTTAGTCTATTATATATTTGTTAAATTTATTAATATTAAAAGTGTATTGTAGGCTATATTTCTGTTACAAAAATAGCAACTTAAATGCAAATAAGAAGAAAGTAGCTTAGTCAAATCTATTGTATATTTGTTAAATTAATGAACATTAAAAGTGTGTATGCTATGTTTCTATTTTCTTCAGAGTTAGATATTTGAAGCTATGATGTTTTGTTAGTATGGTTTTTGCTATTATTAAAACGTTACAGTAGTGTATAAATTAGTATATATCCTAATCTCAGTTAGTATTTTATGTTTTTTTAGTGTTGTTTTTGTGATTGTTCAGTACAGCATTGTTTTATCAGTCTAAAAAAGTTTCTAAAATGAATGTGAATTTTCAGTTTAAGTAGGGTGTGTTATGTGTGATAGGTCTCTAAATATTGTTTATTGCAGCTTGCTAGCATTGCTTGCTTTATTGATAATCATATTATTATGTATTGTTATATATAAATGTCATATTGACCGTAGAAATGAACGTCGACATGATGGTGAGGTAGAACAAATTAAGTTGCAGTTAAAAAAGCAGTATCAAGCTATTTTAAAACCTGAGTCTGTAGATGTGAAAAAAATTGAGGAGAAATGTAGAGAAGAGTTAAAAGATCAATTGGAAGAACAGCAGAAAACTAATAATGAATTAAAAAATAAGTTGGAATTATTAGAAAAAGTTAATGTACGACTAGAAGAACTTGTATCATCTTTGAGGAAAGATGGTGTAAGATTAGGTAAACAAAACGCTGACTTGACAGAGTGTCTTTCAAAAATGAGGAAGGACTATGCACAACTTGGAGTTTTGTGTAGAAAACTAGAGTGTGATAGAAAAAACTTGTTACGTGCTGGGAAAGCATACGTTGATGGTGCTATGTTTAATAGTTTTACAGAGGCCGTTGATGGAATGTTAGCTATGTGTTCTAAACTTGACCTGCTTCTGGTTAAAAAAAATAATTTGTTAGATAGTGAAACACGTAATTCATTAGAGTTTCATGCTGCATCGATGAGAACAATTCTTATGGACCTTGAAGAACGTGAGAAAAAAGATGTGCAACCAACACAGCCAGTTCAGGGAGCATCAGTATTACCTCATGATATGCAAGGTAATGGTAAAGCGGCTTAATAAAGATGTTGATAAGTTTTACTTATTTAATATTAGCAATATAGATGCTATTCCCATTATCATTTTTTAAAGATTGATAGTTAATGATGCTTTAATAGACTATATAGATGTTGTACAAGGAGTGCAATTTTTATGTGTTTTACAATTAAAAAATATTAATGTGGTTAAGGTATATTGTATGTGAAATTACTGAGCTAATAGTTGGTGATATTGTGTTATCAGTAGTGTTTGTATTATTGGTTGTTACTGTTGTAGATTTTTTCTCTATATTAGGGTTAAATGGAACTAAAAATTTGGAAAGATGTTGTATGACATCTGATAAATATATGCGGTAGCTAAAGGCAGAAAATTAAAATATAGATTACAAAAAGCACGTGAGTTGTATGTCAGATGTGACTAGAAAAATTAAGTAATGTATGTTGAGAGTGAGAATCTAATGAGTATATGCAGTCACTAAGAATACAAGATTTCCTATCTATTAAAAGCACATTATACACTGTAAGATAAGTTTATCGCTTCTAGAAAAGTGTAAGTAAATATGTTTCAGGTTAATATCAAAATCCATAAAGTAAGTGGGACGTGCAACATAATTGAAGGATCAAATTGGTATAATTTGATCCTAAATTCATAATAAAATCTATTGTATATATGATACAAATATAATAGTTTTTTAGTGCAGCATTTTCTATCTTGTTAATGTCTAGTTATATGATAATTATACTTTATTATATAGTTTAATTGTATTGAGGATCAATATAGTGTTTTATCATTATATTCTATAATTTAATGGTAATGTTTAGTTTAAGTTATAGTTGTAAAAGAAATAACACACATAGTTTTTTCATTATAGAAGTTTTTTATCATATGTTGTGACTAAGTGTTATATCAAATAGAAATGTGTGGTGAATAGTGAACTTATAATTATGTTATTGGTAGTGTTTGATTGTTGGTTTGTTCTATATCAAGTATATATTCAAGGTAGAGCTCAATATTTATAATATATTGAAAATTGATTTAAAACTAGTATAAATAAAGTAAAGCATTGGATTGTATAAGAACTCAGCATTACTATGAAAAAATAGTATAAGTTGTATGTAGTGAAATATTATTTGTTAGTAGTGTAGTAGATGCAGTATATGAATTACTAAAATTTTGTAAGAAATAGAATATGATATTGAAGGTTGCTATATGACCTGTAAAACTCATGGTTTTCATGTTGCATTGAAGTGGATAGATTCTGTTAATTAATTCTGAGATGAGATTATGTATTATAGAATCTACAAGAAATTTTTAAAAGATAGTGAGTACAACTTGTGTGCAACTATAGTATGATTACATAATATTACTAGATTGAACAACGGTCTACTAATAACAAATATCAGTACTTCGAGTGGATAGTCAATTTTCATACTTTTTTGTGATCAGAATATTAATAAAGTAGTTTAGTGTATGTTCAGGAATATTAGAGTTTTTGATTAAACGTTAGTTGTTTTTATCAAGGATAAGTAGTTGATATAATGTGAGCTAGTTGAAGTATAGTTGAAATTGTAGATAAGTACCGTTTCACGCAATATCATACATTTGTATTGTTTGTAAAGTATATGTTATAATAAAACAGTAAAGTTTAAAATTAAGAGATGTGTTCTATAAAAGCGGGAGCTCAACTATTCGATATTAATTAGTACACCTGTTAGTTATGCAGTATTAGTATTTCTTATTTTATTATTAGCGTTATTATATTTTTAGTTGTTATGTAAGAGAGCAGCATGTGGAAGAAGACAGGTCATTCAAAGATAAAGATCAATAGCGAAGATTATACAAAAATTAAAAAACAAATTATGGAAATGCATTGCAATAAGAAAGTTTAACATTACCAGATCTTTCGGAAAAAATTGATGAGTAAATAAAAAGATTATAAAAAACAGAATTTTCTAACAATTGAAGGCTTGTGTTGCAGTAGAATTATTTCTTGTGCGAGATTAACATATTTTTATAGTTAAAGATTAAGTCAACGTGGCTTATCAAGTAAACAAGAGTATGTGGATTACTTAATTATGTTAAAACTTGGTAATCTTTGTACCTTAGTTGCTAAGAATTGTGGTGTAATACCTGAATATATAGTAAATGAACTATGGATGAGGTAGCACAAAATGTGTGATAAGTGTATTTATGGTGAAGTGATGTTGTCAGACATTCAATAGAATCACCAAATTTTATCGTGCACAGAATGTCTATATCAAGTTATAGCAATGAATCTCATGGTAGAGCAGCTTAAATGATATGTTTGTATAATAAGTATTCTGTATAAGTAAAAGCTGCTTGGTTGTGGATTATATACTTTTATTAAATCTGGATAATGTGTTTAATATATAGTTGAAGTGCTACATTTATGGATAAGCATAATTAGTATATAGGTAGTTGTAGAATATCACATCTGATTTTTTTTTTAGTGTGTTACAAATTAGAGTGTATTATAATTAAATGATAAATTTAAGTGAAGATAAAGTGTATGGGAAATGAAGTATTAAATAGCGGTATGGTGATCGCATCTCTTGTATTGGCAATGATGATTATCCTGATTATTGCTATGATAGCTATGATGTACTATGATTATAGTATATATCAGTCCAAGATTATAGAAGATTTTAAACAAAGTAAACAGACTCGGGATGCGGCAACACAAACTGATGGTGATCCGATTGTGGATTTTGTGAGAGTAAGTGGTGAAAGGCCTAGTAGGATTCCTATACGTCAAACGCGCGTTAGTCAAACTAGTCCATTGACACCAGAAAAAAAATGTAAAAAAGTTGATATTTCAGAAGAGCAAAGTTATTCTCCAAGTAGTCAAGTGCAAGCTGTTCAATGTTGCGGGCAGATACAAAATCTGCATGTTGATTAGTGAGTTTAATTAGGTGATATAAATGGTATGTAAGTTGTGTGGAGAAAGGGATTATGATATTTTATAGTAGATATGTCTGTAAAGTTTATAATATATAGTTTTTTAAGTTTTATATTTATTAACTGTAATTCAATTTTTAAGAGTATATTTTATGAATATAATAAGTCAAAGCACTGGAATTGCCGTATTTATGTTGTTATTCTGCATTATTGTGTTACTTATGGTTATTGCCTCTATTATGTATACTAATAGGCATTATGGTATAAATTGTTGTGCAAGGGGTAATGAAGATGCTGTTGCAGAAGTGGATAATACAGAAATAAGTGATGGTACTATAGAAGATGAAGTATGCAGCGAGTCTATAGAAACTTTAGAAGAAGAAATATCAAGTGCTTTGGAATCAGTAGGGCAACAACCATATTGTTGTTCAGAGAAAAATGTCTAGATTGGATCTGTGTGAGTATTTACATGTTAGTAATGTGTCTAAGATTATAGTAATGTAAAGTTTTATATGTGAGTTTATTTATGTACTTATTTGATGATACTACGTGATGAATTAGGTAGAGTTTAGAGTATTGGTTGTTTTTAGTAAATTTTCAACTTTATTAGTGCAACTTGTATTGTGGGTTATAGTAGTCTTTTTATTATTGTAGCTTAGTATGTAATGTTTTGCGTTAAATTGAGAGTATTTAACATAGAAGTGAGGTAGCTAATGCAAAGTTTTTAATTTGTTATAATACTATGAAGTATAAGTAAGAAGTGTATATTAAGATCAATCTTGTGTTATATTTTGTTGTAATGGTATAAGGTATTATATTGAATTAAAAGTGTTTAGTAATAGCAGTGAAATAACTTTATGGAAACGTTTTACTTTATTATGACACCATAGAATGTTAGAAGAAAGATGTATTAAAATCAAGGATCATTATCTAAAATTTAATGTATGTGTTTGTAGTCAAATATTGACTAGAAATTGAAGTGGAAACTTTATAGTGTATATCAGTTAACTTATAATATTGTTAATGTGAATTAGCTTTTTATAAAGTAGGACGCTTTCAGTATATAGTAGATCAACTTGAACAAATACATTACTTATTAAGCATTGTTTATTGTGATATTGTGAAAAATGTAATACAATAGTATTGCCAAGTGTATTATGCGTTTTATAGTGTAAGCTTGAAAGTCTTATAGCTGTTGATTTTAATGTACTATTTATGCCTTGATAGGTATTATTACATCTTTGTTAATCGTTTAAGAGCATGTTATGTTTAGAAATTTAGAACAAGTAGCATAATACTTCTACAGTACGTGAAAGAAAGTATCTTACTATTGCTTTGCTTGGTGTGAAAATTCACAAGTTGAAGTGGTTTTCTGTTTATAATGATATAAGCTTTTTAAATTTTTGTGATAAAACTATGTGCTATTTGGTGTGTAAAAAGTAATAGATATTCTATTGCTTTGATAATTTGTAAAAAAGTTGTGCTTTAAGTTATATGGTATAAATATGAAAATTGAACACATACTTGCTATAATTTTTGCAGTAGTTGTAGCGCTTGTTTTGATACTTTCTTTATTGTATTGGCTATTAAGAGATAGTGAAAAGTTAGCAGATAGAGCAGATTTAAAACATTTGTCAGAAGATGGTGAAGCTAAAGCTGCTGGAAAAGCAATAGAAAAGCTAGTAAGTACACAAAAAATATTTAAGAGCTTAGGTAGCGGAAGAATTCCAATAATACCAGGATGTAAAGATTTGGTAAATGCACTACTTGAAGTAGATACAAAGCTTGCTGATCATGTGTCTTGTCAATTTTCTGTAATGCAAACTCTATTAGATGTAATGGAGAAAATAATGTTGGAAAATAGTGATAAAGAAGCACTAATGTCAGAGTTAAATGAGCTTTGTATTGATATATTGTCTATTTACCACGTAATATCTTTTAGAGCGCAGGTTGCTGCTAGTGGGCTACATTGTGATCTATTAGAAACTGATCTACGGAATTGTTATAAAGAAATAAGAGGATCTTGTAATGATTTGTTGTCAGTTGTTAGAGATTACAACCTTGTTGATGACGGAAAGTGTCATGCTAAGTTAGTAAAGGGTATAAAATTAGAGTGCAAAAACAAATTAAACGCTCTACAATCACAAAACTATCAGGACTTTTCTTCACTTTTAGCAGGATTTGAAAGTTCAGTTGTTAGTAGTGTTGAATTGCCTCAACAAAACCTGGGTTAATGTATTAATCATATTGAAAGAATATTAAGATAAGTAGTTATGAATTTAAAAATCTGATTATGTTGATTTTTTACATTTCCTTCTTAGTGTGGGTAGTGTTATCAATATTAATTTTTTAATGCATTATAAAACTAATAGAAAAAATTTAAGAATATTTATGTAATTGATGGCTTTTTTACTTTAATTATACTAATTTGCCTTACTATGATGATTCCATTGCATGACATGCAAAGTATAATAATACTAAAACTAGTATTGCTGTCTTACAATTAAAAACACAATGTAAAAAATTTGAAAACATAAATATTACTGCTATTACATTAGCATCATGTAATATGTAGGAAGTCAATTGTTTTGAATAGCATAAGAACTTGTTGTTTTATATTGCAAACGTATTTTCACGAAACTTCAACAGTGCTTTGTTTGTTTTTTAAGTCTTGAAGAATGCTGTTGTGACATAGTAGAATAGTTGGTGAAATATCTAATTTATAATATTGTTAAGCATTTTTGTAGATGCTATTTATGTATAATTTGAATACCTAATGTGTTATTATTTTGCAAAAGTATGTTCTGGTAATATTGTAAAATTGTGAAAGTGTTTTTTATATGCAAGTATTGTTTTATTGATAAATATACGTTGTATATCGTAACAGAAGTTGTGTAAGTTATTGAGTAATAATGTTACTTGTTATATCTTGTATGTTGTTATGTTGGGTAATAAAATATATTTATGGGAAGTGTTGGTAAATAGATTAGAAGTGCGGATATAATAAAAAAGATATGATTATCTAATTAAAATATTAAGTAATTATAACTACTTTTCAACTGCCAAATTCAGTGAGTTTAGGTATGCTAAGTAGCGTTACATTCGTTCGCTAGTTAAGTTTTCAGCTGTATACTTTCCTAGTATAAATTTGCTTATTAATGTTATAAAATAATTTAAAAAATCTAGTTAAGGTACATTATTATATAAGTAAGCGATTATATTAGGTAGTGAAGTC
Organism: Ehrlichia minasensis; assembly: GCA_000825765.1. GTDB lineage: Bacteria > Pseudomonadota > Alphaproteobacteria > Rickettsiales > Anaplasmataceae > Ehrlichia > Ehrlichia minasensis. The sequence goes on along the minus strand of CDGH01000045.1, from coordinate 2,693 downwards.
TCATGTGTATAGTGGTATTAGGGAATTTGCATATAATGTTTATGTGATAGTAGCGAAAATTGTCAGTAAATTAAAGAAAATTTGTAAACAGTAAGTCAGAGTTGTGAAATTCAATTGTTAAGGCAGTAGTAATACTAAGATTGCAAATGTTGTGTATGAATGTTCTAGTAAATTGAAATCTTGTAAATAAGCAGTATTAACATATATTTTAGATAGATTTTTAGTGTGCATTAGTACATGTATCAGTAAGCTTTAGTAGAATTGAAATACTTTTTTTGATGTTTTAGATGAGTAAGAGATTTAGTAATATTTACTAAAAAGCTTATTAGAAATTTGTTATATTTATTGCTATTAAGATATTTGTAGGTGGTGAGGTTAAATTCTAGTAGTTAAGAGATTTATTTAAAAAAAGCTTAAAGTATTAAGAATATTTTTGGATTTATAACACTAGTGAATTCTTTATGAATGATGTTGATATCACATTTTAATACTTTAATTATGTGCTTAATTATTTGATATAAATAAGAATTATTTTAAACTCGTTAAGTTGTAGTTGTGTTAAGTAATTGTTGTTGTATATCAGTGCTAAAATTTTAATAATAAATATTAGATTAAGTCACTTGAATTCGCATTGCTTACAATGTTACATGTAGTGTATGGTTATTAGTTAAAGGTAAGAAATATAGTGTGAACATTTTATGGCGAGTAAATAGTTTTGTTGTGTACTTCAAATATATATTCTATTTTTACCATTGTGTACTACTGAGAAAGAATATGGTGCAGTTTACTTAAAGTGAATTAAAATGTATAGAAGAGCCTAGATAATTAAGCGTCACTTGAATTCGCATTGCTTACAATATTACATGTAATGTATGGTTATTAGTTGAAAGTAAAGGATAATCTATTGACTGAGTATACCATAATAACTTATGTGTTTGATGGATTGAATTAAATAATGTAGTGTTTGAAAAGTATTGCCATTGTATGAAAATATAAAGTACATGTGATTTTTCAATGACATTTTTGTTGTATATTTTTTTAAAAGATTATTGAGTTTTGTAAATTCAGTGTAAATGACATACTGTTTTTTTCAGAGTTAGAGATAGTTGTCTTTGTTGAATGTGTGAAAAGTTATTGTGCTATATAGAAGGTTTAAGTAGTTTCTTATTGGTAAAATATTGAATTGTTGTAATATCAGATTGTATAAAATTTTAATATTTAGATAGTATAATGCTATTTAGTGTAAACATGTGTGTTGTTACAATAAATTATCTGAATAATCGTAACTTTATCGTATTTAAATTTTGCTTAGTGGTAGTAATTTAAATAATAGAAGATAGCTTCTGAATATTAGCATAGCCTGCTATGCGATATTATTGTTGTAATAATAGTTAATTTTTAACTATTTCAATATCTATAAAATATGTACTAGAAGATAGGTAGTAATTATGTTAGTTGATGCTAATATTTTAATAGCATATGCAGTTGTAATTTTTGTTTTACTGTTATTAGTATTTTATATCTTGTACAAACGTTTGCAGGAGGAACGTCAAGAAAAGACAAATCTATTGGAACCTGCAATATGTCACAATAGTATTGACCCGAACAATCCAAACAAGATTATTGACTTACTGAAAGAAAGAGAACAAATGTTTAGTCCATATTTTCATGGCCTAAATTTGTGTATTTATACTGCATTTATCCAGATGGAGCAGTTGTTACCGTCTGCTGCAGCTCATCCTATGGTACTACAATCAATGTCTGAGATAAGAAATGGGTTGGTAGATTGTTTGTATGATTTACGTCAATTATCAGTTGATGCGGTAAATGGAAAAACTAAAGGACTACAATTGTGTAAGTCGTTAACTCAGTGTTTTAATAGAACCGAAATGGATATACAGCAATTAGCTGCTTGTATATGTATGGTGCGACATGGATGTAAAATACACGATCCTATGATAGTAAAAACAGCTGATCACATGTTGCAAGATTTAAGGCGTTTACGTCACAGTCTTATTGAAGGAGTGTGCAAGGAAAATAAAAAGAGAAATCCAGGAAGTAGTGGAAATGTTGTGTCCAAAGCAATGATTCTAGGAGAAAAAAGTTGTACTTTAACAGATACTGAAGTGGACAAAGTCTCCGGAAAAGATAAGTCTATGTTGAATAATTGAAAGAATAAGTTATTTATTTATCAAATTTATGTATTCTATTTTTACTATTGTGTTAATTCTTATATAGAGTATTGTACAACGGTATTACATCCTTGAAATAGATTAGAGAAATTAGTAAAAAAAGTCTAGTTTATTGAATAGTTATTTAGGAGAACTGTTAACTTATTTGTACTGTATTGCATATGGTTTATAATTGTTACTTTAAATGTGAAGTATAAAGTGTTTTGTGTGCATTTCTAATAGCTTGTTGTTCTTTGGTAATTTAAAGTAATTATATACTTTTTATTAGGGACTGCAGTTATTGTAGTAATTCTATAGGTAATTAGCAGTGGCATTCTACTTAACATGATGTAAATAGTTATAGAAAAGTCTCAATCGTTCAGCAGTTGTTTGAATGTACTTTACTTATGCAATGCTACATGTAATGTATAATTGTGAGTTGAAAGTAGGAAATATAGTGTGAACATTTTATGACGAGTAAATAGTTTTGTTGTATACTTCAAATATATCTTCTATTTTTAC
>CDGH01000044.1 GCA_000825765.1 Ehrlichia minasensis | reverse complement strand
TGACGAGTAAATAGTTTTGTTGTGTACTTCAAATATATGTTCTATTTTTACCATTGTGTACTACTGAGAAAGAATATGGTGCAGTTTACTTAAAGTGAATTAAAATGTATAGAAGAGCCTAGATAATTAAGCGTCATTTGAATTCGCGTTGCTTACAATGTTACGTGTAATATATGGTTATTAGTTGAAGGTAAGAAATGTAGTTGTAAGCATTATACAAGTGTTTTATAATTGTTGTTGTAATTCGTGTGTTAAAATAAGTAGCAGATAGTTGTTTATATGCTAGTGATTATAAAATTTGTGATAAGTACTGTATAACTTTGTACTAAAGTTAAAAAGTATTTCAATGGGTATATTTTTAGAAATAAAAAAGATGGTTATTTTAAGTAAGTGTGTTAAAAAGATCAGATTCTGTGAGTGTTTGTTAATGATAAATGTCTTATACATATTATAGTGACTTTATTAGAATGTTAAAGTTTTATGTTAATGTTTATAGATATAGTCCTAATATTTAGAGGCGGTTATGCATGTTAATGTAAGGCATGGCATTGTATTGTTAGTGGTGTTCACTTTTATTGTGCTTTGTTTGTTATTATATTGCTTATTAAAGCATTTTTTTGTGTTAAAACAAGATGAGCAGTTGCTGGAACGGCAAAAGAGAGCGCTTGATGAGCAGACATCACAAGTAATAGGTGAAGAAGATACTATAAAACCTACAGTTCGTACTAAGAAAGTTAGTAAACCAAATGTAAGAAAAAAAATATATGAACCTTTAGACTTTACAAGTAAAATGTTAAGGGCTACTAAAAAGCTAGGCAAGTGTGAAGATGGTGTAAATTTTAATTTTCTGTGGGCTCGTAGTAGACCAAGATTTGAGGACATTCCTTTTCTTAAATGTTTAATGTTTCGTGCATATACTGCACAAATTTTTCATGACATGTTGGTAGATGTCGCACAAACGTGTTCAAAGAATCTTAAGGAAATAGCTTTGTGTAGGGAATGTTTTGCTGCTTTTTTTTATGACACACAGTGGCTTGCAGCTAGTATTCTTGGCAATCCTGAGTTATTGAATAGTGAAAAAATTCTGCAATTTATCAAAACTGGTAGAGATGTATTAATACAAAGAGCAAGAGACTTAGAAGAATTATTGCTTAAAGTATATGATGGTGAATCTGATATTGCAATGCTTAATCAGTATCGGGCTAAAATTTTAAATTTGATGCAATTCTGTGAGGCACAAGAAAAAGTTTCTTCACAAATTGGAAGTATTCAATGTTCAGCATTATGTTTACTTCGTCAATCATAAGTACTGGTGAAGTTGATTGATAAACCTAATATGTGTTGATTTTTTAAAGATAATCAAAATTATAAATTAGTTGCTCATTTAAAAACTTATATTTAAATTTTATACTTATTGTTAATTTGTATTTTATCGCTAATAAAATATACAATTTAACTGTGTTAAGTTTTATAATGCATTAAAAATTCAAAAAAATTGAATAATTGTAATTACAAGTGTATATAATAGCTCATTACATGAAAATACTAAGTATAGTGGAAATTGCAATATTTATTGTCCAATTTATAAAATTGTTTATTGAATTAAAATTTATTGTACTGGAAATCAATGCAGCACTGAGTAGAGTGTGAAGATGCTTGTTAGTTGGTGATGTTTATGTATATTGTGGGACAGCTGGTTATTAGGTAAATTTGTTATATTAGGGTCAGTCCAATATTAATCAGAGAGTGAATGTACTTATTAGCTGATAGTATTATAAGATAAATTATAGAGTGTATACACAGCGTAATAACTATGTGTTGTGTTAAAATTTATTCTACTAAGAATCAATATAATGTAGATCAGAGAGTTGAAATATGCTTATTAGTTGATAGTATTATAGGGAAATTGCAGTATTTATTAAGATTTTGTAAAAACTAGTCTTATATTGGACATCATTCTAGAGAAAATAGGTACAGCATTATTCAGTAGTTAATATAGGTGATATAGAGTTTTTTGATCTGGATAAGTACTTATTATTGATCTAAGTTTGAAATATGCAAATAGGTAAGTTACAGGTTATATTTCTGTTAAACATTTTAGTGTTTGTGATAATTTCTTGATGTTAGTATAGGTGATGTAGAGCTTTTTTGATCTAGATAAGTACTTATTATTGATCTAAGTTTGAAATATGCAAATAGGTAAGTTACAGGTTATATCTCTGTTAAACATTTTAGTGTTTGTGATAATTTCTAGATGTTAGTATAGGTGATATAGAGCTTTTTTGATCTGTATAAGTGCTTATTGTTGATCTAAGTTTGAAATATGCGAATAGATAAGTTACAGGTTATATCTCTGTTAAACATTTTAGGGTTTGTGATAATTTCTAGATGTTAGTATAGGTGATGTAGAGCTTTTTTGGTCTAGATAAGTACTTATTATTGATCTAAGTTTGAAATATGCAAATAGATAAGTTACAGGTTATATCTCTGTTAAACATTTTAGTGTTTGTGATAATTTCTAGATGTTAGTATAGGTGATGTAGAGCTTTTTTGATCTAGATAAGTACTTATTATTATCTAATATTTTCAACAATGAAAAATGCTATTACCTGCAATAGAATAGTTAACAGTGTTCTGCTGATGAGAATATAAAGCGTGTGAGCTTTTATAATAGCAGTAATATTGTTATGTTGATTATGGGTATAATATACATAATTTTAATACTTAGATTGTATACTATTTATTGCACAAGCAGTAACTATTACAATGATAAAGTTGTAATAGTATTTCACATCTTAGTCATTTTAATTTTAATGTAGATTAATAAAAATGGAAAATCTTGAAATAGTATATATAACGATTGGAGTGCTTTTAATTATTATCACTGCTATTTTATTATACCGTTTAATAAATTGGATGTTAACGCCAGAGTTGCATGTAAAAAAAGTTGCACCTAGTCTTGTTGACATGCCAAAACCAGAACTCGCTCCTAAAGAAACAGAATCACAAGCTACAGAATCAGCTAAAAAGCATGCTTTTGAATGTTTGAAGTTTCAAAGTGCGGCTTACAGTTGCTATAGAAATATTTTAATGGATTTTATTAAATGCGCTGTAGATGGTGAAACATTGATAAAAGATAGAATGCTGTCTTTACTGGGTAAAATTACTAGTGATAGTATTGTATTAGAAAACTTGGAAAGTGTGAAAACAAGTTCTGAAATTGTGCTTGAAACACACTTGCCTATTATATATCAAAGTTGCTCTGCACTGGTTGAGTGTGGAAATTTGTTGGAAATGGAATTAAAGTACGTATGTAATGCTGTGCCTGGTATGCAAGAATTTTTTGTACATGTGTTGAGTGTTCAAGTTATGAGGCGTAGGAGTGAGATGTTACTTGAGTTACTTTATAAAGACTTTGATTGTTTTGCTGTAGATCCTACTGCAATACTTGATTCTCCAGACATAAACAGTACTTGTGTAAATCCTAGTTTGAGTCAATAAATTGGTTATTTATTATAAATTGCTGTGTTGCGTATTTGGATTGTTCAATTTATAAAAGACTAGGTATTTTGATGTCAAGTGCTTTTAAGTTGAATGTTTTATATATGAAGTAGTTATCTTAAAAACGTGAGTTTAAAATTATAAATTATACAGTACTGTCTTTATGTTGTGTTAAGGGAAATCTCTGTTCTAGAGTCATATGATAAAAACTTGTATATTTTATAAAAAACCAGGTATTGTGATATGCAATGCAGCTGAGTATATTGTAAATTGCTAACTTAGAATATAGATGTTGACCTAGTAAGTAATATGCGTACTTTTTATATGTATTATATAAAATTGTTTGCTTATGAAATTCAAGTTGCTAATTTATCTTGCTAATGTTTCTTGTTAAGAAATTTTATATTTTAAATAAATCATGGAATATCTTACACATTGTTTTTGCTGTAGGTAATTATTTTTATTATTGGACTTTTTAAGTATATGCTATTGTAAAAGTATTGTTTTTTTCTTTTACTTAGAAATCCTGATTTTAATATTTTAATAAAATATATTATGTATGGTATAATTTATATTGCATTTATAATAAATGTGATGTATATGCTAATTATAGCATAAAAGGGTTTATAAATTATGAAATCAGAGATATATGTATCAATACTGATATTACTTTTGTTATTAATTCTTTGTGTAATAGTCTTTTATATCCTAAAATATTGTTATGACATTCAGAATATTGCTTCAGTAAAAAACCGAAAACAGAAAAGTTTAGATTTTAGTGCTGAGGAGAGCAGAAATGCTGCTTCTGAAAGCGAAAATGTAGAAGAAAGTAGTGATTGTAGATCTGAAGTTGAGAAATTAAACGATTATTCTGAAGACTTTGACGTGTATGAATGTAGTTATAAGATAGACCAGAGAAGATATAGATCTGATGTTATAACTGAAGCTTATAACTTTGCAGCTATAGCAAGGGTTGCTGAAGATATAATAGGCGATAGTAGTGAAGAACTTTCTGATGGAGATGTTAGTATAAGTGAATGTGCAGATGCAGTAAATCAAAGAAAGTCTAGG
>CDGH01000043.1 GCA_000825765.1 Ehrlichia minasensis | reverse complement strand
TCTGATGGAGATGTTAGTATAAGTGAATGTGCAGATGCAGTAAATCAAAGAAAGTCTAGGTTTGATGTTGTGCGTAAAACTTACAACCCTACAGCTATAGAAGAAATTACTGAAGATATGATTGTGCATAGCAGTCTAGAGTCATCTTCTGATGAGTATTTTTGGAGTTTTGAAGTTTCAGAGGATTTAGATACTCTGACTCAACCTTATTGTTCTAAAATGATGGCTGGGAGTTTTAAAAATGCTAAAGCGTTTTACAGTGTTTCATTTCTTGATGATTGTGTTGCATCTGATATTTCAGAAAGTGATGCTACAGTTGAATGTCAGGTAATACCTGAGTTTGATTATTGTGATAAAGTTGATGATTCTTGTAGTAACCTTATAAGATCACAAACTTGTGATGCTGATCTTAGTATAGTAAGTGTCAATGATACAAAACTGGATAGGTGTAATGATGTAGATTTTGTGGAAGTAAGGTTTGATTATTTTACATCTTATGTATTTAATCATAGGTTATCATTTCATTCTAGTAATAGATTTGCATGTGATAATGTTAGTTTTAGCTTTTCAAAATTTATGATGTGTCCTACTATAAATAGTATGACAGTATGTGTAAAATTTGAGGACGTACCAATTTTCCATTCAAATCATTCGGTGAGAAGTTTTTTTGAAGGAAGTAGAGGGTTGAATAGTCCTGGTTGTTATGATGTAAGTAGTTATTCTTGTACTGCGATGCTACAGAATATCGTTTTATGTTTAAAAACTTTTGGAAGATTAAAAAATGGTAGAATTTTTATTGTTAATCAAGGAGATTTAATAAGTATGAAAGATCATATTTCTAATATTTTACAGAGTAGTGTTAAGCCTGTGGTTTCTGAATCTCAGGAGGTTGTATGCACAACTGTAGGAACTGAGGATAATTCGGAAACTTCACAAAGTGTTGTGCAAAACCCAGGTGTAAAATTAAAAGATATAACTGCTTGTGAAACTGGAGTACCGTCTAATGATCAAGAAATTGGTAATGTTAGTGAAAGTAGTGTTCATGTGATAGCAGATCCAACTTCATTAGATGATATTTTGACGAATGCACTGCATTATCTACAAGAATTTGCAAATAGTGATGTAAGTATACAAAGTATTATCAGACAAGATGATGCGTCTTGTACTACAGTTCCTACAATAACGCGGTTTGAGGAATCTAGTGGAATTTCTGAGAAAGTGGATATTTCTCAAAGTCAAGAGACAATGAGTTGTATGAAAAATTCAATAGTTGTTCAAGCAGAAGTGCGTGGTGGTGCTATTCCTAAAAGGTATAGAAGTAATGTACCAGTAATGCGGGAGTCAGTGGGTAGGAAAAAATTAGTAGAGAAGATGCCTGTGCATGAGTCGGATGATATAGAAGTAGTTTCTCAAACAACTGATTGTGATGTTGGTAAGAAGTCGGTAGCTGGTGATAGATCTGATGCGTCTGGAAGTAAAAAATTTGGGACAAGTGGTGTACCAGTTAGTGGCCGTATTGCTTCAATAATGAAATTAGTGAAATCTAGTGATAGAAAGAAAAAGCATGTAGTTCATCAAGATAAATCTGTAGAAAAAGGTGGTGGTAATGTTGCCTGTGCGTCTGGTGCTAAGTCTAGTGAAGTTAAAATAGCAGAGCCAGTACAAGATAATGATAATAGTCACAATTTGCAACGAGTGATGTATCAAGATCTAAGAACAGGCAAGTCTACATTAAAAAAATCTGGAATTCCAGTAAGCGATGAAAGATCAAGTAGTGTAGGTATAGCAAAACATGCTGTAGAAAATATGCCTGATATTGCAACAGATAGGCATAATAGAAAAGGCACCAGTAATAAATCATTAGTGAGAAGTGCATCTGCTATGCATAAGGGAAGTTCTAGATTTAGTTTAGTAGGAGTAGTTAATCCTGAAGGTCATACAACTGAGGATAAGAAAGTTAAATCTGTTAAGGTTAATCCAAATATTAGGAGAAGTAGAAGCAATGTTGCAGACCTTAGGTCTCAAGGGAATAGTGCTGCAGATTTTGTGCCGTCAATAATCAATTTAGGTGAAATTACTATTTTATGTGATGATGGTCTCAATAGAACTTTAATTGACATATTAGGTGAAAAATTTTCTATGATGCGTAAATTGTTGTTGCAATTAAAAAGTAAGGGTGATGCTGACATTCAGTTTAAAGAGTTGCTGTATATTGCTGATTCACGCATTATGTATGTAGATAATCTTATACGAAGTAGTATTAATAAGTGGTGTGTGATGCAGGAGGCCATACTATGGGATAAATATGGCAAGAGAATAGTGAATGAGTGTATGGAAGATATGAAGAATATTTTTGCAAAGGTTGACATACAGCAGGGTGAAGTTTGTATTAATTCTTCAAGATCAATTAAAAATATACGTGATTTTATAGAAACTAATGTCAGATGGAAAATAGGTTTTGCAGTAAAAAATGCAATATCTGATGTATATATTAGAATTTTTAATGAAGCAGCATATACCATATATAATAAGGTGTGTACTATAAATAACGCAATAATTAAAGGTGCAAATAAGTATTTACAAAAGAGAGAAGAAGGTAAAGTAGTAAGCAGTTGTTTGTTATTTCATAAAGATACTCTGCAAGGGAATGTGTTAGTTCATCTAAAAGTATTAAAGACATTTTTTGCTAAGCAATTACAGTTAAAATCTAATGAAATGGTAAAAGGACACTTGAAAAAATGTGCAGTAAACTTCGTATTTGATACTGTTAAAGGTGATTGTCTAAGGTTAGTACATGCTAGATATCGTTTTCCAATGAGAGGTGAATTTGTTGGAGATATGCATTGCATGTTAAGTGGCGGAGCAAATGTTAATGAATTTGCTTCAAGTCAATTGAGGTAGTAGTTATTAATTTTGTAAACACTTCTAAACTTAATAAAAAGCATTGAGTTCTAAAAAATAACATTTGTTTGATAATTCTTTATTGATTTAAAAAAGGAAAGATTTTTTTGCATGGATTTGATGCTTTTTATGTTAAGATTAACTAATTTATTAAGTAAAATATTTTTTAAATTTTAATAATACTTGATCTTTAAGGTATTTTTTTAGTATGATAATTAATTAGTTTCTTAAAAAAAGATACTACTTATATTAATAAAATTAGTTTTTGTGTTTGCATGGTATATTTGTGAAAGATCATTATAGAATAGCACTGTTAGTTGCTGCTATATTAGTATTAATATTTTTAATATTACTTATGACATCAATATTCTTGATTATGATATATAGGCATAATAAGAGAGTAATGCAGGCTATAGAATGTCCAGCAATAGATAGTACAGATTTAGAATTAGGAGAAGCTAGTGATAATGAAGAATGTAATGATATAGATCGAGATTTACTTTATTGTGGTGAGGAAAGTGACAATGAAAGTATTAGAGGTGGTTTATTTCTGAATATTCAGACTATTACTGATGAAGAATCTAATAGTGTACCACCAAGTACGCCTAATGTTGATCAAGAAACAAGTGATGCAGCTGGAATACAGCAAATAAATAGAGCAATGCAAACTCAAGAAACTTTGGATGTGAAGGAGAGAATGCAAGTAGATGAACATGCTAAGAATGTTGAAAGTGATACAAATGAAAGTTTTGCGCCAATTATTAATACTTCTAGAGAAGGCTTAGCAAGTTATAGTTGCTTAGTAGAAGAAGTAATAGATGATGATCTTAATTTGAGTGCTCAGCACTCTGCTTTTGGTAGTGTAGGATCTAGTAGTATACAATCAAATGCACATGATGTTACACAAGAAACTCATATAATTGGAAGAGAAGAGACAGCGGTGCAAATTCAAGAGACTTTAAGTGTGACAAAAACAGCACGTCAAGATATTAGTGGTAAACTTTTTAATGATATTGGAAGTAGTGTAAGTAAAGGTATGGCTTCATTTGTTACTACGTCTTATGACGAAGCTTTAGATGACAAATTAGCAGATTTAGAAACAGATGATGACAGTGATTCATGTTTGTTATGTTCTGGAACAAAGAAAAAAGTCCCATATTCTGATGGTACACTTTATTCTGATAGTGAAGATGAGAAAGCTTTAGGTGTATATTCTTCTCATGTTAAGCCAGATCCTTTTAGTGAAGCTTCTAATAGAAGAACATATGATGGTGTTTTTGCTCAAGCTATTGAAGAGGGTCTAGAAAGAATTAGTAGTAGATTACAAAACAAAAGTGTAAGTGCAGCTCAAGGTGATAGTATTAAAGATTATACAGGTGGTAACCTTAACCCAGCTGTTGGGGTACCTGGTAATGCAGGTTCAGTAGGTGATAATAATTCAATGTTGTTTTCTCTTGGTACTACTACAGGTAGTAAATATAGTGATATTTCAGTTTTGTCTAGTGTTAACCCAGTAGCTAATTATACAACTGGAATAAGGGAAGAAGAATATGTAGCAAAAAGTAAGAAAACTTTAGTAATAAAGGATATGTCTCAAAGTGAAGATGTAGTCTTGCCTGATGAAGAAGAACATGTAAGTTTTGCTGAGTATCCGACTGTTATTTATTCCGATACGGAGTCTGATGATAATGAAGAAAAATGTGCAGTGGGGTATAAACAAAAAGGTAGTACAGAATTTAGTCTTTCTACAAATCAAGAACATTTGAAATATGAAACAAATATGTCTACTGGTCAAGGTATTGTTGATTGTGGTAAGACTACTAAAAATTGTTTTGTTACTTTACCTGATGATGTTAGTACGGTACAAAATGCTGCAAATAATAGTGAAGCAAATATTCATGAAAGGACAACGCTGGTTGATGTTGTAGATCCTGAATCATTTTCTCTAAATGATGGAGATTCTAAAACTATTGTATTGGATAATGCTGCTATTACAAATGCTTTTGATTTAGCAGAAAAGTCTTCTATTGAAGATGCATTAGCAAAATCTACTGCAACTGTTAGCACGCCTGAAATACCGCAAGAACTACATACTAGTGTTGTAGAAAGTAATAGTGTAAGTCAAAAATTTGTAGAGCCTATAGCTTTTGATTCAGAAAAGAAGTCTTCTAGTAGTGTTGTATCAGCAGGATTTTCTTCTGAAAATGTTAGCACAGCTACAATAAGGAGTGAACCGCTTAATGAAGCTCTTGATCAATCAATAAGTGCTAGTTTGGGTAAGGAATTAGTGCCATATGCTGTTGGATCTGTGGTTGATGCAGCAGAAGATTCTTTTGATGTTAATATGTCTGGGGAGAATAAACAGTTATCTGATGTCTTACCAAGAGAAAAAACTGTGTTTAGAATTGCATATAGTGTTAGTAGTGGATCAAAAAATACTTTTGTAGGCCAAATTAATCATGGTTCTATTACTTGTATGGTTAATTTTGCTGCTAATGAAATTGATAGACGTGACTCACGTGATGCAAATTCTGATATAGGTTTTGTGGATAGATTTTTACAACCAAGGTTTGCGTATGGTTTACAACAACTATTTGCTTACAATCAAGTTAGTATGCTTTATCCACGTCATACAAACCCTGGTATGATAGGTTTTAGAGCGAGATTTTTACAACAAGGGTTATCACAACAATTACATGGATTACAGAGAACAGTTGTAGGTAATTTTGGTGAAAGTATTACAGATATGTCAGTAAAACCTGTTACTGTAATTAGTAGTCCAGCTGGAATGCAGAGAGAACTGCCTGTTGGTACTGATAGTCATTTAGCAAATAGTTGTGTAATTCAAGAATTTATAGAACCTGAGTTTACAGTTGACTCAGAAGAAAAACTTGAGGGTCAAGAGGAGAAAAAAGCTGTTGCTGTAATTGGTAGTGCAGCTGGAACGCAGAGAGAACTGCCTGTTGGTACTGATAGTCATTTAGCAAATAGTAGTGGTAGACAGGAATTAATACTATCTGTTGCTGCATTTGATTTAGCAGAAGAGTCTTATATAAAATGTACAGAAGAAAATCCTGCTCCAATTATTAGTACATCTGAAATACAGGGATCTACTAAGACTGTTTATCAATCAGCAAGTAGTGTAGACCAAGAATTGGCATTGTCTCCTACAGGATTTGGTGTAGCAAAAGCACCTTCTAATATTGATACATCTAAGGAGACTAAACAACGATCTAGTGTTTCGCAAAGTGATGAAAATGCACTTAAGACTATGTATGTTGTTAGTAATGGAATAAAAAATGTTTGTGTGAATAAAGTTAAAAATGGTATTAGTTTTATTTCTAGTGGATTTAATACAGCTGCTCGTAAAATTAATGTACTTTATCCTCATATTGCAAATCCTAATATAGGTGATAGATCAAAATTTTTACAACCAAGATTATCACGGGAGTTGGAACAATATTTGTCTGGATTGCAGCAAACAAATGTACAAGTATGTGCTGTTGATCAAGGCGTTGAAGACTTAGCAACATCTGCTACTCAGAGTATTGACACAACTGAAATGAAAGGTCGGTTATTTGATGAATCTATTTGTCATCCAGTAAATGATAATGTTAGCCAGAAGTCTATCGAACCTACTTCTGCAGCTGTGTTTGATTTAGAAAAAGATTTTTTTATGGAAAATGCATCAGCAAAACCTGCTGCTGCAATTATTGATACATCTGAAATTCAGAAAGAGCTGCCTACTGGGACTAATAATCATTTAGCAAGTAGTAGTGTTAGTGAAAAATTAATAGGATCTACTATTTCGTGTATATTGAGTCCAGTAGAGATTTCTAATAGTCAAACGTGTGAAGCTGCATTGACTGTACCTGTAGTAGAACGTGTTGCTAGTACTATAAAGGATGATACTCAGTGTTTGCCTCTTATTAATAATGGATATGAATTATTAATCTATAATTTAATTGAAGAGAAAAAGAAACAAGGTAATGTAACGTCGAAGTCAAACGTAGATGGCGTTGTAAGAGAACAGGCAACATTGCTTGTTGATTGTTACGAGAAAATTAAATTGCATATGAAAGCTTTGAAAATGGATTTTGTAGATATTGATTCTGTTGGGTCAGAGGATACAAGTTTAGTATTATTAGAAGAACGTGACAGATCAGTTACTAAAGAGTTATTGTTATCAATTATTAAAAATATATCTCCAGTTTTTGTAAGGATATTTTCTGGCGGTAATGTGGCGGATAATGAGTGGAAATTATTAGAGGTATTACTTAATGACAGAAAGATTTGTGAGAATTTTTATCTAAAGAGAATACTTTGTTATTATGCTGTTATTATTGAATATACAAGTGTGCTGAATAAGGAATGTAAAAAGTTATTAGATCAGAAGTTGAAAATTAGTGGAAAAATTGAGAAAAAAAGAGCAGAAATTGATAAAGCAGTTGTTAGTGATGGAAAACAGCATGGTAAGTTTGGTTTATCCAAGTTTAAGCCTAGTGTGGCAACTTTAAAAAAGGAGTTAAGTGCGCTTAATGCAAATTTTGGTAGTAGTGCAGTATTGTTGAGTGAGTGTGAAGCGAAAATCAAGCAACTTGAAAATGAGAGGATAGCACTTATAGAGAATAATTCTGATTATATTGATAGTCTTGTATCATGTATTATTAGTGATTTTGGTATTTACGATGATAAAGCTAATAACATTGTAAAGAATTGTTGTACTATAGGTAATTTTATATTAAATGGTACTGGTAAAGATTTAGAAATGTTAGGGTTAGTATTAAAATGTTCGATAGCAGATGCTAGTAATGTTGTAAAGAATGTAATATCGAGAATGAAACAAATAAATTCTAAAAAAGCTGCTCTGTTGAATACTAGACAAACAAGAGGCATGTTGTTAGGTTCTACTACAAACGGATATGAAGTTGTGTCTGCTTGTGGTAACGTGCGTTCAGTATAGTTAACATAATAGTTAGTATAGTTATAAATTTTTTATAAAAATATATTGTAAATGATATATTATTTATGGAAAATTTTAATATATATTAAATAGAGTGTTATATATGTATAGAAAAGTTAATCTTAGTAAATCAAGTCCTAATTTATTTAAAAGTACGTTAGTTATTGAGCATCAGTTAATGAGGCGACAATACCTCATGGAAATAGTGAATTCATTAGAGTTAGAGAAAGAGGAACTAGAGAAAGTTAGAACATTATTGATAACATATGAATATAATTTTCAATTCTATGAGTTGCTAATACTGTTCTTTAAAATGTTAATACATAAAGATAAATCACTGCGAACATTACAAAAAGATACTGAAATTATGGCAGTTCTTGCTTTGATAAAAAATAAAGAAATACTGTTAAATGATAGTTTTGTGAGAAAATGTATTAATTGTACAATAGATAAGTTTGTTAGATTCTTTATAATGAGAAAAAATGCTACAAGATTAGCAGCTAGAGTAGAAAAGAAAGCAATAGAGGATTATTATAAAGTCATTAATGAGTTAAATAAAAAAGTAAGGAAAAACACCGAACAGAATATTGTAGAGGATAGTGTAGAACAGCATAATGATGAATTACTAAAGAAGTATGAAGAGCTTATGAGTGTGGTTTCTAAAACTAGAAATCGGGATTTTGATGTATTGGAATGCATCCCTTCTATATCGGAAATATTATCTGCAAGTGACGTTATTGATAATGATAGTATTTGTAATGTTATGGTATCTACTTTTGCAATATCGCGGATTGATATGTTAATGGTTAAGTATATTATTTTTGGAAGTAATAGTAACTTGCTAAAGTCAAGTTTTTTATTTAGTCAAGTAAAACATAGTTTTAAAACTATTTGTTCTGAGATTACTTGTCATGTTTTTGGTACGGAAGCGTGTCAACGTACAAAGAGTGATACATATAAAACCCAGCTATATGGGGAATTTAGTCTAACATTTAAGAATGTTATAAAGATTGTTATGTCAGCTGAAAATATATGTAATGCATATACAAAAATTTATCAAATATTATCATCGCGGTTTCGTACTGTAGGTAAAGAAATAGAATTTTTTCTAGTAAAAATACTCATGTCTTGTAAGAAACGAGACATTGAAGGGTATGAAAAAAGAATTGTTAAATTTCTTTACAATAATCAATTTAAATCAATATATGCAATTATAACAAAAGAATATAATTTTAGTAATATTGTGTGTGAACATGAAGGAACAAAAGCTATCGTAAAAAGCCTTTGTGATCAAAGAAGTGATATTATAGATCAGATGTGTAATATGAAAAAATTACTTTTTGCTGCTGAGAATTATAAGAATATTCTAGTTGATTTTTTATTGAGTGATTTTGTTCAATATGATGAAGAGATTGCATCGAGGGTTACTTGGTTAAAACGTATGAGAAAAAGTATAAAGTCACCAAGTGGGGTAAATAGTAGTACATTGCTAATTTTAAAGCAAGATGTGCAGTATATAGACGGTGAGATACAAAAATTAAAGGAGAACTTAGAAGTATTGGTATCACAAATATGTAACAATTCTATTTCACGTGTAAGGTGTAGCAGTGTGAGTGGTTATTTTAATATACTGTCAAAGGCTGTGTAATAATAAATCTAGATATTTTTTGATGGTTAAGAAAAATTTGTATTATGTTGATTTCTATGTTTGATAAAAACGTTGTTTTTTTTAGTATTTTGAAATGTAATTATTTTAGATTAATGTATTATGTTGTATGATGTAGCAAAATTTAAAGGCTTCTTAATAATAAAGTAAATTATTATAAATTCTGTATAAAGTAGTACGTTACAATATTAGTTTTTTCCAATTATTGTTATCAATTATGTATTATTAAATTGTAGTAATGGCATTTAATTTGTGAGCAACTTCTTTATATGCTTCTATTACATTTCCTAAATTCATGCGGTAAAGATCTTTATCTAATTTTCTATTGTCTAAGATATTCCACAGCCTACACGTATCAGGGCTTATTTCATCAGCTAATAATAAATCTGATTCTTTATTGTTATATAATCTTCCAAATTCTAATTTAAAATCTACTAACTTAATGCCAACATTTAAGAAAAGCTCACTAAGGATTTCATTAATCTTAAAAGATAGCACTTTTATTTTTTCTAATTCTTGATTTGTAAGCCATTGAAAACTTAAAATATGTCCGTCACTTACCATGGGGTCAGATAACTTATCACTTTTATAGTAAAACTCAATAATAGGTGATTTAAAGGATGTACCATCTGCTATTTGAAATCTTTTGCTAAAGTTGCCAGCTGATAGATTTCTTACTACAATTTCGAGTGGTATTATTGATATCCTTTTTACTAACTGTTCTCTTTGATTTAACAATGATATAAAATGTGTTTTTATACCTTTGTTTGTAAGCTCTTTCATTAAAAAACTACTAATATAATTATTGATGATCCCTTTTTCATTAATAATATCTGCTTTTTTGTTGTTAAAAGCAGTAACTTCATCTTTGAAATGTTGTATTACTTCTAAAGGATTAGATGTTGCAAATATTATCTTTGCTTTCCCTTCGTAAATTTTTTCTCTGTTTTTCATTATATACTTGTGATACCTATATAACCTTTTATTGTATACTCCTTGTGACCGGTTTAGCAATTAACTTTTTAAATTTAGGATTAATGTACAGTACTTTATTTATTATTTAAAAAATATTTAATGTATAAGTTGGTTAAAATAGTATGTATATAGTTCAGGATAGTATAATGTAGTTTTGAGGTTTTATGCAGCGTAGTAAATTGAAAGAGGTTAGAGGTACCAAAGATCTATTAGGTGCTGAATTTTATAAGTTTCAGTATATACAACATCTGTCTCAATCAATAGCAAATAGATATGGGTTTGTAGCTGTTGACACGCCAATTATTGAGTTTACTGAGGTGTTTACTAAGACTCTAGGAGATGATTCAGATGTTGTAGCAAAGGAAATGTATAATTTTCAGGATAAAAGCGGTGAGAATATTACACTAAGACCGGAGTTTACATCTGCTATTGTGAGGTTATTAATTAGTAAGAATTTAGTTACTCCTGTTAAATTGTTTTCTAGTGGACCAGTATTTCGTTACGAACGTCCTCAAAAATGTCGTCAAAGACAGTTTCATCAAGTTAATTTTGAGTTTTTTGGGAGTGATAGTCCTCTTGCAGATGTTGAAATGATAGCATTAGGTTATAGTATTCTGAGTGAATTAAAGTTGTTGGATAATGTTACATTAGAAATTAATTTTTTAGGTGATAAAGAGACTATGAGCTCATATAAACTTAGTCTTGTTGAATATTTAAGTAAATATAAAAAGGATTTATCACCGGATAGCCAACGTAGACTCATTACAAACCCTCTAAGGATATTAGATTCTAAATCTCCAGAAGATTGTGAAGTTTTGTTGAATGCTCCTAGTATTGCGAATTTTTACACCAAATGCTCTAGTGATTTTTTTAAAGAGGTTCTAGATGGCTTAAATGATCTTTGTATTCCTTATCAATTGAACCATAATGTAGTAAGGGGATTAGATTATTATTGTAATACAGTGTTTGAATTCACAACGTCTGAATTAGGATCACAAAATGCAGTTGTTGCTGGTGGTAGATATGACGGATTGGTAAAGTCTATGGGAGGAAATGATACGCCTGCTATTGGTTTTGCTATGGGGATTGAAAGAGTAAGTGCACTAATGGATTATGAACACAAAGAATCTAGAAATGTAGTATTGGTTCCTATAGGTAAGGATGCAATGTCGTATGCTTTAAAACTTGCTTATGAATTACGTTGTAAAGGTATTTCTGTAGGTTGGAACTATAAGAATACTGGTTTAAAGAATGTGTTGAGAAAAATAAGTGATAATAGCATAGTTTTAATTTTTGGTGATGAGGAATTAAAAAGTAATACTGTACAGGTAAAAGATATGAAAACTGGTGAGCAGCAAGAAGTGGGAAAAGGTAATTTACTGGATGCATTGTACAATAAAATCTAGCAGTTTATTAAAATAGTATTAAGTGTTAAAAAATATTTTCTTAATATACTATAAATATATTATAATAATAGTTGTTCAAAAATTAATGTATTCAATTTAAATACTAAGATAAGTACATACATGTTAGTGAATAGTAATAAATATAATTTGTATTAAAAAGAGGGTTAGCAATTAGTCTTTAAGCTAGATTAAAAATAGTAAAAACATTTTGCTATTTGTAAATAGCATATTTTATTTATTAGTGATGGTGAGTGTGAAATGTTAACTGGTAAGTTTAAACAAAATGCTTTTATTAGGCATGAAATTAGTTGCCTTGCGCTTTTTTTAAGAAGTCATGGGTTCACTAGTGAAGAAATATTAGCATGCTTGGCTGTTATACAGTCTTTTCATCAAAATACTCCTTCTTTCGTATTATATGGTGGATGCAAATTTGACATTGTAAGCACAAAAGAAATGAATTTTGTAGTTAAAGCATGTGATCACAGAAATTATACGAGTTATCAATATATTTTGGAAAGATTAAATGAATCTGGTGAACTTGATTTAGTATGTCGAGCATACTTATGGACTATTCAAATGTATGTACTACTGCGTTTTTACTGTTACGCTTGTCAACTGCAATTGGGGTCAGAACATTATAGTGATGATGCAATGATTGATATGTTAGTTGATGATCTGTTTGAGCTTTGTGCAAGTATCATGACGCAGGGTAAAACAAGTAAAGATCAAATTCCTAACGATGTGTTGTTGCCATATGTTGAAAAATTTGTAGATTTAGTTTTTAAAATAGATTATTCGTCATTACGTTCTAAGCTATCTGATATAATTGAAAGTGCTCAGTTGAGTTATTGTGAAGCTAGAGCAGGGTTAGCACTACAAGAAAAAAATGTAGAAATGAGGATGCTTGTCCTTGTTATGTATAAAGCTGCTATGAATGAATTTGTAAGAATTAATTCTGGTGAGTTTAGTGAATCATTTGGAAAACAAATTTTTTCTATGACATGCCAGTTTATTTGTGATGAGTTGGATAAATTACCTAAAGTATTCACAAGTAATCTTGGTATGGCGTGTGAAGTAGATATTGTTAATTTTTATAAGGATTTATTTTATGTCTTTAATGTAGAAGATATATATGCATGTTATCGAAGTATAGATGAATTTAACGCAGGTATATTTAATGATATATGTCTATCAACAAGAGGTTCACTAGCTGCTGTTAGTGGTGATATGAAGTCATATAATCCATTTTCTTGTCAGATGAGTGTTTTTGCTTTCTATGACGTTTCCTTAGCTGTTTATGAAATATTCGGGACTAGAAAGCTTAATAGGATGTTGCAATTAGAATATATGTTGCAGTTATATAAAACTCTGTTAGCGCAAGATGTAAACGAGATGCATGTTATGTTAGTGACAGCATTAGGTAAGTTTAATTTTTACTATATTGATGAAAACAAAGAATGTAAATGTGGTCTTGAGTTGTTACTTGAATTAATGTCTTTATGTTATCATGCTGCTTTTGTTAACAGAGTGCCAATAGAGCAGGTTAGTATGTGTTATGGTGTATGTTATAATGAGCTATCTGACATTGCTAATATGGTTGGGGGTGATACTGAAGTATTACTTAAAGAATATAGGAAAGTTTTTGCAGGTATGGTAAAAGAATTACATTGTCAGCATATTGATTTATCAGAAGTTAAGTTTGAAAAACATTTATTTTTTATTTTAGTGCAACATTTGTTGTGTGGGGAAATCTTAGGGCAAAAACTGACAAGATCAAATCTAGCATATGATGTCTTGCTAGAATGTAAGAAAACACATGAGTTAAAAGCTCAACAAGCATCAGTAATGTTATGTCGAGTATTTAAAAGATCTAATGGTGTTATTGATAATAGTGTTAGTAATAGTATAGGTGGTTTATTGATTAAGCTTCTTTTTGGTAATTTTTTGGAAAGGAACTTAATATTAAAAATGTTAAATATTTTTCATATTGCTTATAAACGTTCTAGAAGTAACAATAGCCTATATATGATGCAAGAAAAGTTGAAGCAAGAATTAGCATCTTATTTTTCTGTTATCTTAAATTTGTTAAAATATGTTCAACCAGGATTACCTTATGAATTTTCTCCAGATAGTCTAGAGAAATTATCTGATGATCATTGTGAAGTATATAATCAGATAAACAATATGCTTAATATTTGTGCCAAAAGGTTTAATATCTCTTTACGTGATCTTGAGATGGAGTATGATGTAAAATTTTGCAAAGGTTTTGCTGATATATTAGGTGATATTCCAGTATCATTTTTAATTGATGAATCTGATACAGGAATACAAGTATTCCCTTGTAAGTGTTTTGATAAAGAATCAAGTATTCTTTTGTTACAACTAGTTGTATCTTATGTATGTTTGTATAATGCAGAAAAAATTGGAGAGGATTTATACTCTGCAGATTTAAGTTCACCTGCGTTTTTGTTGTTTAATATTCTAACCTATCCTGGGTTATCTGATGATTTGGTGGATTTATGTTATAAAACTTCATTAAAGAAAAGCATTGCGGTAGAGAAAATGTTTGTTGCAGTGCTGAAATCTCTTAATAGTGAAAAGATGTTACAAAATGCACCTATGACTTCATTTAAAAATAAAGCAATTATTAAAGGTAGGCATATTATTACAGAGAGATTAGTTAAACTTTTGATAAGAGAAGATGGGTGTTTAAGTATTAATGAGCAAGTTCTTAAAAATGCTTGTTTAAACATTATCAAGTTAAGGGAATTGAATCATGCTGATGCTGAATTAGATATTAGAAACGCTCGTAACATTGTAAAAACTACAGGTAAATTTCTTCTAGATTATGATTTGTTAGCTGCAACTTTACCAGATGAAAGCTGTGGTTTAGGTATTGATCAAGCTGTTATGCAAGAGCCTTTATTTTCTCAATTTTTTTCAAGAAGTGATGAAGATAGAATTTTGGCTATAGATGAAATGTGGTATAAGGTAAGTAAAATTGCTGAAGATGAGAAACCCGACCCAAATATAGGTATTATAGAATTAAGTGATATTAGAGATGAAAGCACAAGTACAAGCAGTTTAATTATAACAGATGATAAAGTTAGTCATAAATATAAAAAGTTAACATCTGATTTTGATGATACTGATTTTAAATCAGAAATTGATAGAGTTGAAGTATCTAAAATGGAAGATGGTTTGAGATCATACTTTGGTTCTGATTTCTACCGTAAAAAACACTTAGATAAGAAGAAAGAAAGTACATCATTGTTTGATAAGGATGTTTGTGTTTATGCTACTCCTGTAATAGCTTTAGTTATGGGATGTATATCTGTTTTATTTCTATTTATTGCTGTAGATCAAGAGAATACAACGTTGTTTGTTACATGTGTAGCAGTAGCTGTTGTTTGTTTAATCATGTCGGTATTGTGCTGTTGTATTACAGCTGCACAAATTTGCAATCAGAAAGATGATGTTACTGAGGAAGAGGGGTACTTACTTGAAAGTGAACACGTTATTACTGAAACTAGTAGTCTGGATGTCTTTCAAGTAAAACCTAACAATGATAAGATGCATTAAAGACTGAAAATTTTTAGTAATTATTTTCAATGGCTTGTTTCTGCATATCTATTTTACTTCTTAAAGTTGATATATCAGCTGCACCGCCGATAAATGTATCACCTACTATAATAGCAGGAGTGCCTCTTATATTAATGTTCTGTGCTAGTTCTCTGGTAGATTGTATCATTTTATCTATAGCATCAGCATTTTTTGCTAACGATACTTTGAAGTCTTCTTCAGCTATACCTATTGATTTTATGATACTTAATATTGACTCATCATTAAACTGTTGCTTATGATTTAACGCTGCATAATAGAAGTCTATATACTTATTTGGATTAATCATATATACAGCTAATGCTGCTTTAGCAGCTTTAAGTGAAGACTCACCAAGTATTGGAAAATCTCTAAATATAACATGCACTTTACCGTCTTGTACTATTTGTTTCATATCTTCAGACATCATTTTGCAATAACCGCATGAGTAATCAAAAAACTCTACGAATACTATTTTGCTATCCTTGTTTCCAGCTGAAGGATATAAAGTATTTTCCAATTCAGATTTGTATTTTTTTATATTTTGACTCATTTCTTCATTCTCTGCTCGCACTTGCCCTTTAGTGAGCAGGTCTATCACTTTTTGAGGATAATTTGATATGTATTCTTCAACAATTGCAATAATTGTCTCTTTATCTACTGTAGGTTTACCAGATTTATTAGATAACCAGTTATTTATTAATGGAAAACTTGCTACTAGTAGCACTAAGCTTAATAAAAATAAGATCCTTAGCATTATTATGCCTTAAAAAATGTAGAATGCTAAAGCTACTATAAATTTTTGATGAAGTCAATAGTGGAAATCTCTGAAAAGTATATGTATGACGTTGTAGTGTTTATGAATTTTTTGTATTTATATTTATTAAGTGATTGTCTGCATCTACAACATGTGATTAACTATATTGAAGTGAAAAGTGTTATATGTATTGTAGAATTCATTTTATATTCTAACATGAATTGTACTGCATAAATGTTTTACGCATTTGCATAATTCATTAAGTATGAGTTCTTATTTTTGTAAAATGTTAGAAATTGTATAATGTTTAAATAAAAGTATGTTTATTGTCTTTGTTTTGTAGTGTAAATTAGATAGCAATGTATAAATATTTTTAGAATTTGTATCATTCTATAAATATAAGTTCTTGTTTGTAATATTAAGATTATTGTAATGGTTATAATGAAAGTTGCTAATAGTACTGAACATGTATGTGTTAGTGTGAAAGTTTGGTTATGTATATGTTCTATTGGAATATTGCTAATGGTCTTTGTTGGAGGTATAACACGTCTTACTCATTCTGGTTTATCCATTACTGAATGGAATCCTGTGATTGGAATCTTCCCACCAGTTAGTGAAAAAACATGGATAGTGGAAAAGATAAAATATATGTCTACTCCAGAATTTAAATATCTGAATTTTAATATTACACTTCAAGAATTTAAGAAATTATATTTAATAGAATACTTTCATCGATTACTTGGGAGAATTGTTGGATTAATATTTTTGTTACCGTTTCTGTATTTTACATATAAGAAAAAACTCAATAAAAATTTGATAATGAATTTTATAATCATTTGTTTTCTAATACTGTTTCAGGGTGTTATGGGATGGCTTATGGTCAAGAGTGGGTTAATTGACCATCCTCATGTAAGCCACTATAAATTAACAGCACACTTGTTATTAGCATTGTTGATTTTCTATCTTTTGTGGCAGCAATTTTTATCTACTGTTATTTTAAGTGTAACTTATAATTTAAAAGTGAATAACATATTAGTTTTTTATATAATTAGTATATTGATTGTTATTCAGATAACATTTGGGTCATTAGTTGCTGGATTAAATGCTGGTCTGTTACATAAAACTGTTCCTTTTTTAGAAGGAAGACTCATGTTAGAGGATTTATTATTCATGAAGCCATTGTGGTCTAATATTTTTGATAATCCTCTGACAGTACAGTTGATACATGAAGTAATTGCAGTTCTCATTTTGATTGTTATTTCTACAACTTTGTTAATATTAAGATTAAATTTTCTTCCATCTTATTTATTACTAGCATGTTTATTTATACAGTTAACTTTTGGTGTTTTGACATTTATATATAATGTGCCTATAGCTCTTGCATCTTTGCATCAAGTTACAGCTTTCATTTTATTTGCTATTAACACATACTTATTGCATTGTGTGAAATTGCTGAGATTACAACGTGTTAAATTTGTATCTTAAGGTATAATGGTTTTTTATATCTGATAAGTAAGTTATTTTTGTATAGTGTAAATTTTTGTACTTTTTGATTTTTCTGTCTGAATACCTGTTTTGAATTTTTTTAAAGTTTAGTCATTTGTTGAATTACTTGCTGTGTTAATGAAATGACTATCACTTAGTTAAGCTACTCTGATATTATGAATCAAATTATGCAATGTGCTATATCTATATGTTATATACTGCTGTAAGTTTAAAATTATTTTATCATAGGTATATGTTGTGTTATAAGTAATTATCTACTTAATTTTTAAAATTTATAGTTTAGAATTATGAATGTATATTCTGTGTTATTTGGTTATATATTGTTTTTGTTTAGTGATGTGAAAATGTGTTTTGATAAATATAATGTTCAAAAAGAATGATGCTAGATAGGAATTAAATGATAGGTAGTTTTATCTTTAAATTTTAAAAATGCTAAATCTGTAAGACTAGCACTCTGCGTATATTTCTGTAATATTCAAAAAAAGTATTAAATTAGTATAGATAAATTATAAGTAGTTGAATTGCTGACTTTTTAATGTGCTAAGGTCTATAACTTGGCATTCACCATATATTGTGGCTTTAGTGTGGTCAGATATTATGACAATGCTGTTCTTTTGTTTTAATCTTGTAGAAATGAGCTCTAATATTAATTCTTTTATATGGGCATCAAGATGAACAAATGGTTCATCTATAATCCATATATTAGTGTTGTATATTAATAATCTTGATAGTGCAACTCTCCTTTTCCAGCCAGATGATAAGTCCTTGTATTTTATATCTAATACTAATTGTAATTCGAAAAAACATATTGTAGCTGCTATTAACTCATTGGTATTTTTTAAATTTGCCCATAATTGCATATTTTCCAAAACAGTGAGATTATCATTGCAAAAATTTTTGTGTCCTATATATGTGAGAGATGTAAAGTATGTATCAGAATTGTGGATGTTTTGTCCATTATACTTTACACTACCGTGTGTTATAGGGATTAATCCTGCAAGTAACCTTAGTAGACTTGTTTTACCGTTACCATTGTTTCCTATAACTAATGTTAATAGATTTTGTTGTGTAGTGAAATTAAGCTTAGAAAATAAGCATTTGTTGTTCCTAATGCATGCAAGATCTGTACATTCTAGCATATTTTTATAACTTCAAACTTACACTTATACTACTAATAGTAGCTTTTTGCAAGTGGTAGCAATAAGTATTAAGATTTTAATATTATTTATCAGTGTATATAAAAGTACTAGATTGTGCCATTATGTAAGTGTTCAAGATATCTTTAATGTGGGATATGATTAAAAGTATAGAACTTACTAATATGTAATCTAAGATCTGACAATGCATAGTGAAATATTTTGATAGCTAGATTGTAAAATATCTTATGGTAGTTGGAAATGTAACGTTTACTAATGTGTATGTCCAATATCTGACAGTGCATAGTGGAATGCTTTTTGTGATTGTACTGTAAGGTATTTTAGTATGGGATGTGTTGAAAGCTTACTAAATGTGTATATCTAAGGTCTGGCTTATAGTATTTCATGTTTTAAGATACCTTGTTGTAGTATATAGTTGAAGATGTAGAGTTTGTGTATCAGTGATCTGATAATGCTTGTCTTTAAGTGATTGACTAAGTGTGGTGTTTAACTATTGTTTACTATCGGTAAAGTAACATCTAACTGTTTCATATATTTACCCTTCATTTCATTATAAGATAGATTGCACTGACTATCTCCTTTTAGGAAGATAAATTGGCATGCCCCTTCAAATGCGTAAATTTTTGCTGGTAGAGGTGTAGTATTTGAAAACTCTAACGTTACGTATCCTTCCCAACCAGGTTCTAAGGGTGTGACATTGACAACGATTCCGCACCTTGCGTAAGTTGATTTTCCAACACACATTACAAGTATATCTTTTGGTATTTTGAAGTACTCAACAGTTTTTGCAAGAACAAAACTATTTGGTGGAATAATACATATATCTTCTTCTTTATCTATGAAACTTCCTAGTGGAAAATTTTTAGGATCAACTGTTACTGGATTAACATTTGTAAATATCTTAAACTTATTATCTATTCTTGCGTCATATCCGTATGATGATAATCCATATGATAAAATCCCGCTGCTCTCTTTATAATCAATAAATGGGTCAATCATTTTCTCTTGAATAGCCTTATCTTTTATCCAATGATCTGGCATGACTGACATATTTAGCCTCTCAAATAGCATCTTTTAGATAGCGAATAAAACATTTACAATTAATCACTAATTAATGCAAGTTTAAAATTGTGTATACAAATTATAACATTTTATGTAATGGCAACAAATATTTTTAATAGTTACTACTGGATAATATGTTTTTGATTGGGTATTGTATTGGACATTAATATTGTATTAAATAATACGTATAATTAATAAGTAATGTGTGAAAGTTTTATAATGGGTAATACCCTTTGTTAAAAATTAATTGTTATATAAAATAATTAAGTTTTTTATAAATCTTTATTGTTAAGTCAATGGTTTTTCAATTTTTATCAGATTTTGTAGCCCTTGTATATAACTAGGATATTGTAATGATATGTTTAATGCATTCTTTATCTTTAAGTTGCTTACCAGTTTTCTTTCAGAATAAAATCTTTTCATATTATCTGATAAATCTTCAAATAGCACTGGTTCTGGTGTTTTAATATTTAATAGTTGAGACCCATATCTAATTACGTTTGAATATGGTGCAGGTAAATCGTCAGCACAGTTGTATATACTTCCGGGATTTGGATTATTTATTGATGTAAATAAAATATTTGCTATATCTTCTACATGTATACGAGAAAACATAGTATCACTGATAATATACTTAACATTGTTTTGAATAAGGTTACATAGTACGTTTCTGGTTGGACCATATATACCTGAAAGTCTGAAAATGTGTGATGGAAGATTGGAGTTGTACCATATTTTTTCTTGTTTTAAACGATTGATACCGCTGGAAGTCAATGGATTTGTTGAAGATGTTTCATCTACCCAATTGCCATTGTGATTACCATATACATTTGTTGCGGATAAATATCCTAGCCATTTGATTTTTTTTAAGTATTTATAATACTTTTGTAGTACATTGTCTCCCTCTGGTGGAATTGATATTAGTACATGTGTAACATCAGAGAATGTAGATTCTGGTAATGGGGAATTGTAATTTAACAAGTTTACCTTTTCATTGTGTGATATTTTGTTAAATGATGTTCCACTGATTTTCCATTTTAAGGGTAGTAGTTTTTGTGCAAGAAACTTGGCTGTGTATCCATATCCAAAACAAAATAAGTGCATAGTTTAAAATGAGTATGAAATATTTACTATTATAATAAATTTTAACGAAAATCAATTCAATTGTACATTGCGTGATTTATAATGTGATTGACTAAATGTGGTACTTCACTAATGTTAAGACATTACCATACTATAGTGAAATGTCAGCCAGTATTAATTAATCTATAGTGTAATAAAAGGATTGGCATTTTCTGGGAAATTTAGTAGTGATATTGTACATTGTGTGAGTTGTAGAGATGAGTTTTATTAATGTTACTACTAATAAAAATTATAAATGTATGAATAACATAGTATAGAAATTAATATTTTACTTGCAAAAAATATATTAACCTTTACCCTTAGTCTAACATGGTATTGTATGTTTTAGTACATGTTATTGTCTTAGTATGTTCTTAGCAGTATAGTCTATGCGTTTATTTTATTTTTTAAGGATTTTTAATGTCTCAACGGTTAGTGGATGATTCAACTTACACTGGATATGTAAAGTGGTTTAGTTCAGAGAAAGGTTATGGTTTTATTTGTAAAGATCAAGGTGATAGGGTAAAAAATATTGGTCAAGATATTAAGGATATTTTTGTTCATATTACTGCATTGCAAAGAAGCAAAATTGATGGTTTAAGAGAAGGCCAAAAAGTTAAGTATCAACTTGATAAAAATAATGGAAAGTTTTCAGCTGTTAATCTTGAGGTGTTAGAAAGCTAAATCATGTAATACGCTATAAATGTTTTTTATGTATTTATTATGTTTAAGGGGTTTGTAGCGTTTTCTTATAATACCCTCTGTATTAGGTATGTTATAGTGTGTTGTCAAACCTAAGAGCTGGTTTTTGTTTACATTTGTGTCAGTAGTTTGTTCAGCATGTAATATACTAATGAAAAACTGGTTTATAAAGTTATATAACAATATAATTAAATTTAAGTTTTTTAGAATTATTGCTTCATTTTTAGCAATATCTATTTTTTTATTTTCAATTATAACCTATTGTGTTGTTTTTCATCATGATGATCCACTTTGCCCTGATCATAGTAAGGCTATCAAGTTAGTATTTTTTGATTTGCTATTATTTATGTTATTGATTACTAGTGTATCCCACAGGTTAATCAATATATGGATACAAAGAAAAAGAGGACGCTTAGGTTCTCATTTGCAAACAAAGATTGTTCTAATGTTTTCAGTGGTAGCTGTTATACCAACAATTATTATTTCAGGTTTTTCTACCTTATTTTTTAATTATAGTATTCAAGCTTGGTTTAATAAGAGAGTTGAAGCTGTTATGCATGAATCTATTCAAGTAGCTGAAGCGTATTTGAAAGAACATAAAAGGAATATTCGTTCAGATGTTTTAGCTATTTCACATTATATAGCTGGTCATAAGGTAATTTTGAATTACGATAAAGTAGCGTTACAGAATATTGTGCAAGCTAAAGCAGATTTACTAGGATTAGCTGAGGTATTGATTTTTCAGCCGGGTAGAGTGATAGCAAATAGTAAGTTTAGTTTTACATCAAGTTTTGACATGATTCCATGGTATGATTTAGATAAAATAGATAATGGTAAGATTGTTATTGTTATTAAAGAGGATATGATACGTGCCTTCCTTTTGCTTGATGGATTTTCATCTACTTATGTTATGGTAGGACGTTTTATTGATAGAAAAGTCACTTCACATTTATCTGCAACAAAAGGAGCAGTGAAGTCATATAGAGATCTACAATCGCAAATATCATCACTGCAAATACAATTTTCTATGATATTTATTTTAATATCATTGTTGTTATTGTTTACTGCTATTTGGTATGGCATTAACTTTTCTGGTGATATAGTTCGTCCACTGTTAGACTTATTCTATGCTACAAGAAAAGTTCAAAAAGGTGATTTATCTTTTAAGATAGAAGAGGGTAAAGTTGGTGAGGAAATGTCCACACTTGCACGTGCATTCAATCAAATGGTATCGCAGCTTAATAGCCAGCGTTCACAATTGATAAAGCTTTATCAAGATATGAATGAGAGAAGGGAGTTTATAGAAGCTGTTTTATCTGGTGTTTCTTCTGGGATAATAGCAGTTAATTGTGCTGGTATAATTACTTTGATGAATGAGAAAGCAAGGGAATTATTAGCTCCAGATGACATCTTACACGGGGAGCTTGATGATATATTTCCTGAAATGTCTGACTTGATTAAAAGTTCTAAAATGAAAGATGAGATTGCTGTTGTAAGAAATAAGAAGTCGTTTACTTTATCTGTAAGAATAAAAATATTTGGTAGTATTAGTAAAGGTTATATTATTACATTTGATGATATTTCAAGTTTAGTTGATGCTCAAAGGTCAGCTGCATGGTCTGATGTTGCAAGAAGAATAGCCCATGAAATAAATAATCCCATTACTCCAATATATCTTGCTGCTGAAAGGTTAAGTAGTAAATATCAAAATGAGATTGTTTCTGATAAGGAAAGTTTTATAAGGTATATTGAAACGATAATTCGTCATGTGACAAGCATTAGGTGTATTGTTGATGAATTTGCTAAATTTGCAAAAATGTCTGATCCAGTATTAATTAGACATGATATTTGTAGTGTAGTAAAAGAGTTAGCATTTTCTGGACAGTTTAGTCGTTGTGTTGTAAATTATGAATTGAATATACCAAATCAACCGATTTTTGTTGTATTAGATAAAAGTCAGATTAATCATGTTTTTATTAATTTATTTAAAAATGCATGTGAATCAATTGATATGAAGTCTGATGTACAGGGTCTAATAACAATTAGTGTAATTGATGGTGAAAATTATGTTGAGGTGCAAATTCAGGATAATGGGATCGGATTCCCAGAGGAGCTTATAGAAAAACTTACAGAACCTTATGTTACAACTCGTGTTCAAGGGACAGGACTAGGTCTGTCTATAGTAAAGAAAATACTGGATGAGCATAATGCAACAATAGGTTTCTATAATATTAAAGATGGTGGAGTGGTTAAGTTAACATTTGTAAAATGTAACGATCATAGAGATAATTGATAAGTGAAATGAGATTGTTTGATTATCATTAGGAATAAAATCAATATTAGTGTTAACAGTCAAATCGTCTTTGGAGTATCTAATATAGAGATTATGCTATATTGATAGCTTTTAGTGAACGTGATATTTCTGTACTGCGGGTTAAAATTTAGATTATGGAGCAAGATAAAAGTGTATGTTGATTGATAGTGTGAAAAATTTAGAACATATGTGTAATAATCTACTTATGTTGCAACCTAAGTTTATTGCAATTGATACTGAATTTGTGAGAAATAGTAATGAATATTATCCTAGGTTGTGTTTAGTGCAGGTTGCATATGGTAAGGAACAGTTTGTTATTGATGTATTAGCAAGTGATATGGATTTGTCACCTTTAAGCTCTATCTTGTATAATAAAAATATAGTGAAAGTTTTTCATGATTGTAAACAAGATATAGATGCATTGTTAACAAAATTTCCAAAAATTCCTAATCCGATATTTGATACTCAAATTGCTGCTATGTTTTGTTATTGTTATGAAAATGCTGTTGGATATTCTAAATTAGTAGAGCAATTTTTGGGAATTTCACTAGATAAGTTAAGCTTAAAAAGATCTAATTGGATGCTGCGTCCATTATCTCCTGATAAAATTCAATATGCATTGAATGATGTTATATATTTGCATGAACTTTATCAAATATTATATGACAATTTAGTAGATGCTGGAAAGTTATCATGGTTCTTAGAGGAGATGGATAATATAGTGTTACAAGAACTTAACTATAGTGATGTTTGTGATATTCCTGATCTTTCTTCTGATATTACAAGAGAAGAAATTATTGTTGTGAAATCTGTAATTGAATGGAGGGAAAAATTAGCTCAGTTTTTTAATCTTAACCGTGAATTAATATTGAGAAATAAGGTGATACTGTCTTTAATTAAGGATTTTATTAGAAGGAGTGATATTAGTACTTTAAGTAAGTACATAAAGAAAGAGTATTTGACACATAGTATAGTAGGTGATCTTTTGGAAATTATTAATAACAACCAATCTGTTAATGTTGATGAGTTATATAATATAGATACTAATTATAATCAATCTGTTTTAAATATACTGCTTATATTATTATACAACTTATGTTATAAAAATAACATCTCACAGAAACTAGTTACTTCTAAAGGTAACTTAATTAAATTACTTAGTGGTAAATTTAGTTATGTAATGAAGGGTTGGAGGTATGAATTTTTCGGATGTGAGATAGAAAAATTTATGCAAGGGAAATCCAAGATTATAGTTTCAGCACAAGTCTTAGATAATAATTTTATAGATATAATGACTACTTTAGCAGATATGCAATCTGATATTGCTAATTAAGAATAAATGGCTTCTAAAATATTATATCATTAGTATAATGACTTTTCTTTCATATTAATCAATGTTTACAAAGCCTTAAGTCAATATAGGGTAATATTGTTAAGAATAGATAGTTTTAAGTGCGAGATAATCTCACTCTTTTGGATAAGTGCAAGCTTAATATTGTTAATGAGTAATAATAGTTTTTTTTAGTATTGTACTGTTAGTGTTTATAAGTCCTGTGGTTGATATGGATTGGTTCTATTAAGAGTAGTAATTTTAAAGCATATTCTTAATTTGTTAATAAAAATTTAAAGATTTTTGATACATTAGATGATAGTATATTATAGCTATCTTTACCGCAGTGTGATTATTATTAGTAAGTGTGTTTTTCTATTATATAAATCTTTATTGAAATTTATAGATTAAAATAATTGCATTTAAAGCACAGTATTATGAGTCTGAATGTAGTATTGAGTATAATTTATATTAAAGTGATGGTTGTGATAATTTGTAATAGTGTCTTCATGAAATTGGTGGCATAAGTTTATTGTATTCAAATATTGGATATTTATTTTTTTACTTATAGTGAGATGAATACTAATTGTAGCTAATGATATATCTTTTGTAGAACTTAGCTATGGTGTTTTTATTGCGAATTGTTGTCTGTAAGTTTTTTACATAATAACAATAGTGAATTGATTGTTCATGTGAATGTAGTGTTACTGTTGTAAAGATAAGCATTTATTTTAGTAATACAAGTTTCGTAAAATTCTTTATGTTGTTGGGTTGTGTAATGTGTTATAAATAAAACTTTTCTTTTCCATATTGGGTATTGTTTTTTATATAAGTATTAAGCTAAATATTTATAGACAAGAATGTGTCGTGTTAATGCCGTATTTTATTTGTAGAACTTAGCTATGGTGTTTTTATTGTAAATTGTTGTGTGTAAGTTTTTTACATAATAACAATAGTGAATTGATTGTTCATGTGGAATATAGTGTTACTATTGCCGAAGATAAGCATTTGTTTTTATAGTACTAATTCTACTAAGCTTGTTATTTAGTAGTGGCTGGTTTTTGATACTAGATTATTAATATAATTTTCTTATACATGCTGAGTGTCTATTTTGTTATGAGTATAAAACACGAAAATTTATAGCATGTTATTTAGAGTTTGCTTATTTTCAGATATTACTACTAATTTTCATCGGTATTTGGTTCAATGTACTGTAACCATAAATCTTCAGTTAAAATCTGTATATTTAAGGATTGTGCTTTTTTATGTTTTGATCCTGGATTGTTCCCTACAATTAAAAAATCTGTGTTTTTTGATAGTGATGAGGAAACTTTTGCTCCTGCAGTTTCTGATTTTGTTTTTGCTTCATGTCTTGACATACTTGATAATTCACCAGTAAAAACTATGGTTTTCCCATGTAAAAGTGATAAATGGGAAGTAGGTTTTACGTCTGTTATTGTTATATGTTTTACTAAATTATTTATTGTGTCTAAATTGTGTTGCTCTGTGAAAAACATTTTGAGAGAATGTATGGTTTTGTAGCCTATTTGTTGTATGTTGAGCAGATAATTTTCATCTTGAGCTAATCTTAACATTTCATGATACCATTTTTCATATGATAGAAAATAGTTGGCTAGTGTTTTTGCTATATATTTTCCTACAAATCTTATGCCTAATGCAAAAATGAAATTCTCTAAGCTGATAGTTTTACTATTATTAATTGCAGAAAGTAAATTATGTATAGATTTTTCTCCCCACCCATGTAGTGACTCTAATTTTAAATCACTATTGCGTATTTTCTCTTCTAGTGTGAATATATCAGCAATATTTGTTATTAAACCTTGTTCATAAAAAAACAAAAGCTGTTTTTTTCCAAATCCAATGATGTTAAAAGCATCTTTTGATACAAAATGCTTAATTTTCTCCAAAATTTGGTTTTTACAGAATAATTCTCCTGTACAATATATTGATACTTCTTGCTCTGCCTGAAATAAATTGCTACCACATGATGGGCATGTTGTTGGAAAAATGAATTTTGTTAATTCCTGAGCTCTGAGATTTTTATCTACATCAACTACTTGAGGTATGACATCTCCTGCTCTTTTGACAATTACGTAATCACCTTCACGTATATCTTTGCGTTCTATTTCACTTTTGTTATGTAAGCTTGCTCTTGTTACTATTACACCACCTATGTTAATTGGAGCAAGTTCTGCTATTGGTGTTAATACTCCGGTTCTACCAATTTGTATAGAAATTTTATTTACTAAGGTCTTGGCTTCTGCAGCAGGAAATTTGTAAGCTATTGCCCATCTTGGAGATTTATTGGTTGCGCCAAGGATGTGTTGTGATTTTATATCGTTGACTTTATATATTATGCCGTCAATGTCATAAGTGATGTTGCTTCTATTGTTGTAAAGTTGATTGTAAAAATTAAGAGCGTCTTCAATATTGTTTGTAGTGATAGTATGTTCATTGATACAAAATCCCCAAGTTTTTAATTGATTCAATATTTCTTCTTGTGTTAGACATTTAGTATTAACTATTGTGTACATAAAATATTTTAACTTACGTTGAGTGGTAATATTGATATCTAATTGTCTGATGGATCCTGCAGCAGCATTACGCGGGTTTGCAAAATTGTTTCCATCTTTATTGAGTTGTATAAAATCACTACGATCTATGTATATTTCACCTCTGACTTCTAAAGAATCTGGTGCATTTTGGATAGTATGTGGTAGATTTTTTATAGTCTTTACATTGTTTGTAATATTTTCACCGAAGTACCCGTTGCCCCTTGTGGATGCTTGAAAAATTTTTCCTTTTTTATATATCACAGAAAATGATAATCCATCAATTTTTAATTCACAAGATATAGGTATAGATTGACTATTGTCCATGTTTAGTAGCTTTTTAGTTCTTGTGATGAATTTCTCTATATCTTGCTCATTAAAAGCATTATCTAGGGAAAGCATTTTCTCTGCATGTTTTACCTTGGCAAACTTTGCATCTGGAGCACTACCTACATTGTCTTGGTAATTATTACTTAAGGCAAGTGCTGGAAATGATTCAAGTATTAAGTTTCTTTTGTGACATAATACATCATACTCAGCATCGCTGATTTCTGGATTATCCTGTGTATAGTAAAGAAAGTCATGATGCTGTATTTGACTGTTTAGTTTATCTAATTCTAACTTAGCTTCTTCTTGCTTCATAATTAGTTTCAATAAAAAGTATTTTGTATTATTGAGTTAAAATTAAATTGTTTTTACTGAGCAATTCCTGAAGCTCGCCACTGTGGTACATTTCTTTAACTATGTCGCACCCACCAATAAATTCACCTTTAACGTATAATTGTGGTATAGTGGGCCAGTTTGTGAATTCTTTAATGGCCTCACGTAATTCTAAATCTTCTAATACGTTGATGCTCTTAAAGTTTACATTCATTTTTTTTAAAATACTAACTACTACACTAGAAAACCCGCACTGTGGGAAATCAGCGTCTCCTTTCATGTATAAAACTATATCATTATTTTCTATATCATGTTTTATTTTATCCATTATATCGTTTTTCATAGTATATTACTTACACCCTGTTTGTATTTGTATTGCATGTATGTTTAATCCATCTAGCACTTTGTATATCATTCTATGTTGCTCTAGTTTTGATTTACCTTGAAACTGATTTGAGATTACTTTGATTGAATAGTGATTATTATCATTTACAAGACTGGTAATAGTTACTTCAGCTTCTGGAAAAGCATCTTTTATTAGAATTTCCAGTTGGGATTGTGTGATAGTCATTTTTAACAAATTATAAATTGATATAGTACTAACTCAATATAGCATGCTTTAATATGTAGGTAAATAGTTAAAGCTATTAGAAATATATCATTTAAGTATGTTTATGTTGAATGTAACAAACATTTGAAAATACAATGTTGTAGATATATTGCTATTAGAATTAAGGTAGACAAAAAGTATGTTTTATAGTTATTGAAAAGATATGTTGTTATGATCAAGTTTAGCTGTAACGTTATTTATTATATAAGGTATATTTCAATATAATACTGAGGAAATGTGTTGAAACTTGTTATATAAATCAATAATTACATATTTAATGATAAACTTTAATATTTGATTTTCTGATATATCTTTAATATATTGCCATGTATTTGTAATAGCATTTTTCCATTCTTAGAGAAACAGAAGTTTTATGTACCTGTGCACTTAATGTGCTATCTAATGACTGACATAATATATGTAATGATGTTGTGTTATCTAATTATATTGATTTAGTTGTTTTGATTTTAGTGATAATATCACAGTAGGGAATATCAAAGTATACTTTCACAGTGATTATAGTATTTCTATTGTATGAGTTTTAATATTTGGTTTTCTAATATATCTTTAGATATATTGCCATGTATTTGTAATAGCATTTTCCCATTTTTATCAAAAACAAAAGTTTCAGGTACTGCTGTTACTCCTAATATACTTCCAACCTTACCAGAGTAATCTTTAGCTATTTTAGTATATGGGTCACCGTGTTTTTTCAGCCATTCCTTTACTTTATATTCTGTATCAAGATAGTTTATGCCATATATTTTTATTGTTTTTTTCTTAGCAACTTCTACCCATAATTTGTGTTCTTCTTGGCATGTTGTACACCAGGAAGCAAATACGTTTAGTATATATGGATGTCCGATCAAATCATTTGTGTCAAATACTTGATCTTCTGTAAAGAGTATAGGTAATACTATTCTGGCTGTATTATTGGGTACAGTGTTTTTATTCAATAGCACTTTTGTAAATATTGCAACGAATGTTAAAAAACATACTAATAAAGCTGTAGCGATGATTTTCATAGTTCAATAAGATATTTTTTTAACATTTTTATATGACCTATTTCTACCGTATTAATATCAGTAAAAACATGTTTATTATTAAGTGGAATAATAGCTTTTGTAAAGCCTAGTTTATGAGCTTCTTTTAATCGTGAATCAATACTTGATACGTTCCTGACTTCTCCCGATAATGCTATTTCCCCTAGTATTATTGTTGATGCTGGAATTGCTACGTTAATAAAACTTGATATTAA
>CDGH01000042.1 GCA_000825765.1 Ehrlichia minasensis | reverse complement strand
ACTTCTCCCGATAATGCTATTTCCCCTAGTATTATTGTTGATGCTGGAATTGCTACGTTAATAAAACTTGATATTAAAGATGCTGCAATAGCTAAATCTGCTGCTGGTTCACATATTTTTAATCCACCAGCAATGTTAAGATAGACTTCTTTATCACCTAGAAATATATTGCATTTTGCAGTTAATACCGCAATGATCATTGCCAATCTATTGACATCCCACCCGACTACTGCTCTTCTTGGTGTGACCATGTTTGTATTTGCAATTAGTGATTGTATTTCCATTAATATGGGTCTTGATCCTTCAATGCCAGCAAAAACTGCGCTACCAACTATGTTATTATTTTGTGATTTAGCTAAAAAAAGAGATGAAGGATTTTTTACAGGTATTAATCCTTTATCAGACATTTCAAATACACCTATTTCATTAGTAGGTCCAAACCTATTTTTTACTGTGCGCAGAATTCGTAGTTGACTATTATTTTCTCCTTCAAAATATAGTACTGTATCTACCATGTGTTCTAGGGTTTTTGGACCAGCTATTTGGCCATCTTTTGTTATTTGTCCTAAGATAAATAGTATTATATTGTGCTGTTTTGTGAATGTGATTAACTCGTGGGTACACATACGTATTTGTACTACTGTTCCTGGTGATGATGATATCCTACTATCGTATATAGTTTGGATTGAATCAATTACAACACATTTGAAATCTTTGTTTTTTTTGAGTGAAAAGATAATATCTGATAGTGATGAGGTGGCTAATAATTGAATGTTTGATTGAGTGATTTGTAGGCGATCTGCTCTTATTTTTATTTGATTTATGGATTCTTCTCCTGATACATAAAGGCATGTAGAGAAATTTTTATCTAAAATTGATGTTAATTGGAGTAGTAGTGTTGATTTTCCTACTCCAGGTTCTCCTCCTACGAGTGTACTACTTCCTAAGACTATTCCACCTCCAAATACTCTGTCTAATTCACTGATTTTGGTGATGAAACGTGGGGATATTTCTGCATTTTTATCGGATAATGAGCTTAGCTTTATTTCAGGGTTATGTTGTGTATTTATTAAGTGTTCTGTAGCTGTTTCGCCAGTAATGCTATCCCAACTGCCACATGCGTTGCATTTGCCAGTCCACCTATGTGTTTG
>CDGH01000041.1 GCA_000825765.1 Ehrlichia minasensis | reverse complement strand
CTTTTTTGAGTATAGTCTATGCATGTAACTAGTCTTTGAAATTGTACTTTTGTAAAAGCATTGGTAATGTCAAAGTAATTTGTATCTTATCTTGCAAATATATAATTGATGTAGGCTATACTTTATTTGAAGTGTAGTCTATGTGTTTAACTTGTTGTTGGAGTAACACTTATAATAAGAAATAATCTTTAATTGGTGTTTTCTTTCATTGATCTATGATGTTTTAATATTATGTAAATGTAGTTGTAACGAACAAGTCCTATAGTTTTTTATCGGTGTGGAAAATTTTTTAAATGGTGTATGTAGGGTAGGTATTAGTGTGAGATAAGGTACATTATGAGTGATCAATTAATGATTGCTGCTATTGCTTTGTTAGCAGTGTTTATTGTGTTGTTAGTTGGATTATTAATTACTGCAATATGTAAATGTTGTGCTCGACCTAAGAAAATAGAAGAAGAGAAAAAGCCTTTGTTAGGTGATGAAGGTATATCAAAGACGGACTTATTGAGCAAAATAGAATCGATGGAACGTGAACTTCAGGAAGTATTAAGTAGGGAGTCGGGATTAAAACAAGAGAAGCAAGATTTACTAGCAAAGTTAAATGAAGGAGGACTGGTTACTCAGAAGTTACAAAAAGAGTGTAGTAATCTCGTGGAAAGTAATATGGCACTTGCTAAGAAGAATGCTGAAATTGAAAGTGCACTTGAACATACAAAGTCTGCAGTGCAAAAGTTAGAGACTGAGAAAACTGCACCACCTGATAGGGGAAAAAGTGTACTTATTCCTTCTAAGGTAGGTATTGTATCATGGGGTTATGATTTATTAAGCGAATGTAAAAATGCTTTTAAGGCAGTTGAGAACAGTAATAGTCTTTCTGAAAGTGATAAAGAGCAGCTAGGAGATCGTATATTAAATCTGAAAGAAAGTATACAAAATTTTATGTGTTGTGTTGGTGATATTGTGCAAGGAGGTGGATTACCAAGCACTGCAATGAGTGCAGCAGGAGTACAGTGCAGCACTGATAATAAGTATATAACTCAATAGGTTATATATTTGTAAGTATTAATTATAAGGTATATTTATATTTTTTTATTATCACCTACTAAATGTATGAAGTATAGTAATTAGAATATTACGTAATGAGTGTGTGAGTATAGTTCTTAGTTATATTTTTGTATTTATTGTTTATACGAGTTTCATTATAAGTAATATTACATATTTTATTAATATGTAGTAAATTTTTGAATGTTGTGTATAATTAAATAGTTGTACTTAAATAAGGTGTGTTATGGTTACAGGTGGTTATATGCTGTCTAATCTTGAGCTTGCTTTAATAGTAATACTTGTTTTATTGTTACTTTCATTGTTAGCTTTTGGACTAAGCAAGTGTTGCGCTAAACCTGATAAAATACTGTCAGGTGATGATTTACAGAAAAGTTATGATAGATTAAAAGCAGATTATGACAGATTAGTATTAGAGCAGAAGAAAATAAAGGGTAAACATACTGGTATAGATCTAAATCTCACTGAGATGGTGGAGTTGAGTGACAAATTGCAATCAGAACTTCTCTTGTTAAAGACAGACTATAGTCGATTGCAACAACAGTATGTAGATCTACAAAAAAGTAATGAGGAAATACAAGAGCATCTTAAAAGTAATTGTGAAAAATTAATAAATTGCTGCAAGAAAATATTTGCTGAGACGAGAGAAAGTATTACTATATTATTCAAATTACGTGTAAAGCAATGTGAAGAGAAGTTGGTCAAACCTAAACTTATGGGAAGAAGTGACTTACTATCGATGCTGAGATCAGAACTATATAATGCTCAAGATGGGGTCTTAGGTATTGTAACAGGGAAAAGGGATATATTATTAAAACAAGTTGAAAGTGTATCATCAAAATTAACATGTCCTACAGTTAGTGACTTATCTGAACAATGTCAAGGTAATGTTAAAGTAGCTTAATAAAGACCTTCAAATTTTAATTAAGATATTAGGTGTATATACTTCTATCGTTAGATAGTTGTATACTGTGGTATTTTATTGTTATGGTATATTGCATAGTTTACAAATAGTTGAAACATTGTGGTTCCTATATCAGAAGGTTATAAATTTGTTTTTTAGAGAAATGTAGTTGTAAATAACATTGAATATATTTTTTATAAATGTGGAAAATTTTTTAAAATAATGTTAACATTATTTTAAGTTTGATTTTAGATAAGGTGTGTTATGGGTACTCTGGATATACAATCGTATATTTATTTAGCATTACTTGCGTTATTATTACTTATACTAGTCATGGTTGCTATATATCACTGTTGTATTGCAAGTAGGCATGAGCAAGGTGTAGATAATACGGTAGTGTTAAGTAAACAGCACTATAACCAAATGGTTAGCAGGAATGTACAGCTTGAAAGGGATAAACAAGTTTATATGCAACATAGCTCTTACATGGGGAATGTTTGTAAACTACTTAGTGAAGAAAAAGCTAACTTGGAAAATAAAATAAAGGAATTGAGTGGTAATGTACTTACTACGATGGAAATGATGACATTAGGGATGTATAATGCTGGTGTACATCCAGGTGTAACTACTATGATGGTAAGTCAAATGTTAGCACTACAAAAGAGAGTATGTGATGTTGCACGAATCCCTATGCCTACTACAGTACAGACTGAAAAGACTGATCAAAGTACACAAACAGGTGTGGTACCGCCGCTAGCCTTAGATCAAGTATTAGCCACAGATGTACAAAATAATGGTGCTAGTCAATCAGTGTCTTAATATTAGTTTTTGCTTATTATGTATTGGGACACTTTATTCATTTTTGCACTGATGTTTTCTGATTAAAGATAAGTAGAATTAACGTGTGTGAAATACTTTATTCATTGTATTGTTGAGTCATTTTATTTATCAGTGTGTTGTAACTAGTTATGTAAATGAGGTGGTGTGTGTTATGGATACAGTTAGTATAGTTTTGTTAGTATTCCTTATTTTAATATTATTGTTACTTATATTGTTAGCTATGGCTGCAGTTAAGTGTCAAGATAAGTGCAATTTATTAGAAGAAGGTAATAAAAAATTATTAGAAGATTGTGAACAAGCTAATAAGGATAAGGAAAGATTAACCTCAGAAAATAATCAATTAAGGCAAGATAATGAAAAAATAAAAACTGAATGTGATGGTCGTACTAAAGCATTATTAAGTCAAGTACAAAAGTTTGTTAGTGATCGACTAGAAGACTATAAAGATTTTAAAGAAAGTTGTCTAGAAATGATGGAGCTGCGCAATGAAAATGTGAAGAATCTATTTGTAGACCAGTCGCAAACATTTACTGCAAAACATGTAATGCATTTATTTGATACTAATATGTTGTTTTTACAAAAAGGTATAGAATACGAGGTGCAGCGTACTGAAAAAGCGTTCCGAAAAGGAGCAGATCAGATGTTTCCTTCACCTAATTGTGCTGATGCTACAGTGTTGCCTATATACAGCTCTGAACAGTCTCATAATGCAGCTTAATTTTATATTGTAAAATTTTACTTAATTAAAGGATAATCATCTCTAATGCTTCACTTATTATATGTATATTAAGTAATTTGGCAAGTGTTTGAAGCATTGTGCATAAAATATGTTTCTTATTTTTTGTATTTTGTTAATTGATATGTTTTTAGAAATATTACATCTATTTGTTTAAGTGTAGTAAATTTTTTAATGTGTGTTAGGTTGATATGCATTTAAGATAAATAATCTAGTGTTGATGTTGCTTTATTAGTGTTGCTTGTGTTCTTGGTTATTGATATCAATGCTTGTTGTTATTTGATAGTGTGGATTGTTAAAATGAGATGATGATAAACTGGTCAAGATCATGGTAAGTATTGCAGTCCTATAATAAATTAATAAGAAATTATGATTAATTTAGGAAAAGATAATGTGTGTAGTTTATAGCGAGTGTCAGTATAAATGGTGTAGTATTTCTAGAAGTGATGGTAAAAAATATATATGATAATTTAAGTATAGTGGTTATTGGTTTAGTGGGCTTTTTATATTGAATATCTACTTTTAATGGACATCGTAGCCTAATGATGTGATATTAAAAATTAGTAAGTGAATTGTTAAAAAGGTTAATATTTTATTAGTATTGGATAGAATGAAAAAAAGTATATGCTGAATTACAAAAACAGATGCAGTATTGTATTTAGTGTTACAATATTGAATGAGTAACTTATCAGTACCTTAATGTTTGTGATAAAGTGGTTTTATAGTACTGCTTTAGAGGCTGACTAAGAATTTTGTCATATAAAAGCTATGTG
Source organism: Ehrlichia minasensis (assembly GCA_000825765.1). Taxonomy (GTDB): domain Bacteria; phylum Pseudomonadota; class Alphaproteobacteria; order Rickettsiales; family Anaplasmataceae; genus Ehrlichia; species Ehrlichia minasensis. The sequence goes on along the minus strand of CDGH01000041.1, from coordinate 11,068 downwards.
TGTTTGTGTAATTTACTTTTAGTGATAGTACATCATCATTTATTTTAAAGTGTATTATATGAAATTCAATTTTCTATTGAGGAAATGTTATGTGTTAGTAAATAGTAAGTTTTTTTATTGATATTATGTATTTTATAATCATTATTTGGTAAATTAATTGTAAGATTTAAGTTGGGTGTGTGTATGGATAAAAATAGTATTACATTGTTGTCGTTGCTTATTATAACGCTTGTTGTATTGTTTCTTGTTATTATATTTAGTTGTTTAAAATTCTATCGAAGAGGTGTGGGTTATCAGAAATTAAAGTCGGAACATTATACGTCAATGGATTCGCATGATGTGTTATCAGAAGATCATAATAGATTAAGAGAAGCGTATAGTGAATTAGACAAGAAGTATAAAAAATTAATAGTACAGCATAGAGAATTGGAAGCATGTTTTAATAGTGTAAGAAACTGTGAGCGTGAATTAGTGGCAAAAGCTGATGAATTAGAAAGCAGGATCAAGGTTATAGAACATCAAAAAGAAGCTTTCATGGAACAGAATAGTGAATTATCAGCTAAGTGTAGTGGATTAGAGAAAGGAATTCTCGCAATGAAACAGCATCATAGTAATAGCGAAAAACATTATCTTGAACTAGTAAAGAAGTTAGAAGGAAAAGTTAAAAAAGCTGTTGCTGAATCTCAGAGATGTTTAAGCAATATGTGTTATGATGTAGTAAAAAACGATGCTGAAGAAAGAAAAGTTTTAGTGCAAATAATTGAGAGTGAGTGTAATGGTTTTATGGGTGTTTTGGTTGAGAATTATGGGTTAACACCTCAAGGTACCAAGTATGCAAGAGTGCTCATTGAAAATTTGCAACAGCATGTTGAAACTCAGTATGGTTTGTTTATGCAAAGATTTCAGATATCGAGAGCGCAGTGCGAACACGATGTTAAGAGTCTGACTGGTCAATTATTATATGATGTATCAGTTGATAGTATGAATGTTAATGGTAAGGGACAGTAATAGAAACTAAATGTTTACCTGCTGGTATTAGTGAATAGCTTCATATGATTTCTTTCTAATTAAAATAAGACAGTAGACTTATAATACTTTATTTTGCGTGTATTGTATAATTTAACTTATAAGAGACATTATATACGGATAGAATAATTTGTGGTATTACTGATGATATTTTCTTGGTAGAGTTAGTTATAAAATATAGTCTGTATTTTTTATAGGTATAGTAAATTACGTATTATAATCTGAATATTATATTGAGATATAGTATACCATGATTGCATTTGTATGAACTTGTTAGTGTTTAATGTGTGTAGTGTGCACTAAAATACATGTTGTATTGAGTGTGATTATAGCAAAAGAACTACTGAGATATTATCTAGTACAGAATTATTGGATATTGAAAAAGTCACTATTGCATAAAATTTAGTATAATATTGTTGTTATAAGGATTTTTGGAAGGTACATTGATAAGTATGTCTGTAAAGTTTTTAATATCATTAAAATGTACTATGTTATTATTTATGATCCCTATTATAAATGGGTAGTTTTATAATTTTTAAAAATTATATAAAAAATGATGTTTATAATTTGTTATTAAAATAGGACATTTTATTAATATACTCGAATTATTAAGTTTTAAGTGGTGTGTGTTATGTATGCATTGGACTATAGAGTTTTAATAGTAGTTAATGTTGTTTTATTGTTGCTTTTGCTGCTTTTTCTTATATATCAAGTCTGTGTTAAGTCTTTGCATGATAAAATAGGTGAATTAGAGTGTGAGAATGCAAAATTAAGCAGCAGAAATGTAGAATTAGAATCTGCAATGTCAGAAATGGCAGTAGCCAATGAAAGTGTATTATCTAAGTGTGATAGAGCTCTTGAGAGTATTGCGTGTGTATTGGATCCAAAAGTGAAAATTTCTAGGACAGGTAATACTATGCAAGATACTGTGGAGAACATGACTACTGTTATGGGTCTTATGCAGCAGTCAATATTAAAATTTGTAGAAGTTGTAAAAGATCATGAAAAACAACACGAAGAACAGCAAAGAGGAGAAAGTATACAAGTAGAAGGTTTATCAGCATTCGCTAATCATGTCAATCAGTCTGTTTGATGATAATGTGTAGTATGAGTCTGATGCGAAATTCAATATTGAAATTTGCAAAAATTGCATGAAATCGTAAAAGAATAAACACAAGAAAGTGTGCAATTAATGAAATATATCAGTATATGAGCAAAAAATGATTTATTTAATATGTTGTAGGTTAGTGCAGTTTATAAGTATTAAAAATATGCGTGAATATAATAAAGTTAGTTGAAGCTATAAATAGTAAGTATATGTGAATTAATATTGATTATAGTTAAATAATGTATTACAATTGTAAGTATATTATTCTAATAGTATTAGTGGTTTAATTTATTTTATAGCTAAGTTAATGTGTATTATTTATTGTTTCTGTACTATAGCTTTTAAATAAATAATAAATATATGTTATTGGTAGTAGAATCTGATCTGTTTCCAGTTGAAAGCGTGTGTTTAAAATGAACAGATGTGAGTAGTAAGTATCAAGTAAATGATGTTGTTGTAAGTTTGCTCAGATTTAAATATTTTGTTAGTAAATTTGGATAATAACGTATGTGGTTAATAAATTAGTGATTTATTATATGACGTTACTAGTATTGCAATATAAGTTTCATTTATATTTACTTGATCTGTTTCTGGCAAAAATAAGCTATTGATGAGTTTTGTTGGATAAAGATGGTTAATTTATGAGATATCTCATTTAGTAAATAATCTAAAAGCTATAATATTATAGCTTTTTGCTTATTTATATGTGTGAAAAATGTATTAGGTGATGTTTTTGTTGTATTTGAATATTGAATGGTGTGTGTAATTATGGGGACTCGTGATTCTGTTCTTCTAGGATTCCTGATTTTTTTTATTGTAGTAACTATAATAATGTGTTGTGCGTGTTGCCTTTGTTGCATTTTTTCTATTGCGTGTGATAGACAAATTGGAAAATATGAGCAGAGGTGTGAAGATATAGACAGACAGCACCTTGCTTCTCTAAATTATCTAAAATATTGTATTGATGATGTGGCAACACCAGTATTGTCTTGCAGCAAACAAACGATATATCAAATAATGAGTGACATTCAAGTACAAAATCCTGTAGTAAACCCTAATCTAAATAGACGTAATGTTATGGTAGATCAATAAAATTCTTATGTATTTTTTCACTTATAATAAGGTGTGGTATTCGTGATGGTATGAAAGAAAAGGTGTTTACTGATTTAATATTATATAGGTAATTTCATTTGTAAGGAAATAAGATTTAATTTTCTATGATCAAAAAATATTTATTGAAGCAATATACTGTAACTAAGTATTGTATAGTGATTTAAGGGTTTGTTTTATGTCTCATAAAAATCAAATTGCTCTAATAGTATTGCTTGTTTTTTTGATACTGTTATTAATGCTTTCTATGTATTTTTGTTGCTTTAGGTATAAAGGCAGAGATAGTGTCAATGATTTATTAGAAGAAAACAAGAGACTAACATCAGAGAAGAACAGGTTGGCCAAAAGGTATAACGAGTTACTGGTAGGCCATAAAGAGTTAATTAATCTTTTTATTGGTGAAAAAAGAAAATCTTTAACGTCTAGTAGAGAGACTATTGATACGATGATAACTTGTATTGGTGTATCTCTTGATAATGAGATGAACGCGATGGATGAAGATCAAGGTATTGATCATGATCCTGTACGTATAGTAGAGAATATAATGAATTATCTTGTTAGAACAGGAAATTATATAGATCAGTTGTTACAGGCGTCAGGTGTAATAATTACCGCATTTGAATCAAAAGTAAAAGATGAATTTGCAAATCAACTTACATTACCTATGATATCTGAAACTGTGGGAGAAAACATAGTAAATGCTAGAAATACACGTGGATTCTTAGATCCTGTGCTAAATAGATTAAGAGCGTTTTTGCTTATTCATCCTCAACTTCGATATCAACCTCAGCCTCAACCTCAGCCTCAGCCTCAGCCTCAGCCTCAACCTCAGCCTCAAATGCAAGATGCACAAGTTAATGTTGGTGGGCAAAACAATGGAATGGTGGCTTGATAAGGGTGATTATGTCATTATAAGAATTTCTCTTGAAATATTACAAAGCTGTTTTACTTACCTATTTTCACAGGTGCATATAGTTGATTATATGTGTATTAATTGATATTGCGTCATTAGTGTATATATTGGTGTAGTACTTTATTTAGTAGAGTATCTTGTAAATAAACATATTTCTAAGAGGTTTGAAATTTGTAGTAGTAAAAGACATGCCATAATTAGGTATTAAACTTCAAATTAAGATGGTGTGTGTTGTAAATAATGATATTGGTTTTTGTAGGGCTTTTGGCAGCATTTTTTGTTTTAATGTTATTATTTAAGCAGTTGCTGTATATAAGTGTTGTGTAATAGGACGCGCGTAAAAATTAGGTGATGCTCAATTTCGTTATCAAGAAGAAGTTCAACAATATGTGGATCGAATTCGGATCTTAGAATATAAAAATGGCGAATTAAAGTTGGAAAACGAAAAACTTAGTCTTGCAAACACAATTTAATAAACAAATTAAAAATATTAGAATCACAAGCTAGGAGTCAATATGATATGTCTTGTGAGATACTTATGGTGCAGCGTAACGTACGTCCAAGTACAAAGAAAGTGATACGAAATAATGTATTAGGAATAGTAAACGCTATATCTGACATTGTTGAGAGTAAAAACATACAAAAGTAGTTCAGCAATTGCCTACTGGTCCTGGTTCACCTTCAAGAATACCAAGACCTATCGTGCAAGGTGTATTAACACCACAATGCAGTAATGCTATGCAAAAGTTATAGCGTGGTAATAAGTAGAAGTATATAAATATTTTTTTGATTGTTCGAAGGTACGTGTTTGATCAAATACTACTACCTAAAGCTTAACTAACACTAGCATTACAATCTGGTGTTGGGTATGGTATGAGTTTACCTTGATAAATGTGAAGTACTACATAAAACTTGTGTTTGTGGTAGGTGTAATAATGTTTTCTTATTATACTTGATTGTAAAAGTAAGTATTTGATGCTAGTTCTTTGTTTTTAGGTGTGCTGTGTCTAAGTAGTAAGAGAATTTACTGTTGTTACATAGATAGCATTTATTAGAAAGTTGAGATAGTGGAATTGAGAAAGCAGCTTGATATAATATATAAATTTCAATTGTTGATATAGAAAATATAAGTACTGTTTTGCTTATCTGTTCTTATAAAATGTAGATGTGGAATTCTTAATGATAATTGTGAAATATTTTTAGGCATACTACTAGGAGTAATGTTGTTTGTTTTTATTGGCAGTATTTTGCAAGTTATATGAATTTGTAATTATGAAAAGGATTGTAATGAAAAATATGGCTTTGGCAATAATTGTAAAATGTTTGAGCGTTTTACTAAGGATGGTATTATTTGTTTTTATTGATGATACTTTGCAGGTTGTATAAGTTTAATTATGAAAGATATAATATTCTATAAAATTTTGAATAAATGTGTTATGATTAAAATATATCTCTGGAGATAAGGTGTGTTGTGAGCGAAGAAAAGAAACTACTAATTACTGCTGCTATTATGGTAGCATTGTTAGTTTTGGTATTAATTTTCGCATTCTGTTGGTATTATACTTACTCTAAAGGTCGTGACGAATTAAGTTATAAATCATCACAAAGTATGCATCAACCTGAAGAAAAGAGTGTACATGTTAAAATAGTGCAAGACAAACAATTGCTTGAGAGTAAAGCTCTTATAAAAGATTTGAAATTGAAACAATCGCTTCTATTAAAAGAGTTAGATGAGTGTAAGAAAAGTAACGCAGGTCTTTTAAGTGAGTTAAGGCTTTTACAAAATAAGGTGGAAGTAGAGAAATTGCGAGCAAGTAGTATAACTTATTAGGCAGTATTTAACATGTCTTATACATTATTGCAGTGTTGTATAGAAATGGAACTGCAAGATACTCCAGGATGCAAATTAATAGAAATGCGTAATGTATTATTATTTGAAATAAAAACACTGTGTCAGGTTGTTTTGGAAAAATGGATAACGTTGTTTATGATGAGTTGAATATTGTACTAGAAAGGGTTAAAAATTTGATGATTAATGATTTAGAGCTGTTAAATGCAGAAAGTGGACTTTCTAGTGTAGTGGAAGTACAGCTGGGTTATGGTGCGAGTAACGTTGCATTGGAAAATAGTGATCATGGTATTGGAAAAGTAGCTTAATTATTATATAGAGGAGGTTTCAATTACTGATGAAAAAAAACATAGTTTATATTTTTATGTTTATGATGAATTGTGTTTTGCAAATTAATAGTTTTAGTTGTAAAGAACATAGTGTTTAATTTGTTATAACTGTAGAACGTTTTTATAAAATGTCTTAATGCTATATATTCTATAATTTAAATTGTAATTAGGTGTGTTATATGAATAAAGGATTACTTATTGCTACTATTTTGTTGGCATTGTTTGTTTTGTTTTTATTGTTTGCTTTATGTCTAGCTTATAGAAAATTTAAAGAGTATAGAGAACAAGTCAATGGTCTATCAACAGAATTATTAATTAATGAAAGAAAAAGTGCTGTTGCACTAAAGTTGTTGGAGAAAGAAAAAGGTACCTTAGAAAATGAGGTAGTAAAATTACAGAATGAAATTTTAAGTATATCATCAGACTTAAAACGTTCTGAGCAAAAGAGAGTGCGCGCTGAACGCAGTATTGATGAAGTATTATCAGATCACAAAAAAATGTACGAGGCTTATGCTGCAGTGAGAACTAGTTCCGCACTGAGAATATTGTCTAAAAGTATATTATCTGCTGTTAGTGACACTGGTTCAGGTGATCCTGTAGAAAAAATGAAGAATATGTGTCTTATGATGACAGAGTCAGTACTGACCTGCTCCAAAAAGTTAATAGAGTGTCATAGTGCTAAAGCTCGAGGAGAGGTTGTAAAAGATTTAAAATCTAAAATTCAGATATTCAATAATGAGATAGTGTTATTATCTAAACAAGCCATGGAAGGACTAGAAGAAGAATTTTTTAGTACAGAAGAAGATATCCCGGATAGTGAAGTAGTGAGTACATCTGTCACAGGTTGTAAAGATGTGGATAATAGAAAAGCAGCTTAATTATTATGTGATTATAAAAATTTCAACTACTGATATGGCAAATGCTTATGTTTTGCTTATCTATCCTTATCAAAGTAAGTGTAGATGCTGTTCTAATGAGATTTCACTGTAGAGTATCTAGTATAGTGAGATTTGTGCTTTGTATTTCTTATTAATTATATTTTTACGTTATATCGAAATTGTAAAAAGTGTAATGTTTTATAAATTGAATAGGTGTGTTTTGATTAATGGTTATCTTTAAATTAGTGTAAGGTGTATTATGGATATTCAAAAAAGTTTACTAATTACTGCTGCTGTTTTAATAGCATTGCTAGTTTTGTTGTTGTTTTTTGTTGCGTATAAATATTATGTTCAATCTAAAAATTGTAATGCATATCGTAATGAAAAAACGATTTTATGTAAAGAGAAAGAAGCAATAGAAAAGGCCTTACAAACAAAAGAGGAACAATGTAAAAAATTAACAAGTGATATAGAGTGTAAAAATGAAGAGTTACAAGATCTGAAAAATAAGATTTCACTAAGTGCATCAGAAGTAATAATGTTTGCTAAAGGATTAGAAGATACCTGCATGCAAATGAAGTCTGATGTGCGTCTGTCTGCATCATTCAAACTAAAGACATTAGTTTCTGAATTAGCATATAAAACTGGTAAAATGTGTCGGTCAATTGTTTCGAAAGATGATGCTGGTTGTAATAAATTTTTTGTCTATTCTAGTATGTTAGCACTAGAGCGTGTGATGTTAAATCTTATTAGTAGTGTTACGCGTGACAGTACACCACAACCTACTGCTCTACCAAGCAGTTATTTTAACACATTCTTACAATATAATAATGTAGATTGTCCTACTAAAAAACAGTAAATTTGTTATATAGTGTAAAAGTTCTACTTGTGGTTATCATAAAATATAATTTTATTACGTTATTTTTGTTAAAAGTAATAGTGATTGTATCATGTGCAATTTAATTGATATAAGGTATGTATTTGTATAGTTGTATTTATAAGTAAGCATACAAAATACTAAGGATTATCTATCCACAGTGAATATTTTTAAATCGTGTAAATTTAAAATTATATAGTAAAGTGTATAGTTCTTTAATAAAAAATATTATATTATTAGTTATAATTGTTTAGTTTATATTAGATAAGGTGTGTTATGGATGGGGGTACAACAGACATAATATTATATGCTCTTCTATTGCTTTTTACTATTATATTACTTCTTATTGCTATATATAAGTGTTATGATCAAAGTAAAGATAAAAAGCGGCTAACAGAGCAAGATGTAGCGGCATCAGAAAAGAAATTAGCATTATTATCATCAGAAGCTAAAACATTAAGAGAACAAAATGGCCTATTAGAAAATAAAATTAAAAAATTAGAATTAGAAAATGAAAAATTGTTAAAATCTGAAGGTTTTTTGAAAGGAGAGCTTAGCAGAACTAAGACACTTTGTAATGCATCATTAACAGAGGGTCATAAGTTGAGAAGTGAATATGATGCTTTATACTGTGAACATCAAGCGCTAGTGAAAGATTTCGAAGAGTTGAGACTTAGTTATGAAGCATATCAAGAGTTAAGTGATGGTCTTGTTAAAAAATTGTCAGCAATTAACAAATATGTCTCTACCGAAGATAGAAGTGAGGAAAGTCAAGAAAACGCAAAAAAGATAGTACCAGAATCTCAAATGCAAGAATCATCAGTATCAGGTTGTGGAAATCAAGTTAATAATGATATATCTTAACGAGATTGTATTGTTATTGAATTGTATTAACTTATGTTAGCAGAAAGTAGCTGTTCGGCTGCACTGTTTTATTTAAAATCTGGTGATTCAGGCTATATGGTACTTTATTTTATGTAAAATATCATTATATTTCTAGTTAAACATACTGGGCATAGTACTTTATTAATTTTTCTTTGTGTGTGTATTTTTTATTATTTATGGATGTAGTAAAAAAATAACAAAATTTAATTTTTTATAGATATAGTAAATTTTTTAAAGTAAAAATCTTAAGATAATATGTTATAATTAAACATTGTGTTTAATTATATAAGGTATGTTATGGATATTCAGCACATAATTATTGTTTTATTGGCAGTATTTAGTTTTTTATTCGCCTTATTTATAGCTATTTCTATATATCAGTGTTGTTTTTCACGTAATAATATTAAAGAGGATTATCAACAAGCATGTATAGAAGAAGATACACAGAAGGAACTCGAATTATTAAGACAAAGAAATAAGGAATTAGAGGATGTTGTAGGAAAGTTGGATACAGCATTGATGATATCAAAGGCGGGTTTGCAAAAACAACATTCAGAAGTAACCAAACTTTTGGAAGATCTGTCGAATGTACATAGTCTCGCTATGGAAGTAACGGTATTGCATAAGAATTTAGCAGATTCTACAAGGCGTATAGAATCTGATACAACAAAATCTTCACGTGAAAAGTTACAGTGTTTAAGCGCTGAAGTTTTAGTAAATCTGTATAAATTTTGTAATTCAGTTTTAGTAAGAGGTAAGGAAAGTGCAAGAAGTAAAGCTATGGCTCAGGATTTGAGACAGGTCGAAAACAGCATGTTGAATATTATTGCGCAGTTAACAGAGGAACAACAATTGCAATCTGAAGGAGCATTACCAACATCTCAAGTATTGAGTACTGCGGTATCATCTTGTAGTGTTGTAGATATTGATCGGATAGAGTAATTACTATATATTAATGAAATTTAAATATTTATATTAAAATTTCCACTTGTCTATTTTTGTTAAAAGTTAAACAGTATAAATAATTTAATATTTTATTTTTAATATTAGTAATGTTTTGCTGCATTTTGTTGGTGAGTTATTGCTGCAAATTACCATATAAAAAATACTGTTTTGTTGTATTATATTTTCTGACAATATTATTCTTAATTAAATAAATATGCTTCAAACGGATATAACATATAATCTGTTATGAATTTAATAGGTAAATTCCTTGAGTAAAATTGTTAATAATTTGTTATAATATAGTATTATGTTTGAATTGTAAGATATTATATGGAAAACCAATTAATGATCGTTGGAATTTCTTTTATTAGCAATATTTAGTTTTTTATTGATTATATTAGTGGCTATTTCTATATATAAATGTTATGTTCTATTTAATGATAAATGTGAAGATAAAATATTAAGGGATGATATAGCAAGGTTAAATACATAATAGATATATTGAGTAGAAAAGTACCAGGATTAAGTTCACATATAAAAAATAGCAGAATTGAATCGCTACAACTGTCTTTTGAATTAGAGTATTTTACTAAAGGAATGGACAATATAAAAAAGATAAAATCTGAACATGTTAAACATATGCTTTTTGAGTTATTAGGTAGATCTGACAGGTTTTGTAAATCAGTCATGAAAAAAAGTGGAGATGCTGAAGGGATTTTGCGAAACTTTTGTTAATATTAATTTGAGTAAATGCAAAGAGAATGTATTGACCATGATTGATAAATTAACACAAGGAGAAAATCAAAAGCAGTAAACTGCACAAGTGTTGCTTGATCGTAATGTAATGCAGGATGTATCAGCATCATCTTGTGATTAGTGCAAGTCATGGTCAATTAATTAATGATTTTATTTGTAAAAGTTTTGCTTATTAATATAGTAGAGTATTAAGGTATTCTTTGTCTATTTTGATGTAATTTGAAAAAATTAGAAAGAATCTGAATTTAAGTTGTTAGTTGATTGGTATAAATCTCACAATAGAATGTAAGTATTATGTAGCATCATCTTATAATACTACAAATCATGATAAAATGGGTTGATAATACTAATTTGTGAAAGCTTTTTTATTAATGTAGCAGTGTTGTAGAAAT
>CDGH01000040.1 GCA_000825765.1 Ehrlichia minasensis | reverse complement strand
ATAATAAATTTTGCTGTATATCAGCAAAACTAGAAGCAGACGTATCAAGCCTAGAAACAGAAGAAGAAAAACAAATTTTTTTATCTGAATTCAATCTAGAAGAATCTGGTACAACGTCTGTAGTGAAAACAATGTATGATCTTTTAGATATGATTACATTCTTCACTTTAGGCCCACAAGAAGCACGTGCTTGGCCAATAAAGAGATTATCTACTGCTAGTACTGCTGCAGGAGTAATTCATACTGATTTTGAAAAAGGGTTTATAAAAGCAGAACTTATTAGTTTTGATGACTATATAAAATATAACGGAGAAGCAAAATGCAAAGAAGCTGGAAAAGTAAGATTTGAAGGAAGAGACTACATAGTACAAGATGGAGACATAATACACTTTAGGCACAACAAATAATGTCATCAAACAAATCATGCATTATATAGAATTTACCAATCTGTTAATTATTGTATTTATATTGCTACAACATTTAGAGAGCTACAAATTTCTTATTAAATAAACTAATAAGTCCTTATCTATAGCATTAATCATTATAGAATTTTAAGCATAAAATTTATACCATGACTATAGTACAGCTGTATTATCAAAGAATTACAGTGCACCATCTGTATACCATATTCCCTGACAATACAGTCTACAATTTTCCAAGATAAATACAATACAAGGTATTTATAAAATATTTAATCTAAATTCCATTACTGAACCAATAGTGCACTAATTGAATACATTAGAAGTTTATGATACTAATTTTTGATACTTCACACAATATTCAAACACACATATTACCATATAGAGAAAGATAATAGTTTAACTCAAAATTTTCACTATTACATTTCAATAACACAATAAAAAGACATTGCTTGAATATTTAAAGAATTTTACTCACTGCTAACAACCCTATCATCATACATATATTACAAAACCATACAGAAACAACACTTCAACATTCAAAACTCTCACTGTTACACAAAACTATGCACCACACTATTAAAAGTTATTAGCTTTCTCTGCAATAACACTCTACAACACTACAAACATAAAACAACTATAGCTATAGTATAATTAAGGATCTTGATAATATTAATTAGCATACCACGAATGAACTTTGGATTGACTGCAGCATTAAAAAAGTTCTATTTATCCAGCAATAACATTTTCACATCATCTAACATAAATATTATCTATCAATCAAAAAGTGACATATTAATGAGTAATATCCTATACCAAAAATTCTTATAGCTACAGTTCAAGTATGGAAAATCATATACTTTAAGTATTAAAAGTGATCAACTTTTTACATGACAACGTTCACACAATATTATTCATGCTCAAACATAAAATCACAAGAATTACAATTGCTTACCATGAAAAAACCTTAATACAACAAATACATTTTGAAAATATTGAAACAAAGCTCTAATAGTCTGTATTTTATATAATCAACATTACCTACAGACCATAAAAGCTACATTTTATAGTAATATTTCCACATTCAAAGATCTTATTATTTGTAATCAATAAACAAAGCAGTATTGATACTTGAGGCATTAGTCACTTCTTTTTTTTCAATCTTAAAAACATTAAAACTATACAATACTCTATTGTATTTTTTAAGTTAAACCTCTAAACATAAACACTACTCATTAATATGAAACTACATATTAGAGTAATATTTTTAATATCAAAGACCTCATTACTTGCAACCAACAAACAAACCAGGTACTTATATTTGAAGTACCCCCTAATTTTTCTTTCTTAAATTTAGTAAATACAAAAACTATATAGCAAAACTTAGTATTTTTTAGTTAAACCTCTAAACATAAACACTACTAATCAATATGAAACTACATATTAGAGTAATATTTTTAATACCAAAGACACTATCACTTGTAGTAATAAAATAGTACATTTCAGCATTAGTGACTGTTTCTTGCTTAAACTTAATAAATACCAGATTATAGCAGTAACATTTTTTAAATTAAACTTCTGTACCACCAACAACAATATTATCTATTTTAAGAGTTGGTTGTCCTACCCCAACAGGAAGATCTTGTCCATTTTTAGAACAAGTACCAATTCCTAAATCAAGCGCTAAGTCATTTCCAATCATAGATACTTTTGTCAAAACATCAGGTCCATTGCCTATAATTGTTGCACCTTTAACAGGACGCGTAACCTTACCATCTTCTATTAGATAACCTTCAGAAGCTGAAAAAACAAATTCACCAGATGTAATATCAACCTGCCCTCCAGAAAAATGCACTGCATATATTCCTTGCTTAACACTTGAAATTATTTCTTCTGGATGATAATTGCCTGGTAACATGTAAGTATTTGTCATCCGTGGCATGACAACATCTTGATAACTTTGTCTACGACCATTACCAGTAGAAGTAGTGCCCATAAGATTAGCATTCATTTTATCTTGCATATAATTTACTAAAATACCATCCTGAATTAATACATTGTAAGCTGATGGTACACCTTCATCATCTACATTTATAGAACCTCTACGCCCAGATATAGTGCCATCATCAACAACAGTTACACCATCTGCTGCTACCTTTTTACCTATAGAATTTGAAAAAGCAGAAACTTTTTTTCTATTAAAATCCCCTTCTAACCCATGGCCTACAGCTTCATGTAATAATACACCTGGCCAACCAGGACCTAATACTACCGTCATTTCACCAGCAGGAGTAGGAACAGATTCTAAGTTAACCAACGCTTGACGTAATGCTTCATCAGCAATTACTTGCCATTTTCCAGCTCCAATAAATTCTTCATAGGGAGCCCTACCACCATGACCAGCAGATCCACTTTCCTTTCTCCCATCTTTTTCTAAAATAACACACACATTAAATCTCACAAGTGGCCTAATATCGCAAACTTTATTCCCATCAGGCAAAATAATATGAACCATTTGCCATTGTCCACTTAAAGCAGTCTTGACCTGTCTCACATATGGACTTTTACTATGTAAGTAACCTTCAACTTCTTGTAAAAGCTTTACTTTAATATCAAAAGTTATACTCTGCAAAGGATTAGTCTCAGGATACAGAGTAGGCTTTGTCTTATTCAAATGTACAACTCCACCATTGCCATTACTATTAATAGATTTGACCAAAGCTGCAGCATTGCTAATTTCTCGCTCAGTAACCTCAGAAGAACAAACAAATGCCGTTAATTCATTACAAAATGACCTCAACCCAAATCCTTGACGTGAATTAAAATCAGCATATTTGAGAATTCCATCCTCAAATCCAAGAGTTTCCGAAATACACATTTCTAAGAATAATTCTCCACCATCTGCTGTATACAAACAATCGCTAACTATACGATTTATGGTATTTTCATTAATTTGATTACGAGAAAAAAGCATCTGTTCTACGTTAGATATATTCATAACCATAAGATTTAATTTGACCAAGTTTTTATGTTATAGTATAATTCTTAACAAATCAACTACTATATGCCCGAATGGCGGAATGGTAGACGCGCTAGTTTCAGGTACTAGTAATTTTTATAATTATGGAAGTTCAAATCTTCTTTCGGGCACTTGCTTTTTTATGTTGTAAGAATAAATTCACATGCCCACACCAGAACAACAGATTATCGCTATTAATCAAAAAAATAGTCAGCTTATCATACAATTAGCACAACTACTCTTCCAAGAGTTTTCACACAATATATCACACGAAACATCAGATAAACATTTTACCATATCCTATACATTATGCCAAATAGCAGAAAACAACCCAATCAATATAGATGATATCAGTGAGGTTATAGCAAACTTTCTGGAATTCTATGTAGTATCAAATTTTATCCTACCATATCATCCAAATTCACCTGATCAAGAACCATCACCACCAGAAAAATCTTTACTATCCTTTAAAATACGCATTAACAATGAAGCAGAAAGTAAAGAAATAAGCCCAGATAAAATTATAACCCAATCTTCCAGTAAGATACTAACAATTACAAATCCATTGAAATCTGCTATTAGAAGACTTTTAGAAAAAGAAATAACAAAATATTCTAGCACATTATCAAAGAAAAAACTGGAGTTATGTTTTTCAGCTACATTTCACACTGAGCTTAATATTAATACATTAAATGAGCATCTTGAAAATAACATACCTGTTACACAAGGAATATTAAAACTTTACCCCATTATAAGACTATATAATACTTCACCACTAACTTCAATATTACCTAACTGCCAAAAAAGCCTTAGGTTAACTATAGCTCATATTAAAAACTCAAAAAGCTCTAAAGCGCAAATATCAATGTGTTTAATGACATACAACACAGAACATAGCAACGCACCTACACCATTAACACACATATGTAAATTTCAATATAACCATTTTAGCTGTACACTATATGAAATAGATAACACATTATTAGATACATTACCAACTTTTCAAGATTATATTCTAACACGTCATAGACAAGTTAGCCTATATCCACAGCATTCGGTCATTTATTCACTAACCTACAGCAGCTTTGCAAAAACACAGTTTTGTCAACAGATACAACAGTATGCAAAACTTTTTAAAGATTTATATGGTACACAAAATTTAAAATTATCAATATCATTCTCACTAAAAGACAACATAACACCTCAACCAGAGACCTTACCAAAGTGTTATTCACAAGAACTTGATTCTGAGACTGATATTGATGCACTACTAAATACTGTATGCTGCATACCTGAACAGGGTACTCTTTCTAAGATACTTTATAAAAAATACAATGAGCAAACACTTGAAAAAATACTTTCTCAATACACAATAAATCTACACATAACATGTAAAGATTTATTAGTAGAACCTTCACACGATCCACAAACTTCTCCTCCATTTACCAGTACTATAACTATCCATCAGTTCCAACATGAACATCTTATAGACCCAACAACACAACAATCTGATAGTCAAGTAATGCCACAAATAATACACACCACTCAAACATCTAGTCAGACACAACCATCAACATCTTTACATACTACAATACCCAAAACAAAAGCATCGTCTACAACTTACAGTAGAACATTACGTTCAAGATACAAAGGTACACGGTTACCTACTATCCCTGAAGCACCAGAGCATACACCAAAATATAAACCCGTATCAAGCAATACCTTACAAACCTTTTTAGTCAATAAGTCAAAATATAAAAAACGTCAAAAAGGCAGTATTATGTGCGCAGCTATTGTCACAGCTATGTTAACAACATTAAGTATTTGGGTATATCATCTACTTACTACTCACTGGAAATTTCTCGCAGAACAACCGGATCTCAGTAAAATTAACAAAACAGTCACATTTGGTATTTTTGTATTTTTCGGAATATTGTTTATAGGATATGTCATATACAGTCAAATTAAAGTATCACATGACATCAGTGAAAATATGATCAACGATTTCACAATTGATCCAATTGAAACAAATCAATTAAGTATAGATTCTAACAAATAATCTATATCTTTGCATATATCAAATAATATCAAGCATCTTATACACAACATACAAAAATAAAATAGAGCAAAACATACTACTGACTCAAAATAAATAATTTGAGTGTCATCTATCTCACTGAATAATGATATATATATTTATACTAAAACAAGCATATTTATTATCATTTTTTATTACTTTTCTTAAACAAACGAATACAAGCTGGGAAATTGTATTTGCATATTTACTTTTTTAAATATAATTATTCAGAATTGTCATTAAGATTGTTAAATTATGAAAAGTTTAACCGTAAGAGAAGCACTATGCGCAGCAATACGTGAAGAAATGGAACGCGACCATACTGTATTAATCATGGGAGAAGAAGTAGGCGAATACCAAGGGGCATATAAAGTCACACAAGAATTACTTGCTCAATTTGGTCATGAGAGAGTTATAGATACACCAATAACTGAACACGGATTCGCTGGAATAGGAGTAGGTGCTGCTTTTGGTGGATTAAAACCCATTGTAGAATTCATGACATTCAACTTTGCTATGCAAGCAATAGACCAAATTATCAACTCTGCAGCTAAAACTAATTACATGTCTGGTGGGCAACTAAATTGCCCTCTCGTATTTAGGGGGCCTAATGGAGCAGCTGCAAGAGTAGGAGCACAACACTCACAATGTTATGCATCATGGTATGCACACGTTCCAGGGTTAAAAGTAATATCACCATACTTTGCAGCAGATTGCAAAGGTTTATTAAAATCAGCTATCAGGGATCCAAACCCTGTTATATTTCTTGAAAATGAGATTGCATATGGGCATAAACATGAAATACAAGATGAAGTATTAACATCAGACTATACAACTGAAATTGGTAAAGCTGCAATAGTTAAAGAAGGCATGGATATTACAATAACTGCATTTTCTATACAAGTTAAAAATGCACTAGAAGCAGCAGAATTCTTAGCAAAAGAAGGTATAAATGCAGAAGTTATAGATTTAAGAACTTTACGTCCACTTGATACAGAAACAATATTACGTTCTGTCAAAAAAACAAATAGAATCATTACAGTAGAAGAAGGATGGCCATATTCAGGAATAGGATCTGAAATAGCTGCACTAATAATGGAACAAGCATTTGATGATCTAGATGCTCCAGTAATAAGAGTCACTGGAAAAGATGTTCCTCTCCCCTATGCTGCAAATCTTGAAAAACTATCTTTACCACAAGTAACAGATATTCTAGAAGCAGCAAGAATTTTATGTCTGCGTAACTACAAGTAAGCTATAAGACTATTTTTATTGCAACCCTACTTCTTTAATCAAGTAGTACAATTATATTGATAACTTTACAGTAAGAAAATATTAAATGCACAAAAATTAGTGATAGCAGAACAACATTTATAACCACTTGAGCTAATTTCTACCTAATGATATATAGATTTAAACTTATAAAGCAACCATTACATAAATAGGATTTAAAACACATACACATCTAGTAAACGCAATGACAACTTTGCAAAAAAGATGTTAAATGTATAAAAATTAGGTATAGTAGAATTATATCTATGAAGCTTGAGCCAATTTTTACTAACCCATGATATACAAATTTAAGCACACAATGCAACCATTACATAAGCTAAGTTCAAAACTCCACAATTCATAGGATGTTTTACAATAACTTGAAATATTCATATTTTTTATTAGTTAAATATCAATATCATTCATTCGGTACTTAAAAATACACACTGTTTAACTAGGAAAAACTTCAACATGTTGCTCCATTACGGTAAATATTCTAAAGCATTTCTACTGATTAGGATAGCTAGCATGCCACACTTACTAGAATATTATACCACTTCAAACTCAACACATTTCTATATAATTTAGTTAATACTACAAACAAAATGCTAAATCTGTATTCATATAATAAGATTAGAGTATAAAATGTATAAAAATATACTTTAATATTACTAACAATAAACACTCAACATTTAAAATGTTACAAATTACCTATGCATCCAACGCTAACATGCCTAATAAAAACTTACAAATCTATTGTAAATAAACATTCTAATTGTATCTCTAAAGGAATCAACATATAATATAAATTTAATAAAAGTTCAGACACACTGGTTTCTATAATGATAGATTATAAGCATTGGATTGAAGCATTTCATATAATATCAATTATTACTTGGATGGCTGGGATGTTGTATTTACCTCGAATATATGTATACCATGCTCAGGTTCCACTACATTCCGACAGTTATAATTTACTCAATAC
>CDGH01000039.1 GCA_000825765.1 Ehrlichia minasensis | reverse complement strand
CGAGATGAATACACATGCACTTCTTGTTTCTGATCTTGTACTTGTTGTTTATTAGTAAAAAAATTAAAAGCTACAATAATAACAGCTACAATACCAAGACAAACAATTAATCTCATCATATTGTTAATCCATAGATATTTAAAATGCACATCATTATACAGCACAATAAAATAAATGCAACATTGCTTATATATCCTATCACATTGCTTAACACATGATCTCTAAATTATAAATTCTAATTATTTAATAAAGTTAACATAATTGCATTAAACAAATAATAGTACAGCACTTTTACTAAAATAATTGATGAATGATTCTAGGACTACTTTTATAGAAAAATTCATAACAAAATCATAGATAAACTTATTCCTTCAATTTATGATACTAGAATTAATTGCATTTCACATCACTAGAATTTAATACATGATCAGTACTGCAATATTATAGAAACAAACTTGTGTATATTTTTGTCACAATACAACAACTTACAAACACAACTTTATTCAAATAAGCAGCGTACAAATATACGCTGCTCATTTACTTAAGATCTATTTATACTAAAGTTCATTTACATAAGGTAAAATAGTAGTAACGTCACTAGTTGGCGTATCAGTAGATACATTATCACTTTTAAAATAAAAAACAGCTTTATCACTATAGCCTGTATCAGTATTAAGGCCTACTATTTGGTCACCATTACCTACATCATATCTTCCACTATATATTCCATTTTCTAACGCTTCAACATTAACCTTCTGAAAGTACTTAGATGACAGAAAATCATTGTGACTATAGTTAAGGCTTGCAGAAATGAAAATATCACCTTGAAACTGATTTATATTATCAGATAACATACCAATAACTTTATCATCATATACTAAATCCACTTTTGTAGCATAAGATTCGTTATTAGGCCTAATAACATTACCCTGCTCATCCTTGAGAATATGATAATCATCAGAATAATGCTGTAATTTAAACATAGATCCTTCTTTATACTTACTAAAATCTACTAACCCAACGCTAACACTATTTTTAGAATAACTCTGTTTCTCAAATGTATGAGCAAAAATAGGATCTATGTATCTATATTCATCTGTTAAATCAGGTGGCATGCCTTCAGGATGCTCATTTCCATCTTTAGTACATGGTACCAACTTATTATTTCCATTAACATTAACCAACTTCAAATGTGTAATAGCTTTAGGAAGTTGAAATCTAAGATTTCTTCCTTTATCAGCAATGAAAAAATCACTGCCATAATTTTCACCTGAATCAGCTGATGGTTCAGTAATGTAAAAAGACATACTTTTAAACTGATGCAGTATTTGATCATCATGCTTAACAACTGCACGATGTACATCATCATCTGTACTTACAGTACCTTTATCATCCAATAATTCACCTTTAATAATGACTGTATCATCTTTATTAAATTTCACATCCGCAAGATGAGAGTGATCTTTAACTGAAGCATCATTTAACAATAGCTCCTTATAATTCGAGTGCAAGTTATTAATATTCGGATGGTTAAATTGATTATCCCATATAACATTTCCATCTGCTGCTTTTTGTATATTATCAACCAGAGCAGTAGTAAACTTACCATCTTTTTCTAATACAACCATATATGCTCTGTCTTCATAACTACTTGCTATCATTCCAACAGCATTACGGAACATAAAATACACTTTACCAGTATCAAGATTCTTTACACAATAACCTGCTTCAGTTGATAACTCACCAACTTTTTGATCATCTACATATAGAGATATTCCACTTGAATTTCCTTTACCTAACACAGCAGTACGCAACATTACATCTGGATTAGAAACAATGCTGTCGATATCTGCACCATTTACTCCTATAACACTCTTTAAATTAATATAGGTAAGATCCATCAATATATTCCTTAATTCTGGATGAGATTCACCACTTAACACTTTTTTAACTTCAGATTCTCTAAAATTTTCAAACGCTTCTTTTACTATATAAGTCTTAATAGAATGAAGTTGTTCTGGATCACTCATTATTATTTGCTTATAACTACCATAACCTATTTTTTCTAAAAACTTATCCAACAGCAAATCAGAATTAGGCAGTTTACTAAACACTTTATCAGCATCTGAATAGTGACCTCTAATATCTAAAGCATCACTACTTTCACGAAGCTTAACATCATATCTTGCCAATATGTTAAACGCAGAATTTATATAATCTGTGGTATTAAAATATTCATTTCCATCCTTATCACAATATACATATGCAGACTTACCAGACGGAGTAGTGACTAATTTCAGAAAGTTATATTCTGGCCGCACCTCTATCATATCAGGACTTGCAATATTCCAAACACGAATCACATTTTTTTGTGCATAATGTACTACAGGTGACATTTCGCCTACCAGTTTACCACTCATATCATAAATGTTTTCATGGTAATATTCTTTATTGACACCCTTATTGTTAAAATAACTAGCATTCTCAGCAGAAAACATTTTTTCGCCTAATCCTAACTTCAACACATTCATATTTTCTAAATATAAACAAATGTCTTTAGACTTCACCCACGGCTCAAAATCTGCATATTTATCCATACTAATTATCTCTTTAGCACGAACAGTATTACCCTCCTTCAATGCATGCAAATATTCTGAAATTACTCCAGGATATTTCTCTTGTAAAAACATCACAAATGCATGCCCTACATTATAACTTAACACCTGATTTTCATTCACTGCAACACTACTAGCATGATCTAGACTACCAGAAGAATCTTTCAATATATCTGAAGTGATCTCTCGATCCTTTAACCCTCTCATAATAAAACTATTATCTTCTTGTATATAATCAGCTAACCCTTCAGTAAATATTCTACTATCTACGCCAGAACCATACAACTTATGTCCAGCTGCATAATTTTCTAATGCATGAGCTAATTCATGTTTTAAATTCAATATTTTACCATGCTGATGTACATAAATTTTATATGGAACACTAGCATTTCCATAGAAAGTCATACCACCAGATCCACTAATTCC
Source organism: Ehrlichia minasensis (assembly GCA_000825765.1). Classification (GTDB taxonomy): domain Bacteria; phylum Pseudomonadota; class Alphaproteobacteria; order Rickettsiales; family Anaplasmataceae; genus Ehrlichia; species Ehrlichia minasensis. The sequence continues at coordinate 34,465 of CDGH01000039.1, read as the reverse complement.
TAAGTTATAAAGCTTTCCATAATAATTATATTGTTCTTTATCATCAAAAAGATATAAATCAAAAACAGTCTCTCCAACATTTGCCTCTAACCCAAAATTATTTTTAAATTTTGTTATAGCATCATTAAATCCCTCTTCAATTTCATGTAATCTTTTATCAGATAAATCTTTTAAAGTATGTACTCGTAAATCTATCTTTAATTCATCGTTTCTTATAGTAGATGTACGGTGAAAAACATTATCTTCAAAATCTTTAGCATTACCTATAGCAACTCCTACATCACTATCAGATACACTAGCAGCTGTGGTAGGAACAATAGGTAAAGTATCTCCACCATAACCAGGCTTTCCAGTCATCTTAATATGATTTATACTATCCAAATCCACATAATTATATTCCGTATTCCCCATACCAGTGTCATGATGGTAGTAATAATGAGCATTATCTAGATTTATCTTGTCTTGAGTGCTGTCCTCTAGTGTCCTTTTCAAGTTATTCTTACCATCATCACTTTCTAAGAAAATCGCCATAAAATCCATCCGTTAATAAATATTAATTTGGACTAGGATGATACATAAAATATACTAATATGTCAATATAAAAAAATTAATAAATTAACTGTTTAATTATCTTTATAGCATAATATATTGATATTTTAGTTAAAAATTATTAATAACTTTATTGATTAACTTTTTTTTCATAATAAAAAATTTATATTTAGTAACAAATTTATACATCATATACAACCATAAGGAGAAGTATGACAAACAAAACATTGATTAAAATAAGCAAAAATTGTCTTTCAAATCAGATATCAGAAAAAAACTACTGCTTTATCAGCAACAAATTTGATGCTCTATACAATCTATAGGCAAGTTTCTAAACAGAAACTCACTTGAAAATTTACACTGAATACTTAAACTTACATAGTAACTTACACCAGGAGAGAAATATGACTAGCAATATATCAACACCAAAAAATTATGAATATTCTTTCAAATTAGATGTTGGAGAAGATCTACACTTCTTCTGCAATCATAACACACATAAAGTCAAAATAATCACAGAAGATAATACTGAAATAACAATGCCATCAAAAAATTATTTTTTTGTAGGTGACAAATTCTACGTACCATATAACAACTATTTTTATGATAACTATTTAAATATTCCAGCTGAATATCGATACATTAAAGTAGAGCATACGCAATATAGCAATACTAACAATGAACAACCTCAAGATTTTTACAATTTGGTATTATGCAATAAAAATGGAGAAGCATATCGATATAATTACTATAAATTTTATATTAAGCCAGAAAACATCATTGAAAAATCCTCAGAAGTCAACTTGAAAGAATACTACAATATACAACAATCAAAAGAAGGTGCTCCATTATTTAAAATAGTTTCAGAAGAACCAACTAACACTACTAAAGCTTCTACTCCTCTTATTTTAGATATCTCTTCTCATCAAAAATTTGCAAAATTAAGCCCTGAAGCTTTACAATATAAACATTATCTAGATTGCAATTCCCCAACTTATGATACATTCACCCTCAGCTATTCAGATATTAGAAAACATCAAGTGGATGAGCATGGGAAAATTAATCTACACAATATCAGAGATGATATACTACAAGCAGAAATGGAAAATAACCCTATCTTCCTTGTAGTGCAAAATGGTAAGTATTTCTTCACAGATGTAAAACAAGATCAACCATTAACTACAAGTTATAATACTGCATTAAAAGTTTTAGCATCTGCTAACTTTCAAACAAACAATGCACCTGATGACAATCAATATGTAGATATGAATAAAAAATTTATTTTTAAAATCACAAAAAGCAATCTTCATACAGAATACGATAACAGTAAAAATCTTGCTAGCATAACATTAGAAGGAAAAGAAATACCATTAATTTCTAATGAATGTGATACACAGATTTTCTATGATGACTTTTCTTTCAAGTGTTATCAGAATTTCACTCAAGTATTTAATTATGATGAACCTATTATAGGATTAGATAAAGACTTCTATGAATTAATAAAAGAAAAACTAAGTTCAAATAATATATATATTACTATTAAATCAGACGAACAAAACCATACTAAAACATACTTTTCCAACAAACAAGGGAATCACATACTTGACTTACCTAATACAAAACTTACAGAATATTTATCAACTATGTTACCATTAGGTGATTACACAAATGAAATGCTAAAGACTCCTACAGAAGATATAGCACACCAAAAAGTAAGTGACACAACACAAAAACACGATACACTGGATTCAGAAAAAAATGATAAAACTTTACAAAACTCAGTAGATAAAACAGCTAGTGTTAATAATACTCAACCTACTCACGATGAAATACACAAACATGATACTTCAGACACTCAAAAAGACAGTACAACATCACAAAAGTCAGTAGATGAAACAACTAGTATTAACAATACTAACCCTATTCAAAACAAAGTACAAAGCACTCCTACAGAAGATATTGCGCACCAGAAAATAAGTGATACAACACAAAAACACGATACACTGGATTCAGAAAAAAGTGATAAAACTTTACAAAACTCAGTAGATAAAACAGCTAGTGTTAATAATACTCAACCTACTCACGATGAAATACACAAACATGATACTTCAGATACTCAAAAAGACAGTATAACATCACAAAAGTCAGTAGATGACACAACTAGTATTAACAATACTAACCCTACTCAAAACAAAGTACAAAGCACTCCTACAGAAGATATTGCGCACCAGAAAATAAGTGATACAACACAAAAACACGATACATTGGTTTCAGAAAAAAGTGATAAAACTTTACAAAATTCAGTAGGTGAAGAATACAACATTAACAAAAGTAACCCTAATACCAATGTAGAAAAAAATATTGTATATTTTCCTCTATCAAGAGAACACGTAAATATTGTGGATAACATAGATCAGCATAAACATCACGTATCTTTTGATCTCACATACGAAGAGATGTTAAATTTCTATGAAGCAGTAAAAGAGCAATATAGTTACGATGAAGTATTAATTGCATACAATAACATATTCAAAAATTATGGTAGAGAACAAAAAAATGATAACGTTTATATTGATGGAGATAATCACATATTTATTGAGAACCATGATTTTGGATTATTACAGTAAATTTCTACAAATAAAAATACCAAAGCTTTATGATGCTAGTTTTTTTTATTAAGTTTAAGATTCAAATAGAACGTGGAGGTAAGCGGATTCGAACCGCTCGCCTTCTGCGTGCAAAGCAGATGCTCTACCAAATGAGCTATACCCCCATGATCATAGTGGCATAATATATTATCAATAGAAATATACTGATAATACATAACATAAGCTCATTAACAATTCAAGAATAATAATCTATCATAACATAATTTAACGGACTTAATACATACTAAAGAATTTGTTCATTAATTATTTTTGCTATTATATTACTAAAATCATTTATGTTCTTAAAATTCATATATACAGAAGCAAACCTAACATATGCAACTTTATCTAATTTAAAAAGATTATCCATGACCATTTTACCAATAACATCAGTTGGAACAGCACTTTCCTTTTTCCCCTCAAGTTCATAAAAAATATTATTAACCATTACATTTATTCCTTCATGACTAACAGGACGTTTTTTTATAGCTATTAAAATTGAAGAAAGCAATTTTTGCTTATCAAATAGCTCAGTTTCACCATTTTTCTTAATAACCATAAATGACCTAAGTAGTAATTTCTCAGTTGTAGTAAATCTAGAATTACATACAAGACAGATTCTTCTTCTTCTAATTAGCATGTCATCTTCTATAGCTCTTGAATCTTTTACTTGAGTATTAGTATTATTACAGAAAGGACATTTCATAATTACTTATTGAATATTACCAAATTTTAAGCTAATTGTTACATAAAATATTAACTAAATACCTAGTTAATAGTTGTATTGTATTATCATAACCATTATACTAATATAAAATAAATTACCAATTATAAGTATGTCATTTTTTTACAACTTACAGTTCTTAATAAAAAGAAACAAAAAACTAATTGGTAAGGATATTTTAGGTAATCATTACTATAATACAATAGTAAATGGGGTTGAAAAAAGGTGGGTAATATATAATGGTAAAGCAGACCCAACAAAAATTCCTGCACCATGGCATATGTGGTTACACTATACAAACAATCAAATACCCAAATCTTCAAAAAGTCTACATTTTCCAAACTTAACCGGTACTCAGTATGCTTATCATCCCAACAAAGTTTCTGTTTTTCATAATACAAAGTAACATTAAATTTTATTGGTAATTTTTTATGCATCGATCTAACGTAATTGAAATTTTTGCAGGATTTATAGTTTTAATAGCTGCGTTATCTATTGGAATAATAGCATTTAAAAAATTACCTTTCAATAATACTTCTCACAGTTGTTACACAGTTAAAGCACACTTCCCTAGTGTAGATGGATTAGATATGGGAGATGATATAACATTATCTGGAGTAAAAATAGGCAAAGTAACATCAATATCACTTGACAGAAATTTCACACCGGTTGTTACAATGTGTATACAAAAGAATGTCCTATTACCTTCTGATAGTTCAGCATCACTATCTCTCTCTAATTTCCTAGGTAGAAGGTATATCGACATTGTACTTGGATCAAATGAAGATTCCATTCCTATTGGAGGGTTTATTGAGCATACAAGTTCAGATTTAAACCTCAATGTAATATTGACAAGATTAGTTAACAGATTTGTAAAATAACAAAATTCAATTGACCAAATTTTATACTTGTATTGACGTAGCATTATTCAACAAAATAATTTACAATATTAACAATAAGTTGCTTATTATATATATTAAATAACACTATTCAAATTGATTACTTAGTGCTATTATTAAATAAGTGTGCAACAATTTGGTAGAAAGTGGTTATGAGTTATTTTCACTATATTTTACTTTACATTACGGACAATCCAAAGTGGTATGTTCTATTAGGGTTAATACTACTTATCGGTACGGGGTATTTCTTAAAACAAAAAGTAAACAGAAAATATAAAAGAAAAAAATCCATATCCTCATCTTATATCAATAATAGTGGTAGTGGTTCTCCAGTTAAACCACATAATAAGCATTACGTGCCAGAGCTTAACACTGTACAAAATCAAGAACACTGCAGTTTTGTTGTTGAATCAGTATCTCAAGTCTTTGAAAGCAAAGCACAAGGAAGAAGTAGATAATTTCTCTTTCTTAATATAACACTTCTTTATTTCTTGAAAAAGACCTAGGTGGCTTTTAATTGTTTATTTGGTGCTCATGTTTAATATAATAGCGATTCTGCTATCTTGTTAGAAATCAGTGTTAAAGGCATTGGATATATTCCAAGAATAATAGAAGAAATCGCTATTGCCCAAATACACAGTACCATAACATTAGGAATTTCAAATAACTTTCTGTTCTGTTTATCAGATGACTTGAAACACGTTGCTTCTATTATATTCCATACATACACCACAGATAAGCCTGACCCAACAAGTAGCATAACCACACCAAACCAAAAATTCGCTTTAATCGTTGCATCAAAAATATACCACTTAGAAATAAACACTGAAGTTATTGGCATTCCAATAAGACTTATACACAAAATAACAAATGGTAATGCAATTTTTGGCATATTTTTCCATATGTTTGTACAATCCTTAAGATCAAGGCTCCCACAATTGTAAGAAATATTACCTATTACCATAAATAATGCAGATTTGACTAAACTATGATTAATTATATATGTTACAGCAGCTGCTAATCCATAATAAGTATTTAAACCAACAGCAAAGACAATGTATCCAAGATGAGCAACACTTGAATATGCAAAAATTCTTTTTATATTATCACTCAATATTGCAAATATAGATGCAAAAATCACTGACAAAGCAGCAAAAAACATAAATACAAAATTGAAAGGCAAAGTTATCAAAACTAATTCAGCTTTAAAAATATCGTACACTACTTTTATTATTAAGTAGATCATCACTTTGGTAGACACACCAGAAAAAAACACAGAAACAAAAGTAGGAGCATAACTATAAGCTTGAATTAACCATTTATGAAATGGGAACAGTGCTGCCTTAACAAATAAACCTACTGCTATAAATAATAATCCAATTTGTATAGCTTTATTTGTTGCTAAAGATTTATCCTGAACTATTAAAAACAAATCACCAACATTCAGAGTTCCAGTAATAGCATATAAAAATCCTACTCCTATTAAATAAAATGTCGCACCAATAGTACCTATCACTAAATAATCAAATGCTGCTATTAAAGCGGTTTTATCACGCCCCATTGCAACCAAAATATACGAAGAGATAGATGATATTTCTAGAAAAACATAAATATTAAAAACGTCATTTGAAACTAGTATACCTAAAAAACCACTAAAACATAACAGGAATATAGAATAGAAACTCGGTATAGTACTAATATTCACTTCCTTTGTATTAGGATATATGCCATATATAACACTCATCACAGCAACAAACCCAACCAAAACAAGCATTGTTGCATTAAATATATTTACTTTAAGTTCTATACCATAAGGCACTACCCACCCACCTACGCTATATTTAATCACACTATGAGGATATACTTGACAAAACAATATGACTGCAATAGAGAAAGAGATAAATATTACAATAGCTGATATTATTTTGACTAATCTAGCATTCTTTAATAAAGCACAGCCTACTGCAGAAAGTAAAGGTATAACAACCTGCAAGACAGGCAACAAACTAATCATCACATATACCTATAAACTTAATAATATATGATTGACAAACCTACTAAAATATTATCAAAAAGGCAAGCGCCTTTATCATAAATTATAATATTAACTATTCTACAAAGCAAAAATACTATAAATTGCTGTTCTTACTTTTCATGATTTTTTTGCTAAATTAAAATTAATGGATAAAAAAGCCAATACTATAAAGCATTTTTATACAAACAATAATCCAAGAGATTCTTTACCTTATAGATAATATACAAACTTTCTATAACAAAATAAGAAGCTTTACTTTTTTTTTAAGACAAAAGTGAATTACACTTAACTTAACAAAGTTGTAGCACAAACACAATTGACATCAAAAACAGGACCAACACTATAAAACATCTACCAAGAAATCACTAATACATTACATGAATATTCAATCCTGCTTAAATATTACTATCTTACTAACAAACAATTGAATATTAAATTTTTTATCTACTAAAAACTCATAAGCTTTATTATGTATAAACGCATTAAAGTCTTATGCTTTACATAACATAAAAAATACTTACAATAGTGAGTATACTAATCTTTATTGAGTATAATTAAGCATTAACATAGGGATAAAAAAATTGAAGGAACTTTATAAAAAATGCAACTATACATTAGCAATGACGCTAGGAGTACTAGGAGCGTTATCTATGGCACCCTTTTACATGTTTATTGCTTTAATGATAGCATTCTCTGGACTCTATATTATACTATCACATTCAAAAAATATAAAACAAGCCTTCTTTTGCGGATGGTCCTTTGGTTGTGGTTATTTTACTACTAGCTTATATTGGCTTGATGTCCCATTAATTACTCAAAGTAAAATATTATGGCTGTTAATACCTTTTACACTCATTATTCCAGCATCTTTATCATTATTATTTGCTGCAGCTACATCCATAAGCTATTTTCTAAATTACAAAAAGTTACCAGGATTAATAACATTTTCGTTATCTTTCACTATTGTAGGAATGTTATTAGAATACATAGTGCCTTGGAGTTTATTTGCCTATTCTTGGGCTTTCTCTATAGAAATGCTACAAACTGCTTCATTACTTGGAACATACGGTATGGAATTTCTTGCAATATTCTGCAGTACAGCTCCTGGAGTATGCATAAAAGATAAAAGCACCGCTTCATGTGCTATCGTAATGTTAGTACTAGTAAGCATGTTTATCTATGGAAATAACAGACTATCATTAACCAATCAAGATCAAAAATACAACCATGATGTAGCTATACGCATAGTACAAGGAAACACAGTAAGCAGCTGGAATGGGAATGAAGAACAAGAATATGATAGATTTCAAACATATTTACGCTTAACCAGTCAATATGGATTAAATTCAAGAACACATGTAATCTGGGGAGAAAACTCTTTTCCTTTCCTGACTAACAGAAATATTGATTCAGTGCAAAACTATCTTAAATTAACTATCCCAAAGTTTTTAATTGCCGGAGGAACAAGATTAGCAAATACCAATGATAAATTTCATAATACATTATTCGTTATTAATAGCAATGGACAAATAATAGATCACTATGATAAATTTCACCTTGTACCATTTGGAGAATTCATACCATTCGCATTAGGAAGTTTTATCCCTGAGAAAATTACAAGCAAATTAAATTATAGTCCAGGAACAAACAAAAATAAGACTGTATCATTAAATTACAGTCCTTTTATTCCTTTAATATGTTACGAATCCATTTTCAGCAATGAAGTTGCAAACAGATGTACAAAAGGTCAATGGATTGTCAACATTACAAATGATGGGTGGTTTGGCGTCAGTTCTCAACCATATCAACACTTAGAAATTAACCGCGTAAGAAGTATAGAAAATGGTTTACCTACTATCAGAGCTGCAAATAGTGGAATATCTGCTGTAATAGATAGTTATGGACGTATCATTAACGCTTTACCTATAATGACTGAAGGTATTATTGACTCATATTTACCTTATCATATAAGTGAAGGCACTATATATTCCAAATATTTAAGTAAATTCATCACAATTAAATATGCTACACTAATAATGTTAATATTAGCGATGTTAAGGTTGATACCATTTAAATTTCATACTAATAAAAGATAATTTACATGTCTTTTCCAATTTTCTCATCAAACATTGATTAAATAACCCACATCATTTATGAAATAGTGGGTTATAGCATTCAATAATTATTCTACTCTAAGATTTTAGAATCAGTGTATCACGCACATCATACCTTTATCCAAATCTTGTAACACAACACATACTGACTATGTAAATGTTTCTCACTCCTACATTACTACAGATCAATAAAAGATAATGTTAAAATTCTATATTCAATTTACACATCCACAAACAAGTTACACGTGGAAAACAGTGGAGTGCAACAATTCAATAACTATTCAACTTATTAAATTAAAACAAACAAGTTTCAATAGTACACTTTTTAATCCCACAACACTGCCTTCACAAATAAATGATAAACTAGCAATTACCTAACATCAGAACCACAAATAACATTAAAAGCTATAATATTAAAGTTCATAAACAATAAATATGCAAATATCAGCACAAAAATCTTTTTGTATACTTTCAATTTTTTATTATCACAAATAAAAATTTTTGAAAATCAGTGATAAATAGTTTATTTTATCCTCTTCTTCAATAAAGCACATAAGTTAAGAGAACTATATACTCAACAAACTTTTGATTGAGATAAAGCTTGCAAGCTTATACTAATACTATATTAAACAACCAGGTTGAATTATTTTAAAATTCTTAATCTATGAATTCTTCTTCATCATGAGTTGATACATAACCACTATTCCCTTTTACAATTTCTTCATAAAGAGAATGTACATTAAAACTCATCTTAGGCTGCCATAATTGACCATATAATGACATATCTATATTAGCTGGCAAAGATACACCTGGCCGCATAAACGATAATCTAACTTTAGATGTTACAGTAAATTGCAATAAAGAAACATTAGCAGATGCTACACCACTAGCATTATCAATTGCAAATTGCAATGAAGATATAACATTACCTCTACTAATGTTAGCACCAGCATTGATAAAGTTGAATACTGTATTGTTATCATACAAGCCAATTTGAGTTAATGCTACAACATCAGACTTATTTTTAGCATCTAATAGGTCCACTATAAACTTGTTAAAATCTACACCATTAACATTTACACCTTTAGCAACTATTTCCATTTTACCTTCTAAAGCATTAACCCAATCAACTAAATTCTTACCTTGAGTTTGAATACTACCACTTATACTTACATTACCAGTAACACCATCAACACGCGCATACTGAAGTAAATTCTTTAATCCAACATTAGCTACAGATATCACAGCAGACAATGAAGAAGTATTAGAGCCTATACCAATCTTACCACTAGTTGATACAAATCCATCATCTATCTTAAACATCAGCTTATTAATAGACATTAGACTATCTTTTAAACTAGATGAGAATACAAAATCTGTTAAAGCATTATTTTTAGCAACAAAATTTTTAATACTGATATCAATATTACCATCAACATGTTCTAATCCATAAAATTTTAGATCATGATTTAACCATTTTATGTTAGTTACTTTATTTGATGAATCAACAACATCATGTATTAAAGTAGGAAATTTTATGAACGCAGTATTATATTTATTTCCTTTAAGACTAACTGATATCTTTGGTTTTAGATCCTGAGATCTAATAGAAGCTTTAATAAATCCACTAAGATCAGACCCATCAGCTCCATTAAAACGTATTTTATCAATACCAAACTTACCTTGCACTACATTTACCAAAAAACCTAGTGTATTAACCCTCTGCTTTTGAATAAGAAAGTTATTCAGATTTGTCTCAACATTTATTTTATATTTTATATCTTTCAACCATTTCATTTGCATAAAGTTTTCTAGATTTAATTCCTCACTTACCTTATACAGACCAAAATCAATATTACTTAATCCAATATTACCGTAAACAGACCTACTTTTTTTATCATATTTTATTTTTAATTGCCCTTCCGCATCCCCAAAATTTTTAGTTAATATTTCAACATTAGATAAAGAAAACACCCTAGGTGCTAAATATAAATCACTTTGTATAGAAAATTTACTACTCGATTCCAAATTAACATGTATAGGGAATAACCATTTTGCAAAAGAAACAAAATCATCTCCTATTACTTTAAGCTTTCCATTAAAACTAGAGATTAAATCACTGCTACTAACATTACCTTCAATAGATAATACATTATTATTTCCAGGTAACATCACTGTCATTTTATTAATATTAATCTTTCCCTTTAACACTTCAAAATCTAGAACCAACTTACTAGATACTTCACCATGATACTTTATCTCCTCAGCATTAATTTTAATTTTATAGTCCAAATTTTCAGATATCAAAGTATTAAAATAGTCAAGAGTACGAGATTCTTTGCCATATGTATCACTTCTATTATTATTGCTAGACAAATTATCTATATTAATTTTTGAAAAATCAATACTAGCATCACATGATGCATAACTTGAACAAACTATTTTTCCTACACCATCTATGCTATCAGTAGATAGCTTTAAATCATTTAGTTCAAAAGACTTACCAAATAATTTTACATTAGCAGACAAAGAAAATTTTTCATTTGAATTAATAAAAGAAAAAATAGAAGTTTTATTAGTCTCAGAAATATCATTAATAAATTGCGAAAAGTCAGTCCCATTAGCCAATATTACACCATCAAATTCATTTCCACTAGCTATACCAGACAAAGTGACTTTTGTAGATTGAGAATAAACACCTGCATTAATCTTATTATGCTCTTTATCGAGTGATACATCACCAACTAAATTATAATCATTCTTACCAATACTCAATAATCCATTTATTACTTTTGCACCATTTATAGTTTTAATAGCTCCCTCTTTAATAGATATAGGCTTACTATTAAAAGATGTACCATCCTGATCTGTATTAACAACACTATTAACAATATTAAATGTATTTATATTAAAACTTTTGCTTTGAAATGAAGAAAATAGACTCACAAGATTCCCAAGTGGAATACTTAATCCGTCAATAGTGATCGTATTAACCTTAGGAGAAAACAACAATAAGGATAATAACGATATCTTTAATTCAAGCTGATTAACTAATATTGTTGATTTATGTGTTGATAATTTTCCACGCCCTTCTATATACAAATTATTAACTATAATCTTAGGTAAGATAAGTTTTCCTGTAACACTTCCTACACCTTTTACAGTGACATCATCTGACATACCTTCTATCTGTTTAAGTATATGAGATGCATAGTAAGAATTCCAATTAATAAAAAAAGGAGAAATTATTAAAAATAACAACAAAGCTAAAACAATTCCACCAGAGTATATTAAAATTCTCATCAACTCACCAAAAAAATACTTATCTTCTATTTATCTAAACAACATTAATTACACATAATAATATTAGAAAATGCATAACTTTAATAAATAGCAGCATTTAATAAATAATTAACAAAGAGATACATCATAGCACAATTTACCCTTTACTAACCCAATATAATTTATTATATCCTATCATACAAGCAAGATTGAACATTACTATTTACTGTAGGTGCAAGCACAGTAAGATTAAGAATCTCAGAAACTGAAGAAGACATTTGTACAATTTGCACTGGCTTTTCCATGCCAATCAAAATAGGTCCTATTACAGATACTCCAACAGCTTGTTGTAATAGCTTAGAAGATATATTTGCACTATGAAGAGTTGGCATAACTAAAATATTTGCTGCTCCAGTCAACCTACAAAAAGGATATAATGTTAACAATTCTGCACTAAGAGCAGTATCAACAGACATTTCACCATCATATTCAAAATCAACATTACAACCATCTAAAATTTCTATAGCCTTTCTCATCTTCCTAGCATCTTCTTGACAGTGACTACCAAAATTCGAAGAAGAAACAAACCCAACACGAGGTTCATGCCCCATTTTTCTAGTTTGTATAGATGCCTGAATTGCTATCTGAGCAATCTGCTCTGGCGTTGGTGATTCATGTATTGCAGTATCAGCAACAAATATAGTACGCTCTTTCATTACAATAACTGATAAACCAAAAACAACACCTTGAGATCCTATGACCTTCTGTACATCACTAATAGAAGCAGAATAACTTCTGGTTAAACCAGTAATTAATACATCACCATCACCACATGCAAGCATACATGCTGCAAAAACATTACGATCTGTTTTTACATCTCTTACACAACTCCTATATAAATACCCTTCACGTTGTAATTTTTTATATAAATAATCTGTATATTCATCATTCCGTTTTGAAATTGCTGCATTGGCAATTTCTATACCTTGCATATTTTTAATACCTAAACGTTCAAATGCTTCCTGCACCTTATCAATACGTCCCACAAGTATAGGCAACCCATATCCTTGATTACGCCACTGTACAGCAGCTTTAATTACTTTTTCCTCTTCCCCTTCTGAAAAAATAACTCTCTTAGGATCACGTTTAACAGCACTATACATCATGTTAAGTATATTAGAAGTTGATGATAGCCTTGACGCTAGTTGTTTAGTATATTCATCCCAATCCTCTATTTTTTTTCTAGCAACACCAGATTGAATAGCAGCCCTTGCAACCGCAGGAGACACTATAGTAATCAATCTAGGATCAAATGGAGTTGGTATAATATAATCCTTTCCATAGTTCATTTTACGTCCACCATAAGCATCAGATACTTCATCGCTAACATACTCACGTGCTAACATAGCAATTGCATTTGCTGCTGCTACTTTCATTTCACTATTAACTGATTTAGCACGTACATCTAATGCTCCACGAAATATATAAGGAAACCCCATAACATTATTAATCTGATTATTATAGTCCGACCTTCCAGTAGCTATAATTGCGTCAGGTCTAACCTCACGCGCAATATCAGGATTAATCTCAGGATCTGGATTTGCTAAAGCAAAAATCACAGGATCTTTATTCATAGACAACAGCATATCCTTACTTAAAACATCTTTAACTGATAACCCAAGAAACACATCTGCCATTACCAACGCATCTTTTAAAGATCTATCTTTCGTTTCAACAGCATGCTTTTCTTTCCACTCATTCATTCCAAGCTGTCTACCTTTATATATTACTCCATTTTGATCACATAAAGTTATATTATCAGCAGGAACACCTATTAGCTTTATCATTTCAAGACATGCAATACCTGCAGCACCAGCACCATTTATAACAATTTTAACATCTTTAAAGTTTTTACCAGTAATATCAAGAGCATTAATAAGTCCAGCAGATACAATAATAGCAGTCCCATGCTGATCATCATGAAATACTGGAATATCCATTATCTCACTCAACTTTTTCTCAATGATAAAACATTCTGGAGCTTTTATATCTTCTAAATTTATTCCGCCCCAACTTAATCCTAAATATTTTACAGCATTAACAAAATCATCCACATCAGAAGTGTTAACCTCTATATCAACCGCATCAATATCAGCAAATCTCTTAAATAATACAGCCTTACCTTCCATAACAGGCTTTGATGCTAAAGGTCCTATATTTCCTAAACCTAACACAGCTGTACCATTTGAAATTACAGCAACATAATTTCCACGCGCAGTATATTCATATACCAAATCAGGATTTTTAGCTATCTCTAAGCAAGGTACTGCAACACCAGGAGAATATGCCAGTGACAAATCCCTTTGAGTCAATAAGGGTTTAGTAGGCAATAAAGAAACTTTTCCAGGTTTTGAATCTTTACAATGGAATTCAAGAGCTTCTCTTTTTTTTTCATCAAAACTATTATTCTCAACATCTAACATAATATATATACTCAATTTAACACTTCTTCTAAAGCCTCCACTGTGTATACTGCCAGACAGTACAACATGTCAAGCTTTTAACAAAATGGAAATATTAGGCAATTTTTCCAACAAATAGATAGCTATGGACTAAATATGATACAACACAAGGATTATTAATCAGACCTATTTATCATTATACAACTTACGTTATTTTCAGAACTTGAAAATACAACTTTCTCATAATTTTGTACTACAATAACACAATATAATTTTTAATCACTACAACTTAAGAATAAGCATCAATAAACTACACCCAATAAACCTCATACATTAACAAAAGTTATGCACACCATCACAAAACAGTCACAACATAATAAATAAAAGCCAGCTTTAAAATTTCATTTAGTTTTTTGATACTACACTTACAATAGATAGTTATTTGAACTTATATTAGCCTTTTTCAATTTAATATCACACAACTACAAAAAACTTAACATATTTCTCTTTTTCAGTATGGAAAGTTACAATACACGATATACTATAAGCCTTGACAAAGTACACGTGTTTATACAATAAAATTCAAATAAAACAATAGGATTAAAAATGTCTACAGTATTTGCTTTATCTAACATCAGCAAATTTTTTGGCAAAGATAACAAATTACCTATTATAACAAATGCAAATCTACAAATAAAAAAAGGAGAAATTGTTGCTTTAATTGGTAGATCTGGTTCTGGTAAAAGTACACTGTTACATATTGCTGGATTACTAGACACTCCATCCTCAGGTAGTGTATTTATAAACAACATAGAGTGTTCAAATAAAACTTCAGATAAAGATAAAACTTTCTTACGTCGTCATTTTTTAGGGTTCATATACCAATTTCATCATTTACTACAAGAATTTTCAGTACTAGAAAATGTAATGTTACCACAAATTATCATCGGGAAAAGTAAGTCCATTGCAAAAAAAAATGCTATGGAAATCTTAGAACGTGTAAAATTACAAGACAAATTTTCAATGTCTATATCACAACTTTCTGGAGGAGAAAGGCAAAGAGTTGCAATAGCAAGAAGTTTAATTAATTGCCCGCTTATAGTTTTAGCAGATGAACCCACTGGAAGTTTAGATAACTATACTGCATTTGAAGTTTTTTCTTTATTACAAGAACATGCAAAAGAAAAAAACATTGCTATGTTCCTAGCTACACACAACAAAAGTCTAGCACAAAAAGCATGTCGTATTATTGAAATAAATTCATGCATGTTGAGGAGTGTTGATTAAGTTCTAGATAATCAAATATGATTTTCTATAAAAGAAAAAATATTCCTACACAAAACCCTTTTTAAAAACTTATTTACAATAAATACAAACTTTCAGTAAGATAAACTGCTAAACATTAGTTAAGTGGATTCCTAAATGACATAGGTTACTAACATAGTTCAATAACATCACCTTTATCTTAAAATTCCTTAGAACTCATGTACCATTACATTAATACTAAATTCTCACTAAATTAGAAATACTAAATAACGAACACCATATGAACCAATAATTTTACTACAAATACCTCATGCTTTCTTACAACCTATGCACTATCACATTAACACTAAATCTTAGTTAGATAAGCAAAAACGCTACAGTTAATTAACATTGTACAAATAATATAAAACCTCAATCAATAAGATCAATCCTTTCAATTGCATTTTAAACTTTCCTATTAATCATTATATCAATACAAGCTCTTAATTAGATAAATTATAAAAACTGAATCAAATTTCTAAATAACAAGTATCAATTCCTTAACCTATCTTAAATTTTTCAGACCTTATGTCTTATTATATCAACACTAAACTATTAATAAATATTCTCAAAAATGCCAACCAAACTAATATCAATAGAGAAAACACATTTTATATATTTCAATAACAAAATTAGTAATTTTTTTCAATTTATTAACATAAAAATTTTATGTTAATCTATAAATTTAAATTTTTAGTACTATATTTAAAACATGAAAATTCCAGTCAATAGCAATACTACTACTACAATAAAAAACATATCACATATCTAAACAGAGTAAGATATTTTATAAGTAAATTGCTTTATAGCTTAACCTACAGAAAATTAAAGATAATTCAACTTTAGCAACACTATTTAAGAGGAAAATAATATCTTCTATTACAAATTTATTCATTGTTTAAAGGATGAAATTTTAGTAGCACATTCTTTAGTTTTTCATTCGCAATATGAGTATATATTTGTGTAGTTGCTAAATTAGCATGTCCCAACATTTTTTGTATAAAAATAATATTTGATCCGTTATTTAACAAATGAGTTGCAAAAGAATGTCGAAGTTTGTGCGGAGAGATTTTTGTAATATCAATACCAGCATTCATAGCTAAACCTTTTAACAATTGCCCTACTCTTTGTCTAGTTATAGGATTATCAAATTTTGTCCCAGGAAATAGCCATCGTGACATTTCAAACCCATTTGGAACAAAATATTTATAAACTTCCATATATTTTTTTATACTTTCCACAGCAGATAAATTTAATAATACTATCCTCTCCTTATTTGCTTTGCCATTAATCTTTATATGATAAATTTCCTCATTATGACCTTCCAAAGCCTCCATTACTGAACAAAACTTTAAACATACTAATTCAGAAATTCTTATACCTGAGGAATATAATATATTAACTATAGCATTAATCCTTCTTCCATCAGGTGAAATATCTAAAGCAGCAACATCAAGTAATTTATCAATTTCTTCAAAACTCAAAGCTTTTGGAAGAGAACGAGATAACTTAGGAGCATCAAGATACAAAGTAGGATCACTTTCAATTATATTATCTCTATATAGAAATCCGTAAAAATTCTTAATAGCTGATATCTTTCTCAATACAGTATTTGCTTTATATCCCTTCTCATACAACAACCTTATATAATTCTGTAATTCATTGATACTAGCATCTATTAATAAAAGATTCTGCTGACTAACAAATTGACAAAGCCCTAATAAATCAGTTTTATAACTCTGACAAGTATTATAGGATATATGTCTTTCTGCAGTTATTGCCTCAAGAAAAATCTCCACATATTTCTGATTATCCATATCAACTCACTATTAGCATATTGTCAGATTTTAACAGATAGAAAATCCATTGCTATCACAAAAAAATTCCACATTTTTTTATTACACATCACTACATAATCAACTAATATTCTCAAGCAAAGTGTACTGTTACAACAGACAGCAAAATTATAGTAACTAAAACTAATACTCAATTAATTGATATACAGTTACATCTTACTATCTTGCATAACAACCATACAATTATTAATACAAAAACTACATTTTTATAACCTCTGTAATCCTTGACTTAAAACAATAAACAATGTATAAAATATACTTTAATAGCATTATCTTTTCTATATGGTTTTAACAGTTATACAATTAGTGCTAGTATTTCTATTGGTAATCTTAATATTATTACAACCACCAGAATCTGATAATCTAAGTGGATTTGGTGGAACGCAGGGTAACTTGGATTCCATGTTTTCAACTGGGTCATCCTCTAATTTTATCACAAAACTTACAGTTGTTATTGCAACTGCTTTTATCATTAACACAGTTTTATTGGTTGGGGTAAATGCTAAAAGTGTACACAAGGAGTCTATTGTCAAGAAAATTGCTGAAATGAGCAAAGTACATAATCTGCCTCCTATGGAACATGATAATGAAGATAGCATACCATTTAATCAGTAAGGTATTATGAGTAACCAAACTTCAACTAGATTTATTTTTGTTACTGGAGGTGTAGTATCTTCTTTAGGCAAGGGGTTAGCTGCAGCTAGCATTGGAGCATTGTTACAAGCTAGAGGATTTAAGATCTGTTTACGTAAGTTGGACCCATACCTTAATATAGACCCTGGCACAATGAGTCCAATTCAACACGGAGAGGTTTTTGTAACTGATGATGGAGCAGAAACAGACCTAGATTTAGGGCATTATGAACGTTTCACAGGCGTCAAAACAACAAAAAATGACAACATAACTACCGGTAAGGTATATCATAATTTACTGAAAAAAGAAAGAAGAGGAGATTATCTAGGCCAAACAGTACAAATTATCCCACATGTTACTGACCTTATTAACTCTTTTATTCTACATAACACTGAAGGATTAGATTTTGTCATATGCGAAATAGGTGGAACAGTAGGAGATATTGAAAGTCAACCATTTCTTGAGTCTATAAGACAAATTGGATATAAATTAAGCAAAAATAATACTATATTTGTCCATTTGACTTTAGTACCATATATTGATGCAGCAATGGAATTAAAAACCAAACCTACACAACACTCTGTAAAAGAATTAAGTGCTGTAGGTATACAGCCAGATATAATACTGTACCGCAGTAAAATACCATTATCAAAAGAACAAAGAGATAAAATAGCAAACTTATGTAACGTTTCACCAACAAACATTATTCCTGCATTAGATGTAAAAAATATATATGAATTACCTATTTCTTATCACAATTACAACTTAGACACACAAATATTAAAACATTTTAATGTTAATTCTCCTGATCCAAACTTAAGTAAGTGGGAAAACATACTAAACATATCTCATACACTAACAAGAACAGTAACTGTAGCAATAATAGGCAAATATATCAAACTGCTTGATGCGTACAAGTCATTAATTGAAGCTTTAGAACATGCATCAACTCACAATAAGGTAAAGTTATTGATAAGATGGATAGATTCACGTTCATTAGATAGCAACGGGATTAGTGCATTTGATAATGTTGATTCTATACTAATACCTGGAGGATTTGGTGACGACGGAGTTAAAGGTAAGATCACAGCAATAACACATGCACGTTTAAATAAGATACCCTTTTTAGGTATTTGTATGGGCATGCAGCTTGCCATAGTTGAGTTCGCAAACAATGTAGCTCACTTAGAAGATGCTAATTCTACAGAATTTAACTTATATTGCAAAAACCCTGTAATACACCAATTACCAGAATTACAGCAAAACTTTCTAGGAGGAAGCATGAAACTAGGGTCATGCCCATGCTATTTAGATGCAAATTCTAAAATCTTTTCCATATATCAACAATCAGTAATAAACGAAAGAAGAAGACACAGATACACATTCAATTTACAGTATAAAGACTTACTAGAACAACATGGATTAACTTTTACAGGTAAAGCAAACAATACTGATGATAGCCTAATAGAAGCTATAGAATTAAACGATCATCCATGGTTTATTGGAGTACAGTTTCACCCAGAATTTAAATCAAGTCCTTTCCATTCTCATCCATTATTTATATCACTTATAAAAGCTTCATTGAGTTATCAAGAAACAAAATAAATTACACTATAACAATTCTAACAAAAAATAATTAAAACAATTAGATAAAATTAGATAAGTTAAAGCAGCAAATTAAATATTGATTAACATAAAAACTTCAACCATTTATGCTGCTTTACATTTAATTATATTAAACTACACCACCAGAATAATAGTTAAAAAATTAAAACATATGGAAATCAATAAGCTACAGCACCATAATACTATAAAACAGCATAAATAAACCTATAAAAACTCTTACCAAAACCTACAATTTATATATAATACCAAACTAAAAGAAGTATAAAACTACAAATCATCAGTTGTTAAATACAGGAACAATTGATAAATTTTAGTAAAGAATTTTATGCTTGTTGAATATTATGATTTACATTGCACAATCACAACAGTTGTTATAATACATATTATTATCACAACAATCGTAACAATTTTTATAACAACAGTCGTAATAACTTCTATCATAACAATCATAATAACAACAAGGGCGGCTATAAGACATGTAATGCATAGAGCTTAAAAAGCCACCTAACAATAACCCTAATTGATATGCATCAATAGTCAAGGCATCACCTTGGTGTACTTGCTTTTCCTCATTATGATTTTTTTCCATGTCTAAAGGAAAATATACGCAATCACATACTACATTATCATCAGAAGATATATTTAATTGCGCTTTTTCTTCCTCAGAAAGACTAACTTCAAACTCTTCACCGTGAGAACAATTTGTACAATTATGATAATCTATATAACCTTCATGTTGATCAACATCACTTTGAACGTGTAACATATCTAATACCTTATTTCATAATTAACACAGTGAACATGATTAATATTGCATAACCACAACACTAATTTTGAGTATATACTAATAAGATACAAAAATAAAGCTCTATAAACCCATAACTACCAATTAACATCCTGAGTTAATACATTTTATAGCAACAGTGGATGCAGCAATAGTGGCTTTTAAGGTACTGTTCGTATCAACTTTTTTAATATTGTCAATATTACAAAATTAATATATGAAATTAACATAAAACAACAACTATACATTACTTAATATTACATAACATTTCTACCTTCAATATTTCACTAAGAACATTTAATAACAATTATTACAGTAAAAAACATCAATACCTTCTACAACTTTCCAAAATATCCACAATATCATCATCAAAATATAATGTATTTATTTTTTTAAAATTATAAAGATTCTGTATCGCTAATACATCCAAATTCCCAATGGATGATACTGCACTGGCACCAAAAATCTTATTTGATCTACACCATATAATTCTATCAACCAATTGATTTTTAAGAAGCTCTGTTATTAAAATACTACCACCTTCAACAAATAATCTAGTAATACCTATTTTCATAGCAATTAACTTCATTGCATTTTTCAAGAAATCATCTACACCATTTACTACCAGGTAGTTAGCTTTACACAACTTCACTTTAGAACTATCATCTGTTAAAATATAAGTAGGAATAATATCAGCAGTTTTCACTATATTATGATAAGTACATATCTTTCCAAAGCGATCAATCACTATCCTTACTGGAGAATAATATTCCAACCCAGGAATCCTAACATTTAACATTGGATTATCATAAACTACAGTATTACTGCCAACCATAATCGCATCATACATAGATCTTTGCTTATGCACCCAATTACGTGTTAACTGATTTGTAATCCATTTACTACTACCATTACTTAAAGCTATTTTCCCATCCAAAGTAGATGCTAATTTTACTGTAATAAAAGGCCTATCCTTGATTTTACTAAAAAAGAACCCAATATTGAGCTCTTGAGCCTCTTTATACATGAGGTTACACCTTACATCTATATTTGCATCACGCAGTAATTTTATTCCATTGCCAGATACACGCACATCAGGATCCCTTGCAGCTATTACCATACGTTTAACACCAGCATCTATGAGTTTCAACGCACAAGGCCCTGTCTTTCCATAATGAGAACACGGCTCAAGAGTAACATATACAGTAGCACCCTTTGCTAGACATCCAGCATTATTCAACGCTATCACCTCTGCATGTGGCCTTCCACCCACTTGTGTCCACCCACGTCCAACTATCATGCCATGATTCACTACTATACATCCAACTGCAGGATTAGGGAAAACATTACCAAGGCCACGTCTTGCAATTCTTAATGCCAAAGACATAAATTTCTTATCGTCACGCATCATAAAATATTAACAATATAGAAAAACTCTATTAACAAAGCTCATAACACTTGATATTTTTTGATAATATTACTATATATTCCTTAGAGTTTATAAACAAGTTTAGAATTATGAGTGATAGTGACAATAACACAAAAAGTCAACAAAACAATACGCCTCAAACTGAAGAAAAGTCGGGTGAAGAAATTCAATCTAACCAGAAACCACAAAGAAAATTTACAGCAGTATTAAACAAGAAAAAAGAAAAATTAAATGAAGATTTATCAGAGCTAGAGAAACTAAAACAACAACTAGCACATTTCCAAAATCAGTTTCGCTTGGCAGTAGCTGACAAAGAAAATGTTAAGCGGATTATGCAAAAAAATATAGATGATACATCTATCTATGCTATTTCTAATTTCGCACGTGATCTATTAAGTTCTTGTGATAATCTAGAAACATCATTAAAAAATTTAAAGGAAGACGACAGTATACATGCTGGAGTATTGATGACTTACAAAGAACTACTCAACACACTAGAACGTCATAACATTACAAGAATAGATCCAATTGGAGAAAAGTTTAATCCGCAGTTTCATAAAGCAGTATCTCAAATGAGTGATGAAGAGAAAGATGAAAATACTATTCTGCATGTTGTGCAACCTGGATATATAATAAAGGATAAGTTATTACGTCCAGCTTCAGTAATAATATCCAAAAAGAGTGATTAAATTCCATTAAACTCAAGCAAATTTATTTTATGCCATTTTAGTGGAGTATTTTTTGCTCTATGTTAATGCTAGTATATGTATACAAGTTTTTTTACTCCTACCCCCTAAGATACTGAAATTAAATCCAAACATACACCAATTAATGCTTGTATTGTTTTGTCCAATATAAAAAAATACGTGCATCACTTATAAATGTACTATAAAATACATCACTTAATTACTATTGAAGGATAACAATTATGTCTATGTCTATTGCTTTATCTGGTATACAACCAACTGGTAGTATACATTTAGGAAATTATTTAGGTTCTATACGTAATTGGGTATCCTTACAAAGTTCATACAAGTGTTTTTTCTTTCTTGCTGATTTACATACTTTAACATCTCAAAGCTATAACCCAGCTGAATTAAAGCAAAACTCGATAAACACATTAGCAACATATTTAGCATGTGGTATTGATCCAAATAAATCAGTTTTATTCATACAATCCTCCATACATGCACATTCAGAATTGTTATGGATACTTAGCTGCATCACTTCAACGGGACAATTAAACAGAATGACTCAGTTTAAAGAAAAAAGCCGTAACAAAGTATCAGTATCTTGTTTGGGTTTATATAGCTACCCAGTATTAATGGCCGCCGATATACTGATATATAAGGCAAATATTGTACCAGTAGGTGCTGATCAAAAACAACACCTAGAACTAACTAGGGACATCGCTACTAGTTTTAATTCTATTCATAACACACAATATTTTCAAATTCCAGAGCCATTGATAGTGCAAGAATCAGCAAAGATTATGAGTTTAAGAGATGGAAAGAAAAAAATGAGTAAATCAGATTCATCAGATCTTACACGTATTAACTTGCATGATAGTAATGATATGATTTCAAAAAAAATAAGCAAAGCAACAACTGATTCTATTGTGGGGTTTGACTTTAATACTCTAGATAGTAGACCTGAAGTTAAAAACCTAGTTAGCATATATGCTACACTCTTAAACATCAATCTAGAACAAGCATGTACTAACATTGAGAATCTAGATACAAAGCAATTTAAAGAACAATTAGCAGAATTAATAATATCTAATGTTGCACCAATACGACAAAAAGTAAAAGAATTCCTTGAAGACCAGGAACATCTGCATAACATAATAGTTTCAGGTAACAATAAAGCAGCATCTATTGCTAATAAGCACATATTAGAGATTAAAGAGATCGTTGGATGTTGGCTATAAAAACACATTTATTGCTAAGCAGTAAAACTGCTTAGTACATTTAGTTATAATAGCCTCATTTTTAATATGTCTTTTCAAAAGTAAGGTTAATAAGTTGCATATATACAATACAAATCTTATAAACTAAATATAATGTTATAAGTTTGATACATTGGTGAAAGTTATGTTACTTGTATTATAGTTCTATAAAACTTAAAGTATGTACAACTTGATAAGGATAAAATAGCATTAAATATGCAATTCAATTTTTTTATCTGGCAAAATACATGAAGTATAAAAACATTGAAAACATATGCAAAAAATTTTAGAACTGCATTATTCAGAAAAAAATACACAGTAACATATTGCACGAAGTTATCACAATAACAATAAAACAAATAAAAAGTTTAATTGTTAACTAAGCAAAAGATTAACTTAATACTCAATATTACTTATACAAAAAATATTATACCTTTTCACAAGGTTATAATAGCTGTATAAAATACCGAGATTTAGCTTCTATAAGCTTTATAGAAGCTAAATTTTTGAGTAGAAAATAGAAATATTTTACAGGGTATATTTCAGTTATCAGAAGTTATTATAAATCCAACGCTTCAAGAGTCTCAGCACCTAAAAACTCAAATCCAGAAGGTCTGCGACTAGATAATGTTTGTAAACCTGTTGCTGCAGTTTGAGCATCACCAGAAGCTGCAGGAACTTGAGCATCACCAGAAGCTGCAGGAACTTGAGCATCACCAGAAGCTGCAGGAACTTGAGCATCACCAGAAGCTGCAGGAACTTGAGCATCACCAGAAGCTGCAGGAACTTGAGCATCACCAGAAGCTGCAGGAACTTGAGCATCACCAGAAGCTGCAGGAACTCCACTTGGTAATAAAACTTGAGCTTGATTTACTAGAGAAGTAAGTGGTGTGTTCCCATGCACACAATTATTACAAACACTTTCAGCATGCATAGAAATAGAGAAGTTTGGATGATTATTAACATCTAATTCATGAAAAGGAGCCATTGGATCAACTATGAAAGAAGCACTTAAACTACGATTCTTCATATCAAAGCTAAAGTCTTCAGCTTTTACACCATGTAAATCTGATATTACATGACCATTGTTTTTAAATAAAATATGATAACCATGACTACCATGGCTGCCGATCTCAAGTTGTAGATCACCACTTGTAACAACAAATCTTTCACCTGAATGTATATGAAAATCATTAGCAAAATCAATACCTGTAATTTCTGTTGTTAAATGAAGCATACAATAACCCATTAGTATAAATAGCATGCTTTATTATACATTTTAGTGTGTTAATTTTGTTTTAAATTAATTTTTGTCACAATATAAAAGAAACACACTATATTGATTAATAAATTTATATGTAGCACCATTACAGATATTTTACATTAACAACATTACCTTATTAGCATATAGAATAAATTATGATCTATAGAATCTCAATTAAAGAGATATTGCATGATTTTAAATATTATGTTACAAGTAAATCGGATGGATGGCCGAGCGGTTTAAGGCACCAGTCTTGAAAACTGACGTACGTTAATAGCGTACCGTGGGTTCGAATCCCACTCCATCCGCACCTTTCTGGTATTATCTTTCTTCTTATTTATCGTATATCAGAAGTTATCATTCTATATGACTGAAAAAACAGCAAAAAATACTATTATTATCTCAAAAGAATTATTAAGTGCACTTCCACATAAAATCAGTACAAAAACTACAATGTATTTCCCAAACAACTACTATATAATTTACTATCTAACAAAAGCTTTCTTATTATTTCAATTAGCAGCTTATTAATAATCTGTTGTAAAATTAAAAAAACACCTAACTCAAATAACAAAGATTTCAAACAGCACAACAAATTACATATACTTACACAAAATTAGAAGAATTAACAATTAAATAACTTAACATAAAAAAGCTACATATATGACTAAGATTACAAAATACTAGCACAACCATAGCATCATTAATTTTGTCAAATTATATATAGCATAAATTGAAAAAATGGTCGGAATGATGGGATTCGAACCCACGACCTCCAGCCCCCCAGACTGACACGCTAAACCAGGCTGCGCTACATTCCGTCAAACTTTTTCAACAAATCATTTCTTAAGTGCAACATATCATTTAGCAAATTTACCAAACCTTCTCTATAGACATTCTGCGTTATATTAGCATTACTTTTATCAACATTAGCAGTTTTTTTATTAAGTTCCTGTTGTACACCTTTAATTTTATATCCCTTATCGTACAATAAATGTTTAATATATTTTAAAATATCAACATCAACTTGTGTATACAACCTTCTACCACGACGCTTGATAGGATTAATTTGAGGGAATTTTTCTTCCCAAAATCTTAACACATACTGTTCAACATTTAAGCACTTTGCAACTTCACCTATTGTCTGAAGCTTACAACTACTTTGCAATAGCTTCTTTCCACTCATCAAATTCACCTTTTATTCCATACTATCATCACCATTAATCGAATGTTTAACAAGTATAGAGGGATAAAATGATACAGTATTACGTTCTTTAATAACAAATGCCTCAGCAGTTTTCGGGTTACGCCCCATACGAGCTTTTTTCTTATAAGACTTAAAAGTACCAAAAGAAGATATTTTCAATATATGATCTCTAACTAATGCATTTATCATCTCATCTAAAACCTCACCAACAATAGATGCTGCATCTTCACGAGATAGTCCAACATCTCTGTTAATTACTTCTGCTATCTTCGACTTAGTAAGAGTTTGAGTCATATTATAAATAACTTAAAATTTAATGTTTTTTATTCTATATTATAAGATAAAAAGTTCAAGCTTATATTCTAAAAATATACACAATAATATTAACAAAAAACTGCAACATATCTCATTTGTAACATAAAAAACATATTATTCTTCACAACACTATCACAAGTATTATAATTTCACTTATGCTAGACCAATAATAAGACATTAAGCTATGTAAAACTATCATCTTAAAATAATACTGATAAAGTAAAATTATCTTTTAATAATCAACAATTTAATATTATACACTTACATACTTAATATAAGTATCACACATATAATAGGCACAGCTCATGAATAACAAACACTTTATACTTTTTACATTCATTATCTCTTTATTCGCTTTACTTACCTTCAACAAAATATCTTCTTACTATAAAATACATAGTAATATGCCAGATACACTGGTAAAAATTAAGGAAATCAATTCAGCCCAAGCATTATCAGATACGTTCAAAATAACAGATTCTAAAATAAATGTCATAGTAATTTACACATCTTGGTGTAGCAGTTGTGTAAAAAAGATTCCAGAAATCAATAAAGTCATCTCTGATTTTGACAACATCAATCCTATCATCATTTCACTAGACGAAAATAAAAATAAGTTACTATCTTTTCTATCTAAACAAGGTACTCTCAACTTCACACCATATAACGTACCACCAGGTTATCTAAAAAATCTATTGTCATATTTAACCAACAAAGGTATAGTTTTCAATCATCATATTCCTTATATAGCAGTCTTATATAATGGAATGCATCCAATAACTAATATAAATAATGCAAAACAGCTAAAATTAACAATTCAAAATCTTATAGAGAAACACCATGTCAATTAACCAAAACACAGTAGACGTCGCAGTAATTATGGGTAGTCAATCAGATTTTTCAACAATGAGCAATTCAATCTCAATATTAAAAGAGCTCAATATAACACACCAAACAATGATTATATCTGCACACAGAACACCGGACAGACTTTACACATTTGCAAAATCTGCAGAAGATAATGGGTTCAAAGTAATTATAGCAGGAGCAGGAGGAGCAGCCCATTTACCAGGATTAGTAGCATCCTTAACACATATACCAGTTATAGGAGTACCAATAAAAAGTAGTAATTTAAACGGAATAGATAGCTTGCTATCAATAGTACAAATGCCTAAAGGAGTCCCTGTTGCAACAATGTCTATAGGATTATCAGGAGCATACAATGCAGCTATCATGGCAGCATCTATTTTATCCCTAGAAAATGATAATATTAAAAACAATCTAAAAACATGGAGAAAAAATTTATCTGATTCAGTAAAACTGACGCCAGAAATATTATTATAAGTTTTATAAAAAATTGTAGTAGAAAAGCTTTTACCTATGTTGTAAATTGAAATACATCCAGATTATTTAATCTACATCACATGACTGAAAGACATAATAATAATTTTTTTTACATCTCAAGCATTATACAATTTTTAACTAAATCTAAAAATCAAACGCTTATACATAAAACACACATACTATCATAAATTACTATAACAAATCAGCAAATACAGCTTCCTATAGGATTTTCACTTTGTTATATATTAGAAATATTTAAACAATATTAAGAACACAATTAATACAGTAAAGATAAGAAATTTACTAGAAAATTTATATTATTGAGATTGAGCATTATTATGTGCCTGATCTGATACATTAGTATCTTCAAGCAATAAGGTAGGATATAACTGAGTACTAGAACTAGAGCTACTAGAACTATCTGACATTTTCTGCAAACTACTAGTAAGATTTTCCTGAACAAAACTTTCAATATCAGTACTAGCATCAGCAAACCTGGAAGCACGTTTTACTGTTAAAAAGCGCAGTACACATATTTGTAATAATGGTAATTCTATTCTTATCAGCTTTTCTAACATATTTTTATCACTACCACTATAGCCATCTATTCTTCTAGAACTAGAACATAAAAATTTCCCTATATCATTTGCC
The DNA here is from genome assembly GCA_000825765.1 of Ehrlichia minasensis. GTDB lineage: Bacteria > Pseudomonadota > Alphaproteobacteria > Rickettsiales > Anaplasmataceae > Ehrlichia > Ehrlichia minasensis. Next base: position 5,390 of record CDGH01000039.1, on the reverse strand, counting down.
ATCATCTGCAGTAACTGCATAAATTCTACTGTAGCATGATCAGTCTTCTGTGCTTTCGTTAATGATACATTGACACTTTCCTGTAAACACCACAAATCACGAAGCATAGCTGATTTCAGAATTGATGGCTTTTCTACTAAAGCATTCCGCACTTGATCTACAAAAGGTCTCGCCTTACTTGTTATAATACTTAAATTAGCATCAGCAGTTAAATCGGCTTGTAAAGCTCGAAGCATTGATACCTTATCATCTACTTTTATCAATTCTGAACTTATTGTGCTTTCAATAGCAAGTAACAAATTATCACATGATTCCGTCAACTTTTGACTATCAGAACATAATCCATTAAGTTGTAACGTTATATCTTCAACTACATGCTGTACCTTCGTGATACTAGACGTCACTCCACATGTAGCTGAATTAACAGACGCTAAAACAGATTTACATTGTTCTTCAACTTTAACAAATTCATCACTACATTGTTTAACAAAATTACTGTATTTTATTTTGAATTTTTCAAGTGTAGATTCTAGCTCACCTATTTTACTACTGTTATAATCTAATTCACGTTGTAAAGCATAGTATGCTTCTTGAAGAGTACCAATAACATCAACATTTTTATTATTTAACTTCCGCTTTACTTCTTGAGTTTCACATACCTTATAAATCAAGAAAAACAACAATAATATAGCAGGAATAATAACGACTAATGCTAATGAAAAAGGTAAATTATCGCCACCGAATAACTTAGCCTCTCCTCTAAATATTGTGAGAAAGAGTTTCCTATCACTATATAATACTATGATAGATAGTACAGTAATAATGGCAGTCATCAATATACAACTACCTAACATAAAGTGATATCTTGATGATAATTTATGATCATTGTTAAGTTTAGCATAACTGCTTAACTTTCTATCGATATAAGTAAAATAATCCTTCCCTAGCATATAATTTTACAACTATTAATTAAACATACATGGTACTTAATAAAAATTAATATATTTACTGAAAATATAGAAAAACCTTATTCCATTATATAATAAAATAACGTAAACTGCAAGCTCTACACAATAACACTACTAGCAATTTTAGTCTGATTATCAGTAGGATTACTTAATATCACAACATTATATAACCTATTAAGTTGAATCATAAATAAGCAATTCTTTATTATTGTGTTGTGATTGCACAAATTGTATAACATATACATAACTACTCGTGAAATACATTGCATAAACAAATCACAACAACTCTTTCAAAGCTCACCAGAAGTACATAATACACGAAATAAAAGCACTTTTTAACTGCCCTTACCTCACTAGGTATTCTATACAACATATACGATATCAAAGGAATATATAACTAAACAACAATAACACAACAGATAAATGATAAAATATTCCATTGCTTGACTGCATTTGAAATATAAATTTTGCTTTTATTAATATAGACTTTAATTTCTTTACTTGACTATTATTTTCAAACATGGAAAACTTTGAGCAAAATAAATGTAACCACATTACTTAACAAGACATATTATCTCTGTCAACATCTGATGTACTAACACTGTTCATCTATGCATACTAGCTGCATCTACTTCAATCTATCTATCATGCTATCCACAAATTAAGCAAAACTATCAATCACACTAATTGTATTACCTAATAATTTTCTATACATTTCAGGTATTTTACCTATACAACAACTACTGATCACTTTTTTCAATCTTGATCAATGTCAGTTTAACAGTAGATACTTTTTTATAAGTATGTGGAATCAGACAGCAAGAATAGATTTTTAACATATCTGTATTAATATATAACAAAAGTTTTTAACAAATCAGTGCAAAACTTTTCCACCTACAAAACACAATGTCATATTTCATCATTAGGATTTCAATAACTATTAGAAAACATACTAATGCACTAACTGTGTATTCAAAAAACAACTTCGTTAATGATTTCATATTACTACAGCAGGTTATAATTTTGTATTATGCAATATAAAACATTGACACACTTTTAAAGATTTTAACTAACTATGTAACCTAAAAAAACTCATAAAATAGTGTTAGTACATGTAAAAGTGTATATTTACAACACTAGTATGACAAATATTACACTAAAAAATACTCACTAATTATAGTCAATCCAATTTAAATATATTTGTATTGTATAATCACCATAAGATTTTTAAAATGATACACTTAAAATCAAATACATATAACAAAATTCAACATCTATGCATAAATTTACACTATTAATTGTTGCAGCAGGTAACAGCAGCAGGTTTAAATGGAATATTGCTCCTAAACAGTATTGTTTACTAGGAAATCACAATATACTCTGCAGTACAATCAATAATATGATCTCACATCCTAAAATTAGCTACGTAAAAGTAGTCATAAGAAAAGAACACCAACATTTATACAGCAGTAGCCTACCAAAACACGATAAACTCTTACCACCTGCTTACGGAGGAGCACGAAGACAAGACTCTGTACGCATAGGATTAGAGAGTCTTCAAGATATAAATCCACATTTTGTAATAATACACGATGCATGTCGTCCTTTTGTAGATTTAAAATTACTAGATACAATGGCACCAATATTAAACCATTATGTAGGAGTGGTACCAGTACTTTCAATAACTGATACTGTACACATGGTATATGAAGACAACACTGTTATGAAAAATATAGACAGGAATACAATTAAACTCGTTCAAACACCACAAGCATATAAATATAGTGATATACTATTATACCATAAAACTGCATATGATACTGACCCTTATAATGAGTTTCCAGATGAATCATCCCTTATGCTATACTATAACATTCCAATTATGACAATAAAAGGTGATTACAATAATTTCAAGATTACAACTATAGAAGATCTACATAGAGCAATCTCATATATTCAATATACAAATAAAATAACCTCCTTTAAACAATAATAAGGATCCTTATAAAAAAATCAGCTTATATCAACATATTATGTAAGCTATTTTCATTATATACAACGTGGAATTCAACAGTACTATAACAAGATCAAAGCTACACTCACAGAAATTTAAGACAAAGCTTTAAACATTAAGTTGATCACTATAAAACACCAACCTATACTGAACTAAATAGAAACTCAAATACATCATGTTCAGCTTATAACACTTCAATAATGACTTCGATTATAATAATCTTAAAACTACAACCAGAGAAAATTTACAAAAGTAATCTTTCTTATATCAAATTCATAATTTACATACAATAAATAGGATATGCATTTTTATAAAAATACAGTATAAAAACATTTACCTGTTTTTTATTAGATAGCATTGTTTTATGAATCAATACACAAACAAACCAACATTTAAGATTGGGATAGGCTATGATGTACACAAATTTGATAACACAAATCACGATGCTACTAATACACTTATTACAATATGTGGCATAAAAATCAATCACAATAAAAAAATTGTAGCGCATTCAGATGGGGATGTAGGACTACATGCATTAACAGACGCAATATTAGGAGCAGTTGGATGTGGAAGTATAGGGCAGCATTTCCCAAATACAGATAACACATGGAAAGACATTAAATCTGATCATTTCCTAATAGCAGCAAAAAACAAAGCACAAGAAAAAGGATACTATATTTCAAATGCTGATATAATTATTATATGTGAACAACCAAAAATTATGCCACATGCATTAAAAATGCAAGAATACACTGCTAATCTTATAAACATAGACCCATCATGTATTAATGTCAAAGCAACAACCACAGAAAAATTAGGATTTTTAGGTAGAAAAGAAGGAATAGCTGCACAAGCAATAGTTTTATGCTGTTTACAAAACTAATTACAGCAATAACACCTGATTAGTATAAATAAACTTATAATATGAAATAATATCTCCCAGTATTTACATACCTGATATCATTGAAAAAAGATAAGCAAGATGGTTTTTACAATATTCAACAACAAGTTGGACTTATATTAGTATAGTTACACTATTTAGAAACAGTGTAATTGTTTACCTGCATGATTAACTCTATTACAAAAACATCACTAATATTTACACACATTTATATTTTTACATAATATTCAAAAAAACTACGATTAACATGTAAGTACTTCTACTTCACAATAATTGAAAATAACAAGCACTATATGTCTTCACATTTTCATAATATAGCAATTTAGATAATTTGATTTCACACAGCATATAACACTCCAACATACACTATTGTCATATAACTAAACAAATACTGAACAACACTAGAGTTCATAACATGAAAAAACAAGTACCAGCTATACAACTAACAGCCTTATGCTGCAGAAAATTAATTACAATAACAACCTTTTATCAAGAGAGATAGATTTGACTTACTCAACATACAACAGAAAATTTTCACATATTTAAAATCTGAAACCTGCAAATTAAAAATACCTTACTTATAACAATCAAATAGAACTAATATCACAGATTTCACACAATTTTAAAATATACCAACAACATCTAACGATGTAGTGTAAACAAGTATTCTGCTGACTTAATTTATAAGTATCACAAGTAAGTAATTAATGTTACAATTCCAATTTTATAATTATTGATCATTGTTATGGGACTAAACTGTGGTATTGTTGGTTTACCTAATGTGGGAAAGTCAACTTTATTTAACGCATTAACACAAACTATGGTAGCAGAAGTTGCAAATTATCCATTCTGCACAATAGAACCAAATGTAGGCAAAGCAATAGTACAAGATCATCGCTTAAAAACATTAGCACAAATGGCATCTTCTAAAAAAATTATATATAATCAAGTAGAATGTGTTGATATTGCAGGATTAGTTAGCGGGGCAAGTCAAGGGGAAGGATTAGGAAATAAATTTTTAAGCCATATAAGGGAAGTAGACGCCATTATCCATGTATTACGGTGTTTTAGTGATCAAAATATCAGTCACGTAAACCAAACTGTAGATCCAATAAGCGATGCAGAAATTGTAGAGATGGAGTTAATTTTAGCTGACATTGAAAGTTTAAAACGCCGTCTACCTGCAATGGAAAAGTCTGTAAAAAGCAATAAAGAACCAAGAAAAAAACTAGATAACATGTTAGAAGTATTAAGCATACTAGAATCAGGAAATTTAGCAAAAAATGCGGAACATCTAGGTGAAGATTTAAAACAATTACAACTCATTACAACAAAACCTATGATGTATGTGTGTAATGTTGAAGAATCTAACGTTACCAATGGTAATATTTTGTCAGAAAAAGTACGACTTATGGCAGAAAAAAAACATAATAAATTTTGCTGTATATCAGCAAAACTAGAAGCAGACGTATCAAGCCTAGAAACAGAAGAAGAAAAACAAATT
>CDGH01000038.1 GCA_000825765.1 Ehrlichia minasensis | reverse complement strand
AATGCTATAAATAATGCTGAAGATGATGCTTAGCGTATTATTTGGCATGCTCTATTCTTATTTGATTTATAAAAACCTTTGCTGTAGTGATGTTGACTAGGAAGGTATCTGTAGAAGAATAGTATACTGCTTCTAGTTTGGATAAACACACTTAGTTAATAATAAGCAATACTATTAATTGCTGCAACTTTTTATTGTATGTTTATTAGTTGGTTATGTAACAAATCTTGTATTAATTAGGTATTAATTTGTTTTGTATATGGTTTTTGTGTTGGTAAAAACTCAATTGATTTTGTAGATGTGCTTGATCAAGTTAAAAAAACTTATGAAAGTTTGTAATGTAGCAGTTTGCTATATTGATATATATATTCTGCATTTAAATGCTATTTTTATTGCTTTCATTCATCTTTCAGCTATGAAAAAAGATAATGTTGTAATTCTATAGAGATAGAAAATAATTTTAATGTTATCTCTATGATTTATAGTTTTTTGATTTATCAAAAATTTTTCTTTATATTTCAGAATTTGATGTTAATTGAAATAATATCTTAATCATTAGAACTATTTTTTATTTATATATTACAGCATACTTATGCATGTACTTGATTATGATATGCAACTATTATCATATGACTAACATGTTTTTAGCAGTTTAAGCTGTATAGTCTATATAAAGTGATAAATTGTTTATACTATGTTGTTGTACTAATGAAGTACTACTTAAGTTGGTTATAAGAGTAATACTATATAACTTTTGGTTGTTATTCAGAGTGTTTGAGACTATTATGTCTTCTACGATTGCTTGTATTGAATTCTGCATCTACATCTACTAAGTACATTACTGTATCGTCATTTAGTGTTGTTGAAGAATTATACATATCATATAGTGCAAAATCTGTAAAATTGCGCGATTGATTTGTAGTGCTCAGATGAGATGATACGTAACTGTCTCTTGTTGTAGATTGATTTATGACATTGCTGTCCGATTGATTATTTTGTTGGTTCTCTCTATTTCTGTGTACATTACGGTATATAGTGATTACTAATAGTGCAACAATGATCAGTATTACAACACAACAAGGTGCCCATATGGCAACTTGATCGTTATCATTTGATGTTGTTGTGTTTGTATTTGGTGCTGTTGTAGTTATGTTTGTGTTGTTGTTCATAATGTGTGTATCGAATTTTAATTTTATTAATAATTTTTAATATATATAATAAATGATATTTACGAAATATACTAAATAAATAATAGGTTACTTAGTAATTTGTTACGTTAAATCCACAAATTGCATACAGATTTAGCGTTGCGGTCATTACTTATTACAATTTGATGTGACATTTTAACACGATCAACTCCTTGCATGTCTGCTATCATAATGTGAAATCATTGGATCAGTGACGTTGCTAGGTATTACATCATCAGATGGATTAGGTGATTCGGATTCTGTATTACATTCTACTATTTCCATAACAAACTCAGTGTCTTGAGTTCTGTTACGATTTGTGCATCTGCGAGAAACTGGTAAGGAGCTACCATCTTCAAATGTAATAGCCTCTTGATATGTCTGTAATCTTTGTTCATATGTTGCATATTCTATTGCTGCTATTTCACCATCATAGTCTGAATCGCTTTCTGTAGATGGTTTTTCTTGACTTGTAATAAGATCTACTGTGCTTACCATTTGTAAAAGCGCTTGTACATCTTCATTACTACCTCTAGATCTGCTCATTCTTGTTTTGTTGCGCTTGTGGTTTAGCGTTGTTACTAATGCCATGAGTAACAGTATAAATATTATTCCACAGATGATTGTTACTCCCTTGAGTGCATCATCACTTGTGCTGCTTGTAGTAGTAGATGTGTGAGTTGGTGTAGTGGTGCTACTAGATGTACTTGTTGCAGTGTTGGATATACTAGATATTGTTGCATTTGCTGTATTAACAGTAGTATTAAAAATGCTTGAAGCAGTTTCTGTTATAGAAGATGTTGCTGCAGTTGCTATTTCAGTAACAGTGCTGGTGAAATTTGAGATAGCATTTAAAGTTGTACTTGTTACATTAACTGTGGTTTCTGTAATGGCAGATACTGTTGAACTTACTGCACTAGCAGTAGTGCTAAGAAGGTTTGATGTAGCTTCTGTAGCTGTAGTTACTGCACTAGAGATGCTTTCTACTGTGGTAGATGCTGCTGAGCTTAATACTTCAGTAGATGATGTGTGTGTTGTATTGTTTTGGTCTGTAATTTTTTTACCCTATATTAAGCTAAGTAATATGTTACTGTAATTGGTTTGTTAATGCAAACGTATTATTTACATTAATACCTATATTGTTAATAAAGTAAATATGAGAGTACTTGCCTCACTTATTATGTACACTTTACCTATAAAAAAGCTGCTGTTAACAATAAAATAGCTGTGTCAGTCCTATGCATAACAAAAAGATGTTCTGCTAAAAAAAGCACATTTTCACTTAGTAGAAAACACACTGAATTATTGTACAATAATACTGTAGAATGCAGATATTGTTAGAATTTAATAGAATTACAGGGAATAAATGGAGAGATTACCAAAGGTAAGTAGCACATGTTACAGATATGTATTAATTGGGTTTTAATAAAGCAACAAGTGCTACTATAATATTTTAAAGCTATACAAACTAAAATGCTATTTATAAGTTTAAAGTACGCTTATACAGGCTGATTACTATACCAACACTGTATTTTAATTATACATTAGTATTTATTTAAAGTAAAACTTTTTTTCTAATAGGAGTTGATTAATTTATATAATGATACTCGTATATATTAGTGCTGATAATCATATTACTAATTTTTGCACCAGTATATTTGTATTCTTGATTTTTTTAATAACAAGTGTAAAATTTTTATTCACTAATGGATTACTGCGGTTGTAAGTTACCATTATTGTGTATAGCAGTTTAATATGTGACTTTCACTGCAATCTGGTTTTGAAAATTATCTAAGCTATAATGCTTTTCTTTTAACATATGTTTTTTATTTTGAATAGCGTTATCTTAATAGCATAAACGCTAAAGATATATAGTTCTGTATTATTCTATATTGTAATTATTGAGTTAATTTATTTTAACTTGACATATGTTGTATGTGATTTAATAGATCTGTTAATATATTTTTACTAAGGTTTTTTCCTGCTTTTAGAATAGTAATAGCTGAATATATAATAATTTAGGAATATATATGCTGTTTAGTAATTGAAGTTGTTTTAGCTTAATGTGTATATTCAGGTTATAATGTGTTTTTCTGTGCTTTTTATAGTATTTAAAATTATAGTCTTTTACTGTGCTTATGGGTACAAGGTGTAACATTTTGCTAGAAATTTTAAAAATGTTGTTGAGAAATGAAAATATTGGATTTAGTTGTTGTGTCTTTTGAAGCTCGTATAATAGATTTACATTTTTTGTGATATGTTATTAGATTAACATAACTTGCATTTGCTATGGAGTTGGAATATACAGGTGTTTATATACTGTCATTTATAAACTAAATACTATTTTGGGTTAGGTTTTTTCTTCTAAGCTATAATGTTTAACTTGTTTGTGGTTTAAGTTTTTATTGTGAGGTTAAAATATTTATATTACTGTTAACATAAAACTGTGTCGAGTGATAACAATTGTGGTATTCCTTAGTGTATATATTGTTAGCGTATATATATATTGTATATAAATTTAAAGTTTTATTGTTTTTGTAGATTAAATGTTTTTTAAGCATAAAAATGTTATTGCAAATTATATGATTATCGATAATATATTGTCTGCTATGCTGTGATTAGTTATTTGTAATCTTTGAGTTCTTAATATAGATTAAAAAGTGGTTAATTCATATATACTTAAGTGCATCTACTTAAAATAAATTTACTGATAAAATTTTTAAAAAAGCAGAGCATATTTCTTTGGATTGTCCAATAGGTGTCTTTGTTTTCAGTATTGATATAGTTAATATTAGATGTTACTCTTGAAATCAAGGTTATTAAATATATTACATGAAAGATGAACTGAATAAAGTAGTGATTTATACTGATGGAGCATGTTCTGGTAACCCTGGTCCTGGAGGATGGGGCGCAATTTTGTTGTTTGGTAAGAATGAAAAAGCAATTTGTGGTAATAATCCGGATACTACTAATAATAGGATGGAGTTAACAGCAGTTATTGAAGCTCTAAAATTGTTAAAAGTAGCATATAATGTTGATTTGTATACTGATAGCATATATGTTAAAGATGGTATTACATTGTGGATTGAGAAATGGAAAATTAATGGGTGGAAAACTGCTAGCAAACTTCCTGTAAAAAATTTGGAGTTGTGGTTGGAATTAGATAGTCTTGCCAGTTTTCATAATGTAACTTGGTACTGGGTTAAAGCTCATGCAGGAAATTTGTATAATCAAAAAGCAGATATACTTGCACGTAGTCAGATTAACAAATGAATTCTATTTGTATTTGCATTTCTAAAAGTATTAGATCAATGTAATAAGTAGGTGCATCTTTTTTAGTAATGTTGTGTAGATAATACTGCTGTATATTAATTTAGTGTTTATTATGCTAAAAAAAAAAAAATTTATAAAGTTGTTTTTTATCCTCATCATTTCTATAGGATGTGGTTTATCTTACCTCTATATTCGTGATAAAGATGTTATAGATATTAATGCAAAGTTCTTAAATTTTTATATAAAACATAAACTTGCTACAGTTTTTCCTGATTCAGAAATAAATATAGGTAAGACTACATTAACTTGGCAAAACAAAAGTGAGAATTTTATTCTATCATCACAAGATCTGACTATTAAGAGTGCTAAGTTTGGAGCAAATATTACCATACCTGAATTCTTATTGTACTCTAGAGTGGGAATATTATTTTTATGGGGAAATTGTGATTTCTCTTATATTGATATTCCTAAATTACATGTTGGATTTTATGATATTGAAAAAAAAGTTGAAGTAAATCTTATAGAAAATTCTATAAAAGCTATAAAGGATATTTTAGGAAATGCAATAAAACTAGATATACCGGTTTTTATTAGTAATGCTGTTCTTACTAAAAGTGGCAAAGAAGATTTAATGATAAAGCAACTTAATATGAAGATAAATAAAGGGTATGATAAGAATACTATTGATTTCAATTTAGAGAATGATAATTCTTTTGTCAGTATGACAGTACATGAACATTATAAGGGTGTAATGTCTCTTGAGATGTCATATGGTAATTTTAGTACTAAGATATTGGGGTATTTAGGTAATTTAAATACTCAGCTTCCATTATACGAAAACTTGAATTTTAGTGGTGATGTTGTACTGAAAATTGATGAGTATGATAAAATCACATATGGTAATGTTAATGTTCAAAGTATAAAAGGTGTCATTCCTTGTGTCTCTTCACATAAGTGTTACGTTCATGATTTTAGGACAAAGTTAGTATATCAAAATGATATTCTGTCAGTAAAAAATTTTTTTGTGTTATTAGATCAAAGCAAAATAGTTGCAAATGGAGTGATTGATGATGAAAACGTGAGCTTGAATTTTAACATTGATGCTGTGTCACCAGAAGTACTTTGTAATTACTGGGTTACTAATTTGTATCCTGATTTGAATCATTGGTATTGTACTAATGTTAAAGAAGGAAAAATTAGTGATCTTAAACTTCAAATTAAAGGAAAATGGGATAATATTTTTCTTTATAATGATTTTTCAAGTTATAATGTTAATGCAGATATAAAAAATGTTTCAATAAAGTTCAATGATAATTTTGATCCAGTGCGTATAGTGCATGGGAAATTGTATTTGCATGACAATAAATTTGTTATTACTTCTAATGATTCAAGTTTTAAAGAAATGGTTGTTAAGGATGGGATATTAGCAATAGAGGACTTAAGAGATACAAATGCAGTAATGAATATCAGTGGTAATTCTGTTAGTAATGTAAAACAGCTATATTTGGCAGTAGATGATAAAGAGTTTATCCCACTTGATGATAAGAAAATTTTTGGCAATGCCCTTACTAACTTTAATTTTAAGATATTTAATTTGCTAAATGATGATGTTGTGGATTATGAGTCTGACATACATACACTAGTTGAATCTTTTAAGGCAGATAGTATTTTGGGTACTTTTGATGTTTATAATACGAAAGTTGATATTGTTCTGCATGATGAAAATATTAATATAAATGCTCAAGGCCATATGAATGGTTATCCTATGTCTTTAAAGATTAGTAAAAATTTACAAAATAACTATAAATCTCACTATGCATTTACTGGATATATTTCAACTGAGAATGTAAAGGGATTAGGAATTTTTGATTATGAAAATTGTTCAGGAATAATGAAATCCAACCTTCAGTGGAATACTGATGGAGATAGTACTGATATTGCAGGAGATATTGATCTTGCTCATCTGAAAGTTTACTTTAATGGCTTAGCAAAGCAAAGCTTTAATAGTGTTGTAAAGTTTTCTGCTTCATTTAAAGATAAAAATGAGGTGAAAATAAGTAATGCATCTATAATTGGCGATAATATAGATGTAGAGTTAAGTGGTAAAGT
>CDGH01000037.1 GCA_000825765.1 Ehrlichia minasensis | reverse complement strand
AAAGATAAAAATGAGGTGAAAATAAGTAATGCATCTATAATTGGCGATAATATAGATGTAGAGTTAAGTGGTAAAGTAGGAAATAATATAGAATTGTTATTAAATAGGGTGAAATTAGAAAATACAGATGTTAAAGCTGAGTTGAAAAAAAATGAAGATTCTATAACGATGAAAATGTTTGGTAAATCTTTGGATTTAAGCGCTTTTGATTTTACTGATGTTATAAAAGGTAAATCTGCTTTGAAGTACGCTAATGTTAATGTCAATGTAGATCGCGTTATAATGAAAAATGATGTTGTAGCTAAAGATATAGATTTCAAATTGGATCGTTATGACGGTGTTTATCGTGCAATTAAGTTAACAGGTAATTTTGTAGATAGTGGTGATTTTAATATGGAATATGGCCCTATTGGACTGGAGATAAGTACTAACAATGCTGGAGCACTTCTTCGTGCGTTGAACATTTTAGATGTTATAAATAAAGGTAAATTATCTTTTTATATGTATCCGATAAATACTAATGATATCACTCATGGTATGTTTTCATTAACAAATTTTCATCTTGTCAATGCTTCTATCTTAGCTCAAATATTGACTTTATCTTCACTAAAGGGGGTTGTTAATACATTAAATGGTAAAGGTATATATTTCAATACATTAAATGTACCATTTACTTATCAAGATAACTTAGTAAATATAGATGAATCTTGGATGGAAGGATCTGAATTGGGTATTAGTTTAGGTGGGGAACTTAATGTAGATACAAATATGTTTGATATAAAAGGACAAATAATTCCTGCATATGTCATTAATAAAATCATATGGCAAACTCCAATTATTGGGAAATTGTTAACAGGAGGCCAAAGTCGAGGTGTTATTGCTATAGATTATAAGGTAAAAGGTACAGATAAAGATCATGATTTATCAGTTAATTTAATGTCTATTTTAACTCCTAATTTATTAAAGAGAGTATTACAGGTATTTGATAATAAGCTGACAAAAAAAGACAATGTTAAAAACAAATCATCTGTTCAAAAAACAAAAGAAAGTCAGGTAAGCAAAGTATCATGAGAATCTGTAAATTTTGATGTTTTGTATTGTGTTTGTTAAACTGGATAAGCGTATTTAATCCATTATTATTTTTTGTTTGTGCAAAGATACATATGAAAAGCTTAGTGTATCATTTCGGTAATATTCTATAAACTTAGTATTTTTGAGAAAATTAGCTCATTATGACTTAAATATTCTATCTGTGAGTAACTTTAACTTAAGTTTCAACAGTTTGTTTATTAATAGTAATGTTGAAAATGATAGTAAAGTACTTTTATGTTGAGTTTTAAACTGTGTGTTTGTATAGTGTAAGATTATGATTAGCAGATGTATTAAGCATAGTAAATTGATGAGTGATAGGAATTTATAAATTCTATTTTTCAGTGTTTTTGAAGCTCTTTTTAGAATATTTAATAATTAAGTAAATTGTGTAAAGTAAAAATTAGACTTTGATATCATGTGACTTCTATTGAGCATAATAAATTTGTGATGTTAGGAATTTGTATATTGCATCTTTTTGTGTCTAATATATAATTTGTTGGTCTGTGTTTACTATTTAGTTGCTGGCTAATACAAAGGAAAGTTAATGAGTGAGTCCTCTACTGCTAACGTTAAGTATTCTAGAGTTTTGCTAAAAGTATCTGGTGAAGCGTTAATGGGAGAGAAAGGCTTTGGATGTGATGTGGAAATACTGGATAAGTTAGCTCATGATCTCAAAGAAGTATATGATTTTGGAATACAGCTATGTTTAGTTGTGGGTGGTGGTAATATATTTCGTGGCGCGTCGTCGTCGTCTCCTTTTGGATTTGAGAGAGCTAGTAATGATTATATAGGGATGCTAGCTACTATGATGAATGCTTTATCTTTACAAAATGCTTTGGAAAAGATAAATGTACAGTCTAGAGTATTGTCTGCAATACCTATTACTGCTGTATGTGAAACTTATATTAGAAGACGTGCTATACGTCATTTGGAAAAAGGAAGAGTGGTAATATGTGCTGCTGGAGTTGGTAATCCATTCTTTACTACAGATACTGCAGCTGCGTTACGTGGTATAGAGATGGGTTGTGATGCTATATTTAAGGGTACACAAGTTGATGGTGTGTATTCAGCTGACCCGAAAAAAACTGTTGATGCGGTAAGATATGATAGAATTTCTTATCGTGATTTATTGTCATTGGATCTTAAAATTATGGATGTTGCTGCTGTGTCTTTAGCTAGTGAGCATTCAGTACCTATTATTGTGTTTAATCTGGGGAAGCGTGGTAGTTTTGCAGATGTAATTCGTGGACACGGGTTGTATACAACAATATGTAATTAAAATTTAAATGTTGGGATGGATAGATGATAAATGAAGTAAAACAAGATGCTAAAAATAGAATGGAAAAAACTTTATCTGTTTATTTAAGTGATATTGATGGTATTAGAACTGGTAGAGCAAGGACCTCGGTATTAGATGGAATTGTTGTTGAAACTTATGGTGGGCGTGTAAAATTAAATACAATATCAAGTATATCCGTATCTGATAATAAAACTTTAATGATTAAGGTGTGGGATTCCAATAATATAGGAGCTATCAAAACTGCAATTATGAATTCAAATCTTGGATTTGGTTTTTCTTGTGAAGCAACAACAATACGTTTGACTGTTCCAGAAATGACACAAGATATGAGGAAAAATTTAGTTAAGTTATTGGGTAAAATTTCAGAAGACTGTAGAGTTTCTGTACGTAATATACGTAGAGATATAATGGATAAATTAAAGGTAATGCAAGATAGTAAAGAAATTTCAGAAGATGATTTACGTATATCTGGCACAGAGATACAAAAAATTACAGATGATGTTATAAAAAAAATAAATGATGCTTTTTCTTCAAAGGAGAAAGAGTTACTGCAAGTCTAGTTGTGGTGTGTAATTAATATATAATGCGCAATAACAATGCTGCTTAGCTTTTGTTCTGTAGTTTTTAATATGTTTTTAGTAGGTTAGGTAGTGTAATGTTGTATGTATTGATCATAATGTAAGTTTCATTGTTTTATTGGTAAGTAGTACATAGTACAATTATATACTAATGACTTGCTTTTTTGTATCCAGTGATGAAAAAAAATCATAGTTTGTAATTATTGAAGAAAGCTAGTAAAGTAATTGGTTATGCAGTTTTTCTAATATAGTAGTGTTTTTGTTGTTCAATAGTTTTTCATTATTGAAAAATTGGTATTTTTGTATTTACTTGAGTTAAAGTTTTTGTTGATAGCATTGTTTGTAAGACATGTTATAAAGTAATTTGCTTTCAATATTTACTTGTAGGAATATTATTATATATTTATTGAAAGTGATAGGTTTTATAATTCTCTGAGTTATTGGAATGGTAGCAATTGTACTAAGTACTTGTTAAAATTAATATATTAATTAAATGTTATATAATTTAGGTGAATAAAATTTGTTTAGTTTTTGTGTAATTTTGTTTAACATTGTGCTTAGTTATGTTTTTTGTAATATGGCTTATATAAAATGTATAGTTTAGATTGAACAGTATTTGGTTGCAGTAATGGTAAGTAATAATTTTTTTATAAGGTCATTTTCTTCTGTATTAATTTTTTGTGTTGTGTTTTTGTCTTTGTATTTTGGCAAAATGACTTTTTATTGCTTATGTTTCTTTCTTGCTGTTGTTTCTTCTACTGAATTGTTTAATATTATGAAGCGTAAGAGGTTATATTATATTCCATCGATTTTTATTGTAGTAATACCTTATGCATCTTTAGTATATATTTATAACTTATTGCATGGAGAAATAATTCTGATATGGCTAATTGCTGTTGTTTGGGGAACAGATGTAGCTGCGTATTTTGTTGGTAAAAGTATTGGCGGGAAAAAAATGGTTCCTGTGATTAGTCCTAATAAAACATGGGCAGGATTGTTAGGAGGGATAGTAGCTGGGACGTTTATTAGTGTTATAGTATCAATAATTTTTGGGATATTTTTTGTATTTCATGCATTTATTGGTGGTATTATTATAGCTTTTGTTGCTCAGGTTGGAGATGTTACAGAGTCTTGTATAAAGCGCTTCTATAAAGTAAAAAATAGCGGAACTTTTATTCCTGGACATGGTGGTATTCTTGATCGCATGGATAGTTTTATTTTCACCGCACCATTGGTTGCTTATTATGTTCAAAAATTCTCTAAGTTCTTTTTAGTATAAAGTAATAAATATTTTAGTGGGTTGAGGAAGTCGGTCTTTTTTTGGGAATTAATGTATTAAATATGTTAATATTTGTGTTTATGGGATGATGTTCTTTTGTAATGTTACAAATAGATATATTATTGATAAAATTACAAGCCATATTTTTACTTTCAATCATGCGTCTATAATTTTCTGTTAAATATTATTTGTAGGTTTAAGAATAAATATTTAATATCTTGATATATAATTGTTAGTATGAAGTAGTAATAATTGTTATATATGGTAATCAAGTTACATTTTTATTATTTCATATTACAAGCCAGGTATGGTTAAATCTTGAACTTGTGTGTTTGTGACTACACTATTTACTAAGAGTTATTCTTTACAGTATTAATATTAAACTTATATAGTATTCGCTATTGTCGATGATCAAAGTCTGTTTATATAAGCAAGTTATCTCTTGATTTGAAAAAAGAATATTGTTGTTTAGTGATTTAAATATATTTTATTTGTTATATACATATATATTAAAATATATTATAAATTAGTTTAACATTATTATAATGTATCAAGAAAGATTAATATTTAATTCTTCTATGAGTTAACTAATTTTGAGGTATTTGTGTGGGATTTTATTTAAGCACTAAAGGTAAGGTAAATTTAACTATTGCTTGTTGCATAATATTTCTACCATTAGTATTAATATTTTTATTATTGATTGCTTTATGTAATAAGTTGTCCGACTATCAAGTATCTTGTAGTGTAGATAAGTTAGCAGATGAATATTCTGAGAATCAGGTTAGGAAGTATGGGATAAGTCTTGATAAATCTAGTGTAATAAAGCTAAGTTATCTAGCTAATAAAACTAAAGATACTTTAGATGAGATGAATGAAATACTTGCTATTATTGACCGTTTACCTGATATAGAGAAAATCCGTATTGTGTTGATGATACGAATGATATTTCGTCATTGTCAAGTGTAAATTGTTCTATTTCTACACAGATGAATAATTTAATACAATCTATAAGTTTGATAGAAGATTTTGTAAAGTCAGGAGCTAGTTTAACTTCTTGTAATATTAATGAAATGAAAAAGATTAAAAGAGATTTTGAAGTATTGCTTAAAAATAGTGTTCAGTTAATAAGCATATGTTATACTAGGTTGGATGTGTTTGGTAGGTCTCAATTAAACAGATACATGCGTGATTTTAATAATAAAGCTTTAATGTTACACATTATCCTTAAACTATGTTTAGAAAGTGTTGATAATGCCTTAAAAAGCAAATTTGAAACGCTTAATTTAAGTAGTATAGAACTTAATGAAAATGTTGCTCTACATCTTTAATGTAGTTTGGTTTTTATAACGCATATTTACCAATCTGTTGGAAAATAAGAAATTGTAAATATATTAATTAACGTTGAAGGTAAATTTAATTTGTTTGTGGTTTTAATTTTTAGTATTACTTATAAGTAAAACAATTCTATTCTGCAAATATTGGTCTGTATTTGTTTATTTCAGCATTTTATGGTTATATAGAATATCTCTAATCATTGAAGATGATGATTGATAATATTCAACAATTGAATATACAATATAAAACTTTATTTCATAGTAATAATCATTATTATCAGTTTGAAAGTTAATGTTTTTTAGATGATATTCTACAAATCTAATGGTTATTGTATTTATATGTTTCGAAATTATTAAAATTATAGTTAATTATTTTAGTTAATATATTAAATGTAAGATACTATTTTTATAATTATTAATAGTTATAGTGTATAAATTTTACTGTATTAACTTATAATTTTGTATTATGATTAATGAAGTTTATTTTGCAATAGTTAGTATTTTAATATTTATTATTTTTATTTTAATCATATATAGTATATTGAAAAAGTGTAGAGATTCTAAAAAAGACTTTGGTGTGAATAATGGTAGTTCATTACCTGTTAGGACTCTTGATGTTTCTGATTGTAGAATAAGAAATTCTGTTATTTGTGATTTGAAGAAAGAATTAAAAGTGAAAATGAAAGAGCTATATGATAATGGTACTGAATTTATAGAAGCTAAATCTCCTCAACATGGTGTTTTAATGGTTAAAGTAGGTTTTAAGTATGTACAAGATCAAATATTTAATTTTATTGATAGAATTGATAATGATAAAGTTTATAAGCAAGTGTTACTGTTAACTAGGTTTATTTCTGAAACTGAAGATTCAGTATTAATATGCAATAGCCATAAGGAAATTCTATTAAAATGTGACTTACAAAACATATCATGTATTCGTGCTTTATTAAAAAATATTTTTAATCTGGTAAAAAATATTGGTGATGAAGAACAGATGAGGTTAATATCAGAGTATTATATAAAATTGGACTATGGATTAGCTTTTATTGCTAAAGGGATAAACTTTACTATTAAAAATGTTGATATATTAAATGTATTTTGTCGTGATGCTAGACCACGTGGTAATGGAATTTTTTATGATGATATTTCTTTTGTTACTATATCTTTGGGTGATATTGAGAATTGTGTTCATTGAAGAGTGATTTTGTGTTAAAGTACTAATATCTTTAGTGTTACTAATATAGCTATACACTCTATAATATGAAGTTAATAGTTGTGTTAGCGAGAAATTTGTAAACTATTGTTTCTATTTTTGTAATCATTACGATTCTTATATTAAAAATTATGAGTGATGATGGACCTAAAGTATGGACTTTGATAAATTATCTGTAGTAAAGTGTAAGCAATATATAACTTTGTTGTGCGAAGATCACTTATTGCGTTGTCAAAAGTTATACGAAAAAGCTTACCGTAATGTTTTTGTTGTAGTTCAAGAAGTGTAGTAGTTAAGAGAAAATTGTGAACTAGTATAAACATTGTGAGCTTTGCTGAGTTAAATTTAAATAAATATCAGTATGTTTACTATAAATTATATAACTGAATAACAAATCTCTAGTTTTTTTTAAATTTCATAGTCTCTGTTTGTAAGGATATATGTGTAATTTGTTTACTTTACTATTATAAGCAAGTGTCGATGTTGTTATAGTTTTTTTTACTAGTTTCTAAGAATTTTATAGTTAAACTGATGGGCTTTTGTTTTATGTGTTTTGACATTTAAAGCAACTCTTAGTGATTCTGGGAATGATAAGTTATAGGTTGATTTGATTTTATACTACAAACTAACTAGGTAAAAGA
>CDGH01000036.1 GCA_000825765.1 Ehrlichia minasensis | reverse complement strand
GTGTACTTCATGGTGTGCTTGAAAAAGCAAGAGGGTTAATTCATGGTATTACTTGTGGTGCTGGTATGCCATATAAATTAGCTGAAATTGCTTCTCAATATCAAGTTTATTATTATCCAATTGTGTCGTCAATGAGGGCATTTAAAATTTTATGGCAGCGTTCTTATCAGAAATTTTCTAAAACACTTCTTGGTGGTGTTGTGTATGAGGATCCTTGGTTGGCAGGTGGGCATAATGGACTTAGTAATAGTGAATCTCCTGATAGTCCGCAAGATCCTTTTGAAAGGGTTGCAGCAATACGTACATATATGAATGAAGTTGGGTTGTCTGATGTTGTGTTAATCATGGCAGGAGGTGTTTGGCATCTAAAGGATTGGGAAGCATGGTTGGACAATAGTGCAATTGGACCTATAGCATTTCAATTTGGAACAAGGCCTTTGTTGACTCAAGAAAGCCCAATCTCTGCTGCATGGAAGGAGAAGTTAATGTCTTTAAAGCCTGGTGATGTATTTTTGAATAAATTTAGCCCTACAGGGTTTTATTCTTCTGCAGTTAAAAATGAATTCATAAAAGAATTACAAACACGTAATGAACGTCAGATTGCGTTTGAAAATGAAATGACTGAAGAGTGCAGCGCGGAACTCTCTATTGGTAGTAGAGGAAGAAAAGTGTATGTGCATCCGTGTGATAAGAAGTTATCAGAATCTTGGATTGCAATGGGTTATACAGATGCTTTGAAAACACCAGATAATACTTTAATATTTGTTACGCAAAGTAAGTCACGAAGCATTAGGGAAGATCAAATAAATTGTATGGGATGTTTAAGTCATTGTAAATTTAGTAATTGGAAAGATCATGGAGACTATAGCACTGGTATTAAACCAGATGTTCGTAGTTTTTGTATTCAAAAAACCTTACAAAATATTGTTGCTGGTGCAGATCATGAACATGAGCTTATGTTTTCTGGCCATAACGCATATAAGTTTATACAGGATGAGTTTTATAAGGATGGTTATATTCCTACAGTACAGGAGCTTGTTGATAGAATTTTAACTGGATATTGAGTATTTATAGTTTTAGCATTTATAATTTTTATAACAATGTTATATGTAAAACTTTCATGCTTTATTATATTGGATAATTATCAGCATATGTCTTTCATTTAGTATTTATTAATAAAAGTTCATTTATAGGTTTATATTATAGTAAATAATATGGCTATGTTTTGGTATTATATGCATATAGTTGTTTATATGTAGTACTTTCATGATTTATTATATATGGATAGCTGTCAGCATATGTCTTTCATTTAGTATTTATTAATAAAAGTTCATTTATAGGCTTATATTATAGTAAATAATATAGCTATGTTTTGGTATTATATGCATACAATTGTTCTAAGTGTTTTGCGAGTATATCTGCTTCTATGTTCACAATATCGTTTACTTGACTATATTGAAAAACTGTCTTTTCCCAGGTATGAGGAATAATGTTTACTGATAATACTCCATTAGATATAGCATTGATAGTCAATGATACTCCGTTTATTGCAATTGATCCTTTTACTATCATGTATTTTAGCAAAGTATCTGGCACATGGAACTCTATATTATGAGAGCTATTTACTTTAATGATTGATGTGATTTTTCCTACGCCATCAACATGCCCTTGTACAAGATGCCCATCTAGTCTATCAGTTATTCTTATCGGTAATTCTAGGTTAATCTTAGTTCCTTCTTCCCAATGTGTAGCATTGGTAATAGATAAAGTTGCATCTGAAACATCAGTAACAAAATAATTATCATTTAACTCTACTACACTTAAACAAATACCAGAACATCCTATAGAATCGCCTAGTTTTGTTTCACTTAAAAACCTAAAATTACTTGGTTTAATTGAAATTCTCCTATCACGGTTTTTTGTATTGCATACTTGGACAACAGTGCCGATATCCTCGACTATACCTTTAAACATATTGTATGTATAGAATGGTAGAATTCAACATCCTAATGTACTGAACAAAGAACGTCAATGATAAAAGTTTAAAAAGATTATGTGTTAAAAATAATTAAAAGATTAACTTGCTTTTTTATAAAGTTAGCAATATTGTAATAATTTATTAATAAATATATTTTTATTTATAAATGTATATTAATTTTTTTAATGATATTGTTTAATAGAAAAGGATTGTTTATATGTTCAGTGATTTAAAATCTTCAACCTTCAATGTTGTAAATTCTAGTGATGATTTTGGATTAAATTTCTTTGATCAACTTTTTAATGATACTGATGTCAATCGGACTGGTTTAATGGATAGTAGTGTTAATAGTAATGGAAGAACTCAAGATGATATAATTGCCATTGCTGTGATTATAGCTGGGATTTTGATTGCAGTTGCGATAGGAATATGTATGTTTTGGCTTAATCTTAATGAGACTGTGTTACGGGAAAGGTATATGAGGTGTTCTCGGAGTCCTAATGCATTAAAGATGGATCAATCTGCTGAACCTAGTACTTCTGGCACAGCTGCTTGTAATACTGTTACTGATGAAATAGAACTACAACAAATAGATGATGTTGAACTGCGAGAAAAAAGAATAGAAGAAGTACATTTTCCAAAAACATTAATTAGTTCTCCTAGTAATAATAGAGAGTGTGTAGTGTATTCTGCTAATGATCTTAATTAAGTATGGTAATATTTGTTAGAAAAAGATGGTTTATGTTAGTAGTATTTTTCTATTATAGCTTACATTTTTCTATGTTTTGTGGATGTTAGGCATAATTTTCTTAGTACAAGGGAATATATCATTTAATCTTGAATATGCATTGGTGCAAATCTTACTTTAATGATTATTTTGTCAATGCTGTTATGTGTGTTTAAGTCGATGATTCTCTTAGTACAAGAGAATATGTAATTTCATATTAAAATGAAATATTTAAATAATTTTGCTTAGTGTTTGGTAAATTTCTGTGGTTGCTTCATTTATCAGTTTTGTTGATATATGTTGTCTCAACAGTTCTTTTGATACAGGAGAGTTGTATAGTACCGATACTGATATGTACTATATACTGTATAGGTTGTTTATATCAATATTTAATAGATATTAATTGTTTCACATTTCTTCCTATAAAAGTATAAATGTTGATTATTGTGGAGAAAAATGTTTACGAATATGTATTAAGTATTGATAATATGTTTTTATATTTGTAGGTTGTTGATTAAGGTAATGATGTAGGTAGAATTCGTTAAATATGATACATGTTATTGTTTTACTGTGTTTATATATTGTATGAAAGTATTTTATAAAGAAGAGATGGGTTTTAACTTTGTAGTATTATTTAAACAAATGATCTCTTATAAATATTATGCTATAATCAATGATTGTTGTGTCATTATAATTTTTACTGATGTCATTCCTAGGTTCTGTAGGGAATATATTTTCTTCTATTACTTCAAGTCTTTTTAATAATGCTGCAAATAGTACACTAGAAGTAATACGTAATAATGCAACAGTAGTATATAATGCTGTGGTTAATTATGTTATTCCTTTTTTCAGTAGTAATACACATGCAGTGACAGAATCTAGTACATTACATGATACATTAACTACAACCAATAGTTATACTACTTATGTTGCAAATAGTACTGTTGATAATGTGCTTATAAGTACTAATAATAGTGCAATTGATTCAAGTCATGGTTTGAATGTATTTATCTATTGTATGGTTGCTATTGGGTTTGTTTGTGTAATGCGTCATATTTGTTATCACTTTATGCGTGGTTTTCGAGAAGAAAGAAGTCGTGATCTCATGCTACGTAGATTTTTTAGTGAAATAGAAGGTCAGAATAATGGTATTAATTGTAAAAATGCATCAAAAGCTGTCTGTCGTAATGTTGTGAGAGATATAGTAAGGCAACAAACTAATATTGATATAGGAGAAGGTGGGAATTTTCCTGTTAGTAATATTAGTGAAGAATTACGTAGTGGGGTGGTACCTAATGTATGTGGTTCTTCTTGTAGTATTGATTGCGAAGAAATGTCTTTAAGTACTATATCTAAAAATGTTGTTGTTGAAGAGAAAGTGACAGAGAAAATTACATTTTTGTAATATTTCTGTATTTTACAAATTGATATAAATTACATTAGAATTATGTTAAGTTGGTTTTTACTAATCACTTAATGTTGTCACTTGCTATGCATGATATATTAAGTGAGGGATTTGTTAGTGTATTATATAACCTGTCATTGATTATATTGCAGGTAGCAGAATAGGTAATGGTTAAGCAAGAAAATGGTAATGGTCTGGAAACTTTGCACAGAGTAGTGCTTGAATACCTTGAAAAAGTTGTGTTAGATAATCAAGTAGACAACATCTAGATGAGAGATAACAACAAGACTAGAGAAAAATGGTGGTGATGGTGTAACGAGTACAAGATTAATGCAGTAACCAAGGTATAGGAGTGGGTCGGTAATAAATTACATGGTAAAAGAATATATTTAGATGTTTTGAAATATTTGTATGAAAAACAATTATGAAATTTTTGCTGTGTACATGATGAGGTCATAATTAATTGTAGTGATATCTTGTATGTTGGGAATGACTCTGGATTGTTGTAATATGTGGGAAGGCTGACTATGTGGTAAGTGATGATAACGAAAGAGTAAGATGTGAAAGCCAGAAATCGATTGTAAACAACTTATGGTTTGTTGACTTGAAGAGTTTAGATAATCAGATTTTGAAGGAGATAATAGGAGTAGTATGATGATAGAATAACAGTGTGACAGTAAGGACTACTGTGTATTTTATAGCCGTATACTTGTTAATTGAAAAATTAAGTGATATAATTGTTTATGAAAAGTTTAGTGTGTGTTTTTGAGTATTCGTGTGTGGAAGACTGATAGTGCATTGACTATTTCTATGATTATATTGGGGATAGTTGTCATTAGTGTGTTACTTGCGGTAATAGTTTTTGCTTGTTTACAAAAAATTGGTAGTAAAGTAATAGATGGTACTGATATAGAAAACGCGTCATTAGCTGATGAATCTCAAGGTCTTGATGATGATGGACAAAATGAACGGCAACTAAGCAGAAATAGAGTGCAGCAACTTGTTTTAGGTTTTCATGACATGGTAGTAGAAACAGTACAGTCTTC
Source organism: Ehrlichia minasensis (assembly GCA_000825765.1). Classification (GTDB taxonomy): domain Bacteria; phylum Pseudomonadota; class Alphaproteobacteria; order Rickettsiales; family Anaplasmataceae; genus Ehrlichia; species Ehrlichia minasensis. The sequence goes on along the minus strand of CDGH01000036.1, from coordinate 2,166 downwards.
GCGCTCAGGACAGATAGTAGGTGGTGGATAGTTGTTAATTAAAGGATTAAATAGCATGAATATAAGAGTTTAGTGTATTTGAATTTATATGTGTATCTAGTATTATAGTTCTTGTAGCAGTCCTTGTTTTGGCATGGATGGTTTTAATGAAACTCTATTCATGTATTAAAAAAGGTAATGATAGTATGAAAGTAAACTTTAGCTATCAGTTTTAGATGTAGACCTATTGAATAGGCTGTTGTTTATATGATTAGCTAAACAATTTCATGTAAAAAAATGGTAAGGCAGTGGTTCTATAATAATAGAGTAAAAGAGAAATTTAGTGTGTGTTTTTAGGTGTTTATATGGATAAAAAGGGTGAAATTGTTATAGGCATTTTTATTGCTATTATAGTTTTATTAGCGATTCTTATAATGATATCGATGTGTCAAGAAGTATTATCTCGCGGTAAGTACGGTCAGCGTGGACCTGGTGATGGAAGTCATGATGATAGAAGAGGGCAGCCTTCAGCTCTTGCTTCTTGTGGGTTTATGGGTCTTGAAAAGGAAATGGATAAAATACGCATTGAAGAACAAGTAAGGAATCGGCTGGGACAAATGCATGGAAATAATCAAAGAGAAGTGAAAGAATTGAATTTAGAACAGCTGAGTAGTATATACAATCAAAAAGGTTAAATGGCAATTTTGGTCTGTAGTTGGTATATTACAATAAGCAAAAAATGCAGAGAATTGTATCCATAATTTGTAATGGTCAATGGTGAGTCAATTTTTGACCGTTCTATGAGTGGAACTTCCAATATTTTAAGGTTGTGTTAAAGTACATAGAAAACAATATGCTATGTGCAATTTTATGATTTAAAAAAACATTAGTGTGTGGTTTATGTGATTGTTGAAATTGATAACATGTTTAAATGTGTATTTGCATTGATAAGGTGTATTTGTGTAATATTTTCTTCCTGCTTTAAATTATTAGAAGTAATTTGATCTTAAAGTGTGTGTAGTTTTGTTATTAGAATTTTTTGGATTATATAGCAGTATGGGTGCATAACAAATAACATGACAAAGTAAAAGTTCTTAGCAATAAGAATGTCACTCTTGCATTGGTAGAATACCCTGTTGGTAGTATATAGTTATGTTTCCTAAATGTCCTTGATAAATGTGTTTTTTTATCTTATGCAGTTTGCGTGATACAATTTGTTACTTAAAGTAGTTTTAGTGTATGTGTTTATATGAATAATAATTGTGTTGGTATAATTATTGGTGTTGTCTTTGTACTTATGATAGTGATGGTGCTTGTTAGCATGTTTCAAAGGAACATTAGTATCTTAAATTGTGTTAATGGCGAACAGAGTAAAACAGATGGTACTGATCACGAAACAAATGATGATGCATCTGCCCAAGGTAAAGGTGCTAGTGCTGATGATTTAATAAATGAAGGTCATCGCGAAGGTGTAGATTTAAGTATAGAAAGTGTGGTATCTCAACAATTGAGCCGGAGTTAAATTAGCTGTTTATAGTAGTTGTTATTTTGATGTTTTAACTATTTTCTTGTACAATTTTTTATTGTGGATTACTTTGATGTAATAAAATACCAGTTAACCATATAGTGTTATCTATTTTAGTTACAATATTTTTGATAAATCAGCTAGTGTTTGTTTCTTTCTAAATAGTTTATATTATTTAATTATTTATGTTAATTGAAGGTATTGTGTATGCTATTTCCCGTGGAAGATTTTATTGATGATCCTGAAGGAGACGCTCATAAAGGTTTGATTATGGCAGTCTTTTCAGCATTTTTATTTTTATGCGCTGTTACTGTGTGGCTTTTAGAGGATATGAGACTACGTGAAGAGGTACTTATTGGCATAGATAATGAGGGCTTGGATAATGCAGACCTAGATGGTGGAGGTCCGGATAATGGGGACCTGGATAATGAAGACATAGATGGTGAAGGTCTGGATGATGCAGACCTGGATGGTGAAGGTCTGGATAATATAGACCTAGAAGGTATAATTGCTGACATTATAAATGGTGAAGATCTAGATGATGAAGGTCCGGATAATGGAGACCTGGATGGTGAAGATTTAGATAATGTAGAACTAAATGATGAAGGCCAAAATAATGAAAACCTGAATGTTGAAGGTGCGAATGTTGGAAACATGGATGT
>CDGH01000035.1 GCA_000825765.1 Ehrlichia minasensis | reverse complement strand
AATGTAGAACTAAATGATGAAGGCCAAAATAATGAAAACCTGAATGTTGAAGGTGCGAATGTTGGAAACATGGATGTTGGGGGGGGGGGATGCCAGATGCAAATATGGATGATCCAGATGCAGTAAGATGTTTTAGACTGGTAAACCACTTTTTATGCTAGAATGTTCTTACTGTATTTTTTAATCAAAAAACAATGGTTAAAAGATTTGGTTATATATCCTAATTAGTAACATGTAAATTTGTTCTAATGTTAAGTTATTTTGATGCAACAGTGGATGGAGCTCTTATGCTACATTATTGATAGTAGATTTAATAATAAACATTCATATCTTTTGATATGTTTTAATATGTTAATACTTCAGACATGTTCCTGTATAAGTCAAGAAAATTAGCAACTTACTATTGTGCTTTTAGAAAATATAATGTCACTGCTACATAGTATTATTACAAGTTATATGAGTGCAAGACTGAGTCTTTATATATAATCTTGCATTAGGTAGAGTGATTTAACGGTATTTATTCCTATGTGTTTTTATAAAAAAATGAAAAATAAGTTTTTATATAGTTGATCGTTCATATGTTATATTATTTGTTGCTAAACTATTCTGCTTACAATATTTTTTAGAATGCCTGATAATACAATTAGTTATGTAGCATATTTCTGGTTAATCACGATAACTTTGTTAATCAATGAGTATATAGTTTTTTATTGTTGAGTTAGATGACTTATACTACTGAATTATTTATGTTATAATAAATGTGTTATGCTGATTGTAAGTATTGTTCATGCTATTTCCTAGAGATGATGATGGTAGTAATGAAGTGCAAGTTGACTTAAATGCTATAGTTTTTGCATATTTAGGTTTGGTGTTTTTGTATTTTATTATTAGTTGTGTTTTAGAGGATATTGGGCCGCATAATGGCGATATAGATATTGAAGGCCTAGATATAGAAGCTCTAGAAGTTGAAGATCGAAATTTTGGATGGCCGGGTCTTGAAAATGCTGAAAATCTTGAAGCACAAAATGAAAATATGGAAGAGATAGTGGTAGACCTTATTATGCTATCAGGCTATTTTTTATGGTAGAATATTCTTAATGGTATTTTTTAATCAATAAATAATGATTAAAAAATTTGGTTATATAATCTATTAGTGAACTATAAATTTATTCTATGTTAAGTTATTTTTATGTAGTAGGGAATGGGATCTTATGCTCCATTATTTAGTTGCATAGGTAGTGATTAATGCGTAGGTTGTTTATTATTATTTATTTTGTCCTGTGATAAATGTATGAATAAAGATCATCTTCAGTTTAATGCATTTATTTTACTAAGATGGTGTATAATAAAACTTGTAGTGCAATAAAAGCTATTGTTGATTAGCATTAATATGCTATTGTTTTGTATCTTGAAAATCAGAGGGTTATTGATAAAATAATTCAGTACTTCTTGTTTGAATGTTGTATTACTCTGAATCCTTAAGTAGATAATGTTCTTTACTTGCTCAATTTCATAGATGCCAATATTTGCACACAGTTGCTTTATATATATAGTGTTTAGTAAATTTTCTACTTCATTTGGTAAATTGCCAAACTTGTTGATTAACTCTATATGATAGTTATCTATATCTTCTTTTGTCTTAAGATTGCCAATTTTTTTATATACACGCATTCTTAGTCCTATGTCTTTAATATAATGTTCAGGAATTCTGATGTTAACATTTATACTGATATTTATATGGTCAAAATCTTTGGTATTTTCATTGTGAATATTAAGTTCTTCTTCTAGCATTTGTTGATATAATTCAATCCCTACATCTTTTATATTACCGGATTGTTCTTCTCCTACTAAATTTCCAAATCCTCTGATATCCATATCATGTAGTGATAAAGTAAATCCTGAATTTATAGAATTTATTGATTGTATAATTTCTAGTTTTGTGGCAGATTTATTTGTTACTTTTTCTGATAATATAAAATATGCAAAACCTTTTGTGTTGCTACGTCCTACTCTGCCTTTTAGTTGGTAAAGTTGAGCTAGTCCAAACATGTCTGCATTATGTATTATGATTGTATTAGCAAATGGAATATCTAATCCGCATTCTATGATTGATGTAGTGAGTAGTATTGTAAATTTACCATCAAAAAAATTATTCATTATTGTATCAAGCTGTGCTGATGGAAGTTGTCCATGAGCAGTATTGATTTTAATTCCTGGTACTAATTTTGTTAGGTTATCGCTAATGCTTTGTATGTTGCTAATTTGTGGGCAAACATAGAATACTCTACCTCCTCTATTATATTCACGTATTACGGCATCTTTTATTATCGTTTCATCATAATATGTTGTGCAAATTGTTACTGGCAATCTGTTTTTTGGAGCTGTTTTTATTAAACTTAAATCTTTTATTCCACATAATGACATATATAGTGTGCGTGGTATTGGAGTTGCAGATAATGAAATTACATGAACGTTTGTTTTTATTTTTTTTAATGATTCTTTTTGTTTTACTCCAAACTGTTGTTCTTCATCGATAATTAACAAGCTTAAATTAGCAAAAGTAACATCCTTTGCTAATATAGCATGTGTTCCTATTATTATGTGTACTTGACCGCATGATAAACTTTCTTTTGTTTTCTTGATTTCAGATCTTTCAACTATTTTAGATAGTTGTTTGATTTTGATATTTGGAAATTTTTTAAATCTTTCGGTAAACACAATAAAATGCTGCCTGCACAATAAAGTTGTTGGTACTATAACTGCTACTTGGTAATTCTTGTTTGCTACTAAGAATGCTGCACGTAGTGCTATTTCTGTTTTTCCAAAGCCTACATCTCCACAAATTAATCTGTTCATTATTTTGCCACTTGATAGGTCATGTTCCATGTCTTTTATGGCTTGTAGTTGATCTTCTGTTTCGGTATAGGAAAATTCGTTACAAAAATGTTGATAATTTTCATCTTTGCAAAAAATTTGACCTGTAGATAATTTCCTTGCTGCTTCTATAGCTAATAATTCTCTTGCAATTTTTTTGATATGATTTTTTATTTTAGTTTTACGTTGTTGCCACGATGTACTACCCAGTTTATCTAGTACAACATTAGAATTTTGTTGTTCATATTTAGATATGAGATTGATATTTTCTACAGGTAAAAATAATTTGTCATTATTATGATACTCTATTTTTATGAAATCATGATAACTATCAAGTATTTTAATAGTTTCAAGTTCTACTATCTTTCCAACGCCATAATCTTTGTGTATTACTATATCACCAATGTCTAAATTGGTAGTATTGTTAATCAGATTTGAAATGTTACTCTTATTTGTCACTTCTTGTTTATGTAGTAAGTCATGTTCTGCTATCACAATAGTGGATTTTGCTATGAAGCTCTGATTGATTGGTAATATAGTGATATTATGTAAATAACGGATCTCTTGGTAGTGATTGATTTTATATAGTTCAATACCTAATGTTTTAAGTTTATTTTGTATGTATTCTAAAGAGCCAATAGAATTACATGCTATTATTAATTTTTTTGTCTGACATGTAGTATTTATATATTGTGTTAGAATTGTAAATATATTGACTTGTTTATCTTGTGCTAAAGCTTTGAAGTTTGGAACATGTTGAATTTTTGTTGTAATATTAAAACTTTGTGTACTTGTAGTTACTAAATTCTGAGTAGTATTGTCAGATTGTGAAAATATGATCTTATGCTGGGTTATAGCTTTGAAATCTTCAGGATTAATGTAAAGTTGATGTGGAGGTACTTGATAAAATAATTGGGATTTATAATTTAGATATATTTGGCTGTTATACTGCTCTATTTCTTTAATGATTCTATCACTAAAAATTGCTGTAGAGTGCTCTGGTATATAATTGAAAATATTTTTTAACTCTTCCTTGTAAAATAAGGGTAAGAAATTTTCCTCTCCTATATGTTTCTTGCCAGAAATTATTGTATCTAGTAAATTTTGATCTTGATTTGTTTTTGTTTTGTAGATTCTAGCAAAGAGATCTATAGTTGCTTTTTGTTTGATTATTTCAGAAGTTGGGTAGATCAAAATCTCATCTAAAAAGGAGTTGCTCTCTATTGATTGTGTAGTGTGATCAAAATAATTAATAGATTGTATAAAATTATTGTGTAGATGAATTCTTATAGGGTTTTTGTAAGTCATTGGGAAAATGTCAATACTGTTATTGCGAATAGCAAACTCGCCTATATCCTGTACTGTTGAATATTGATTATATCCGTAATTGGTTAAATATCTTTCTATATCATTTTTTGTAGTGTTTTGTTGTAGTGTGATTTTTAGTACTGATTGTAATATAACATTTTGAGGTAGGACTTTTTGCATAATTGCATTAGTTGTTGAAAGGATAATATAAGGTGTGTCGTGACATTTAGTAGTTAGTGAGTATAGAACTTTAATTCTTTCTGCCATTACCGAATTGTGTGGTGAATTTTTTTTGTATGGAATTGAGTTCCATGCAGGGAATGTGATAACTTCAAGGCTTGGAATGTAGAAATTGAATATTGAGGCTAGGTCATGTAATTGTGTTTCTTTATCTACTATATATATTGCAGAACTGATAAGTTTTTTCACATACATTTGTATAATAACAAACGGTTCAAATGTTTGTGAAATGTTGAGAAATTTATTAATATTACTCATAGAATATTTTAATGATTTTAGTAATTGATATTGTAAACAAAAAAATGCAATCTACGGAAATATATTATGTTTAACGCACAGAAATATTTATAATAGTTCATAATAGTAAAGTTGGTAATATAGATTGATATATTACTTATAGAGATATCTTATAGTTGATAGGTGTATTTTAAGCTGTATTTGTTTTGGGGCTAACGTAACTGATCTGACTACAAAATTTTTGTGCTCTAGAGTTTATGCTATTTTATTGTAATTGCTGTTGCTTATATAGTTTTTTATATTACATTTTTATTTAACATACATAATAGGTTGATAGGTTATTGTTGTGTATTATCTATATAATGCTGTAGTTTTGTTCTTTTTGTTTATTAATATTTCATATAGCTTAGTTTTTGTATGATATTTTTAGATAGAGCTAATAGCTCTTTCTGAAGTATGGCATGTACCGTGTATTTTATGTGAATGTATCTTAGTAAAACAGTTCTCTGATCTGTTTTGTTACTTATGTAGTATTTTTCTATAGTATATAATGAATTGCCAATTGCTACAATATTATCTAGAGACAATATACTTAAATTTGGAATGTTATGAAATTATAATACATGCTTAACTTTATTATGTGTACTTCTACTATGGGTTATAAATAAGAACATGCAGTTTATAATATAAGTATAGCTTAATTGCGATATAAATAACCTAGTTGTACTGCTCTGATATTTTATGAAGTGACATCACTGATAGAAAACGTGAGAGACCTAAAATTTTGTAGAACTTTACAATTGAAAAATATCACATTAGGATAAATTTTAAATTTCCATTACCTAGTTTACGAAACACTAGCATAAGCTGGAGTAATATTATTTAAATAATTTTTCTTCTAAAATACCAAATATATTACTTTTTGCTGGTGTATCAAAAGTTGGTGTTGGAATAGTATCACTAGAAGAGTCAGTAGTATCAATAATAACATGATTGTTTGTTTTTTGATTATGTTTGAGTACTGTGATTGTCAAAGTTTTTATCATTATTATGTTGTTGTTTTGAAGTGCTATGTTCATCATGATTAACACTATTGTGTTGTTGTTTTGAGTGTTATGTTTATCATTGTTAGCAACAGTATTTCTAATAGTATGTCTTCTAAAGTTATTTGGTTTTTCGTTACAACATTTAAATATCTCACAAATACAGAATAGTATACAAGATAATGCAAGTCCCAAGAGCACCATGAGTAAACCTGTGCCCATAAAACCTGCAGTAGGTTTGTATTAGGTATAAGTTAGATATATCGAGGTAATTTAAATAATTGTTAATTTTTCCTATTTATTTTTAGGATTTTCTTTCATATAGTTAGAACTTTAATTGTATTTAATATTAATTAAGAAATTTTTTAGTATAGTACTTGTAAAAATCGCAAGTTAGTGATTGTATGATTGTAATTAAACTTAATGCATTTATTTATCTTACTATAATGGATATATTGTGACATTATAGATATGCGTTTTGTTTTCATTTTTTGTCTATAGTAGATGCTATTTAGCAATTATGTAAATAGTATGTTTAAGTAAGCTTAAAACGATGTATAGATAATGTTGGTATGACAATATTGTTGAAATGCTTTCTATAATTTTAATATCTGTTGTAATGAACATTAGCTCTGCTGTTGATAGATTTATAGTTATTATTATTTTTTTAACAGTATTTTCTTTATTAGTGATATATCTGTTTTGCTATTAAATGTTTTTATATATCAGATAAGTAGGCTAGCATGGAGATTAAGTAAAAAAAAGCGTAAGAAAGAAAGTTAAAGAGAATATGCATCCACTATTTTTATAATGTAGAACGGGAGTAATTGTATAATAGAAAAATACGGTAAACTTCTACTGATCAACTCTATTGTAAAACTTTTTTATAAGTGTAGATTATTTTCTGAACAGAATGGTTTTGCTGTTAATGAACATAACCAAATTATTGCTGTGTTGGTGATAGAATAATACTGTGATGACTTAATAAGTATTTAATTAGAATAATATAAGTTCAATTGTTTTTTCAATACTGATTGTGAATTACAATTTTATGTGTTGCTAGTATTGTAACTTATTGCGTGATAAAGTTAACATGTGTAGTAGAAGATTATACTTTAGTAATTTTCGCGTAGTTCAAATCAAAAGTAAATTTTTTGATAGTTGGTGTTTTTTAAGATGTGACATAGTTACCTTGTTATTAGTAAGTTAGTATATTTTGTATGCATTTTGAATAACTATGACTTTATAGTATGCAGTAAAAATAGGTTACTAAATTTGTATATGTGTTAATCAAAGGTTTAGTATATAGGTGATAGTTATAAGCATTTTGTGTAATTATGGCTTTATAGTATATAATTGATTTTTGTTGATGTATAATTCTGAATTTTTTAGAAAAATTTCATCTAAACATTAGTTCAAGCAGAGAAAACAATGGCTAACAGTATTGTATCTATGAAAGAACTTATGCGACATTAATACAATTTGTTTGTCTGAATAATTTTAATAGGATTTGCTGATTAAATAAACACAGTGTATAAAAGTGATGTATCTTTAAAGTATTATAGAGTGTGTTCATGTTCAGAACAGCAGGGTTCTACACTATCAGTTGGTTGTAAATTTGTAGGTGGCTCATTATCGCTCGATTCTGATCTAAGGCTGGAATAATCATGGTGTGATGTTTCTGGAGTTTGTGGTCCTGACCCGTTATGTTGTTCAGAACAGCAAGGTTCCACACTATCAGTTGGTTGTAAATCTGTAGGCAGCTCATTATCGCTAGATTCTGATCTAAGGCTGGAATAATCATGGTATTGTGGTGCTTCTGGAGTTTGTGGTCCTGAACCGTTATGTTGTTCAGAAGAGCAAGGTTCCATATTATCAGTTGGTTGTAAATCTGTAGGCAGCTCGTTATCGCTCAATTCTGATCTAAAACTGGAATAATCATAGTATTGTGGGGTTCGTGGAGTTTGTGGTTCTAAGTTTTGTTCGCTTTGAGATTGTGTGTTGGATGTAAGTCTTACATTTTTTTTCCTATTAGCAGGACGAGTAGTACCGGTATTATTAAACCGAAATTTATCGCGTAATAAGTATAATAGACAAGCAAATGTCAATACAGCAAATGCAAAAAATATAAAGATGCTGTATTGGTCTGATAATTCACTTTGTGTGGTACTAGCAGAGGTTGTGCTATTACTTGTTGGTGATGTTGTAGATTGTGTTGAGTTATTTGTTACAAAATTTAGTGTAGACTGAGTAATATTTTGTGCAAGTGTGGTAGAAGTATTCTGTGTAGTACTCCCTGTAGTACTCTCTATAGCATTAGTTGATGTGCTTGGATTTGTTGTAGTATTGTTGTCCATAGTTTACCTGAGTGGGTTAATTGAAAATTTAATATATTAAAATTTTTATTTAAATTACCATTTGCAGATATAGATTTTTTTACTTACATTACTTTAAATGGTTTAATTAATGAAAATAAAATATACTTTTTTAGTTTATATAAATATATTTGCTAATAGTAAGTTAATGTTACTTAATTCCTTATGTTTTATATTTAATGTATTATTCCTGTGAAAGAATTTATATTTGGGTAATATGTTTATCTTATTCAGTTCTGTAGGGATGTTACTATTTAATATGACTTTGTTGTGTTTAAAAGTGTAAAATTTGCATGTATTACTGCAATGTAATTATTAGAGATAATTTTTTGATTAAAGAATATTAATTAGAAAAAATTGGCAACTAAAAATTGTTATATTTTTGATGTACTGCGTGTTTAGGTTTTTTAATGCAGTTGAGTAGACAATTAAGTAAAATATAGAAAGTAGCTGTATTTTGGTTATTATAATTTAGTTGTCTGATATGCTCCCTCCGGATTTTCTACTGTATCAGATGATATAGATAAAGCTGTACTTGGAACTGGTTCATAGTTTGTTTGTATAGGTGAATCACTTTCAGTTTCTGATGTTTCAAACACTGAATCAGAGAGAGAGTCATCCATAATAGATCCTAGTAATCCTCGTGGGTATTCAAGATCTTCTTCTATTACGGTTATGTAACCACCAGCGTTACGGTTATTGCGATAATAGTTTCTATAGACATAAACTGCAAACATAAAAAGTAATGCACAGAATAGTACAAAACCTAAAGCGATGAATCCTTGTGTAGAACTGCTTGTATCTTGAGTAGTATTTGTTGTAGAGTGTGTTGTGTGGTTAATAACAGATGATGTGACATCGTTTATTATTGAACTTACTGTAGAGTTAATAGTAGAAGCTGTATTTGTGAGTGCAGTAGAAATATTTTCTGCAGTTTGTGTTACAGTGCTTACTGTATTATTAATAGCATTTGTGACTGTATCACTGACTGTTGCAGCACTGCTAGTTGTTGTATCTACGATAGTACTCGTTATATTATTTACAAGCTGAGATGTGCTACTTTCTGTAGGGGGGGGGGGGACGGATGATGCATTTGTAGTATACCCTGTAATGTTTGTATGGTTAGTAGGCATTTTTACCTGATTGTTAAATTCTTTATTAGTGAGATATAA
>CDGH01000034.1 GCA_000825765.1 Ehrlichia minasensis | reverse complement strand
AGCAACTCTTAGTGATTCTGGGAATGATAAGTTATAGGTTGATTTGATTTTATACTACAAACTAACTAGGTAAAAGATATAGTTTAAATTTATTAAAGATGTATTGTTTTTTTCAAGTTATGTATTTGGAAAAGTTACAATACGCATTTTGTTGTACTAAAAATGTTCTAAGCTTTATACAAAATCTTGATAAAAACAGCATATGAGCAGAGTTTGTTGTTAATTCATGTTAATATAAATATTTAAAAATTAATATATTTTATATTAAAATTGATTTATACAGTTATATATTTTTACTGATTAGTAAGTTTAATGATGTCAAATATAACAGCTCATAATGAATCAATTATTGCGTGCTTGGCATTGCTTATGTTATTACTATTTATTTGAATACTTAGGCTTGCAGTTTATATTAGTGGGTCTACTGACGTAGCTACTGCAGTAGGATTACTTTGTGGAGCAAGTACTATAATGTTAGCTTTAATAATTGCTATTGTATATTATGTACGTTTGGGGAATGAGATATCTGCTGCTTGTAGGTTTGTTATGCGAGAAGTTAGGAAAAGCTTGATGCACAACTTGTTGGTATCGATGCTAAAGATGTTAGGGCTTTGTTAGGTTCTACTCTTGCGATAGATTGTATCATGAGTGAATTTGAGAATTTTAAGCAAATATATAGTGACTCTGATAAAAAACGTGATTGCATGTGGATATGGAAGAGGCCTTTCTGGTGGTAAGATATTAGCATATATGGTTGGAATATATCAAACCAATGAATTGTTAAGTGAAGATGAACAGCGAGTATTAGTACGCTTAAAGAAATCATATCATCAGCAGAGACAAGATGCTTTGAGACGATTATCATTGGATAGTGTGAAGCGTTGTTTAAGAAATATTATCTCGATGTTAGAGGTACCTAATTTTATGTTTGCAAATTGTTTTAAACAGTAGAAGATAAGTTTAGGACGTATGAAAATAGCTTATGACATTTTTTATGATCATATGTCCTGTATAGGTGAAATGGTAATGTCAAAATCATTAAAGATGGTAATAGATGGGTCAACTCAAAGTGTAAAATTTGATGTTGTTGAGTCAATTGTTCCTAGTTCAGGATACAGTATTTGATATTATTTCATATATTCTTTAAAAATTAACTATATATTTTAAAGTACCGTATTGTTATGTTTACATGGTGTGGTGTATAACTTTCATGTTTTGTCTAGAGATGATCTGGAGATATTAAGTTTAAAACTATGCATACCTCTATATATATTGCTTCTACAAATTACAGGTTTAGGAGTGATTATATGTAATTAGTATCTATGTTAGCACTTGTCAGTTTGTATTTTTACATCATTCTCTAAGCTTATAGTATTGTTACAAATGCTGCTACTTTGTTTATAGTGTGTTTTCAATGTTAAAAAACTTAGGTAAGTCTAAGATCTAATGTTCAAGATAATTGTTAGTAGTGGTCCTATCTAATATTGGTGATGGTGTGATTGGAATTGCAATGAATCAGAATTAGTTATGGCTTAAAAGTATATATTGTTAATTTGTATGTTTTTGATAAAGGATGTAAATTGCGAGGTGTTGAAAATAAGTTCTTAATAGAAATAGTAAATAAAAAGATCTATTCTTAAAATTAATTTGGTAAAATATTTACCTTATTGTTAACATATTAAAATAATAGATTGATTCTTTATAAAGATTAACTTATATAATTATGTTATGTTTATAGAAAATGGTGTTTAGTATGACTTTTTACCAGGAGCAGATTGCAGTTATGTTATCTCTGGTAATGTTATTTTTCTTAACTTTAATGCATATGTTATATGTTGCTTTTTATGTGTCCAATTTTGGTTATCAGTTAAAAAGTGCTTGTCACATTATGCGAAAGGAGGTTAAAGAAGACATTGATGGAGCATTGATTGGCGTTGATCCAACAGTGAATAAGTACTTATGCCGGATTACTAGTGCAATAGATTATATTATTGCGCAGTCTAAAACTTTATATGACTGTATTAGTAAGGAAGGAGATTTTGAATCTGCTAAAGAAGATTTTTTTCGTGGAAAGATGCTAGCAAGGGTAATTGGAGTATATCAAAGTCAAGCAAAGTTAAGTGAGTATGAAGAAAGTGTATTGAAGCAGTTAAAGTCAAAATATGCTGAGAATTCACCTGTTGATGTGCGAGCAGAATCTTTGTTATATATAAAAAATTTTTTTAATGAGGTTTGTGCTAATGTACGTAAGAACTTTTCTCGATGTGTTGATTTAAGTACAGAATTATTGATTTTAGGTAGTATGAAAGTTGCTCTTGAGATTTTAGAAGATAGTATGAAATATGTAGGACAAGATATAGCATTAGAACACTTCTGCTCTATCATGGAAGAATCAACTGAGGAAAAACTAATCGAAGCTGTAACATCGAAAGGCCAAGAGTTTACTCTGAGATTATCACAATCAATTATGGAAAATGTAGCAAAAGATAGGGCTGATGAATCAGATTTGCCGGATTGTAGTGTATGTTGTGTTATAAGGGCGGTATTAGGACTGCTGGACTTAATTGCAATGGGATGTCGCTAATGTTTTGTCTGAAGGCTATAAAAGATCTAAAGTTATAAATTTTTTAATTTTCTTTACTAGTTTTTATAATGGTGTAGAAAGATTTGGTTACTTATATAGCAATATGATTTTATTGTATTTGCATCATTTTGCGGAATTTTGCTAGGTTATTTTATAATATATGTCTTTGTATAGTGTTATTTTGATTAGCATTAAAATATTAAGGATTAAAAATAAATCTTGATAACATTTAATAGTATTGAAAGTAGTAATTAATTTTTTAAATAATTATAAATAAGATATTTGCTTAAGATTTTTAATAGTATGTTGTTTATTGGATAGCCTTGTTTTTCAACTTGTATATGTTGTAACGTTGTAAAATGTCTAAAACTTGTAGATGATTTGAATTGTTGTTTATAAAATGTCCTAGCTTTATTAAAATATTAGTAGGTTTTTTCCTTAAAATTAAGATATACTAATAATAAATCTTTTGTCATAAGTATTACTTCGGTAGATAAGTGTAATCTATTTGTTTTTTACTGAATTTGATTATATGTTTCATACAATCTAAGAGTTGGATTATAGAATTTGTTACAGTTGTGATAATTATTGCAATATTTACTATGTTTATATCAATAATGTTATCATTTGTAATGCTTCTGTTTATTGATTTGATATACTTTAGTATAGATTCAATTAAAAATGCTATGATATGTCTTTTGAATGCAAGAGTGCAAGTGCATATGGCTGGAATGTATTGAAATAGAGAAATGTTAAGTAATGAAGACAAAATGTATATATTAGCAGCGTTAAAAGCAAGGGTAGTGAAAAATAATAATAAGCCATACAAGAAAAAGGTTTAAGATGTGGTATAATTTGTGCAATAAGAGATGTTATTAGCTGTACTGAAAATGGAGTTAGAATTTGTGCTTTTATGTAATGTAACTGAACAAAAGTTAATTTTGTGTCGTATGAAAGCAGCATTTGATGTGTGTAAAGCTGATATAAAATCAATCTAAGAAAAAGTAACTGAGCAAAACATGATTGAGAACATACGGGTATATTATGAAAAATATGAACATTCTGTTATTCTTTGGAGTTATATTGGTTTTACGTTAAATGAACTTTATTATCTCAATTTATGATTTTATAAAAGTGTTAGAGTAATGTGAAAACAGCACAACTATATAAAGTGTTACTGATGACGTAAATATTGGTAGGTGAACCTTAACGTAAAAAACCTATAATATTCTTTAAGACTAGCATTTATGTTAAAGAAAAGGACAGCATTTGGTGTTTGTTAAGCTGATATAAAACAATGGAAGAAGAACTGTACATAATATGATAAAAATATGGTGTTTAAAAAATATATTCTAAAACATGTGAACCTTGTATTATTTTTAAAGTTATACTGTATTAATTTTAAACTGAATGAACTTTATTATCTAGAATTCAATAAGAATGTTGAAGTTGTATAGAAGC
>CDGH01000033.1 GCA_000825765.1 Ehrlichia minasensis | reverse complement strand
AATAAGAATGTTGAAGTTGTATAGAAGCTGTGTTTAATGTTTGTGAAGAATCTGATATGAAATCAATGTAAGCAAGTATGCAAAATGTAGTTGGTAATATAAATGTTGTAAATGTTTCATAAACATTGAAGACTTATAATATTATTTGAAAGCTATACTATATTAATTTTAGGTTGAATAAACTTTATTTTCTAATTTGAGATTTTGTAAGAAAGTTAAATCTGATACTACAAATCTCCAAAATTTTTCTTTTCCTCGACTGACTCCTATTCTAGGAGTACATATGTAGTTATATATGTTAATACCTGTATTGCAAATACAGAAGTTATAATTTTGGGTCATGTCTATATTGTTGTGTTCTTTTGTGATGTGTAAGACTTTGCATAATTTTCCTGGTCCATTGATTATAATATTAGGTTGATCGTCAAGCAATAGTACTATCCCCCTGATTAATACTGCAGCAGGAAAGCTTTTAGGTTCAGTGACGACATTAAGACAGTAGTACATCCCATAGATAAAATAAACATAGGAGAATCCTGGATCGCCAAACATGACAGCAGTGCGCTTTGTATAACCATGTGAAGAATGTGCAGCTGGGTCGTCCTGTCCTATGTATGCTTCTGTTTCTGTGATAATCCCTTGATATTTGTTGAATAGTAATTTTTTTCCTAATAATTGTTCTGCGACATCAAGTGATTGTTGTGCATAAAAGGACTTTTTTAGTATATTATATTGCATGATATATTTCCAATTGAGTGTTGTTGATTGTATTATGCTAATAATATCTATGATTTGTGTCAATGATGAGGGTAACAAATGGAAAGTGGTGAAAAAACTGATACCAGTGATAAGAGAGTAGATAAATTAAAAAAAGCTAGTGATGCAATATCTAAGGTTGTGCAATTTATTATAGGAGATAGTTTAAGTATACAATTAAAAGAATATAAA
The DNA here is from genome assembly GCA_000825765.1 of Ehrlichia minasensis. Taxonomy (GTDB): domain Bacteria; phylum Pseudomonadota; class Alphaproteobacteria; order Rickettsiales; family Anaplasmataceae; genus Ehrlichia; species Ehrlichia minasensis. Next base: position 7,923 of record CDGH01000033.1, on the reverse strand, counting down.
GTGAGTTTTTCTTATATTATTGATAATACTATGGATTATTTAAGATCAGTTAATGTAGAAGAAATAAAAATAATTGAGAAAGTGAATCAGCTGAAGAATATTAATAATACTTTGCTAGACAGGTTGTTTAATTTTTGGTTGCGTAGAAATAGACAACTACTGTATTGGCATATGATTTTTCTGTTAATTAATGTTATATTATTAATTATTAATGGAGATCAGATAGTTAGGTTATCAAATCTTATATTGGAAATGTTCATAACATGGAAGGATAAGGTGTTATCTCTGTATTGTGTGTGATTAATACTCACTTAAAGGAGTCTTTGTTTTGTTGGTGTGAGAAATATTGTTGCTTATTTTGAGGTCAGTGTTTTTTCAACTACATGATAATTTGTATTTTTATTATGTGGTATTTTGTCAGTATTTTGGAATTTTTAGTACTGTTTGTGGTCAATAATAGTTCAGTAGTCTTTAGCAGTAATTCTAAGAATAAAGTATGTACACTTGATAGAGTATAAATAAAGGTTTGTGTGTATGAAAAAATAAACTGATGCAGAAGCTAAAACAAGAAGATTATTTTAGGTAAATAGATTAGTATCACTTTGATAATGGCATTCAGAAAATACTATACTGAGTAAGTGTAGCATGTAAGTATGAAGCGGAATACATCAAAATATTAAATTCTTAAGAAATAGCTTTGTAAAATGTTTAGAGAGTTAAAAGATGAGCATTGTTAGGCAAATATTGAAAATCTATAAAAAATTTGGGGGTTGTTAGTACTCAGCATAACAGTAATCTGCTGTGTTTTTTAATGTTATTTGGTAGTGTTTAAGTAAAGCAATTAAATTTATAGAATATAAATAATTTGATTATGAGTCTTATAAGTTGTATTATGTAAATTATGAATTCTGAGTTTAGTAAGTATCTTTTTAGTTGAAAATTTCTAAGTAATGGAATTATTGTTTACGTGTTATATATGTGTAGTATGCATTTTGAATATAGTAAATCATGTGTGTTATTGCAGCATGATGTATTACTGAAATATTTAGTATACATGTGAAAACACGAGTATTTGTTTTAATTGTTTTTGAATTTTAAAATTGTTCTAGAAATGGTGTGTCATGAATAGAAGTGTAGTAGTTTGGGGTGTAGCAGTAGCTGTTTTATTATTGATGCTGATATTATTGTGTATCATTGGATATATGATTTCTTGTATGAAACTTCTGAGCAAGCGAATAGAAGGTTTAGAATGCAAGGTATCTCGGAGTGAAGTGAGAGAAGCTGATTTAGCACATGAAGTGCTTAACCTGTATAATGAGGTGTGTAGTGTGCGAGAAGATTTTACTTATCATCGATATCTTTCTAATAATATAGTCGATGATGTTCAAGGTACTGAAACGAAAACAAATGATACTAAAAATGCTGGTCATATTATACAAAATCAGAATTTAGCATCTAATTTAGTTCAAGCTAGTGTTGACGGATTAGGTGCTGAATCTGACAAAAAAGATAGATAATGTGTCAGATTTTTATTACTTTTTCTATTATAATACATGATGTTGTGCAATAGCTTGCTTACATTATTTGTTATAAATTCAGTTTTTTTGATAGGTTATCTTAACTGAGGGTTGTTATTTGATTTTTAGCTGTGAGTGTGCTTTCCTTAATTAATCTTATTGTATTTTGAGCAATAGTTTGTGTAGTATAGAAAGAGTATAGTTTGTTTAGTGTAGAAAATAGTATAAGTCTTTACTTTTAAAGCTCTAAATGTCATGGTTTTGGATCGTGGAATTTTGATGTATTTGTTGTGATGTCGCTTTATTAATGACTATGTTAATTTGATAGTTTTTAATGCTAATAGCAATAGCAGGCGAGTACATTGTTGGTTGTAAATTTTATCGTGTTAGATATATACATGGGAATACTAAGAGATAGCAGCTGCACCTCAGAAATTGTGTTATTTCAAGTTATAAGTGGAAATTGTGATTAGTGAAAGATTAAGTAAATATGTTTTGAGAGAGAAAACTGTAGTGTAAAGGTTGGATAATCAAGTAAGTGAAAAATTTTAAAAAGATTTCAAGGATGTAAAAGCATAGAGCTATAGATTTATTCCTGTAATATAAGCTGCTTAAAAGCTTTACTGTTGGTGAATGTTTTAATTATAGTACTGTTATAGGTGAAGTTTATAATAATGTTATTAACTGTATTATAATTTATAAAGCATTGTTTTATGAAGTAAGGTATGTGCATGTGAGAAAAACTTATAATGGCTTATATCGCTGTTATATATTAAAAAGCTAATATCAAAATGGTATCAGTGATCAATTATATCAATATATTTTATGTTTGTTTGTAATATCTGTAGTTTTTTTAATTATTGTATAATTTTCTAAAATATTTTATAATAGAATTACTAATCATTGTAGTTAAAGTGTGTGGATAATCAGTTAAATAGTTATATACTGCCTTTATTTTTAGGGTTAGTGATTATGTTGCTTTTAATAGCAGTAGTCTCTTACTTTGTCTGCAAATTTGTTAAAAAAGATAAAGAAAAGTCTGGTGATGTAAATCAGGACATTTTGATGAATCATCAACTAGCAATACTTAATCTTCAAGAAAGAATCAAGGTTCTAAAAACAGAGGTAGGAATATTAAATGACAATTTTCAAAGGTTTTATGAAAGTTACTTTAGTTCTCCTATTGGTGAAGGAATAAGGCATAATAACAGTACTGTGGATTTAATGAAAGATGAAGTCCGTAATATGGAAGAAAATGTTCTTAGAAACTCTTACATGATAAAAAAAATGGAAAATGATATGATTAATGCTAATGAGGTAATATTTACACGCTTGGAATCATTATGTTGCAGCGTTGAAAGCATGGTATCACAAGGTAGAAATTGTTGATTAGTGTTTGTACCTTTATTTTTTGAAATGTAGGAAAATTTTAATTAGGCTTCACTTTGTGGTTTTACGTACGTAGTGTGGCAAAAGCTGTTTGTGGTAATATAAAGCACTTGTGTATTTTATGAATAGAGATGTAGCAATTTGTTTAGCAGCAATTATCTTGTTTGTTGTTTTGATGGCAGTGTTGTTTGGGTTGTTGTGTAAGTATATTAGAGGTGTGAAACGTACATTAGAGCAACAAGATAAGCTTTATAAGCAAGAAATATCATCTTTCAAACAAGCTTTACTAACATTGCAAGCAGAGCTTGCTGAGATGGGATTAGAAGATATAAAGAGTATATTAAAGAAACAGAAAGGTACTGATGATGTAAAAATAGCGTTGCTCAAGAATGATATTAAAGATTTGAATAGTAAATGTTCTAGAGCAGAAGCAGCATGTAGTGCGTTTAGAAGAGAGCTAATATCCGTCAGAGGAGACATATCAGAGCTTATGAAAAAAATGTCTGATGTCCAGAGAAGTATGAAAGGTGGTACTACAGGTGTTGATGTTGTACAGTACCTTACTGTGTTGCAAGAAGTGAATTTTTTGAAACTAAAAGTAACAGAATTAGCGTCGCTAGGTGATGTTCAGAATAATGAAGATCTGAATTTTCAAATGCAAATTTTGATATGTCGTCTCAGTGATTTTGAAAGTAATGTAAAGGATCTAGAGGAAGAAAGACTAGATTTTTCTCAAAATATGAAAAATTTATGTGTAAGGGTTGCTAATATGCTTGATGACATAGAATGCAGAGTTAAAGCTCTTGAAGAAAAAAGCAATGGTGTATCTTAGAAGAATGCGTGATTGAAAATATTCGAAATTTACTATTATTAATATTAGGACATTCTTAGTTATTTATGTAATTTCAATTTTTGTAAGAATATATATTTTAAGTGTATGCATAGTTATGAAATATAACTATTGATGTCTTACAGTGATGTTATTAGTAGGTTGTATATTAATTGGCAGTAAATAAACTGTAGCAAAGGCAAATTATAGATTTTAATGTTGTAACAGATAAATGGTAGAGATGTAGGATACATATTTGTGGTTGATGAAAAAATATACTATAATGTTTATGCGTAAGTTTTATGTGATGTAATGGTATTAATAGATCAGTGAAAATGAGTGTGCTTTGTTTCTAGTACCAGGTATATGGGGTTTATGTATTGTAAATTGATATCTTTCTTAAGTTTAAGTAAAGTGTGCTCGTACAATTCTTAACTTTTGTTTTTAATGTTGATGTACTCTGATATTACGGAAGACAGTAATATAGCAAATACTTGTTTAGGGAAAGTATGTGTGACGAAATCCATCAACATTATTAAAAACAGTAGCACAGTTAATACATTAGTAGGGTTGCACTATAGAGTATTGGATATGTAGAATGCTATTTTATCTCATTATATTATAATTGATAATGATGTAATTTTATTAGCTGGTATTTATATATTACGTTGTGTTGTAGATTAGGTGTGTTATGAATAATCATTATTATATAGCTTTAGTGTCATTGGTTTTATTGTTATTGTGTATATTGATAGCTATTGCGATATACAAGTATTGTATTAAATCTGGAAAAAAATTAGAGGAAAAAGCACGGCTATTAGATGAGCAAGCTGGCTTGCAATTAAGGAATGAATTGGAATTGTTAAAACAAGAAAACTTAGGATTACGAGGTAAGTTAAAGTTAACCGAAGAGGAACTTAATGAGTTGACAGACTGGTATGAGATAACGTCCAGGCAGCGTTTTGCCAAGGATCTTCAGATTATAAAATTACAGTCTGAATGTGACAGATTGAAAGATATTGTGCGATTTTTTGAGGAACGAGATGGTCAGAAGATTAAATATACTACTTATGATGCTCTAATGTGTAAATTATCAGAAATTGAAAATAGGGTTGTTCAAGCAATATTTGTAGAAGAATCTACAACTCAAGATATGCAAGTACTGGCAAAAATGCACAACTTAAGAGAATTGGTAGAATTGAGTCTGTTAAGTTTGAAACAGAGTATTGATAAGATATTTAACCAAAACGAAGAAAATGCTGGTCAAGAAATATTGCAACCACAAAATCAATTGAGTGGCAATATTCTCTGTAATCAGCTTGTCGGAAATGTTCAAGGTGTTTGATAGAAAGTTTTAAAATTTTACATGCAGTAAGTATAAGTATTATTTATATGTGATCTGTCAAAAGTAAGTAGTTGATCTGGTACATTGGTTTGATTTAATTGGTGATATTACATTATAAATTTATGTGTGTATCGATTTGTTTAAGATTATGTAAGTTTAATGATAAAAAACATAGTTTATAGATCTATCAGTAGTGAAAGGTTTTATTGGATATTTGTTGTAGTAAAAGTAAGTTATGTTTCTATGATCACAAGTAAGTAGTTGATCTAGTACATTGGTTTGATTTAATTGGTGATATTACATTATAAATTTATGTGCGTATTGATTTGTTTAAGGTGATGTAAGTTTAATGATAAAAAACATAGTTTATAGATCTATCAGTAGTGAAAGGTTTTATTGGATATTTGTTGTAGTAAAAGTAAGTTATGTTTCTATGATCACAAGTAAATAGTTGATCTAGTACATTGGTTTAATTTAATTGGTGATATTACATTATAAATTTATGTGTGTATTGATTTGTTTAAGGTGATGTAAGTTTAATGATAAAAAACATAGTTTATCAATGTGAAAGGTGTTTTAAATAGCTATTGTTGTTGAAAGATTAGTACTGGGTAATGTAATGTTATAGTTTTTTTACAATTATTCTATTAATAGTTGTTGTGTGTTATATTCGGTATATGCTAGTAGAAGATTTAGGTAAAGCAAATAAAAAATTAAAGGTATTGTTAGAGAATACATAGAAGATAGACTGTTTCTAAATAAAATACATTATTTAAGCTGTATTATTAAGTGTACTACTCCAAAAAGTTAAATATACAAAGGTAAAAATGTGTGATTACTAAGTCTAGAGTTTGAATATGAGTCTAGAAATGAAAAAAAATTCTTGTGAGTAATATCAACAAACAGAAGAAAGTTATGTATTGTAATATAAAAAGTTCATGTTGAAATTCAAAAGAATAAAAAAATATTATAAATTAAAGTGCAGGAAACGTCAGTAGTAAGTTTTTGGTGGTTAACTCAGAGGTCAGGTTGATAAAGCTTTATATATTTGTAAAGTTGTTACAATAGTTATTTTTCTTCTCTAATATTTACATAATATAACTAGTGGTAAGTGTGTTGCATTATAAATGAAGAAAGCATTTTTAATACACTGCTGTTTTCGCGTTGATGTTTTATGTTGTGTAAGGCTGTAATGTTGTTTTAAGTCTAGAAATTTTTTTTAATAACATATATAATTAATATTGTAAGATTTTAATTTATAAAGTGGGGTTACTATGGGAGAAGAGCTTAATGTAATTGCTGGTATGGATATAGGCAGCATTATTATGTTGTGTTTATTCATTCTGATGATGTTGGTTATGATGATTGAGTTAGCGCTTAATATTAAAGTGTATTTTGATAATAAAGGCAAGGACCCAGAGAAGGTAATTGGTGATTTTCTGTCTGAAACACGTGACCTGGTAAAGGATGCGGTGCGACTGGAAGTAGAAAATATTAAATATAAGGAACTTGCCCATACTATGTATAAGACTAAAACAGCTGTACAAGAGTGTGTAGAAAGAAGTCTTAATAAATGTGTAACAGATACTACAGAAATTGTTGGCAAGATTTTAGAAAAAGAAAAAATTTCTAAACAAGATGTATTAGATATTAGTCATGCTGTACAAATGATGGACGAAAGAATTAGAAATGCTCTACACGCGTCTCAGCAGCAAGTCTTAAATGAAGGAGTAAAAAGAGAATTATTAGAACCAAATGTTGCACTTGAACAAGTAAATGTAGAAAAAAATGACCCACAAATTAATAATGATGTAGCTTAATGAATCTGTTGCTGGTGTAAGTTTTATTTTATTGAATATAGTTACTTTTGTATCTTCTTATGATAAAATGTAAAATTATACTATATAATAGCTCATTAGTGAAGATAAGTGTTAAAATCTTATTTTGTATTTTATCTATAGTGTGTAGCTTATTTATAAATGTATCTAATTTTTGACATCATAGTGAAGAGTTGAGGTTAACGCGGTAAATTTATGAAATCTAGTCTTGTTTTATTATCTATATTTGTTTTTTTGTTAGCTATATTATTGCTTATTGCTCTATTTAAATTATCTAGATTAAATAAAAGATTAGAAGGAAAAGTGGAAGAGCTAATGTTAATTAATACAGGAATAACAGTTGCTTACCAATATGAAAGACATCAGAATAAAACAATGTCAAGGTATTTGTCACAAGAATGTGAACGACATAAATTATACTGTGCAGAATTGAAGCAACAAATTGATACGGAGGCACGTAAAGCAATTTCATCGATTGTAAAACAGGCTATATCTATTGCGCGTGATAACTTTGTATGTGATGTTAATCCGGAAGTTTTGGTAGGAGCTGTAGAGGAGCATACTGATGCAGCAGTAAAAAGTTTAGTGTCGGCTGTTGATGCAGTACAAAAAATGGAATGTTATGAGGATTTAGAATTATAAAGGCAAGTTAGGATAAATCTGGTGTTGGTAAAGTAAACATCAAGAAACGATGGAGTTCCATGTACTGCAGTGTCTAATGCTTTGTTAGGGCATTTTGATATGCATGCTAGAAGCAAAACGGATTAGTAGATTTGTATAACTATAAAAATTTTAATTAAAGCGCTATGTTATATAAGTATATTTGTATTTATTAAATTTAAGGTTTTATATAGCATTATATTTTATCTGAAGTATATTCTGTACATGTAGCTAATTTTTGAAATTGTACATAATATATTGAGTAATATCAAAGTAGTTTATATATTTTTTGCAAATATATAATTGATGTAGGCTATACTTTTTTGAGTATAGTCTATGCATGTA
>CDGH01000032.1 GCA_000825765.1 Ehrlichia minasensis | reverse complement strand
AATCTACTTCCAACTTCTATCCCAAAATGGCACACATCTAATATTACTGTCGCAGATGGTTGTGCTGTAATACTTGATCCATCAGGTAATAGAGCAGGAATACCTTTAAATTTATTGTCTACTACTCTGTGAAAGTGTCCACCTGCAAAAACAGAAACTCTTGAGTTTACAGTATAGTTAAAACCTAACTTCCCTTGATAAGAGATTTTGTTGTGTGTAGTTTCAAACATGGATATTGCATCAGTACCAATACCTGCACATATGTAAGGTGAAAAAGGCATTCTTTCAGTTGTAATGTCATAACATGCGTTTAACATGAATGAAACGTCAGTAACCCCTTCATTTTTCAGAAGCACAAATTTACTAGGTGCTGCAGTGTACCAAGCTGCACTACCTGACTCTCTTTCTATGCATTGATGTTTTTGACGTGATAAAGCGCAATATTTGTGAGAATCATTTGCATAATTATTTCCTGGATTTTTAAGATCAAATGTTTCATGTGATACTTCTAGTTCTATTCTTGAGTTACCTATTGAGTAACCAATAGCTCCTGCAAATCCTAAAAATGGGTTGTTTTGATATCTGAATGAATAATTCTGAACCTTGAAATTATCTTGCGGGTTAGCATTTTTTAGATCATTACTTGTTTTGCGTTGATCTAATCCAACCAATAAATCTGTTGAGCTTTGCTCTTCTTTAGCTGAAAAAGTTCCAAAATGTGATGCTGTCGGCATATACTTTCCGCTAATGTAGAAGTTGTGTACTATACTGTTAGCATTGACTGGATTAGAAAAAAATATACAGTGCATAAACGAAATTAGTGCTGTTAATGCAGTTGCTGTGAAAGTTGTTTTGTATTTCATATTTACACCAGAAACAGTAAAAACAAATTAACGATAGTAAAATTGCAAGCTGAAAACAAGTTAAACAGTATACTTTAGTGCTAAGCGTTAGCGTTTTTTGTAATAAAAATTTAATATATTATTATAAATAAACCTATCAGCAATTTCAGATTTGCTGTTTTCTATTTATAATAAAAGCAGATTTAGATTGGGTATGGTGGTAAAATCAAAAGTTAACACTATACCCAAGCTCTAACCCAAAATAACATACACTTAGTTCTACTATTGCAAACTGATCATCTGGAAGTAGTCCTGCAACAGCTAGTAGAGCAGGAACTCTGAATTTATTGTCATAAACCTTATGAAAGTACAAGCCTGTAAAAATGGCACTTTCTGGATTTATTGGATAATTAAAACCTAATTTTCCTTGATAAGCAGCTTTACTGTGTATAGTTTCAAACATAAATATTAAATCAGTGCCAATACCTGCACATATGTAAGGTGAAAAAGGCATTCTTTCAGTTGTGATATTATAACATGCATTTAACATGAGTGAGATGTCACTTAATCCATCGTTCTTTAGGAAAACAAATTTTCCACTTGCAATGCTTGTTGTTGTGTTATGAGATAAGGCACAATATTTATGTCCATCATTTTTAAACTTGTCTCCTGGGTTTTGTACATCAAATGTTTCATACAGTACTTCAAACTCTATTCTTGGACCACCCATTGAATAACCAATTACTCCTGCGAATCCTAAAAATGGATTGTTTTCATATTTAAATGAGTAGTGTGGAATATTAAAGATTGAGCGATTACCATCAGTGATCATACTACCGCTCCATGATTCTTTTATCCCAAAAATTTGAGTTGTTACATGCTTTTCTTCTTTAGCTGAGAAGTTACCAAAATGTGAAACACTTGGTACATATTTTCCACTAACATAAAAGTTTCCTAGAGTATTTTCTTTGTGTATTGGTTTAGAAAAAGATATGCCAGGTAGAAGCATTGTTAATGATATTAATGTAGTTGTTATAAGCATTTTTTTACAGGTCATATTATTCCTGGAATAGTAGTAGTAAATAAAAAATAGTAGAAGTATGAAATGAGTACAAGTTAGAGTATAACTTTTTATATAAAATACAGATGATTTTTTTAAGAGAAATTTAATATATTTTGTTATTTGCATGTAAAAGAAAGATAGCTTTAATTACGTAGTATATACTATAAGTGTACTTTCACAGCATAGTTAAAGAAGCATATTTGTGACACAATAATACGTATAAAGGCATAAGGGAAAACTTGAAATAACTTCACATTTTCCCTATGATATGAATTGCTAAAATTTTCTTTGTTACTATTTATAGGTGTAACAAGAAATAAGTTAGAAGGTGAACCTCATTCCAATTTCTCCACCGAAGTATCCAGCGTCAAGAGTTACTGAGGCAGATGTGGTTTGAGGAGCATCTTGTAATACTACAGGAGTTATTACAGGTATTTTTTCAAATTTGTTGCCAATAACACCGTGGTAGTATCCACCAATGAATGCAGAAACTTCTGGTGTAATAGGATAACTAATACCTATTTTTCCTTGGTAAGCAAATTTTAGGTTAAGGTCTTTAAAAATAGTGATAAGATCTGCTCCAATACCTGCACATGCATATGGTACAAAAGGTACTCCTTCAGCTGTAATGTCATAGCAAGTATTAACCATCAATGACATAAAGGTTATACCTTCATTTTTTAGTACTACATATTCCTTTTCTGTCATTGTATCTTTACGGGATAACGCGAAATATTTATAGTATTCACCATTATCGTTATCATTGTTGTCAGTGTTTTTTGGATTAAATTGTTGATATGCAGCTTCAAGTTCTATTCTTGGTCCATCCATAGAATAACCAATACTTCCTGAAAATCCTGATATTAAGTTGTTTTGAAAATCAATACCTGGAGCTGCTCTAGTAAAATCTTCTTTTTTTGTTATATCGCCATCTTTCTTTAATCCGAAAACTTTTTTAGTGAGAGAGTTTGTTCCATTAATAGGAGTTTCTTCAGCAGAGAATTTTCTAAAGTGGGATATGCTTGGGTTGTACCTTGCACTAATGTAGAAGCCTTCTTTGTTATCATTAGTTCTTAAAGCTACAGGATCTGCAAAGGACTGATATGGTAAGATTGACATTAATGAAATTAATGCGCTTCTTACTAGAATTTTCTTATAATTCATGTTAATAAACCTTTTATAAAAGATAATAAAAGTTTAAGAATAATAA
>CDGH01000031.1 GCA_000825765.1 Ehrlichia minasensis | reverse complement strand
ACTTTGGAATAAAATACTAATGCTCAAAGTAATACCTTATATTATTATTAGTGAGAAAGAAATACGTGATAGTAGGGATTGTACTGTTACTAATGGAGTAGATACATCTGTACATATTCAAGAAATAATAGTTCCAGCTAATGTGAGTGATAATGAATCCATAATAGATAGTATCATGACTGATTTGCAAAGTGGGGTAAGTGTTGAAAATATTAAGGCAGATAAAAAGGATGTATTAGTTGAAGAGGCTAGTATTAGTGTTAAAAGTATTGATGTGGATTTAGCAAATAAATTGCTTAATGCGGAAGTTGGAGATATAATAGGACCTATAAAAAACCAACATGGTAGTTTTGTTATAAAACTTCTACATAGAGCCGACATAAGTCGCGAGTTTGCAAGTAGTAATGTTGATTTAAAGCAAATACATTTAAATGTTGAAGAAGGTAAAGAATATTCAAATCAGATTAGCCAATTGAAGGCTAAAGCTACATGTGAAAATTTTAATGATATTGCAAAAGAGTTTGGACTACCTGAGCCATTTAGTTTTGTAATGAAAGTGAAGGATTTGTCTGTAAAAATGCAAAATATGTTGCAATCTTGTGATGTTGGTAAGATAGTAGAAGTTACTGATAATAATGTAGTTGACATTATTATGTTATGTAATGTTACACCAGGTAAAGCTGATGATGTAATAGATAATGCTGATTTTATTAAGCAGAAGCTTTATATGGAAAAGTTAACTATGCAAAGTGAATATTTATTATCCAACTTAAAAAAGAATGCTTTAATAGAAAGATATAATTAATTATTATGTTACGTATAACATCAGGTAAATATCGTGGTAGGAGAATATTTTCTGATAAATTACTAAGTGCTCGTCCTGCTATGTCTATAATTAGAGAGTCTATTTTTAATATCATATTATCTCGTATGAATATTCAAGGCTGTAAAGTTCTTGATTTATTTTGTGGTAGTGGGTCATTATCATTTGAAGCGTTATCCAGAGGAGCAGGGAGTGCTTTATTGATTGATATAAACCACTATAATTTAAGCTTAGTAAAACGAACATCTGAACACTTAGGGGTTGTAAATAATGTCACACTTATGTGTTGTGATGTTGAGAAATTACCTGTTGCTACTGATCAATATGATATTATTTTTGTTGATCCTCCGTATACTAATCCTGCTTTAGTTGATGTAACACTTAGTGTATTAATGAAATTAAATTGGATTAAAAGTAGTAGTGTGGTTGTGGTTAGGATTAGAAAAAAAGTGACTTTTGTATGTCCAGTGGGATATAGAGTGATGGTTGAACGTGTCTATGGAATCTCTAAAGTAATCATATTACAGTGTGAGTAAAATAAAAATGTTTAGATGGTTTTAGTGAGTTTTATATTTTTAAGGTTTATATAGCTATAAGGTTAAGTTCATATTAAATGGTTAAATATGGCAAAGTATGAGAATTTTGTATTTAGCTTATAAAAGTCTCTTTGTATTTCAGTGAATATTAAATTGATACCTTCAAATAATGTTGAAATCATTATGTATAAATCAGTGTAGTAGGAGTATTTGAATGGGTTGGGTACTTTTTGTATTTGCAATCTTGTGTTGCATAAGATGAGTTTGGTGCTAGGTAGTTAAGTATGAAAAGAATATTGCATTTCTTGTGAAAAGCTTCTTGATATTTCACAGATGTATTGAGATTCATATCTATTGATATTGTGATGTTGCAGTCATTATATTACAAGTAATTGCAATAAGAATATTTAAGTGTGTTTGATACTTTGTATATTTTGAAGACTTATATAGCTATAAAATTAAGTTCATATCAAATAGTTAAATATGTCAAAGTATGAGGATTTCGTATTTAGTTTGTAAAATTCTCTTTGTTTTTCAATGAATATTGAATTGATATCTTATGTACAAATAATGTTGAAACCGTTATATGCAAGTTAATGTAATGGAAATATTTGTAATAGGTTTGATACTCTTTATATTTTGGGAGCTTATGTGGCTATAGGATTAGATTAATGTTGAGTTAGATGTAAGAAGTATAAAGATTTTAGCTGTCAAAGCTCTCTAATAACAATAAATGTTAATATTGGGTTAGTGTATTATGCAATGCATTGTAAGTGAAATGTTATGAAAGTATTTGAATGGTTTTTTGTCTTGAAAAAACTATATGGTTATAATATGGATCTGATGTCAAATAATGAACTGTGAAAAAGTGCAAGGATCTTGAATTTGTTTATAAAAAGTCCTTTATGTTTCAGTAGGTTAATATATTAGATTCATGTCTTTTATTCATATAGTAATATTGAAATCATTAATGGTACATAAAATAGCCCTATAGTTGTGTTGACTAGTAACATAATTGCTGTCTTATCAGGGTTATTGTTTAGCATTGTTGCTAATATTATACCTGTACCTGACATTGGTATTATTGCTAATAGTATTAGTGCCCTATATATGTCGTTATTGTATAACTGTAAGGTTAACTTATCTAAAATGATGAATCCAAGTATTAATACTGGCCAAAATACATATTTTATTATTAATGTAATAAAAATGAATTTCCAATCAATAGTGAAGATTTTAATATTTGCAACTGCTATCCCTAATAACATCATGCCTAATGAAACATAAGCACCTCTAATATTAATTGCAACATCAGATACAAATGGTGGAACAGGTATTTTAAAGTAATTAACAGTTAATGCTATTATGGCAGCGTAAGCTGCAGGTAATGTTGTTAATTTTATTATACATTTTTTTGGAGTATATGCTCCTTGAGCAGCAATATAAAAACCAAAACTATTTTCAAACATTAACATTCCTACATAACAGAAAAGATATATTGATACTGTATGATTGTCAAACATTGCTAATGCAACTGGCAGTCCAAAAAAACCCATACTTGAGCTTCCTGAGCTAAATGCTAATATGTTTCTTGTACTATCTCTAAAAATGAAAGAAGAAGTATAATATACTACAGCTGACATTATACAACATACAAACCATGTGAAAAAAGGAAGTGATAAAATTTCTGAATTAATGGTTATTTGTGAAATTCCGGAAAACACTACAATTGGGCCCATTATGTAAAAAAGTAATCTTGCTACGCTAGGGCTATCTATTTTAAGAAACTTTCCAGCAATAAATCCCAGAAGTACTGTGATATATAAAGGTAGGATCTTAAATAATAATATAAAAAACATAATTTCTTTAACGTACTACTAGTGTATCAAATACTGTAACATAAGTATGAATTGCTTTACAACTATAGAATCATGAAAAATATGTTTATAAATAGAATTAATAGTAAACAAATTATGTTGTTAAGTTATTATATGATAATCAAATTAGTAAATTTAATAATAGATTGTCATGCTTTTTTATGTATAAGATAGTGTAAAAACTTTTAAAAAAATATGTGTATAGTAGTTTTAGTATAAGATTTTTTAATATTTTAATTTTTGTAGTACATTTTTATATAAGACTTGGGGTATAAAAATGTAGCATCATATAAAGTTGATATGATTTTGTACAAGTAACTATTTGATAATCAAATTTTATTGCTAATATCCTTAGTTTAAGTTTGTATTTTGTACATAGTTAATTTTTTTTGCATGTACATAATTTTAACGTCTGTTAAAAAAGGTTAATTAATATTACTTTATATAAATAACCATTTTATAGTCAATGCTAGCGTTCTTAGTTTGATTATATATTTTATGTTCAATTAAATTTTATTTACATGTGCATGGTTTTAATATCTGTTATGTACTTTATGTATATATTAATCATATAATTAATATTTTCTTCATTTTTTATCAATTCAATGTTATGACTTAATAGATAATTTAAAACTTTTTAATATTGTCTGATTTATACAAGCATAGCTTGTATTAATGTAATATAAATAATTTTATGTCTGTGTGTGAATTTTAGTTAGCGTTTTCTATTAATTTAATACTGTGTGAGTGTTATAGTGACAAAAGTCTTATATTGTTATTATGTATGTTTTAACATGACGTATATTGATATATATAGCATGTCAGTACTTATATCTCTAAATACCTCTAAGCCTTGTAAAGTTACTAGCATAAGATTTTGGAGATGTAGTGCGTGAATTGTTTTGCAAAACAATATAGTCAATATTATGCGCTATTGCATATGCAATAGCTAATTCCTTGGTTTTAAAGAATAAGCGTATCTGTTGTCTTGTATCATGTGACCCTGTCCATTTCATTAATGGTTCTATGTATTGAGTACACGAAGGTTCAAATTCAAGTTTCCATATTTTTGATTTATTGTCACCGGACTGCATTGCACTTTTTGTTGGTTTATATATTCTTGCACGCATATTTGATACTTGTTCTTATCTAAGGAAGCAATTACTATATTAAATATATACAGTAAATAATGCCTTATGTCTATTGATGATGAGTATACTTTTGAAAGTGCTATAGAGCAATTAGAGCTAATAGTTAAAGAGTTGGAATCTAATCAGGTCAGTTTAGCTAGAAGTATTGAGTTATATAGTCTTGGTAAGAAGTTGTATGAGTATTGCAATAAAATTATTGAGGAGATAGAGCTTAAAATAGAAGTTGAAGAATAAAGCTGCTTTCTAAACGTTAGCGCTAATATAAATAATGTAGTGTCTATTTTTTGGATAAAGTTGATTCAAAAAGTAAATGTAATTTGAATAGTTCTCATGAAATTTAACTTAGTGCTGTGATTTTTTGATATGTATGAAAATTAATTGGATTATAAAAAAAATTTTGCTATTTTATAGGAAATAAATAGCTTAATTAATAAAAAGACTAATTAAATGCTTTAAACCTTCTTGTAATGCTGTGACAACTACAATGTAGTTTCTAATTGATAAATTTTACTTTGGTTTTACTTCCTGTTATCATAAGTCATGAAATTCGTGTGGAAAACTGCTTATTTTAAACATGTATGAATAAATTATTGTGCTGTGCAGGATTTATTGTGGTTTCAGTTGTAAGGTTGTGTTTCTATTCAGATAACCTGTGGTGTATGTTAGAAATGTTTGAAAAGAATTTTAATGAGTATTTTGATATTATAATTAAGAATAATTGTTGCAATAGTACTAATTAATGTGGATTAGAGAGTAGAGATGAGTGATGTGATTACTTTTGGGTGTAGGTTGAATTTTTATGAAAGTGAAGTTATCAAAAATAATTTAAGAAAAGCACAATTAGAAGATGTAATTGTTATCCATAGTTGTGCTGTCACTAATGAAGCTGAACGTCAGGTAAGGTCTAAAATACGTAAACTTTACAATAGTAATGCTAATGTAAAAATCATAGTGGCGGGGTGTGCTGCACAATTAAATCCGGACTTATACATTAATATGCCTGGGGTAATTAAAGTATTGGGTAATCAAGATAAATTAAAGTATGAAAGTTATGTTACTGAAGGTAAAGTTGTTGTAAGTAAAATAGAAGATTCAAAAGAAATTGTACAGGATTCAGTAAATAAATTTTCTGGAAAATCTAGGGCGTTAATTGAGATTCAAAATGGATGTAATCATGAATGTACATTTTGTGTTATTACAAAAGCAAGAGGGGATAATCGTTCTCTGAATATAGAAGATATTATCACTAAGGTAAGAGATTGTGTTAACAATGGATATAATGAAGTTGTCTTTACTGGTGTGGATATTAGTGATTTTGGGTTGGATATTTATGGTCAACGTGTACTTGGAAGAATGGTGAAGAGGGTATTAAGTGCGGTTCCACAATTACGTAGGTTAAGATTATCATCTATAGATGTAGCAGAGATAGAAGATGATCTTGTTGATATTATTATAAATGAGCCTAGGTTTATGCCACATTTGCATTTAAGTTTGCAATCAGGAAATAATTTGATTCTTAAGAGGATGAAACGTAGGCATAATAGGGAACAAGTGATAGATTTTTGTGATAAAATACTTAGTAAAAGAAAAGAAGTAGCATTTGGTGCAGATATTATAGTTGGTTTTCCTACAGAAACTGAAGAAATGTTTAGTGATACAGTTAAGTTGATAGAAGAGGCTAATATTTCTTATCTACATGTTTTCCCATACTCGAGGAGGGAAGGTACACCAGCTGCTAGAATGCCACAAGTTATACAAGAAGTAAAAAAAAGACGTGTAAAGTACTTGTTAGAGTTTGCTGAAAAGAGGTTGCATAATTTCTATAATACTCTATTGCATACGAAACAAAGTGTTATTGTTGAAAAGTCAGGTACTGGTAGAGCAGAGAATTTTGCTTTAGTAAAATTTGCTAATGATGATGTTAAGTTACAAAGTGTTGTTGAAGTAAGAATAACAAAAGTAGAAGGAAATTGTTTAATTGCTCAAGTGTTATAATCTTAGATTACTTAGTAGTTTTATATCTATATCTTTGTGAAAGCTTGTTATATATTTTTTAGTGTATGGAGTTCTAATATGGATTTTAAATACGATAAGTACTTTACTGACGCCTAATATTTGTAAAAATATTAAAGCTGCTAAGTTGAGCAAAAGGTATAGGCTATAATGTTTTTTTATTATGTATATGATTTGAGTTTAAAAGGCAGGTAATATGTTATCATACAACACTGTCTGCAAATTTTGAATAGTGCTGGTGATTTTGTGGAACATACTTTTCCTATTGTTGTTAAAAAAGGTGGAATGTTTGAGAAATCTGGATATACAGAAGCAAGTGTTGAAATTGCAAATACAGGATTAGCTCCAGTAGCTGTAGTGTATTAGTTAATGAATCTTGATGGTGCAATGTCAATGATATTTATAATTTTGTAACTGAGCATTAGACTAGAGATTTGCTAGTGCATTTATTATTGTTAATGTTTAATTTACTACCATCTCACAGATTAGTGATTAATTATGTATATGATTTGAGTTTAAAAGGCAGGTAATATGTTATCATGCAACGCTGTCTGCAAATTTTGAATAGTGCTGATGATTTTGTGGAACATACTTTTCCTATTGTTGTTAAAAAAGGTGGAATGTTTGAGAAATCTGGATATACAGAAGCAAGTGTTGAAATTGCAAAATACAGGATTAGCTCCAGTAGCTGTAGTGTATGAGTTAATGAATCCTGATGGTGCAATGTCAATGATATTTATAATTTTGTAACTGAGCATTAAACTAGAGATTTGCTAGTGCCTTATTATTGTTGATGCTTAGTTTGCTGCTGTCTCATGGATTAGTGATTAATTTAAAGAATTTGGTATATTGTAGGTTTCAGGTTTTGCACTCTGCAATTGTGTAATTTTTTTACTTATATTGTGCTATTACCGTCTATGGCTACTATTTTAAAAGTATTCTGATTTTTAGTTATGAACCGCGCATATTCTATATTTGTTGTCATTACTCACAGTGTTTCTACTAACTTCCTTACACTGATATAGTAACAATTTGCTAATTGTCAGATGATCGGTGTTGTAATAGTACACTTTACTTAGTATTAGAAAACTATCTAAAATATTTTAATAGTAATGATTATGCTTTATTCTGAAATGCACTTGAACTGATGGTAGGATATTTGTATGTAGTATGCTAATTTTCAAGCAGTAACATATATTTGTGGTGATACGTTTTACTTTCATATTATTAAAAACTGTCTAAAAAATTTTAAATATACTGAGTGTGATTTGTTCTAAGACAAGTTTGAGTTTAAGAAGAGTAAATCCATATTTCTAGGTTATAACATATATACTCAATTTACTGGTAACCTGTATTGATGGTAATGTACTTGGGATTGAAGAATTATCTAAATTAAAGATATTATTTATGATTTATGCTATTACATACTTAAGCTTAAGATAGGTATATCATTTGCAGATTATTTGTATAAGTATTTTTCTGAGTTGTGAGTATCTGTGCAATTTTCTGATAAATTATATTGGAGATAATGCACTTTAATATTAAAAAGCTATTTGAATTAAGGATATTACTTGTGATTTATGCTGGTGCATACTTAAGCGTAAGATAGATTTGTCATTTGATAAAAATTGTTTAATATAAATATTTGCTGCTACTTATAAATCTGTGGTCCTAATAAGATAGATAATGGATGTGAATGTCAAATTATTACATACTACACTTGCTAGCTTTGAATAGTGGCAGCGATGTTGTATAGAGCTTAAACAAAACACAATGTACCAGATTTTAGAAAAAATATTCTAATATTAGTAATATCTTATTATAGTGTACTCAAACAGGTTTAATCTTTGATTACTTAAAATCTTATTGCAATTAGTGATATTGATATATCAGTAAATATATACCTAATAAATAGATACAAAGGACGGCATGATGATAAAAAAATCAAATAAAACTTTTGACCTATAGCTCTTTAAATGTGACTGTTTAATTCATTTATTATCTTTGAAATGTCAGCTCCAATAACTTGTGATAGCTTTTTTCCTTTTTTAAACATCAAAATAGTTGGTACTGCACTGACTCCATACTGAATAGCAACATCTTGGTTATCTTCAATGCTCAACTTGTATATTTTTACCTGTTCGGCGTACTGCTGTGCTAACTTTTCAAGTTGTGGCTCTAAAGTCTTACAAGGTCCACACCATGGAGCCCAAAAATCCACTAAAATTAGCATATCTTTATTGCAAGATATAACCTTATTGTGGAAATCACTATCACTAATTTGCTCGATCATTACGATACCATGCTTATAAAATTTACCAATATTGTAAAACAGTTGTAAATTATCGCAAGAATAATGATAAAAAATATTGTTTAAAATATGTATTCTATAATTTATTGAGTTAATGTGCATGTGAAAATATTTTGTTGGGTTTTATATAAAGTATTTTTAAATGTTAAATAGCATAGTTTTGACAATTCAGATGTATATATTCTTATGCAAATAATCAACTTTCCTAATTTAACAAGTCATTACTTGATTTGAATAAATCTATTGTTGCTGCATTGAATAAGCATACATTATGTAAACATTTTAGAAGTTGTTCATAATATCTTAAGTGAGCATGTTATTTTATAATACAAATAAACAGATTTAGGGCAAATAAGTGGTTTTGATACTTATTTGATGATACTATTGTTACTGTATCACAATTACCTTAAATAATATTCTCAATATATTATATCCTTATTGTGAATCTCTACTTTTTCTCTTATATTTATTGTTAAATACACACACTGTATCTGAACCGTAACGTAAAGTGAATACATCACTAACTCGTTCAATAATCACATAATCGCCAGATACTCTAAAGTTAATCAATGACTCATATCCTTCAGAGTCTACAGTAAAGATTGAAGGTAGATCTGCATTAATATGTGCAAACTGCATGTAAGTAAACTGATTATCATCAAAAATCTTAAGTGGTACAATTCTCTGACTTCCTCTATTATGTGATACTAGATAATCAAAATTCAACCCTTTTTTGGCAACTTCAGTATCAGTTAAGTCTGGAATTGCAGGCTGACTAACTGGGAATATCATACCTGAACTATCTTCTCCAACAAGATTTTCAGTGGAAGAATATAGAAACCTAACTTCATAAGCTAATCTTGGATCATCCAATCCTTTTGCTTCTTCTGCAAAAAATTCGAAATAGTATACACGCTTGTTTGTAATAATAGTTGCATTTGTGTCTGCCTTATCGGCTACAGGTTTAATAAATAACCTATTACCTTTTGGCATTAATTGCCATCCAGTTGAATCGCCCATAGATATAGTATCTATGCTCTCGCCTTCTTCAAATAGTATGCTAGACTGATACCCGTAAAACCCTGTGTATTTATGTATAGCATGAGGATTGTAAGTCATAACTTTGATGTGATTGTCCTGTGCTATAGACCGTACTTCTTGTTTAGCAAAACAAATTGTACTATTAAATAAAATCAAGACAAAAACTATTGCTGTGTTTCTCATCTGTGTATGTAGTAAAATATACAACGTCTCATTGTAACATTAATCTTACAACTTGCAACAAGTCTATGCAAATTTAGTATGTAAAATCATAAAATACGCATGTTAAAAATTGATAAAATTACTATGGAAGATTGTTTGTGTGTTAATCTTAGTGAAGTGTTTTGTATGATTAATAACCCTGTTTAGATAAACTTGCTGATTAAATTATTAATACTCTGTAATCTAGATTAGCAATGTGTTTAAAGGATTACTTTAAATTTGGTATTATGTTCATTATTCTACGTTTGACTAATTTTGAGTGAGTTATCTCAGACAATGTATTTAAAATGTTGCTGTTTTAAGCTGATAATATCATTGTTCTGTATTACTAAATAGTTAGTGACGGTTAGTATTAGGCAGTTTTCTATTAAGTTGTTACGAGTTAGTACTCTTAATTTAAGCTAACAATGTGTTATAAACCATGACTTACTTAAATGTTATATTAGCATTTTATAATTGTTAAAAATTAGTAATAAATGTGCATTAGATAAATTTTGTAATGAGTTGTTGAAAACAATATATTGTTGTGATTTAAGCTTATTGTTGCACTATTGCAAATTATTCAGCTTTATTAGTCTTCTAACCCACACTTACTTCAGTGATTTGTAGTAAAACAGTGCTTTACATTACTTGATAATCTATTTAAAAAGTTTTGAAATTATCAAAGAGTACAACAACCTTAGTTATACTTGTCTAATACATAGTATAATGCAAGTTGTAAATATATTTGACATATATTAGTTTTGATATATATCGGTATACAGCGTATTAATGTCAGGCTCACTACTATTCTGTGAAAAATCTACAGCTTCTTTGACTATATTGCGTATTTCTTTATCATATTTATTACATGCTTCATCAGATACAATATTGTTAGATATTAAATAATTTTTTAAGTGAGTAATTGGATCTTTATTTTCTTTTATTTCTTCTACTTCTTGCTTTGATCTATATTTTGCTGGGTCTGACATGGAATGTCCTCTGTAACGATAAGTTTTCATTTCTAATAGTATTGGACCATTGTTTGATCTGCAGTGGTTTGCTGCATCAATTGCAGCTTGTGTTACAGCAAATAAATTCATACCATCTACTTGATATCCTGGTATACCAAAACTTTCGCCTTTTTTATATAAATCTGTTATATAAGATGATCTAGATACAGATGTACCCATTGCATATTCATTGTTCTCTATAACATATATTACTGGTAGTTTCCATAGTGCAGCAATATTAAAAGCTTCGTAAACTTGGCCTTGGTTAACTGCACCATCTCCAAAACATGTAAATACAACGTTATTATTTTTCTTATATTTATTTGCAAGTGCAATACCTGTGCCTATTGGTACTTGTGCGGCAACAATGCCATGACCTCCAAAAAAATTCTTCTCTATATTGAACATATGCATTGATCCGCCTTTGCCTTTTGAGCACCCTGTGCTTTTGCCCATTAATTCTGCCATTACATATTTTGGATCTGTTCCTACGGAAAGCATGAATCCATGGTCTCTGTAACTAGTAATAATAGCATCTCCTTCTGTAATAGCATTTTGTATACCTGCTGCTATAGCTTCTTGCCCTATGTATAAGTGACAAAAACCTCCTATCAGACCCATACCATAGAGCTGACCAGACTTTTCTTCAAATCTACGCATTAATAGCATACTGTAATAGCAATTTATTAGCTGTTCATTTGTTAAGTTATTAGAATGTTTTTTTGTCATGTATTACCTAAAATGTGATGAACTTAATACGTGATATATTTATCAGTTTATTTTATATCAAAATATTGCTAACTTATTTATTAATACACCGCAACAACTAATTATGTGTTAAATGTGTATATTTATTAATGTAATTGCACTAATAATTTATGATAAGTGTTAATGATTAAAATAATTGTTAATCTACTTACAATATATTATATAATTTACTGTGTTACGCTAACTTAACAACCAATTTTTTATATCCTGTATTTGATAGTCATCCATTAATGCTGGTGCATGGCCTATGTCACGATACTCTATGGAATCAATATTTTGTTTTGAGAGTAGCATTTTTTTTAATGTACTATGTGTTAAAACACCTGACAAACTTCCGTGTATAACTAATATTTTGCTCTGTATTTTGTCCCATGTGTTCCATATATTCCATGTATCACTCTTTATCTTACTGATGTCTTCATTTAAAGCTAGACCTATTTTAGGATCTGATGCTAATGAGTAAGTATTATTAGTATTTTGTGTAATGCTATGCGTAATGATATGTTGCCAGTGATTTTCTTGCTTGATGCCAAAGTTAGTTAGTAAATTTTTTATATATACTGCTGCTTCGTCAATTGTGTTAAATGTTGGGTTAATATTTATGTGTTGAGAAATTTTTTTTAAAGTTGATGTTCTGATAGATGGTCCTACATCATTAATAATGAGTTTATTGATTAAATGAGGGAAGTACGCAGCTAAATACATTCCTATTATTCCACCCATTGATGTGCCTAAAAAGTCTACCCTATCAATTTTTAGATGTCTAAGTAGATAGACTATACTCTTACAGTAGGTTGAGTAAGTGTACAATTGATAGTCTTGTAACCATGAACTTTTACCTCTTCCTACAATATCTGGACAGATGATTTTATAATTGGATGATAGAGCATTTGCTAAGTAATCAAAATCCCTAGCGTTTCTCGTTATGCCATGTACACATATTAAATAATTATTGCTAGTGCTATTAAAATGATAATAGCACATTGTAAATTTTTCTTTGAGTTGACTTATATTAAGTGTATAAGGTATCATAGTTTGTAAGTATAAATTGACATGTGGTTATGATATTTTTTTATTCATTTTTAAAATAAGATGCAAATAATAAAAAATAAGTGTTGACATAAGATGAATATGTCGTTAAAAATTATATCTCATGGGATACATATTGTGTTATGTATCTTGTTGGTTGACAAGTAAGCAAAAAGATTAATTAAATGGTAAGGTTGATGATATTAATCATCAATCAATTCAATTAGCTAAGAGTATAATAAATAAATGTAGTTTTAATACTGCATATATAGCAAATGAGTAAATAATAAAGAGCATTTGATGGATGCCTTGGCGTTAAGAGGCGATGAAAGACGTGGTAGGCTGCGATAAGCTGCGGGGAATTGTCAGACGAATTTTGATCCGCAGATTTCTGAATGGGGAAACCTAATCAATTTATTGATTATTGCATATTGAATACATAGATATGTAAAGCAAACCTGGTGAACTGAAATATCTCAGTAGCTAGAGGAAAGGAAATCAAAAGAGACTCCGTTAGTAGTGACGAGCGAACGCGGATCAGGCCAGTGGTTTATAGTTAAAAATTAGAATACTTTGGAAAGAGTAGCCATAGATGGTGATAGCCCAGTATAAGTAAAAAGATTATAGATCCTTGAGTAGGGCGGGACACGTGAAATCCTGTTTGAAGATGGGGGGACCATCCTCCAAGCCTAAGTACTCCTTAACGACCGATAGTGGACAAGTACCGTGAGGGAAAGGTGAAAAGAACCCCGGGAGGGGAGTGAAATAGACCCTGAAATCGAATGCTTACAACCAGTTGGAGCCTTATACTTACATTTTGAGAGCAATCTCATACTGTATGTATTAGGGTGACAGCGTACCTTTTGCATAATGGGTCAGCGAGTTAATCTATTAAGCAAGCTTAAGCCGTTAGGTGTAGGCACAGCGAAAGCGAGTCTGAATAGGGCGTTTAGTTTAATGGATTAGACCCGAAACCAAGTGATCTAACCATGGCCAGGTTGAAGGTGTAGTAAAATACATTGGAGGACCGAACCTGTTACTGTTGCAATAGTATTGGATGAGTTGTGGTTAGGGGTGAAAGGCCAATCAAACTTGGAAATAGCTGGTTCTCCGCGAAATCTATTGAGGTAGAGCGTTGTACTATATACTTTTGGGGGTAGAGCACTGAATGGACTAGGGAGACTCATCCTCTTACCAAATCCAATCAAACTCCGAATACCAATAAGTAGTTATACAGCAGACACACTATGGGTGCTAAGTCCGTAGTGGAAAGGGAAACAGCCCAGATCGCCGTCTAAGGTCCCGAAATTATGGCTAAGTGTGGAAGGAAGTGAGAAGACCAATACAGCTAGTAGGTTGGCTTAGAAGCAGCCATCCTTTAAAGAAAGCGTAACAGCTCACTTGTCTAAATAAGTTTTCTTGCGCCGAAGATGTAACGGGGCTCAAGCCATATGCCGAAGACGCGAATTCCTAATGAAAGTTAGGTCTGGTAGCGGAGCGTTTTGTAAGCCTGTGAAGGTAGTCCGTGAGGGCTGCTGGAGGTATCAAAAGTGAGAATGCTGACATGAGTAGCGTAAAAGAGTGTGAAAGCCACTCTCGCCGAAAACCTAAGGTTTCCTGTGTTAAGTCAATCTGCGCAGGGTTAGTCGGATCCTAAGGCGAGGCCGTAAAGGAGTAGTCGATGGAAATCAGGTTAATATTCCTGAACCTTTTAAGCGTGACGGATTTTGTGTTAGTATGGGCCTTATTGGATTGGCTCATGCTTTGAAGAGATCCCAGGAAATAGCGCTTAAGTTTATAAGTCCGTACCGTAAACCGACACTGGTAGGTAGGTAGAGTATACTAAGGCGATTGAGAGAACGATGTTGAAGGAACTCGGCAAATTACACCTGTAACTTAGGGAGAAGGGTGGCCTATATGTGGGCAACCATGTGTAGGTGGCACAGAATAGGGGGTAGCGACTGTTTACTAAAAACACAGGACTCTGCAAACACGTAAGTGGAAGTATAGGGTCTGACGCCTGCCCGGTGCTGGAAGGTTAACATGAGGGGTGCAAGCTCCAAGTCGAAGCCCCAGTAAACGGCGGCCGTAAAACTGACGGTCCTAAGGTAGCGAAATTCCTTGTCGGGTAAGTTCCGACCCGCACGAATGGCGTAACGATTTCCCCACTGTCTCCAACATCGACTCAGCGAAATTGAATTCCCCGTGCTGATGCGGGGTACCCGCGGGTAGACGAAGAGACCCCGTGCACCTTTACTATAGCTTTACATTGATGTTAGGGATGTGATGTGCAGGATAAGTGGGAAACTTTGAAGCTAGAGCGCCAGCTTTAGTGGAGTTGACCTTGAGATACCACTCTTTACATTTTTGATATCTAACTATGCCCCATAGAATCTGGGGTTAGGACATTGTATGGTGGGTAGTTTGACTGGGGCGGTCGCCTCCTAAAGAGTAACGGAGGCGTGCGATGGTAAGCTAGAGCTGGTCAGAAATCAGCTTTTATAGTACAATGGCATAAGCTTGCCTGACTGTGAGGCCGACAGGCCGAACAGAGACGAAAGTCGGTCATAGTGATCCGGTGATTCCGCATGGAAGGGTCATCGCTCAACGGATAAAAGGTACGCCGGGGATAACAGGCTTATGGTGTCTAAGAGTTCATATCGACGACACCGTTTGGCACCTCGATGTCGACTCATCACATCCTGGGGCTGAAGTAGGTCCCAAGGGTTCGGCTGTTCGCCGATTAAAGTGATACGTGAGTTGGGTTTAGAACGTCGTGAGACAGTTCGGTTTCTATCTTCCGTGGGCGTTTGGAAATTTGAGAGGATCTGACTCTAGTACGAGAGGACCGAGTTGGACATACCTCTGGTGTACCAGTTGTTGTGCCAACAGCATCGCTGGGTAGCTAAGTATGGATAGGATAATTACTGAAAGCATCTAAGTAAGAAACCTTCCTTAAGATTAGATTTCCCCATTAGGGCCGTGAAAGACCATCACGTTGATAGGCTGGGTGTGTAAGTATGGTAACATATGTAGCTAACCAGTACTAATAGCCCAATTGATTTACTTATTTTGTAAATATATGTAGTGTTAAAACTGCAAGCTCATCTTTTTGCTTATTTGTGGTTTATAGTTTAATTGGGTTGGTGGTAATAGCAGAAGTGGTACACCCAGCTTACATTTCGAACCTGGAAGTTAAGCCTTCTAGCGCTGATGGTACTTTGTCTTAAGGCATGGGAGAGTAAGTCACTGCCACCCTTGTTAAGCTATAAATCCTTTGTTGGCTTTTATGTAATTATCTTTTTTGCTTACTTCTCTATTCTTAATAATTATTTTACTATAGCTTAGTATTTTGCTTTTAAGGTGATGTTGTTAATGTTTACCTTATGTTATTTAATTTTAAATTTCATTTTATCATATGAGTACATAATTGTTGCTCGTATTTGATTTGTTACTTCTATTGTTTGTATTTTATTTTTGTGTTATGCCTTGTTATGGTATGTTTTGTTAAGCACGATTATAGGCTTTTATTACAATGATTCTTTTTGTAAAGGTGTGTTAGATAATATTCATTAGTATAGTTAAAAGTTTTTTATTTTAAGGTGTTGTAATAAATGTCATATACAGTTCATTTGTGAAATATGTTTTTTAAGAAAATCTTAGATTATAAAATTTGAAAACTTTTTTACTAATTTACTTAAGTTTTAGTTTTAATAAAGTTTGATTTTAAAATATTCTTCTAATCAATGCCAGGTAAAATTTAGTTTTCTAAAATCTTTGTTTGAAACTTATAAATAATTATAAGTACATCCTAAACACTTTTTTCACTTGTTAATGTGTATGTTTGGTTTTTTATAGTGTTTAGAATGTTATAAGTAAATATAAGTTTTGTTAAAAAAATCTTTTTTGTGGTAATAATGAATTATATTATTTTGAGAGTTCAGTAATTCTTTATGTGCTTATCTAAAATATTTAATTTTTGTGAGTGTCTTGTATAGGTTGTGAAAAAAATAGTATAATTTACTTTTGAAAGATTTTTTGAATAAGAATTTGTAAACATCTAAAAATTTTTTTAACTTTTGTATTACACAGTAGAGGGTTAGGTGAAAACTATAGTTTAGCATTGCTGGTGTGTGATGTTATCAACAATAAGTTTTATTTCATTTGGGAGTAGGTTATTATACATTGATTATTATGTTTAGGGTTGTGATTTGATGTTTTTCTATGCATTTGCATTATGAAATTTCTGCTGGTGCGGCACTAATGGATGTATATTTATGCCCAAATATTTTTCACATTTTTTATTATCTGTAAGTTTTAATCATGATTTAGGATTAGTTATATCTTAATTGCAACGTGAAAGTTTGATATGTCTGTAGTGATGCTTTATAAATCAATTCCTAAATAATTTTGTAATGTTATTCTGTTGTGAAGGTTTAGTTAGCATATTCAATCTTTTGCATCAATTGGTGCTTTTCAATAGTGATTTTGATATCTTGACTATTCATATGAGTAGATAATGATTTCATGTTTTTGGATAGTTATTGAGTTGTGAATGTTATATTACTGATATAATAATAGTCACTTTGTTTAAATGTTTTTTGTATGTGCTCGTTAGCTTAAAGTTGTAGTATTTTGTTTGTGTGTAGTAAAGTCGTAGTAATAATGATTGTATTGTGAAAATGATGTTAATATGTAACAGTTAGTTTAGTTTCGATGTTTTTTCAGAATACATTGGGTTTGAATATTTATTGTTATGTTAGTGGATCATAGTTTGATGCCTCTCTAGTGATGATTACATCATGAACGTGGCTTTCGCGTAACCCTGCTGACGTGATACTAGTAAATTTACATTTTGTTTTCATATCACTTATATTTCTGTTGCCTGTGTATCCCATTGCAGATTTTAATCCGCCTACTAATTGATGTATTACTCCTGCAACTGGCCCTTTAAGAGGAACTCTGCCTTCTATGCCTTCTGGAATAAATTTATGATTATTTTCCTGAAAATAACGACTTGCGGATCCGTGTTTCATCGCTCCAACTGATCCCATGCCTCTGTATGACTTATATGCACGTCCATTGTAGATTATAATTTCACCTGGACTTTCATCTGTGCCAGCGAAAATAGAACCTATCATTACAACATCTGCTCCTGCTGCTATGGATTTTGCTATATCTCCAGAATATTTAATGCCTCCATCAGCAATGACTTTAATTTTTTTATTTTTACATGCATTTGCAGAATTTAGAATTGCTGAGAACTGTGGTACACCTACCCCAGTTACGATTCTTGTTGTACAAATTGAACCTGGCCCTATCCCTACTTTAACAGCATCTACTCCTGCTTCAATTAATGCTTGGGTTCCTTCTGCTGTTGCAACGTTCCCTCCAATTATTTGAGCATGTGGAAATACGGACCTGATCTCTTTGACTGTTGTTAAAACTCTCTCAGAATGTCCATGGGCTGTGTCTACAACTATTATGTCAACATCTTCTGCAATTAATGCTTCAGCTCTTTCTATTCCATCTTTTGTACCGGTTCCTACTGCAGCTGCTACTCTTAACCTTGCACCGCTGTCTTTGCATGAGTTTGGGAATTGATTGAATTTTTCTATGTCTTTTACTGTAATAAGACCAACGCAACAATAATTGTTGTCTACTACTATAAGTCTTTCTTTCCTGTATTGGTGTAGTAGTTTTATTGCATCTGATCGCTCTATGCCTTCTGGAACTGTGATCAAGTGGTCTTTAGTCATTATATCAGCTACTTTACAGCCTTTATCTTCAATAAACCTTACATCACGATTTGTTAATATGCCAACTAGAAGTTTACCATTTTCTGTATCTGTTACTACTGGTATTCCGGAATAGCTATATTCTTCCATTATTGAAAGTGCTACTGCTAAACTATCATCAGGAGAAACTGCAATTGGGTTGTATACTATCCAACTTTCATATTTTTTTACTTTCCTGACTTCAAGCAGCTGTTTATCTATAGATAGATTTTTATGTATGCAACCTATACCTCCGTGTTGTGCTAATGCTATAGCAAGTTTTGCTTCTGTCACTGTGTCCATTGCTGCAGAAATAAGAGGAATTTTTAGCTCTATTTCATTTGTTATGTAAGTTGTAACATCTGTTTCTGCAGGCAATATGTCGGACGCTGATGGAATGATTAATATATCGTCGAAGGAATAAGAGAGTTCCACTTTATTTGCCGTAAAAGATTTCTCATAGAGTATATTAATTTTTAATTATTCTTGCAATAATATTACTAAAAATCTAATTGTTACGTATTACCATATCTGGTTGTTGACATAATAAGTAAATCTGATATAAGAGTTTTCTTACTTAAAGTGCTTCCAATAGTTATCTATATACTTAAGCAGAGAATTGTTCATTAATAATTCTTTCCTCTAAATTGTGTCCTTTATCAAACAGTAGTGTAATAGTGATATCATTATCTTTTTTTATCTTGATGTTTGTAATATTATGAAATTCTGTATAGTCAGCAACTGCTGATACAGAACGTACTTTTGGGTTAATAACATCTATTTCTATTATTGTGGAATTTGTTAATATAGCCCCTCTCCAACGTCTTGGTCTGAATGAATTGATTGCAGTTAAGGATAAAACATTGGAACTTAAAGGTAATATAGATCCTCCTGCAGAAAAATTATAAGCTGTGCTGCCAGCTGGTGTTGACACTAATATACCATCTGATACTAGTTTTTCCATTACTAGTCTGCTATTGATTTTTATTTGTAGATTTGCAGCTTGATGAGTACTGCGAAATAAGGAAACTTCGTTTATAGCAATAGCATTATGCTGATTTTTATCAGTATCGATAGCAATCATGTTTAACACTGTTAATTGTGTTGAGACAGATTGATTAATACGATCTATAAGGTTATGATCTGAATATTGATTTAATAAAAAGCCTACAGTACCATAGTTGATACCATAAACTGGTATGTTATTATATTTATTGACTATGTAGTTATGTAAGCTATGAAGCATAAGTCCATCACCACCTATTACTACAAGTAAATCAATAATTGCATTTTCATTTTTTTTGATATCTATAAAACCATATTGCTTCTCTAAAGCAAGAGCTGCACTCTCATCAAAACCATCAAAGAACAGATATCCAATGTTTTTGTATTTACTCATGTGCAATTACAAGAAAAACACGCGTATGAATTAATTTTATAAATCTAGATCACCAAATTTACTCATAAATTTTGCAGCTTTACTATTTTTTTTGCTAACAGTCCTCAAACTTGGATTCCACGCTGGGTGGTTAAAGCAGTCACTTTCTAGGTGAATTTTTATTAATTCTCCCTTTTTACCTAAGGTGGACTTCATTTTTCTTTCTTCTCCGTTAGTGAATATAGTCAATATATCATTGACTTCTGGATGTATCCCTTTTTTCATTCTGTAAACCTTTTCAAATATTTGTAACTAAGTATTGTAACCTATGTTTGTAGCATTTATACGTGTCGTTTGTCAATTATATTGAGGGACTTTAATGATACGTAAATTCTTTTGACTAATTTACTATAACAGGATATTATATAGCTGGTAGATAATCGAGGATATATACGATGATTTTGATGTTCCCTGGTCAGGGCTCTCAGTTTGTATCTATGGGGAAAGATGTATATGACAACTTTGCTGTTGCTCGTTATGTCTTTCATGAAGTGGATGACATATTGAATAAAAAATTATCAAAAATAATGTTCGAAGGTTCTATCGAAAATTTAACTTCAACTGATAATGCGCAATTGGCATTAATGGTCACTTCTATAGCAACATTGCGTGCTATAGAGTATGTTCTAGGTAAGCCAATACATTTGTTTAATAAGGTAAAGTACATGGCAGGACATTCAGTAGGTGAATGTGTAGCATTATGTGCGTCTGGCGCATTAACTTTGTATGAGGTTACACAACTTCTGCTGGTAAGAAGCCAAGCTATGTATGATGCGGTACCCCTAGGATATGGTGGAATGTCTGCATTAATAGGTGGAAGCTTAAAGGATGTAGAAAATGTTGTAAAAATGGCGCAAGAGTATGGGGTTTGTGAAATTGCTAATGATAACTGTGATGGTCAAGTTGTTGTTAGTGGTGTTAAAGCAGCTCTTGAGCAATTACCAGACTTAATAAAAGATACTGGTATAAAAAAAGTTATAAAGTTACAAGTCAGTGGACCGTTCCATTCATCATTGATGAACTCTGCATGTGGTAAATTACAGGAATTTATTGAGCGTATTGAAGATATGAAAATGCCGTTAGTCAAAGTTGTATCTAATGTATCTGCGACAGAATATACTGATTGTCTCATGATTAAAGATTTAATAGCTAAACAGCTAGTAAATAGAGTTCGTTGGCGTGAAAGTATTTTGTATGTGATAAAGCAAGGATGTACGTGTTTTATTGAGGTTGGTGCTGGTACTACGCTATCTGGTTTGGTGAAAAGGATTAATCCAAATGTTTCTGCTGTTAGTGTTAACACGGCAAGTTGTATTGATTCCATAGTGCAGCATTTTGCTGTAAATGCCGATTTTGTTGATGCGTAGAATGTGGTATATGCTTGTAACTATCCTTTGTTATTTTTCATTGTAGTTTTTTGTGCATTGCTACCTTAGTTGATAGGTTTTTTTATATTGATAAAATCTTCTCTATGATGCTTGCGTGAATGTAGTAAAAAACTGGTATATTCATATTTAGCTTTATATAAATGTAAATAACTTAGGTATTCTTACTTGCATATTACTCAATTAATAAAATAATAAAGTGTTTTTATCTAAATAAGGTTAATTGATTATTATGTTCATTACTTTTGAAGGTATAGATGGTTCTGGTAAAACTACTCAGTCACGATTGTTAACAGAGTATCTATCTAAGATATATGGTGTTAACAATGTTGTGTTGACTAGAGAACCGGGAGGCACTTTATTAAATGAGACAGTGCGTGACTTATTATTTCAAACTAAAGGTTTAGATAATCTATCGGAATTATTGTTTTTTATTGCTATGCGTAGAGAACATTTTATGAAAGTAATAAGACCTTCTTTAGTACAAAAAAAAATAGTCATTTGTGATAGATTTATTGATTCAACAATTGCATATCAAGGTTATGGCCAAGGAATTGATTGTAATTTGATATGTCAGTTGAATGATCTTGTTGTTGATATGTACCCTGATATTACATTTGTTATTGATGTTGATGTTCATGAGTCATTATCTAGATCTTGTAAGAATGGATATGAATTTGTTGAACTAGAGTTTTATTATAGGGTAAGGAGTGGTTTTTATAATATTGTTGAAAAGAATCCACATCGTTGCCATATAGTTACTGATAACAATGAGATTTGTGATGTTGATGGTATCAATCTTATACATCTGAAAATAATAAAGGTATTGCAAATGTCATAAATTGTGAATAGCATGTGAGTCTTGTTTTTTTATAGCTTTACTAAGTTTAACGTTTTTAAATTAATTATAGGTGATGTTTTGAGTAGAAAATTTTTAGCATGGTTTTTAGTATCAATATTTTATGCATATCAATATATATTGAGAGTACTTCCTAATGTTATTGCATCTATATCTATAGAAAAATTTAAAATTAGTGCTATAGCATTTGGTCAGTTCTCTGGATTGTATTATATTGGATACACGTTAGCACATATACCGATAGGTATTTTTTTAGATAAATATGGCCCCAGAATAGTATTACCAGTTTGTGCTGTTTTGACATTTATTGGGTTGGTACCATTGTTAATATCTGATGTGTGGCTATTTGCCCAAATTGGGAGAATAGTAACAGGTATCGGTTCAGCTGGATCTGCACTTGGCCTTTTTAAGGTTGCTAATATGTATTATAATAATAGATTTGCTAGAATGTCTGGTATTTCTATTATAATAGGACTATTAGGTGCAATGTATGGTGGGTTGCCAGTTTTATCTTTATTGGATAAAGTGGGATGGGAAACTTTATTCCTCATATTTATTGCTATGGGTGCTGTGATGGCATTGCTGTTATACATCTTTATTTTGCCTTATGATAAGAGTGGTATTGATGAAGCTGGTAATAGCATCTTGAGTAATGTTAAGTTGGTTGTATGTAATAAGTACATTATTATAATCAGCTTGCTTGCTGGTTTCATGATAGGACCTTTGGAAGGTTTTGCTGATGGATGGGTAACTTCGTTTTTAAGAGTGGTAGGTAATATGGATAAAGAAACATCTGCTTTACTTCCATCTACAATATTCATTGGTGTGTGCTTCGGTGCATTTATTTTACCTTATATGTTAGAGAGCATGTCATTTAATGGCTGGAATTTGCTTATCATTTGCGGTTTTGGTATGCTGATCTCTTTCTTAATATTGTATATCAATAGCTCAAATGCTGTATTGGTCACACTATTATTCTTCCTTATAGGCTTCTTTTCAGCATATCAGATCATCACAACTTGTAAGGTGTTAAGTTATGTTAATGATAGTGTAGTTGCGTTAGCTACTGCTGTAAATAACATGATAGCTATGGCTTTCGGTTATTTCTTCCATACTGCTATATCTTGTGTAATAGATATATTGTGGGATGGCAAAATTATAGATTCAGAGCCAGTGTATACTAAAGCATTGATGCTGAAATCTATGTTATTTATTCCTGGCGGTCTGTTAATAGGAATTATAGGATTTATATATCTTAAATATACAAGTAAGGAGAGTAGGTAACTATCTACAAATACAGTTGTATGTAATTTTGTCTATAATAAAATATAGGAGTTATGTATAACTGTATTTTCCTACTTAAAGTATAGAACTTGTTAACAGTACTTGAGCTGTGCTATTTAACATACGTATTAGTTATGATTTACTTAATTGATAGATAAAGCTAATAATGTCATGCTGTGACTTGAATTTGTTTGTTTATGCTCTTAGTTTTGCGTAGTGCAGTCTTAAGTGTAAATGTGGTATCTGTGTTGATCTAATAATGTATTGTAATTATTCTTTCCATTTATTGTGAATTAAATGTAGTTCTGAATACTTAATTTTGTATGTTTATGATCATGAAAGAAGTTGTTATTGCATATATGTTTTCATGTTATTTTGTAGTAATCTGTTATGAATTATTATCTATCTCTGCTGTGTATTTAAAACAGCATTTAATTATGGTGGGTACCTCAGTAATGTGAGTGTAGACAGTTTTGTATACTGTGTATTGCTTTGTTAAC
Organism: Ehrlichia minasensis; assembly: GCA_000825765.1. GTDB lineage: Bacteria > Pseudomonadota > Alphaproteobacteria > Rickettsiales > Anaplasmataceae > Ehrlichia > Ehrlichia minasensis. The sequence goes on along the minus strand of CDGH01000031.1, from coordinate 5,289 downwards.
TTCAGGTTTTATAGGCAAATTGTATCGGTGTGTTATTAAATTATTTTGTCATTAATATGTATCCTAATGTTACATTTATTATTGATATTAATGAGTCATGATTTCTCTTTTTAAGAATAGTATAAATTTGGCTGTTTATTATAGTGTCAGAAATGATTTTTATGGTATTGTTAGAAAAAATTCACATTGTTGCCATACCATATAATTAACAATTGTAAAATCTTAATGTCTGAAAATAATCAAGATATTGTAGGTGACATAAATTTGTGTGGATAGTGTGAGCTTAATAAATTAAAAAGATGGATTAATATTAGTCAGTTTTTGTGTGAACTATATGTCAGGTTTGTTTAAGATTATTCTGCTTGTTGAATGACAAAGGTGCTATTTTTAAAGGTATTTTAAGTTATATGAATTTGCAGCATGTGAGTCTTGTTTTTTATGTATTTGTAAACTTAACAAATTGATTAGTGATGTATAGATTTTTTATATAGACTGTTAAAGTCTAGTTGGAATTATTATGATTGAATAGCATTAAGGTACCATTTTTTATTGGAAAGTGTAATATCCTTCCTGAAAGTCCATACATCTTCAATCTTATTGATCTTTGATGTGCTGCCTTGTATTACATTATCATCTTTGTCTTTTACGAAGTTTATTTGTTCAGTGATAAACTTTACTGTGATGTATGCAATGTTTCCTGAAAGATCTAGTTTTATTATTTTATGAGATATTACTGATACAATGATATCTTCATATACATGATTGAGCTTTTTTCTATTTTCTATTTCTTCTGAAAATGAGTTATATAAATTGGCATCTAATAGCATAGACAATATATGTACATTACCTTCATTAAAGGCCTTTATTATGATTTCAAATGCCTTTATTGATCCGTTCATGAAATGTTTGAGTGAAAATTCTTTATCTTTCTTTTTGATTTGATTGATTATTGATTTTTCATTTTTATCACAAGTATCCATTACGGATTCTATTTCAACTTCAACATCATCGTATTCTTGTGTGTCTTCTACTACCATGCTTATAGTTTGTGAGTAGTTGTTTGGTTGTAGTCCTGAAGTTTTTCCAAGAGAGTTGTATAATCGGAAAAAAATGAATGCTGCTAACAATGCATATATTGCTAATTCAACCATATAATCCTAATTTTTATTGACAAAAGTATATACTATGTATACTCAATTAATATTATAGCTTAGTGTACGTTAATCAATAATTAATTACATTATTTTACTTTGGAGCTTATTAGTATGTCGTATAAATTGAAAGTTAAGGGTCAATATATTAAGGATCTTTCGTTTGAGAATCAAAATTCTCCTCAAATCTTTGTAATGATTAGTAAAACTCCACCTGAAATTAATATTTCTGTTAACGTTAGTTCTGTAAGTCTTCCAGTAAAAGCACAAGGTCAAGAAAATGAGCAATCTTTAGACAATAAAGTAGAACCATTGTATGAAGTTACGCTGCAAGTTAATGCTGAAGCTCGTGTTAGTACTACAGTAGCATTTATTTGTGAGGTTAAGTATTGTGGTGTGTTTTCTATTGAAAATAGTGATACAAACAATGAAGAGGAATTAAGCCAGCAAGATATGAGAGATATGTTATTAGTTTCTGCTCCAAGTATTTTGTTTCCATTTGTTAGAGAATTGATTTCTAGGGTTACTGCTACAGGTGGATTTCCTCCGTTAATGCTTGATGTTGTTGACTTTAAGGCAATGTATGAATCTCAAATAAAGCAGAATGCTGATGGACAAAATGATAATGGTCAACATACTGAAAAGTAGTTTTGTTAAGTATAATTTAATTTGTGATTTAAGACGACTTGTAGTAATTTGTAGTTAAATTAAATTAACTACAGGTTTTTTATATTATGAAATTTTTAATACTAGGGAAGCTATTTTGTTTGTTAGCAGTGGTGTCCTTTTTTAGTTTTGCTTTTTGTTCTGATAGTCAGAAAGAGCTTATAGAAGAGTTTTATTCTGATACTCTTGTTAAGTTAAGTGACGATATTACTGCTAAAGAATTATTAAGTTTATTACCTAATGATCGTTTTGTAGGTAATACAAAGGCTCCAGTTGTAATAATAGAATACGCCTCGTTTTCTTGTATGCATTGTGCATATTTTACATTGAATGTATTTCCAGAGTTAGAGCGTAAGTACATTAAAACAGGAAAAGTGCTGTATATTTTTAGGAATTTTCCATTAGATTATATTTCATTAAAGGCTGCTATGTTAGGTACGTGTTACAATACTGCTAATAGATTTTTTACTTATGCTAGAGCCGTATTTAGTTCAATAGAAGCACTAGTGACTAACTATAAGGATTTAGGTGTGTTATCCAATATTGCAAAGATTAGTAATATAAGTGATGAAAGGTTTGAGAAATGCATTAGTGATGAAGATATCATGAATTATATTATTCAAGAGAAATTTGTTGCAAATAGAAAATTACAAGTAAATGCTACTCCTGTATTTTTTATTAATGGAAAGAAGTATGATAAATCTCATGATATTGAAAGCTTTTCCGAAGTAATTGATGAATTAATAATGTTACATCCAAATTATTCTCTAGTTAGTGGGAGATCTTAACTATTAATAAAATTGATCAAGCACGTATCAAGGTGTACTTTTAACTATAAAAATTTTAAGTTAAGTATTTACAGATATATATGTATTGTGTGTGAAAGTCTTATATTAATATAATTTTATAGGATGCGTAGTGCATCTATTAGTAGTAAACCTTATACAAGTGTTTGCAATTATACATTATATTTTATATATGATAAACTTTGAGTTATATAATTACAATAAAGATGTGTGATGCGTTTGTGTTATAATTAATCTGTTAATATATTCTACTGTATAATTTAGTGCCATATAGTTCTTGCCACTTATTTTGAAGTAAAGATACATAATACAGCTATATAACCCTATGGTATTTCGAATTAATGTCTAAGAATAGATATACTCATGTATAAACTTTGTAATAATTTCTTAATAATAAGCCTATTTAGTTTTATAAGTATTAAATACTGCATCTGTTATATATGAAACATTTGCACTATATCACTATAAGAAGGTAAATTCTCAATCTGGCCTATAGCTGCTAATGTTATTTTATTATTGCTACCTAATAAGTTATGGATACAATTTTGAAGATCTATAAGTGTAATTGCAGAAATTTTCTTTATGAGTTCTTCTTTTAAAATGTATCTGTTATAGTGAGAGTAATAATATCCTAACGATTCAGCACGTGCAGTAGTGCTTTCTCTTGACATTAGTATCTCAGAAATTAATTTACCTTTTGCTCTTGTGATCTCATTTTCTTCTAGATTTATGGTAATGTTTTTTACTTCAGAAGCTATTGTAGTAAGTAATTGAATTAAGTTGTTTTTATCTGTTGCTGCGTATATGGAGAAAATACCATTATCACTGTAACTGGAATTGAAAGATGATATTGTGTATACTAATCCTAGTTGTTCACGGATTTTTTGAAAAAGACGTGATGACATGCCATTTCCTAATATTGAATCTAAAATTTGTACAGTATAAAACTGATCATCTTTATATGAAACACTAGGAAATCCTATGACTAAATGTACTTGCTCTAGGTTTCTTATTTCTCTATATTCTCCACTATAGTAAACTGATGGTGCTGCTGTTTTAGGTGCTGATTTTTTCATTTTAGAAAAATATTGGGATACTAAATCAATGACTTCTTCATGTGTGATGTTCCCAGCTACTGATAATAACATGTTTCCAGCATGATAATATTCACTCATATAAGTCTGGAGATCTTCTTTGGAAAGGTTAGTAACTGATTCTGGAGTACCTAGAATGGATTTCCCAAATATTTGATTAGGGTAAGCCGCCTCTATGTACTTATCAAAAATTATACTAGTAGGAGAATCATTAGTTTGATATATTTCCTGTAATACTACTCCTTTTTCTCTATCTATTTCTTCTTGTGGAAATTGTGAGTTTAGTATTATGTCTGCAAGAACTTCTATAGCTATTTTAATATCTCTTTTTAATGTTTTTACATGATAAACAGTATGTTCTCTATCTGTATGTGCATTAAAATTTCCACCGATGTCATCAAAGGTTTGTGCTATATCAAGTGCAGTACGAGTTTTAGTCCCTTTGAAAGCCATGTGTTCTAAGAAATGTGATATGCCAGTTATGTTTGTATTTTCGTATCTGCTTCCAACATTGATCCAAATATTAATAGATACAGATTCTACATGTGGCATTGTATCAGTTATTATCGTAAAGTTATTTCTAAACTGTGTAATACTTGGTGACATGACTTTAAAAAAAATAAGAAATTAATGTGTTATAGTGTATACAGTTAATGATATAACAGCAACAAATATAATAAAATATTGGTATGTGGGAATTATGATTTGTAGTAACTTTGAAGAATTTTCAAAAAGTGTTTTTTCTAATAATTTTACAAATTTTGATTTACAAATATATTTTTCTGTACAGAAAAATATATTGGATAGCTTTTGTACAGTATGTTTGTTATAATATTTGTTGATTGAAAATATTATCTATGCGGTGTTTTTAACATTTAATACTCAGTAATAATATGCAATATTTATATTCTAGTAAAATAGTTTGGTATCATTGACTAATAGTAAGGATTTAGGATTTGCTAGTTCTTTTGTTAGGATATATGGAATTTATAATAAATATCTATCGTTTTTCGTATAAGAGAGGAGAAATTGAATGGTTTATTGTGATATTGATATTGCTTGTTAAATTATGAAAAAGGTGATAAAAGTAACAGATTAATTTTCTCACCTATAGTAGAAAGTATATAGTTATTGTTAATGGATTAAGGTTTAAATTTGCGTAAAAAAATTAATAAGGTATTAATTTCTGGAAAAAGTGTTTGGCCAATAATAGAAGGTGGTAAAGGTATAGGTGTGAGTGATGGTAAAAGTTCAGGTGCTTTTGCTGCTGCTTCTGCTGTGGGGACTTTTTCTGGGGCATGCGCTAGATTAATTGATGATAATGGGGAGCATATTCCTTTGATATATCGTGGTAAAACCAGATTAGAACGTCATAATGAATTAATAAACTATAGCATTGATGCAGCAGTTAGTCAGGCTAAGATGGCTCATGAGATATCGAAAGGGTTAGGAAGAATACATATGAATGTACTATGGGAAATGGGAGGTGTGCAGCGTGTACTTCATGGTGTGCTTGAAAAAGCAAGAGGGTTAATTCATGGTATTACTTGTGGTGCTGGTATGCCATATAAA
>CDGH01000030.1 GCA_000825765.1 Ehrlichia minasensis | reverse complement strand
TTCTATAATGCAGTAACTCTATTTTGTGACTTCAAGTACAAAATAATTTGTTGATCACAGAAAGTACTTAATAACAGCATTAATGATAAAAGGCCGAATTAAATATAAATTACCTATCAAATACTCCATGTAATCTAAATCCGGGATTCTTCTGATGACGATTAGGATTTAGATGCTGGTGTATTAATAACAAATCAGTATTATCTGGTGTAGGCTCCTCATTTTGATTGCTGTTACTTTCTTGAGTTATTGAAACTAGATCTAATTCAGTGTGTTCAATATCAGGGGGAGGTCCATGCTCTCTCAAATATCTTGTCTGTGCTCTCCTGCGACGTCTATTTCTTTCCAAATGCTCGTTCATAATCAAAAAAGATATCCACAGAAATGCAAAGATAAAAAGAGCTGCAATTATCACCCCCACTGTAATAGCAGTACTGTCACTTTGCTGTGTAGTAGTATGAGTGGTTACAAGATTCGACGTTGTCTGTGTTGTAGCGTTATTATTACCTGTCACAGCATTTGTAATATAGTTGTAAACGCTTGTCGCTATACTAGTAGCACTGCTGCTATTTTGCTGTGTAGTAGCAGAAGTATCAGTAGTTGTATGAGTTGTTGTCTGTGTTGTAGTGCTATTATTACCTGTCACAGTATCTGCAATATAAGTGCAAGCTCTAGACAAAAGATTGTTTATAGTAGAAGTAAGAGGATTTGTTGTAGTGGTAATGTTATTTGTACTACTTGTTACATTGTTAGTATCAGGAGTAGAGCTAGGTGTAGTAGGCATAGTATTTGATTATTATAAATTTATATGGATGATAACACTGTGAGTCATGATAAACAAATATATTACAATAGGTTAAAAAAATAATTAAATGTATTATTGTCTATGACAACCAAAGGTTTTTTATATAGTGGTATAGGGTATCTTTTTTGTTGTAAGCATTGAGTAGATGTTTGTAGGAATGACGTATTACTGTGGTTGTTACTTCTGTGGTAAGGTAAATTGTGTATAAAGTTTTATAATGCAATCTATAACTGTAAAGTTAATATAGGATAAATGCATTAATGATGATAAAAAACTTAACAGAGTATAAATACTAAAAGTTTCTGTTAGGTTATTGAATGTAAATCACCTATCAAATACTCCATATAATCTAAATCCAGATGTCTTTTGACTTGTATTATCTTGTTGGACACTGTTATTGTCACTTTGGATTATTAAGTCTAATTCCATTTCAATATCAGGCCTTGGTCCATTTTGTTGCAAATATCTTGTATATTCTTTATTCGCTGTGAGACAATTTATCATAATATACAGAAATATAAAAACAAAAATAACACCTAACAATATTGTAGTCGACATGCTATTATCTACAGTAGAATTAAGAGAATCTAGATTATCTGTTACATTATCTCCAGTTACATTAAAAAAAGAGCCGTTCATATTAATATTATTATACATCATATTAAATTATTATAAGAATTATTAATATAGATATTAACACTATTAGTGCTAATGGTAAATATATTATTAATAAATTTAGGCATTATTAGTTTAAAAGTTAACAATTATTATCTAAATTTTAAAAAGAGTTTTTTATGTAATATATCTTTTCATTTTTATTGTGAACACTAACTTAGTCTCCTACATGATTAGGTTTGTACGTTATTACTATTTAATTGATAAGACAGAAGGTATACGTGTGTGTTGTTATCATGTAATACAGTCAATAATGTTATTGCATAATGTAGAATAATTAAGTGTGGCATGTAATATGTTTAGTAATAATGTTCTTTTTTATTGACGTTAGCTGTATTGCCACAGGTTTAAACTTGCTTAGCTGTAATCATTGATGGATTGTATATAAGTGTTGTTATATGATATAACATGTCAGTAAGACTGCCTGCAATATGAAATAGTTTGATGTTGCGTATTACATTGTTTTTGATCATTTTTGTACTTTCTTATAATTTGTGGTAACTTATTAGTATTTCAGGATGCTTGTATCGTAATATTCTATGATATAGTAATGATAAAAAACATAATTATAATATTATCAATTTGAAACATAACATTTATAAATCATGTAATTTTAGAAAGTTATATCTTTAAAGATTTTTATTAGATAATTAGATGTTGTACATGTAGAACTTTTTATTCTTTCGATTGTGTCATTTATAAATTATAAAGCATTTCTATGTTGTATTTGATCATTTATTATGATAAAAGTACAGGAGTTCTTTGTTATATGGCGGGTGTAGCTCAGTTGGTAGAGCATCAGTTTGTGGCACTGAGGGTCGCCAGTTCAATCCTGGTCACTCGCCCGTATCTTAAGACTTCATCTATTATATAAAAGGCAATAATATTTAATTTATTTTCACTTATTATGCACATTATATAGGAGATTTTTAGTCAAAGTTTTTATTATTGTAACGTATATGTTGGATTTATTTTTGAGATAACTTTTGTAAGAATGCTACACTGTTAAAGAGTCTTTGACATTGCTGTATTTTTATATAAAGTTGAAGGAAGAACTTGTTAAATGATAATTCATATGTTTAATCATGCAGTAAGGTTATTGATTTTGTGTGTTATGTTATTTAGTAATACTGTTTTTGCTGATGTAAAAATAGTTGCTGTAGTAAATGATGATTTGATTTCTAATTTAGATTTAGAAAAGCGTGTTGCTATAAACAAATTTTTTTATAAAGTTGATGGTGGTACAGCAGAAGAAATAGCATTAGATGCTTTAATTGATGAGTCTATATGGAGACAAGAGGCTAAAAAACTTAAAATTACAGTTACTGAAAGAGATGTTGCAGAAGCTATTAAACAATTTTTAGTGATGAAAAATTTAGGAAACATTGATTTTAAGTCTTATGTTGAAACACAAGGATTGGACTATAAAATGTTTATGGAACATATGAAATCTAAACTACTTTGGAATAAAATACTAATGCTCAAAGTAATACCTTATATTATTATTAGTGAGAAAGAAATACGTGATAGTAGGG
>CDGH01000029.1 GCA_000825765.1 Ehrlichia minasensis | reverse complement strand
CTATAATTGAATAATAGATTTATTTTGAAGTTAGATTTGTTAATGAATGCATTTGCTAATGTTTCTGGTAAATGATGGGAACAGTAGATGATGAGTACAGCTTTTATGTTTTTGTATGTAATATGATGATAAGTTAGGTGCGTTGTTTGATTATTAATTTGCTTTAGGTTATAAGTAGCTAATCAGGTGTATATTTCTCTAGAGTGTGTATTTTAGTAGATTTATGTCAGTGAGTTTAATTTTTTCCCTGTATTGCACTGATTTAATGATTGTGTACTTTTAATCTTTGGTTTATGTCCTCTACAATGGTGTAAGTGTGAGTTTTATAGTTTTGTATTAAAGGAGTATGAAAGTGTGCTGCGTATCTAGAAAGTTTAAAAGTTATACTTTCAATGTTTGTTTTGATAGTTAACCTAATAATGTGTCTCTAGCTTCATTTAATTTCTGTGCAAAATAAGGAGATCCACCCTTATCTGGGTGCATGGATTTCATTAGTTTATGATATGCTGTGTTTATCTGTTCTGGACTTGCGTTTTTTTCTAATCCTAATATCTCAAGTGCTTCTGCTTTGGATAAACTGCTACCTGTACTTCTTATATTACTATACATGTTTGTTTCATTCATTACTTTATTAAAAGCAGAAGTCATAATCTCACTCATGTTTATTATGCTATTCCTTTTCAATATTAGAAATATAAACAATGCTAGAATTGGCAATACAAATATCACACCTATTATGGAAAATATTATTAAAAAGATAAACAACATATAAATGACTTGATTTAAACAAGGTATGTCCATATTATACAAGTTAAAAGTATTTTTTTGCAAATGGTTTATTATGTTTATACAAATAGAGGAAACTCCGAATCCTAATACTTTAAAATTTATGCCAGGTGTTCCTGTCAATAATGGTAAGATTAGTGAATTTGCAGATAATATAGCAGCTGAAAATTCTCCTCTTGCAGCGGCATTGTTCAAAGTTGAACATGTGGATGGTGTGTTTTTTGGTGGTGATTTTGTGTCGGTAACAAAATCTGGTGATATTGAGTGGGATGTTTTAAAACCAGAAGTTTTGACTGTTATTATGGAGTTTCTCACACTTAATCCTGGTGATAGCACTGAAGATTTTGATGAAGAAGAAACAGAGGAATTTTTTGATGAAAAAGATGTAGAAATGGTTGGTAAAATTAAAGAGTTAATAGATGATTATGTGAAACCAGCTGTTATGCAGGATGGTGGTGATATAAAGTTTAAAGGATACAGTAATGGTATTGTATTTGTAAAATTGAGGGGAGCATGTTTAGGGTGTCCTAGTGCTTCAATTACTTTAAAAGAAGGAATATACAATATGCTAAGTTATTATATCCCAGATATACAAGGTGTAGAAAGTATTCAATAAGTGGAATTCATTATAAGAACACTTTGATTATTGTATAATCAGTAGCTGGTATTTTATTATCATACTAAATTCCTTAAATATTTTTTAATCTATTGGTAAAGCTTAAATAGGTATATCCTGTTTATATGTGAAAGTACTGTTGATGACCACTTGCAGAATAGTTTTTTGGTATGTTGATAGAACTTAAGTAAATAAATTATATATGTATAAAAGTACCATTAATGATAATTTTGTTAGTACATTTTTTATATGTACTAAACTTCTAGGATGTTTTGTTATATGTTAATCAATCTTAAATGAATAGATTCTATGTATTTACAAAAGTACTATTGCGATTTATCAATGCATGAGTTCTTTATGTTATGCTGCTGTTTTTCTAGTGTTATATTGGACTCATATGTAAAAATATTTTATACTATTACTATAATTTACAAGAAGATAGTTTATTTATTGTGAGTACTTGATTTTTTTATAATGTGTTGGTGTAAAAATACTATCTTAATGATTAATGTTTTTCTGTTATATGAAATACCTCGATATTTTTTTAGTATTTATGTATAGAAGTCATGTTTAATGTAGGCTGGTACATTAAATAATGATAATACTGAAGTTTTGGAGTGTTTTCAAATATGTGACTTATGTATAAAAATGCTGTTAATAATTACTTGCAGCAGAGTCTTTTTGCATTGTTATCTGGAGTTCTTAGTTTGATGGAGTGAGCTATATCTTAATAATGTATTGCTCTTGCATAAATAGTATTGGTTTTATATTCATAATTTATCTTTTCATATCACTAAGTGTAGTAGTGTTAGTGTTTATCAATTCATCAGAAGATGTTAAATCGATAAATGAGAAATTTCTTGTAGGAGTTGTATGAATTTTATATAGCTTTTTACGTTTGTTGTGTATTGCTTTTTGGATACGATTTTTGAAAGATTTTATATTTTCTTTCGCAATTTTACTAGTATAGCTTATGGCTTTTCTTGCTTTTTTTATAATGTTGCGTTTGTGAAGTTTATTGTGTGCTGTTTTTGTATGTGTACTTCCTGTACGTAAATTGCTTAGAAAGTGTTGCTTTTTTGTATTTCTAACTATGTGTGTAGTATGTTCGTATTTAGGGTAAAGCTTGATGTTGGTGATAAACTCTTTACTAGTCATTATGTTTTGTACACGTGGTTCCATGTTATTTAAAGACTTTATTAATGTGTTAATATCTTTATAAAATGGATTCCAAGATATGTTGGAATTTTGATGTATTGTCTTTAGCTGTTTAAAGAAAAATACAGTGTCACCATATGCTACGCTTTCTTTAAATGCAGATGTTATTTGTGTTAAGATGTGTGTTTTTTTTTCTAATTTTGGCTGTACGATGTAGGTGTAGATGACTTTCTTGATATTATTAATTATAGAATACCATGGATATTTTGCTGTAGAAAATTTTTCTGTTCTGTTTCGATAATCTTTTAGTATTACATGTAATTTAGTAAGTTGGTACTGTATTGAAAAAACAATGTGTTTCTTAGGGAAGAGTTCAAGGGCATGTTTCAAGTCTATGGGTGCTGTTTTCATGATGTCTTGGTACAAATATTTAATCTTTTGAGATATTGGTATGTTAAGATAATTTTTACTGTATCCGTTGGTTATTCCATGACATGTTCCTAGTGAAGTTACATCTTGTGTATTTATAGATAGTATTATTTCATTTATTATTTCCACTTTGTACTTTGTGAGATTTGAAATATCAGTTGTATATGACTGAAAGAATTCTTTTAATTCTAGGTTTATATTTGATTTAGAAATTGTTCTTCTAAATTTATTATAAAGTTTATCTTTGATTTGTTGGGTAGGGTATTGATTTATCTTTCTAAATTTGCTGAACAATTTGTCTAATGTTTTATCTATTATTTTTTGATCTTCAGGGAATATTGTTATTCCATGTGAAACTTTGTGAATTAATGCTTTAAACCATAGTTTTAATAATAGTTTGGTTTGTTCTTTGTTTTGTATGTTCTTGTATGCTTCATTAGTGTAATGTTGTATAATGTGATAATACCTGTAGTTTTCATTGTCAGTTGAAGGAACATTATAAATTTGTGGTACTATTACTAATAATAAGTTTAAAGAGTCAGTTGAATATAAAGAATTAGATGCAATTATTTCTAAGATTTCATTTATTGTTTGTGAGTATTTTCTTTGGTACATTGTTAAATAATAATGAATATATATGAATTCTCTAATACTTTAAATTAATTTGTTTTATAAAATATATTTATAATAATATAAATTAGTTAACTTGTTATGTATAATAAAAAATTAATTTATTTTGTAAAGTTTAAATAGTGCTTGAATGTTAAAATGGTTGGTTACTTGGAATGCTAATTATAAGTTTTTCAAATGATATTTTATTAATATAATTGCAGTGATATTTTGAGATTTTTAGAGTTTAAATAGGTAGTGTATTGATTACTATTGTCATTAATCAAAAAGAAATGGTATTTGAACCTGGGATAACACTCAGTCAGATTTTGAATATATGCTCCTATGATACTAACTTACCATTTGCTGTTGCAGTGAATAGAAGTTTAGTTATCAGGAGCAAATATAGCAGTACTTACTTAAATAATGGGGATGTTGTAGATATAGTGTACCCTATGCAAGGTGGATAGTTGAAGACAGTGTATCTTCTTAACATGTAAATTAGTTTGTCGTGTATAATGTGGATGAGTTGAAAGTTTTATTGATATTACAGAAGAAATTGAAAATTAATATAATTAATAAATAGAGTTGAAATATATGTTAAATTTGTATGGTGTATTGTTACAAAGTAGGTTACTGTTGGGTTCTGCTATGTATCCATCTCCTGCTGTTTTGTGTGAATCAATCAAACTTTCAGGTGCTGAAGTAGTAACTGTGTCTTTATCTAGGCAAATGCCATCTGAAAATGGTGGTAATGATTTTTGGAATATAGTAAAAGAAAGTGGATGTCGTATTTTACCTAATACTGCTGGATGCTCTACAGTAGATGATGCAGTACTTATGTCGCAAATGGCAAGAGAGATTTTTGGTACCAATTGGATTAAATTAGAACTGATAGGGGATGAGTATACACTATACCCAGATTTAATATTGTTATGTGAAGCAACAAGAGAGTTAATTAGTCAAGGATTTGAGGTATTTCCATATTGTACTGATGACTTGATTGTATGTAAGAAATTAGTAGATTATGGATGTCGTGTGTTAATGCCAGGGCTTGCTCCAATAGGATCTGGATGTGGTGTACTCAATATGTATAATTTAAAATTGCTGAGGCATAGATTCCCAGAAATAATAATGATAGCTGACGCTGGTATAGGTAGACCATCTGATGCAGTAATGATTATGGAAATGGGCTTTGATGCTGTGCTTATTAACACTGCTGTTGCAAAGTCTATTGTTCCTCAAGATATGTCTTGTGCTTTTAAATATGCTGTAGAAGCTGGACGTATAGCTTATCATGCTGGTATCATTTATAAAAAGGACTTTGCTGTATCTAGTACACCACTTATTGATACACCTTTTTGGTGTAACACTTCTAATTAGATATTATACAATTTTTTATTTGCTTGAAAAATGCAATACTGAATTTTCTACATTAGTGTTATTGAGATGAATTATTATAGTTTTCAAATAATTTTTATAAGCATATTATTACATTGTTGAAAATGTGTTGTTGAGTGAAGTGATATATAAGAAGTCTCAATGTGTTGCTACTCAGATTGTTATTAAGTTTCTCTTATTGGTATAGCAATAGTAGTTTTATTGTTCTTAACAATTTGTTGGAACATTTATTGAACTAATACTATAAAATAGTATTTAAAAAAATTATATAAGTCTAATGTTAAATTTTGTTTGATTTTACAAATTAGTGTAGGTGATGGTTTTAATTCTATTGATACAAGTTCTTAAATTTTGAATTAGTTTTTATTATTTGTAACCTTAGGTAGTTGCGGTATACTTTTTTGATTGATTCTGGTGTGTATGCAAAAGGTTATAATAGTGTAAGGTTTGTTAGGTTGAATATTTTATTAAGTTTTTATATTAGTAATATCGTAATGTACTTTGCCAATTTACTGTAATCTTGAAGAATTTGTTGTTAAGTTTGTAATATTGTATTATGTGTTATTGAAATAGTGCTATGATGTGATATACAGAAATATAGAATTTGAATATTTTTAGACGTTTCAACTTGGTATATATAATCTAAAATGCAGTTATGTAATACTTTGTAAAATGTTTTGTGAAGTTTGTAACCTTAAAACGTTGGTGTAATGTATAATTAAAATGTTATACATGAAGAAAGAAGAGTTATTGCGATTTTTTAATAATGCAAACTAATTTGTAATATAAAGTTTTTCATACAACCTTGCTTAATATAAATTTGATATGACTCTTTATCCTTTGAATTTTAGTTTTGCGGAGATTAAGTTTTCTGCAAATATTACATCGTGTATCTTATATCCTATTTTCTTTAGTTTTGCCTGGTACCAATCACTGTAAGATAAAGCCATGTAGAAACTGTATAATGAGTTGATTAATAAGTAATTTGGTAAGTTGATCAGATTTAATGTGGAATACATAATATAAGTGCCACTAAATACAGAAATTGAAATAAATGACAAAAGCCAGAGTTTTTTATACAGTGTAAAGAAAATTGAAAATATGAATGTCATAAATGAAAAACTATCTTTTACAAATACTATATTGTCTAATGTGTTCATTTTTTTTGGATGCTTATATATGAAAAAAGATTGCATATAAAATATGTAGTTTACTAACGTGCATTAATAGTATGATTAAAATAAAAGTTAGTAAACCTAAAAACAGTATTTTTGGGTATTAGTAATTCTGAGAGTTTAAAGTATTATGGCATTGCTTATAGAAAAGCTTGTAATAATATTTATTCTAAAATGTCTTTATTAAATGTATATTCAATTTTGGACGCTAATTTGTTTATAGTGATAATACGGATATTGAATAGTATGTTACATTGTTTGCTGTAATATTTTAGTTGCTTGATTGAATCAGTGAAATTGAAAGAATAATTTTTATGACATAGTATAGAATCTAAGGAGATCTTGATTATGATTACACGTTTTGCTCCAAGTCCAACAGGGTATCTTCATGTTGGAAATGTTCGCACTGCTTTGATCTGTTGGCTATATATTCGCAAACAGAAAGGTAAGTTCTTATTGAGATTTGATGATACTGATACTCAGAGGTCACAAGAAGAATATATTAAAGAAATAGAAAATGATTTAAAATGGTTGAACATGAATTGGGATGCTAGTTTTAGGCAATCTTCTAGATTTGATCGTTATGAAGATGTGTTTCAATATCTGTTGAAAGAAGGATTTGTGTATCCTTGTTATGAAAGTAAAGAAGAACTTGAATTTAAAAGGAAAATGAAATTAAAATCTGGATTACCACCTATTTATGATAGAAGTGCATTGAACTTAACTCAAGCAGAAAAGGATAAATATTGTGGAAGAGCTCCATATTTTAGATTTAAAATAAATCAAGATCAGTTAATAAATTGGGATGATGTGATACGTGGTAAAGTGTCTTTTAATCCTAAAAATATTAGTGATCCAATCATTAAAAGAGCTGATGGAACATATACTTATATGTTGCCATCTGTGATAGATGATATAGATTTTAATGTGACTCATATAATCCGTGGGGAAGATCATATAAGTAATACTGCGGTGCAAATACAAATGTTGGATGCTTTAAAAGCTGATGTACCGATATTTGCTCATTTATCTCTGCTGTACTCTGATGATAATAAAATATCTAAAAGGGTTGGTGGATCTAGTGTCAAGGATATGCAATTGTGTGGATTAGAGCCAATGGCTATTAATAGTTATTTTGCTAAAATAGGAACTTCTCATCCAGTAGATGTGCATATAAGTATGTTAGAGTTGATTGACTCTTTTGATATTACTGCTTTTAGCCAAGCTCCTACTAAATTTAGTATGGATGACATATTAAAGTTAAATCCTAAGGTGTTGCATAATATGTCTTTTGATGATGTGAAGAATAGGCTAAAAGAGCTTAAAGTAGATACTCCAGCTTTTTGGGATTTTGTCTGTGGAAATATAGAAAAATTTTCTGATGTTGAAGTGTGGGTAAAAATTTGTAGTAGAAACATGGTCCCTGTTATTAAGCAAGATGATAAAGACTTGATAATGTTAGCACTAAATGTGTTGCCTCAGGGAGAAGTTCATGATAGTACTTGGGATACATGGATTTCTAGTATAAAACAACAGACTGATCGTAGGGCTAAAAATTTATTTGCTCCATTGCGATTAGCATTGACTGGATTAACTACAGGTCCAGAGCTTGCTAAATTGTTACCATTGATTGGTAGAACGGAAATTGTACGTAGACTTAGTTATCCTATTACACAATAAATACAATTGTTATACAGTATATAATAATAAAAAGTGCATATAGTCTCTGAATAAATGTGTATCTTTTCTGTTGAGGGCTATAAAATATCTTTTTATTTTGTGGTAGGCATGTACTATAGGGCTGTAGCATTGTATTGTGATTGTTGATGTTAGTTGAAATAAAGTAACTTGTGTATGCACTTCTATAATGCAATAACTCTATTTTGTGACTTCAAGTGCAAAATAATTTGTTGATCGCAAAAAATACTTAATAACGGAATTGATGCTAGAAGACTGAATATTATATAAAGTGGCTGTTGATGTAGTTGATATAAAGCAACTTGTATATGCATTTCTATAATGCAGTAACTCTATTTTGTGACTTCAAGTACAAAATAATTTGTTGATCACAGAAAGTACTTAATAACAG
>CDGH01000028.1 GCA_000825765.1 Ehrlichia minasensis | reverse complement strand
TCCTTTTGTATGTTATAAAATTTTGAAGGTTGAGATGTTTTGTATTGATTAAGTTTTAGTAATTAATCAGTGTTTCAGATCCAACTAAATATGAAGCTGTAGAGTTGCTTTATATATGTATAGAGTGAGTTATAAATCCTTTTGTATGTTATAAAATTTTGAAGGTTGAGATGTTTTGTATTGATTAAGTTTTAGTAGTTAATCGGTTTTCAAACCCAACTAAATATGGCACTGTGGAGTTTCTTATATATTACTAAGCTCTAATGCTGCTAAATACATTTCACTTATAATAATACTGTATCAGATTAAAAAACTTATAGCAGATTACTGAATATGCCATTAAGAAAAAGAGTAAAATTATGATGAGTACTATTGAATGTTTCTCATTCAATTACTTTTGGCACAACAAAGAAATCATGTTTTTGCTCAGGAGAGTTGAGTAATACTGCATCTTTTATGTTACCATCGTTTATAATATCTTCACGTAAGGGTAATGTATCATTAATGCCACCGTGGCTCATAGGAGTGACACCCTGAGTATCAACTTGTGATATTGTTTGTATCCAACTTAATACTACTTTTAGTTCTTTAAGATAGTAGTCAATCTCACTATCATCTAGCTTTATCCTCACTAACTTTGCAGCTTGTAACAAGTCATTTTTGGTTAGTGATTTATCTGTTTGTATACATGAGCTAGAATTTTCAAATTTATTATCTGTCAATTTGTTCCTTAAGCTTAGACTAAATTATATAGTATATAATTGCTTAAAAATTTATCAATGGGTAAAATTTGAATTTTTGGTGTATTAAGTGAACTATGATTAATTGTGTTGGTAGTTGTTAAATTATCTAATTTTGAGTTAGTAACTTTTTGTATTGCGTTACCGGATAATATTCCATGTGTAACATATGCACTGACTTTTAATGCTCCACTGTCTTTTAGAGCTGATGCTGCATTGCATAATGTTCCAGCTGAATCTACTATGTCGTCTATTATAATACAATCTTTATTTTCTACGTTACCAGTTATATGCATCACTTCAGATACACCAGGTTTTGCTCTATATTTATCTATTACTGCTACTTGAATTTCATTGTTTAGTTGATACTGCCTTGATAATGCATTTGCAAAAACTCTAGTTCTGTTTAATGCACCATAGTCAGGTGATACAATGACAAGATTGTCTATGTCATATTTTCCTACAATATCTTCTATAAAAATAGTGTGTGAACTTAAGTTAATAATGGATGTATCAAAAAAACCAGTTAATTGATTTGAATGTAGATCAATAAAAATGATGTTATGTATATTTGCTGTTTTTAGTATGTTAATAATGACTTTTGCACTTAATGCAGAAACCATTAAACTACTACTATCTAGATTTCTATACATAACCCTATCTTGTCTAGTATAACACAGATATGGTACTATCAAAGTTATTTTGCTTGGATACAATGCTCTATTGGTTGCATCTATCAGTAATAGTAGTTCTATTAAATTATCATGAACTGGAAAGCATAGTGAATTTATAATTATAATATGCTTATTTTTGTCATCTTGATTTTCTTGTACTTCTACATTTAGTTCTTGATCGGAGAAACGCGTAATACAGGTATTAATCAACTTGACACCTGTAATTTTTGATATACAACTTGCTAAGTTAATACTAGATGTACCAGAAGATATTAACATTTAAAAAATCTATATGTAGAATGGATGTTCTGATCATACATAATGGTTTACTAAAAGTAAATAGGTATTTTTTTAATAATGTGTGTTATTATAAGATGATCTTTGTTTGAAGGATAATAGTGATAACTAAGCAAGATGTACTGAATGTGTTATCAACAGTTGTTGATTGTGATAGCAATAGGAATATTGTTGAATTAGGGTTAATAACGTCTGTGTTAATCAAAGATGGTGTAGTTCATTGCATATTAAGTTTGTTGGATGAACGTCAGGTAGTGCAGAAGAGTATAATTGAGAAAAAATGTAATGATGCAATTAAGACTATACCATATGTTAAAGATATAAAAATTGTTTTTACTGCTGCACATGATACTGTTAACAAAGTGAATAGAAGGATTTCTGCAGAAAAGATGTCAATTACTGGTGTAAAAAATCTAATACTTATATCTTCAGGTAAAGGTGGTGTTGGAAAATCTACACTTGCAATGAACATAGCATTTTCATTGTTGCGTAAAGGATATAAAGCGGCATTAGCTGATCTTGATATTTATGGTCCATCTATCCCTCATATGTTGGGAGTAAAAGATTTCACTAATCCTGAAGTAGACAATGATAATAAAATGATACCAATTACTAGGTACGGTCTCAGAAGCATATCTATTGGATATTTAATTGCTAAGGATAATGCTACTATTTGGCGTGGCCCTATGGTAACAAAAGCAATATATACTCTTATGACAAATACTGCGTGGGGAGAAGTAGATTATTTAATCATAGATACACCTCCTGGTACGGGGGATGTGCATCTTAGTCTTGTTGAAAAATTTGATATTACAGGTGTTGTTGTTGTTTCCACACCTCAAGATTTAGCGATAATTGATGCAGTAAAGATATGTGATATGATGAAAAAAATGAATGTTTATATCGTTGGCATAATAGAGAATATGAGTTATTTTGTTGATGCTAATTCTGGAGGTAAGACTTATATTTTTGGCAAACAAGGTGTATCTAGAATAGCAAGTAAATTGAATATAAGTTTGCTTGGAGAAGTACCATTGTCTCCTCAGATATGTAATGTAGCGGAACTAGGAACGCCATTATCATTAGATCATGAAATATGTAAAATTTATGATAATATTACTGATAACATGTTGTGCAGTTTAGAAAAATACGTATTGAAAACAGACTTATGATATCATACTTTAAAGAGTAACAGTAGACAATATTTTGGAATTCAAATCTGATGTTAATTGTCTATGTTGTATGATTGTTTTTCTTGTAAAATACTGAAATTTTACTTCAATATCTGAGTATGAGTTATGATATAAATTTTTAACATTTTAAAGTGTTATTATTGCGAATAAAGAATATTAAATACTTGCTGTGTGTGGAGTCATTGATTGTTTTTTCTGAGTTATTTGTGGTACTAAGTTTGTTATAATGGTGAATCTTAATTTTAAGTTATAAGTTGAAGTAGAGAATAGTATGCCTCTGTTTTGAAAATGTTCATAATAGTATCATTGGAAAAAGCTTTAGTTGTGTAGTACTGATGGAAAATATTGGTTATGTTCAGGTAGTATTACTAAGATTTGTTATAAATGTTAATCTTAAATTTTTGCATAAAAGATTCAGTTAGTAATGCTCTTGTAAAGAGTAATTGATATAATGCTGTTAGTAAGACATTGAGTGGAAGAGATTATTAAGTAAAAAAGTGCTTGATATTCTAGGTGTTTTTTTGTGTAAGATTTTGATATTGAAATTTTTGTACACACATCTGAATGTAAATAATAGTATAATACTGAGGTTGTTGAAAGAATTACTATGGTAGTGTTATAAAAGTATTTTTAAATTTTTGTGTTGTGTATAAGGTGCAGTTAGTAATGCTATTGTAAAGAGTGATTAATATAATTCTGTTAGAAAGACATTG
This sequence comes from Ehrlichia minasensis, assembly GCA_000825765.1. Lineage (GTDB taxonomy): Bacteria > Pseudomonadota > Alphaproteobacteria > Rickettsiales > Anaplasmataceae > Ehrlichia > Ehrlichia minasensis. The sequence continues at coordinate 29,865 of CDGH01000028.1, read as the reverse complement.
AGTGGAAGAGATTATTAAGTAAAAAAGTGCTTGGTATTCTAAGTGTTTTTTTTGTGTAAGATTTTGATATTGAAATTTTTATACACACATCTAAATGTAAAATAACCTAGCACTGAGCTGTTGAAAGCATTATTATAGCAGTGTTGTCAGAAGCATTGTTAAACTTATGACTTTTAAATAAATTGGTATACTTTGGTCTTTTAACATAGTGTTCCTTGAATGTTGCTCTTAAATTTTTGAATGAATATGAAATATAACCTGAAAATTATAGCTTTATTTTATGGTTTTCTTTTCTATAAAGGAATTTATGGGATGTTCTAGATATATAATATCAGATCTCTAATAGCATATAATACTAGGTTTGTAGTGTATATCCAAATATTCAGCATAATCAAGTTATTATTTTTTGAGGTAGTAAAATTTCTAAACTTATACCTTTGTGTATTAACTTTAAGATGGTTTCCTTTTGAAATAATAAATGTAAATTTTAGGGGAATGTAAAGTACCTGCAAATACTCTAATAAATTTGCAGAAGTCAGATTATAAGATTTTGGTATATCCACAGCCTATCCAGTGCAAATTTTAGTTTTTATTTGATTTTTTTATAATATGCTTTATTTCTTTTTCTACTACTTCTTTGACTAGCTTCTGTAGATTATTATTGAGCCATGTTGATAATTCTGGCTTAAGCATGTTTATTACTAATTCTTCTATTGTAGGACTTTTATCGCTTGAAACATTAGTTGATTTTGTATAGTTGTGTACTTGTGTCATTAGCTTTTTTATTTCTTCACTGCTTGCAACTATACTTTCAGGTGATAATAAATTTTCGGATATGAAGGTATTTTGTTGATGAATGCCTTTAATTTCTGATGTGTTCTTAGATATTTCTTCTGAAAGAGTATGTGTTGTTGTTAATCTTCTTTCTTGAGATGATAGTCGTTGTGTTGATTGTTCTATTGATATGAATTGGTTTACATTGGATAATTGATCTGGATAGATTTTCTCTTGCTTAACTGATATTTGTATATCTGGTTGTGTTTTATTTTGATATGTTGTTATTGGTAAATCACTTATTGCTTGAAATGTTTGATTTATTTCATTTAACGTGTTGTGTACATGTCGTATATTATGTAGCTCTACATGATTTTCTGGGTTTTCTAAATTTAGTACTTCATACTCAGTACCATCATGTTGAGTATTAGTATCATGTTGTTCAGGCGTAGAATCTCCGTTATCATTGTTAGACATAACTTTTCTAATGTTTGCGATCACATCTTTGATTGGTTGAAAGTCGTTAGTATTACTCATAAATTTTCGTATTAAATATAATTAGTGCTCAGTTGTCCTATTAATGCAAGTAAATTATACATACTTATTACAACATTACTTTGTACGTTAACCAGGTTGACTTTTGCTTTTAATAATTCTTGTTCTGCATCCAGTACATCTAAAACTGTTCTTAAATTTAACTCTGCTTCCTGTTTAATACCAGATAGTACCACTTCTGAGTATTTAACAGAATCTTGTGCTGCTTGCAACATAGAATTAGCTGTGGAAATATTTTCCCAATTTAAAACTACTGCCTCCTTAATAGCATTTAATACTTCATAGTGTGAATACATTTTTTGTTTTATTGCGAGTTTTGATTGCGTAATAGCAGCAATGTTTAATCCTTGTTGAAATATAGGCAATGACATTTTTATTTCAAAAAAGTGATCTATCTTTTTAGGGTCTATGAGAGGGTTATGAGTATCTGTGTAAGTGTAAGAATTTATTGATGATATACTAATAGATGGCAATAAATTTGCAATAGCCATTAAAGCTCCTTGTTTTGCGGCTTGATACCCATTGTGGGATGCTTTTAGAGCAAGATTATTTTGTTGTGCTATTGTTAAGGCTTCTTCTACAGATGATGGTATTGCTGGTATAGTAGGATGTTGTAGATCTATTGGTATTTCTCCAACTATATGTATGTAGTTAGCTTCTGCAGCTTTCATATCACCGTACGCTTTGATTGATTCTGATGTAGCAGATGATAATCTAGCAGTAGCCAACGATACGTCTGTTTTGGTAACCTCTCCTAATGAAAAACGTTTTTGTGTAGCTGTTAGATGTTCTGTAAATACTTTTTTAGTGTGTTGTGTTAATTTGTATACTTCAGCTGTTGTTAGAACTTTCATGTAAGCTTTGACTGTGTTAAGTACAACATTTTGTTGTTCTGATAGAAATTCAAAGTCTTCTATATTTGATAGATACTTTGACTGTTGAAGAGCAGCAGCATCAGCACCTCCGTTGAATATTTGTTGTGTTACTATAAGGCGCATAGTTCTATTGTTATTACCTAAAGATAGATCTGGTTGGTATGTTTCTGCTAAATATGTAACTGAAGGTAAAAACTTTGATATACTGTTCAATTTAATTTTTTGTTTGTTACCTAAATAACTATAAAATTTAGCTTTTATATTTGGGTTATTTGATAATGCTGCATGTAAGGCTTGATCTAGATTAGTACAATAACTACTATGTGGTGTAGTTGATATGATAAATATTAGTATCAATATGCTGTAAATTTTGTGCATGTTAAATTTAATTATCATTAAAATGCTACCAACTATTATGTAAAAGAATAATACTGACAATGATTAAACTGTAATTAGTTTTGATTGGCAAGAATTAAGTAACAAGTTTAATTAATTGAGTGCTGTATTGTTTTTTACTCAAATGATAAGTTTTAGTTTCAAAAATATGACAAATAATAATGATATATCAACTTAATATATTTTTTGTATATAAAATTCAATAATTAGTATATGAAAAAGTATAGTATATTTTTGATTGTTTACTCAGTTCATTACATAAAAATGAGTAATTTTTTTAAGTTGGTTGTATAATCACTTGTTTAGGAACTATATTGTGATTTTGCAAAGCTAGTTTTTAAAGTTTAATACTAGGTGATATCCACTTCTGAGTATTTAACAGATTTTGTGCTGTTTGCAACATATAAGGTAAATATATGATTAGTTTATGTTGACAAAAATTGATTGTATGATTAACATGAAGATTTATTAATGATAGATGCAAATGGAGACTTTTTCTTTAAAGGCAAGTCAGATAAAAAAGCGTTGGGTTGTAATAGATGCAAGTGGAGTAGTAGTTGGTAGACTTGCTGCTTTTGTTGCTAATATATTACGTGGTAAGGATAAACCTGAATATACGCCTCATATGGATTGCGGAGACAATGTTATTATAATTAATGCTGAAAAAGTGCAGTTTACTGGTAGTAAGCTAAAGGGTAAAGTATATTATAAACATACTGGGTATCCTGGTGGGTTAAAAAGTTGTACGCCAGCTGATTTACTTTTAAACAAACATCCAGAGCGTATAATTAATATGGCAATTCGTCGTATGCTTAGTACTGGTCCAATGGCACGTCGCCGTTTAAAAAATTTATATATATATTCTGGTCCAGAGCATAAGCACAGTGCACAACAGCCTGTAAAATTGGATTTTTTGTCAATGAATGCTAAAAATAATAAGAGGAGATAATGGAAAATAATCCTGATGTGTTACCCGATCATCTACAAGGTAGTCGCCTAAAAGTAGATGCTTATGGCCGTGCTTATGCTACTGGTAGAAGAAAGGAAGCTGTTGCACGAGTGTGGTTAACGGTAGGAAAAGGAAATGTTACTGTTAATGGCTTAGATATTTTCAACTATTTTAAAAAAAATACTTTGTGTAGGAAGGTTTATCACCCATTTATTACAACATCAACTTCTGGGTGTTATAATGTTGTTGCTACTGTACGTGGTGGTGGAATTTCAGGGCAGGCTGGAGCTGTAGCTCATGGGATCAGTAAAGCACTTAAAGATATTAATCCTGGTCTTCATGCTATTTTAAGAGCAGGTGGATTTTTGACAAGAGATTCACGTGTTGTTGAGCGTAAAAAATATGGTCAACATAAAGCTAGAAAAAGTTGTCAATATTCTAAAAGATAATTTACTACATGAATTATCAGGTATCAGTTGCTGTAGTTGGTGCTACAGGTTACGTAGGGGTTGAGTTGGTTCGCTTATTACTGTCTCACCCTATGGTTAAGATAAGGTATTTGTGTGCAACTCAATCTACTGGAAAGTTGCTTTCTTCTAGTTATTTTCATATTTCTCAGAGTTGTATCTCTATTAGTGTCTCATCTTTTGATGATATTGATTTAGATAAGGTAGATGTAGTTTTTTTATGTTTACCTCATGGGGCGTCAAGTGAAGTTGTAAAAAAAATTCATGATGTGGTTAAAGTCATAGATCTATCAGCTGACTTTAGAATTAAAGACCCTGATATATATAAACAATGGTATGGTGTCCATTATTGTCCAGATCTTATAAAAGATTTTGTTTATGGATTAACTGAAATATATTATGAAGATATTCGAAAATCGAGCTTTATAGCTTGTCCAGGGTGTTATCCTACTTCTGTGTTGATACCATTGTTTCCGTTATTAAGACTACGTCTAGTAAAAAGTAACAATATAATAGTAGATGCTAAATCAGGAGTGAGTGGTGCCGGTAGGTCTGTAAAGCAAGATAATTTATTTTGTGAAGTATATGATGCTATCAAGTCATATAAAGTTTCTAATCATAGGCATATTCCTGAAATAGAACAAGAATTGTGTTTTGCTGCATGTAGGGAAGATATTAATTTACAATTTGTACCTAGTTTAATTCCAGTGAAAAGAGGTATGATGTCTAACATATATCTTGAGTTAGAAGTTGGCGTATCTCTTACTGATGTTCGTGAAGCATTGCTACTTTTTTACAAGGATTCATTTTTTGTTGTTGTGGATGAAGAAAAAGCTGTAACAACTAGATCTGTTGTAGGTACTAATTATTGTTATTTAGGAGTTTTCCCTGGGAGATTGCCTAATACAATTGTTATAATATCTGTCATAGATAATTTGTTAAAAGGTGCTGCTGGTCAAGCTGTACAGAACTTTAATATTATGATGTCTTATGAAGAGAAACTTGCATTGTCTAATATTCCTTATTTTTAAATCTGATAAATATTGCAAACATCTGTGTATAAGTAATTTATGTAAGTTTATTAATTAAGTAGTACATGTGATTACGCATTGAAAAATGTATTTTTATAACCTTTGTCTAGAAATAGTAAGACTATGTTTTATTATTAGTAGTTTATTGGTAGTGCGAAATTTCAATGTTATGAAAACATTACTTATCTTTTAAAGCTGCTTATACATGACAACATAATTTATATGTCCAACTATCAAAATGGTGAATAAAAAATTCTGTAAAGTTTTTGATGAAATGTTAGTTTGGTGTTGTATTATAATAGTTGGCTAGCAGTATAATGGTTAGTACTGTAGTATTTTAAGTATGATATGTTGGTGCGTTAACTTTGAGCTATTAAAGGTTGTTACATGTGTTTATAAATGATTTATATTGGCTTATTAATCAAATGTTACTTTATTTAAGCATGTTGTGAAAAGATGAATTGATTCATTAATTATTTGCCAGCTGCTTTAAAATGCGTAATTTACAGAATGCGTTTGAGATTAAGCTTAAATTAGGTAATATGGAATTTTTTATTCTGTGTGTAAAAGTTTATGGCAGTATAAGCTTAAGGCACATTAGAAAATAATTGTTCACTTAAGTGCGGTGTTTATTAGTATTGTACTGCAGTAATTGTGGTGTTGTATTGCTTGAATATTGAATTAGAAAAGGATTGACTAGAGTATAAAGGGATTAGTATTATTAAGTTTAATGATCATTTCCTGATCTGGTATACAAATTGCGCATTTTGTTATGTTAAGAGATTAATTATGAATTTAGATAATTTGACTAGTGGTGATAATGTACCCAAGGAGATCAATGTTGTTATTGAGATTAGCCAGAATTCATGTCCAGTAAAATATGAGTTTGACAAAAAGAAAAATTTATTTTGTGTAGACAGATTTTTACCTACATCTATGTATTATCCATGTAACTATGGGTTTATCCCACATACTTGTGCTGGAGATGGTGATCCTGTTGATGTTTTAGTGGCAACTAGGTTTCCTGTAATGTCTGGAGCAGTGATTTGTGCAAGGCCGGTAGGTGTGTTAATTATGCGTGATGAGGGTGGAGAAGATGTCAAAATATTAGCTGTACCTACAAGTAAGATAGATCAATACTATGCTAATATAAAGAATTATTCTGATTTTCCTGTATCATTTTTAAATTCTATAGCACATTTCTTTTCTTTTTATAAAAAGCTAGAAGAAGATAAGTTTGTATCTGTAGATGGTTGGAAAGATATGAAAGTTGCAGAAGATTTTATATTAAATGCTTTAGCTAAGTAGATATATTGATTTTGTTATCATAATAACTTATAGCCTAAGTTTATATAATATTATTGATGTGATGTAGTAGTTTTACTTACAAAGTACAAGTTTTTTGTTTAATAAGTGTAAGAAATTTTTTTAGTCAGAGATTTTTTATTGTCAGAGGATAAATTCGTATTTGTGGATGTTTGCAAGAATTAAAGTTATAGAAGGCTTTATATTGAGTGCTTTAGCTAAGTAGATATATTGATTTTGTTATCATAATAACTTATAGCCTAAGTTTATATAATATTATTGATGTGATGTAGTAGTTTTACTTACAAAGTACAAGTTTTTTGTTTAATAAGTGTAAGAAATTTTTTTAGTCAGAGATTTTTTATTGTCAGAGGATAAATTCGTATTTGTGGATGTTTGACAAGAATTAAAGTTATAGAAGATCTTATATAGGTGCTTTAGCTGATCAGTATATTGATTTATAGCAATAGTTTATTACATATTGTTATATGGTATAGTGCTTTTATTATGTCTCGCAATGCAGGTTTTTATAATAACTTTAGCTAGAAATATATACTTGTTTGGTTATTTTGATATACTATAATGTTAATAATAAGCAATAAATTACCGAGATATTTTACTGTGACAGAAATATGAGCTTTCTGTAGGTAGTGTTGTGGTATCATGTTATTTGATTGTTAATATGATGTTTTTTTAAAAGGTTATTGGTATGGAATGTGTTGTTTTTTGTAAGTGTAAAAGTTTGTGAATTGCATTTAATTGATGTTTTGGAATTAAATTGATGCTGATTATGTCATTTGATGATTTCTGGTTTGCATGGTAGTGAGCATTTGTATTGAAGTTAATTTTCAGAATATTTAGTGCTACTTACTAGTGATTTTGTGATTTGATGCTCAACTATTAGTGAATAATTCAATTATTACTTGAGTTTATGTACTTTAGATTGTACAAAAATGTAATAAATATTAACTGTAAGGTGAATTTATGAAAACAAGTAGTGATAATAGTATGATAGTTACTAGAATGAAGTACCAAATGGATAAAATGGGGATAAATGCACGTGAGCTAGCTCACAAAGCTGATGTTGGAAAATCTTTTGTGTATGATATACTAAGTGGAAAGTCAACAAATCCTACATCTAAAAAATTAATGGCAATAGCAAAAGTGTTAAATGTTTCATTGTCATATTTAATTAGTGATGATAATTATACTTATGGACAAGGTAATATGAATATACTACCTGTGTATGATTTAGAATTAGAAAATGGCAAGGTATCATCTTCAGGTGATGTGAATTTGTATTTGTCTTCAAACATTAATTTAACTTCTAACATGAAAAATTTACGTGTATACTACGTAAAAGGTGATAGTATGATTCCGACATTAATGAACCAGGATATTGTTTTAGTAGATATAGGTGATAAAATTCCTCATCCTGCTGGGTTATTTGTAATAGTTGATACGGTTGGTGTATCAATCAGGAGATTGGAATATTTAAAAGAAAACCAAAAAATAAAATTGCATGTAGTGTCAGATAATAAAAAATATTCTTCTTATGAGTGTCATTTGGAGGACATGGAGATATTAGGGAGAGTAATTTGGTATGCACGGTCTTTGTAAATGAAATAGATGTCAAATTTTGGAATTTTATATTAGTGTATATGTCATTGTTAATGTATAATGATACGTGTGTTAACCATTTTTATTATTAATAAAGTATTAACTTGTGCTTATATATAATCAGTAAAGTGTTTTACTAATTAACGAAAATTAGTTGTGTTTACTATAATGTCTTTAATAACCTTTGGGGTGGTATTGTGTTATATATGCAACACAAGGAAAGTATATTACATGTAATTTACTATTATACTTGAATAGCATAGTAACACTATGTATTAACTTTTGATGAAATATTTAGTTGTTATAGGTTGATTATGTCTTTAGATTAGTGCTAAGTGCTTTATATGTTAAATTTTTGATTATTAAGTTTTTAGAGGTATTTATGCGTATATTATTAATAGAAGATGATATTGCATGTGCAAAGGCAGTAGAAGCTTCTTTATCTTCAGAAGGGCATTTTTGTGAAACTATGACTTCTGCTCAGGATTGTTATGGTAGTATCATTCCAAAAAATGATGACTATGATGTAGTGATATTAGATATACATTTTCCTGGAAAAATAGATGGATATGATATTCTAGTCAAGTTACGTGAATCTGGTATAAAAGTTCCAGTACTGATATTATCATGTATTTCATCAGTATCACATAAAGTGAAAGGTTTATATTATGGTGCAGATGATTATGTCACTAAGCCTTTTCATAAGAGTGAGTTGCTTGCAAGAATAAAAGCTATTGTACGTCGCACTAGAGGACACCCTGAATCAATAGTACGTGTTGGTAATATTGCAATAAATCTTGATCATAAATGTGTTGAATGTAATGGTGAAATAGTACATTTAACTAAAAAAGAATATGGTATGATAGAATTGTTATCCTCTAGGTTAGGTACAGTTCTCACAAAAGAAATGTTTTTATCGCATTTGTATAGGGAGTTAGATGAACCTTCTGATGATAAAATTATAGATGTGTTTATGTGTAAGCTTCGTAAGAAACTTAAAGTTGCTAATAATGGGAAGAATTACATAGAAACTGTTTGGGGACGTGGTTATGTATTAAAAGAGTGTGTTGATGAAGATGAAAGTGATGATAGAGAAGGTTACAGATGGGACCATGATGGGTCCAACATTGATTCAGTTTATGGAGCGCAAGAAAATAAAAAGTATGTTGAAGAGGCATAATATAGTTGAGCGTTCTCTTACTACATGATAAAATAGTGAAGATGTTATAGATATATCTTTTCTATGGGTGGAGGAAATTTTACGTGCCTGTATTTGTACATGATTGTGATTTACCTAATGAGCTAAACTTTGAAGGTGCTGTTGCTATTGATACTGAGACTATGGGTTTAGTATGTAGACGTGATAGATTATGCTTAGTTCAATTAGCTGATAGTAGTGGTAGTGTCCACTTGGTTAAGTTTTCAGGTAATTATCAGGCACCTAATTTAGTAAGTATACTTTCAGATTCAAAGATAACTAAGATCTTTCATTTTGCTCGCTTTGATATTGCTGTAATGCGTTATTATCTTGGTGTATGGACTAATCCATGTTATTGTACTAAGATAGCTTCGAAGTTAGTTAGAACATATACGGATCATCATGGATTAAAGGAGCTATGTTATGAATTGCTGGGTGTAAAACTTAATAAAATGCAACAATCATCTGATTGGGGAAAAGAAAGTTTAACATCTGAACAATTAAATTATGCAGCATCAGATGTTATTTATTTGCATGCTTTAAAAAGCAAGCTAGATGCAATGTTACAGCGTGAAAATAAGCAAGAATTAGCAGCTGCTTGTTTTAAATTTCTTCAAACAAGAGCTCAGCTTGATTTACTCGGTTGGGAAGGTGTTGATATATTTAGCCATTCCTCATAAATGTATAGTAAAGTGAACCATACCTTGACTTGTTGATATTTAATTTGTATAAAACCTCAGTGGTTAAGATTGATAGAAATATATGAATGGTAGTATTAAGTTGAACTTTTTTGTTAGTAAAGATAAGCTTCTGCAAGCCTTATCTTATATTAATAGTGTTGTAGAAAAGCGTCATAGTATTGTTGTATTGTCATGTGTAAGAATAGAAGCAAAAGATCATCAGATTAATTTAACATCTACAGATCTTGATATTTCAATAATTGCATCTATTTCTGCTCATATCAATGTAAATGGGGTTGTTGTGGTTTCTGCACAACTTCTTTATGATATTGTGAAAAAATTGCCAAATGACATTGAGATTAAGTTTGTTATTGGTAAGGATGGAAGGCTGGTTATAGAGTGTGGTCGTACAGAGTTTTTTCTTCCTGTGGTTGACATAGAAAAATTTCCTATTATTGAAAATAATGAGTTACAAAATAAGTTTACTTTGCAAGTGTCTGAATTAGTAAATCTCTTTGGTAAAACTAAATTTGCAATTTCTGTTGAGGAAAGTAGGTTTAACTTGAATGGGGTGTATGTTCATACATCTGATAGTGTTCTGTGTTGTGCTGCTACAGATGGTCATAGGTTATCATTGACTAAGTTAAGTAAATTTCAAAATATGTTGTCAAATTTTGGTATTATAGTGCCTAAGAAAACAGTTAATGAGATTTTGAAAATAGTAAGTCATGGTAGCAGTAATGATTTAATCTCAGTCAGTTTATCAGATCGAAAGATATGTTTTGAATATCAAGAGTATGTTTTAATATCTAAAGTAATAGATGGCACTTTCCCAGATTATAATGCTATTATCCCTAAGTCTCATAATAAAAGTGTATTGATTGAATCTGAAGTATTATCAAATGCAATAGATAGAGTATCTGTTGTAGTTTTTGATAAGGTAAAAGTAATAAAGTTACGCTTTGTTAATAATAAGCTTATATTAAGTGCTGCTTCTTCAAATCAGGGTGATGCTAGAGAAGAATTAGAAGTTGATTACTCTGGCGAAGATATGACTATTGGTTTAAATGCAAGGTATTTGATGGAAGCATTATACTGTGTTAAAGGAAAATGTATTTTGTCATTTTATGATGCTGGTACATCTGTTCTAATGCAAGAGGAAGAGAATATAGATGATTTTACTTATATTATTATGCCTATGAGGATATAATAATATAATATTAGCCTGCTATATGTTCAAACTTCAAAAAAATTAGTGTACTTCTTGTTGATAGTAATAGAAAAGGTAATGTACTAGGTTTTTAACTACTAAGAAGATTAGCTATTAGAGACTGAATGTAGTGCTTCTACTGTACTTGATGTAGGTTTGTTATTTTTGTTAAGTACTTCAGATATCGAAGATTTTAGTACCTTAATCTCAACGCCTTCTGATATCTCAACAAAAAAATATCCATTTGTTGCATCAACTTTTGTAACTGAACCTAAAATACTACTAGAAATAATAACCTTATCTCCTTTTTTTATATTATCTAATAGCTTATTATGCTCTTTAATTTTTTTTTGTTGCGGCCGAATAATAAAAAAGTAAAAAACAAAAAAGATCAGTACTAAAGGAATTAACCCTGCAATTGAACTACCTACTCCCGAAGCAGGTGCTGTTGTTGTTGCTGCTGCAAAAACTTCAGAAATAAGTGACATTTTTAATACCAATGGACTGATGAGTGGGACTACTTTATCAAAAACAGTATTAATTGTCAATACAGATTTTATAGAAGAGGGTGATGTCTTTATTGATATTAAAATATAAATTTTATTTTGCTAAAGTTTTATAATATTTAGATCGTGTTAAATTATTGCAAAAAGTAAATATAATGTGTTTTCTTGAAATTGAATATTAACGTTTTACTGTTTTAGGTGCCATGTACTTAAATTGTAATTTTTAGAGATATTGAACATATTTTTTGCGATATTTGTTAGTTACATAATTAAATGAAAGATTGGTACTATAACAGGTAGTTTTTCCTTAACTGAATATAATGCTTTAGGATATATGTAGTGTAACACTGGAATGCATATTGTGATCCAATCTTGTAGTTTTTGTAATTTGTGAAATTATTGATAAATATTTATCTTACTTGAAATTGAATATTTGGCAATTTAGCGGCTATGTACTGTGTTGTAATTATTAAAGATGTTAAATACTCATGTTTTTGTATTATGCTTGTCAATGTATTAATAAGGTGGAAACTATAACAGTTGGTTTGTAACAAAAGATGTTTTAATGCTTTAAGATATATGTACTTCCTGTAACAGTGAAGTTAAACTGAGCAAATATTAATCATTATGCTTATGTAAATTGATAAACTGGTTTTACATATCATGTTGAGATTGCATGTTATATTTTGTAATTAAAAAGCTATTTACTACATTGTCATTGCCATAATTAGAAACTTTTAGAATTGTGTTTGTGAATTGTTTGGTTATATAAAGTGATTGATAGAAGTATAACAGGTAATTTTTGCCTTCAACTAAATGGTTAATGTTTTAGTGTATATGTACTTAAAATAATAAAGTTGGATGCGTTACTGGTTGATAATTTCTGTTGATTAATAAAATTATTGATAGATGACTTCTTGATCTGTCTGACATTTATCTAAATATCGTAATATTTTAGTAATGAGTACTCTGTTGATTGGATTGTAATTGTTTAACATTAAAAGTATAAGTTTACTGTGTTACCTATACGATATTACTGAATAAAGTAATTAATGAAAATAAGATACAGATATAACTTTTAAAAATTAGCCGTGAATGCCTTAGATATAGTTAGATTATAATAATGATAAAAGTACTATAGTGCGCATGATCCTATATCGTACCTATAAATTCCATCTGGCCAATCTAATAAATCCAGAGCAGCATATGCTTGGTGTTTTGCACTAGCTAAATTTTCACCTTGTGCTACAACATTTATCACTCTACCAGCATCTGATACCCAGTTATTACCTTCTCTTCTTGTACCTGCATGTAAAAGCTGAATATTAGGTAACTTTTCAATATCCTCTATTCCATTGATTATAGAATTCTTCTTGTATTCTCCTGGATACCCACGACTGGCTACCACGACACACAACGCAGCTTTTTTGCTTAATTCTACTGATTCATTCCCTAATTTGCCTTTAGCTGTCAACGATAGAAGCTTTAGAAAATCAGAATTTAGTCTTGGTAATATTGATTGTGTTTCGGGATCACCAAATCGTACATTGTACTCAAGTAACTTTGGTTCATTTTTTTTGATTATAATACCAGCAAATAACAGTCCCCTGAATTGTATGTTCATGTTAAACATTGCCTTAATAGTTGGATATATTATCTTCTGAATTATTATATGTTCCATCTCTTGTGTTATGATATTTGGTTTAGAATACGAACCCATACCACCAGTGTTGGGACCTTTGTTGTTATCTCCTATAGTTTTATAATCTTGTGCTACTCCAAGTATAACTGGATTAGATCCATCAACTAATGTAAAGAAACTGATTTCCTTGCCTTCGAGAAACTCTTCAATGATTATTGCGCATCCAGCTTCTCCAAATTTGTGATGAACTAACATTGCATCTACGGCATTATATGCCTCTTCATGTGTATGACATATTATTGTACCCTTACCCTGTGCTAATCCATCTGCCTTGACAACTAAAGGTAGCTTCTGTTTGTCAATGAACTTGTAAGCTGGACCTACATCAACAAAGTATCCATATTTTGCTGTAGGAATACCGTATCTCACGCATAATTCTTTTGTGAATCCTTTTGAAGATTCAAGACGAGCTGCTGCTTTCGAAGGTCCAAAAACTAATATGCCTTCTTCTGTTAATGTATCTGACAACCCATTCATTAGTGGAGATTCAGGTCCAATAACTACTAATTCAATCTTTGCTTTTTTGCATACTTGAATTACATCTATGGCGTTGTTGATATCTATATCTATTATGTCTGCTAATCCAGCCATCCCTTGACGTCCTGGTGCAATAAACAATTTATCTAGCAATGGAGACTTTCGAATGTGATGTAACATTGAATGTTCACGTCCACCAGAACCAATTACCAATACATTCATTAGTATGCTTTACTTAAATTACTTGCTATGCATTCTAGTATCAATATGATAGTTGTCAATAATTATATGCTTCATATATAATAGGTCTATTGTACATTCGTAAAAATTGCTTGTCTGGGATACATCTTTATGTTTCAATAAGATATTTTATATTACAAGCTTATATTTACAGGCGATAAAATATGAATCACTCTAAAGTTATTAGAAATACTATTTGTTTATTATGCTGTTGTATTTTTATGCTAGGTTGCTCTCTTGTCAAAAAAGATATAAAGTTTGTTGAAGAACGAACAGCAGATGAAATATATGAGAGTGCATTAAGAAAGTCTGCTATTAAAGATTATAAAAGTGCAGTAAAAGATTTGGAAGAAATAGATAATCTTTATCCGTTTTCTCCTGTAGCAATTAAAGCACGTCTTATGATGTCGTTTTTGAATTACGAACTTGGTGATTATTCTCGTGCTGAAATTTATGCAGGTGATTATATTCAACTGTATCCTGATAGTAAAGATATAGATTTTGCGTATTATTTAAGGATAATGGCAAATTATATGCAGATTAGTGATATAGATCGTGATCAAAGTAGTGTAAGTAAGGTTTTGGAATTATTAAATGAATTTGTACGTCTTTTCCCTGATTCTATATATTTAGAAGAAGTGATGAAAAGATTAAATCTAGTTCATCAACATATTGCTGCTAAGGAATTTTCAATAGGTAAATTTTATTTACAACGTGGTGAATATGTTGCTGCTATTAAAAGATTTAGTACAATATTGAATAAATATGAAGATACAAAGTATTATTCAGAGAGCTTGTATAGGATTGCTGAAGCATATTTAGCTTTAGGAGATGTTACTGCTTATGCAAAGTATATGTCTTTATTAAAAGAATGTTGTATTGATACTGGGTGGTATAGAGAACCAGATTTAGTAACTGATAGTAAATAGTTGCTTCTAGAATATTTGTATGTAACCCTTGTTATTATTGACGTGCATTTTTAAAAATGCTTGATACACATGATAGGTTTGCTTAATTTTAAAGTATTATAGTCTAGCTGGCAATACTTACACTTTGGGAAGGAAAAAACCTTATAAGTTATAATTTGTATTGTAATTTATTTATGAAATATTTGTAATGAAATTTGTAAAGTATAAGCGTGTATAAGTCATTTAAGTGATATTGAGTATATTTTTTGCTTATATTTTTGAATGTAATTTTTTTCCTAGAGATACTTTGTGAGATAAGGTTTAGAAGATTTTGTCATTGTGGTACTTGAAAGCTAACAGTACTGTGCATTGTGTGTTGTCAAATATGAAATTAGAAAAGAGCGTTAGTATAAGTGTGTGTGATTTATATTTGTAAATATTCTATAATTTATGATGAAATGATGAATCTTTAAAGTGATATGAAAGCATGTTTCTTGTTTTATGCTTATATTTTTGAATGTAGTTTTTTCCTAGAGATGCTTTGTGAGATAAGGTTTAGAAGATTTTGTCATTGTGGTACTTGAAAGCTAACAGTACTGTGCATTGTGTGTTGTCAAATATGAAATTAGAAAAGAGCGTTAGTATAAGTGTGTGTGATTTATATTTGTAAATATTCTATAATTTATGATGAAATGATGAATCTTTAAAGTGATATGAAAGCATGTTTCTTGTTTTATGCTTATATTTTTGAATGTAGTTTTTTTCTAGAGATACTTTGTAGAATAAGATTTATTTAGAGATGATGATATTATGGTTCTCTTAGCGTGACCATGTGTTATATTTTGTCAGTAATATGGTTCAAGGATTTGAGATAAATGTATTGTGATTTGTCTTGATAAATAGCCTATAATGGTGAAATTAAAGAAATGTAAGAAAGTTTAATGATATTATAAAGCATATTTTATTATTATGTTTTTGTGATATAGTCTTCTTCTAACAGTACTTTTGAAAAATAAAATTTTGGAGTATTGCATTGTAGTTCTTAAAAGTGATGTCATTGTTTAATAATACGTTAAGGTTGAGCAATTTATGTAGGTGTAATGTATTGTGTTTTGCATAGTTGGTAATATTTGAAAATTATAATCAATCACACAAGTTATAATATTTTGGTATCGTGCTTACTTATGTTGTTATACAAAACTGCATGGTAATGTAACTTGTTGATTATTTTCAGATGATTTGTATATGAAGCTTTGTAGCAGTAGAATTGGGTAGTATATTTGGATGTAACTGCTGATTTTTCGTGTTAATGATTTTGGATGTTAACTAAAAATCTTAGAAGCTAGCAAGAATAATACATATAAATAAAATAAAAAGGTATGCAATAGAGTAGGTAAACATTGCTTTATATTTATAGTAATTGCTTGAAGTAAACACTTTAAAAGCGTGGAATAAAAATGTTATGCCAAGTGGTATAGCACAAGTTTCGTATAATAAGTAATCCTTTAAAAATAACCCAGGTAATAGCGTTATGATGAATAGTACAATACTGTATACTAATATGTGAACTTTAGTCACAAAGATACCATGTGTTACAGGTAACATTGGTACTTTGGCTTTTTCATATTCTTGGTAATTTAATAAAGATAATGCCCAAAAGTGTGGTGGAGTCCACATAAATATGATCAGAAATAATACCAAACTTTCTATGGAAATAGAGCTAGTTACAGAGGTCCATCCAATAATTGGTGGAATTGCTCCTGCAATACCTCCTATGACTATGTTTTGTGGAGTTCTTCTTTTTAGATACATTGTGTATATCAGTGTATAAAGTCCTATACTGATTGCTAATAGTATTCCTGATATGTAGTTAACAGAAATCATCATTACTGTTACAGATATGACAGATAGCACCAACCCTAATTCAATTGCACTGGATTTTGAAATTTTTCCAGCAGGTATAGGTCTATTTTTAGTTCGTGTCATTAATGCATCTATATCACTGTCGTACCACATGTTTATTGCGCCTGCTGCACCAGATCCTAGTGCTATGCATAATGTACTAATAATTGCAATAAAAGGATGGATGCTCCCTGGTGCAATTACCATACCTGTAATTCCTGTGAGAACTACCAAATACATTATTTTTGGTTTTAGTAGATTCCAATAGTCTGTTATACTATTTGCTACCTGTAGCTTAGTAGTTTCACATTTAGAATTCATGTTCAGTCAACCTTTGGTATTTCTTCAAAGGTATGAAAAGGTGCAGGTGATGGAACTGTCCATTCTAATGTATCTCCTCCCCATGGGTTACTAGGGCATTTCTTACCACTTCTTAATGTTGAAATAACGATATAGACAAAAAATAATGCTGAAATAAATGATAAGACTGCTCCTGCTGATGATATATAATTCCATGGAATAAAAGCATCTGGATAGTCTGGGATACGTCTTGGCATACCTGCTATTCCTAAAAAGTGCTGAGGTAGGAAAGTAATGTTAGTTGCAATAAAAGTTAACCAGAAATGTATTTTCCCTAGGCGTTCGTTGTATTGTTTACCAGATATTTTGCCTATCCAATAATAAAAAGCTCCAAAGGCAGCAAATAATGCAGCAATTGACATGACGTAGTGAAAATGTCCAACTACGTAATATGTATCATGTAATGCTTTATCAATACCTCCATGTGAGATTACGATGCCTGTAACTCCACCTACTACGAATACAAAGATAAATCCAATTGAAAATAACATTGGAGTTTTAAATTCTATTTGTCCTCCCCACATAGTTGCAATCCAACTGAATACCTTAACTCCTGTTAGTACACCTATTAACATGGTAGTAACACTGAAATATGTCATGATTTCTGCATTTAACCCTACAGTAAACATATGATGTGCCCATACTACTGCACCTACAACTGCAATACCAACTAGTGCTAATACCATGCCTAAGTACCCAAACACTGCTTTATGGGAAAAAGTAGAAACGATTTGGCTTATTATTCCAAAGGCAGGAAATATTATTACATACACTTCAGGATGTCCAAAAAACCAAAATAGGTGCTGGAATAATAGAGGATCACCCCCACCAGAAGGATCAAAAAAGCTAGTCCCAAAGTTTCTGTCTGTTAATAGCATTGTTACAGCGCCTCCTAGTACTGGAATTGTCACTATTAACATGAAGGATGTTAATAAAATGGTCCAAACAAATAATGGCATTTTTAGTAATGTCATTCCATGAGCTCTCATATTAAATATTGTCACAATGAAATTTATTGATCCAACGATTGATGAAGCTCCAGCAACATGTAAAGCAAATATTGCTATGTCAACGGAAGCACTTGGGTGAGATCCTATATAGGATAATGGAGGGTATAATGTCCATCCTGTACCTGCTCCTTCACCTATTAATACAGATGTACATAATAAAACCAATGAAGCAGCTAATAACCAAAAACTTACATTATTAAGACGAGGAAA
This sequence comes from Ehrlichia minasensis, assembly GCA_000825765.1. GTDB lineage: Bacteria > Pseudomonadota > Alphaproteobacteria > Rickettsiales > Anaplasmataceae > Ehrlichia > Ehrlichia minasensis. Next base: position 11,490 of record CDGH01000028.1, on the reverse strand, counting down.
CGCCATATCTGGTGCTCCTATAAGCAATGGTATAAACCAGTTACCAAAACCTCCAGTTAAGGCTGGCATTATCATGAAGAATACCATAATTAATGCGTGTCCTGTCACTATAACATTGTAAAGTTGATAATTATCATGTAATACATTGATATGTGCAAGTTGTAACCTTAATATGAGGGATAATGCTCCTCCTACAAGACCACCGATAATAGAAAAAATTATATATAGTGTACCTATATCTTTATGATTTGTTGAAAATAACCAACGTCTTATTCCTTTTGGTGTATGTTCGCTACTCATTCATGCCTCTATAAATCAAGTGTCTTTTTTTGTATCCATTCATCAAATTGTTCTTTCTCAACAGCAACTATTACTATTGGCATAAATCCGTGTAATCTTCCGCAAAGTTCTGAACACTGCCCATAGTATATTCCTGGAGTTTTTATATTAAACCATGCTTCATTTAGTCTGCCTGGAACTGCATCAATTTTTACACCTAGTGCTGGCACTGCCCAACTATGTATTACATCTGCACTTGTGACTTGTAGTAGAATATTTGTGTTTATAGGTACTATTACTCTATTATCTACTTCAAGTAAGCGTAAATCCTGATTTTCTAAACTATCTGTTGCTTTCATATAGCTATCGAAAGCAAGATTCTTATAATCTGGGTATACATATCCCCAATACCATTGGTATCCAATTGCTTTGAGTGTCATTTCTACTTGAGGAATTTGTTGTTCATGTCTAATCAACTTGACGTTACTTACGGTTAGAAACCCTACTATTATTAAGGGAATTAATGTCCATAGTATTTCTAGGATTGTATTATGAGAATGTTTAGTATTGAATACAATTTTATCTTCTGGTTTTTTTCTAAATTTTATAAGTACGTATAACATTATGGAGAAGACAACTACCACAACCACTGACATAACAAGCATAACGAAATTATGTGACTTTATAATGGATTCCATTATTTCTGTTGCTGGAGTCTGAAACCCCATTTGCCATTTTACTGGTGCAGCAAGTGCACTAAAAGAACTAAACATGTATAAAAAAAAAGTCAGAAGTCTTAACATAAATGCTACACTATTAATCATTTATCTTTATCATTTTGACTGTTAAAATGCAATAACTTTATACTACTTTTTAATAAGTATAAACTTGTAATTATTAATTATAACTAAAAGCTATAGCACTTATAAATCTATCTATAATTTAGCGTTGTTATTATAACGAAATTAATTTTCAATTTTTTAATAAGTTATTGTCATTTGACAAAGTCTTTAACATTATTTACTGTTATATGATTTTCTTATACTAAAAAGTTAATTTGTTACTAAGTTAGATATTCAAAAGTTTTGATAGAGTTATTGCGTAGAATCTTGAACATTAAGTTGTAGTCACTTAAAAATATACTTAAGAAGTAATCTTTGTTATTTAATATAGGAAATTATATATTAAAGAAAGTTCTCAATTTATAATAAGTCTTAAAATTTTTAAGCATATATTGCCTAAATTTTATGGGTTTTAAGTTGGGTTACTTAGATTTTATGTAGAAAAACTTTTTTTGAATTAAAAAACAAGAATTTCAACTTATTGTGTGTAAATTTGATTCTGTACTGTCAAGTTCAAAAGCAGAATGTAAGGCTACTGTAGCAAGTTGACTATCTTTTCTATATATTAATACGCTAATTTTTATTTCTGAAGTAGTGACTGCTAATATCTTTATATTGTTTGATGTTAGTGTGTTAAACATTTTATAAGCTATTCCAGAGTGGGAAATCATACCTACACCAATAATGGAAACTTTTGCGACTTCAGAATTGATTATTAAATCTTGATACATAAGTTCAGATTGAATTTCTATTAGGAATTTTTTTGTTGTTGGTAAATCTTCTTCTGAAATTGTGAAAGTAATATCATTGATGTTATTATCATTCATGTTTTGAATGATCATGTCAACGTTGATATTTTTTTCTGCTATTGCATTAAATACTGTAGTAATACCAGATAGTGTTTTTACTTGTTTTAATGTAATACTTGCTGTTTTGTTATTACATGTGATACCAGTGATAAGTTGACTTTCCATATGAAATTCTCCTTTTTTGCATAACATTGTTCCTTTCCCAGGATTAAAAGTAGATAGTATGCACAATTTTATATTATATTTCATTGCTATTTCTACTGAGCGTACTTGTAACACTTTAGCTCCGAGAGAAGACATCTCTATCATTTCGTCATATGTGATGTGATCTAACTTATGTGCTTTTGGTACTACATTAGGATCTGCTGTATATATTCCATCAACATCTGTATAGATGTAGCATAGGTCAACTCCTAATGCTGCTGCAATTGCTACAGCTGATGTATCAGAACCACCTCTACCTAATGTTGTTACTCTATTGTTTTTATGCATGCCTTGAAATCCAGCAACGATGGCAACGTCATTATTAGCTAGTGAATCCTGCAATGAGTTTATGTTAATGTCTATGATTCTTGCTTTAGTGTGATCTTCAGTTGTTACTATAGGTAATTGCCACCCTAACCATGATTGTGCATTAATACCTACTTTTTGCAAAGCTAGTGATAATAGACCACATGATATTTGTTCTCCTGAAGAGATAATTAAATCATATTCCGAACGCTCAGATGTGGATTTTATGTCAGAAATTTGTTTAATTTGTGAAATAATATTATCAGTAAATTTTCCCATAGCTGATACTACTACAACTACTTTGTAATTATTGTTAATATCTTGTTTTATGATTTCTGCAACTTTGTTAATACATTTTATATCCTGTAGAGAAGTTCCTCCAAATTTTTTGACTAAAATCCTTTCCATTATTGTGTGCTAGAAATATATGAATGTTAATAATAAGTTATTTTTTATATTTTGCAAAGTTGTATGTAAGAATAGTGAGTATTTGAATTGTAAAATTAATAATTCTGAGTAAAATTTTTATTAGCTTGTATATTAATTATCAGAAAGTCTAGCTTATACTGTGAATATTACTAATTTGAATAATTAACAAGTAAAAGATATTCAAGTTGTAATCTGTTAATATTAGTTAATAGACTTGTTAATCTTGATGTATGTTTTTTTGATGAGTTTTTGTATAGTTTGCAAAATTAGGTTATTTAATCGTTAAAGAATATAACAAAATTATTAAATAATTTACTACTAAATTTTTTTGACAGTAAGTGATAGATATTCAGTATATTGTCGTTATTATAATGTGGTTATTTAAAAATTATGTATTTGTTGCATGGTGAATTTGTATGATCTGTATGGAAGTATAAATTAGTTAACCTATGTATATGTAGTGTAATCATGAAATTTTTGTGGGTGTAGTTTTAAGATAAACAAATATTTTTATGGCATCTGTAAATATTGAATTAATATCACTGAAATTGTATGGTAGATTACTGATTATAGAAGTAACAATGATATTAACTTATGAATAACATATATATTACTACTCCGATTTATTATGTTAATGATGTTCCACATATAGGACATGTTTATACAACTTTAATATCTGATATTATTGCAAGGTTTATGCGTCTTGATGGGTATAATGTAAAGTTTGTAACTGGAACAGATGAGCATGGACAAAAAATAGAGAAAGCAGCTCAAGAGCGTAATATGTCATTGTTAGAATTTACTGATGGTACAAGTGCTGTTTTTAGACAGTTAGCTGATGTTATGAACTATAGCTACGATGATTTTATTCGTACAACAGAAATGAGGCATAAAAAAGCTGTCACAGCGTTATGGACTAGTTTATGTGATAATGGCATGATGTATTTGGGTAGTTATGCTGGGTGGTATTCAGTTAGAGATGAAGCATTCTACCAAGAAAAAGAATTAATTGATGGTAAAGCTCCTACAGGTGCTGAAGTTGAGTGGATAGAGGAGCCTAGTTATTTTTTTCGATTATCAGCTTTTCAAGAAAAATTATTGACTTTTTATGAGGAACATCCTGACTTTATTATTCCTAAGTATCGATATAACGAAATAATATCATTTGTTAAATCAGGATTGAAAGATCTTTCTGTATCAAGAAAAAATGTTGTGTGGGGAATAAAAGTACCAAATGACGATAAGCATGTGATTTATGTGTGGGTTGATGCTTTAGCAAATTATTTAACAGTGTTAGGGTTTCCTGATGTAAAGTCTAAAGCTTATCAAGATTATTGGGAAAATGATAATAATACTGTATTGCATGTTGTGGGAAAGGATATATTAAGATTCCATGCTGTATACTGGCCTGCTATTTTAATGGCAGCTGGATTGCCTTTACCTAAAAGAATCCTAGCTCATGGTTGGTGGACTAATGAGGGGCAAAAGATATCTAAATCACTTGGTAACGTTATAAAACCTTTTGACTTAGTTAAAGAATTTGGAGTTGATCAATTAAGATATTTTTTGATTAAAGAAATGCCAATAGGGAATGATGGAGATTTTAAAAGAAGTAGTTTTATTAAGTGTGTAAATTCTGATTTAGCAAATAATATAGGGAATCTAGTACAGAGGACTGTTTCGCTATTATATAAAGAGTGTGAAGGGAAAGTACCGGTAGTCAATAATTCTCTGTTAAGAAATGAAGAAATTTTGCCAGATTATCAAGAGATTCTTGAAAAGGTGAGGGGTTGTATAAAGTATTATAACCTCAATGGACTGATACACATTATAGAACAGTTATCTTCTATAGCTAATGAATATATTGCAGTTAGAGTCCCATGGAAATTGTCTAAAAGTGATCCTGAAGTTATGAAAGCAGTGTTATATAAGTTGCTTGAATATATCAGATGTATAGGATTATTGCTGCAACCTATAATACCTGATTTGTCATCTAAAATATTAGATCAAATTAATTTGCCAAGATGCAGACGTGATTTTAGCAAGTTTTCCGTACCTATAAGTATGGGTGAAATTTTGCCGAAACCAGAGCCTATTTTTGCAAAAATAATATGAGGTATCTAAAATAGTTAATTAATGGTTATGTTGGTTAATATGGGTAGAAATATTACTGCCAGTACAATGTCTGTGAAAAAGTTTTATGTGTGAAATAGTTTTGTTTTATTTAAACTTATGCTGATTTGTTAATTTACGGATGCTTGCTGAACTTAGCATCCCATGTGGTCCAGTGTGATAGAAAAATGATGTAAAAAGTTGATTAAGTTATAGGTGCAAGTAAAAAAGTAATATTACTGCAAGCGCAAGTACAAGTGATATAAAAGTTTTATGTGTGAAATAGTTTTGTTTTATTTAAGCACAGTATTTTCATTGCACAGTTAAAGATTCTAAAAATTTAAATAACTGTGCTTTTATTTGTTAGGCGTATTGTAAAGTACTTTGATATTGAAGTCAGTATATGTTTTTAGATTGTATTTATGATGAAACTTACTAGATCTGTATGTTGTATTAAAAATTTCTTTATCTATAAAATTTGTTTTGATAATTCTATGTTAAGTGATATGGTGAAGAATTCTGTGAATAGAAAAAACTTTGATATTAGCAGCTATAGCTTTAAAGCTGTATATAATGTGACTATGCTAAAACATAGATTGTTATATTTGATTTCTTTAAAGTTAGAGTTTTGTATTTCTTGTGAAAAGTCTTCCTGATATGGAAATTCACTTATACTGTCTACTAAATATTGATATGAAGCTTTATCTTTTGCTACCAATTGCCCTATGTTAGGTATAATACTGAATGAATAAAAGTTATATAATTTGTGAAGAGGATGACTTTCTTTTAAAGGTGAGAATTCTAAACATATAAATTTCCCTCCTTGTTTAAGAACTCTGTATGCCTCGTTAAGTGCAAGTTGTCTGTTAGAGACATTACGGATGCCAAAAGAAATTGTATAATAGTCAAAACTGTTATCTGGGAATGGGAGTTGTTCTGCATTGCCACATACCCATTTAAGGTTTAATGCGTTTTTATTTATTGCATTGTCTCTGCCATGACGTAACATCTTAGGATTGATATCACATACTATTATGTCTACATTTTGTGTTTTTTTTGTTACCTTTATTGCTATATCTCCAGTGCCACATGCAACATCAAGTAAGCTTCCACTAGTGATATTCTGAATTACTTTATTTTTCCATAGCCTATGGAGACCAAAGCTCATTATATCATTCATTAAATCATATCTAGAGGCGACTGAAGTGAAAACTTTATTAACAAACTTTGATCTTTCTTCCATAGTTATAGTATAAATTTTGATAAGTCTAATTGTTTTGAAATATCTTCTAATTTCTGCTTTACGTATTCGCTGTCAATAACATATGTTTTACCGCTATTCTCTGTTGCAGTGTAGCTAATGTCTTCCATTAGCTTTTCTAAAATAGTGTGTAACCTACGTGCTCCAATATTTTCAACCTCTCTATTAACTGTAGATGCTATTTCTGCGATGGTAGATACTCCTTCATCAGTAAAGTCAATAGTAATATTTTCTGTTTTCATTAATGCGCAGTATTGCTTTAATAGACTTGACTCTGGTTCAGTTAGTATACGTACTAGATCGTCTTTACTAAGAGGTTTAAGTTCTACTCTTATAGGAAGACGTCCTTGTAATTCAGGTAATAAATCAGAAGGCTTAGCTAAATGAAATGCTCCAGATGCTATGAACAAAATATGGTCAGTTGTAATGGTCCCATATTTGGTTGTTACACTTGTTCCCTCAAGTAATGGTAGAAGATCTCTTTGTACACCTTCTCTGTTAACTTCTCCTCTAATTTCTGTACGAGCTGCAATTTTATCTATTTCATCTAAGAAGACAATACCGTCGTTACTTGCTAGTTGCAGTGCTTCTTTTATAATCTTGTCTTCATCCATCAACTTTTCGCTTTCTTCATTAATAAGCAATTCTCTTGCTTCTTTGACAGTAACTTTAATGGTTTTAAGTTGTTTGTTATTGCCTAGCATTTTGTGTACAATCTCGTTGATATTCATAATTCCGACTTGATTGCCAGGAATATTAGGGATATCAATAGGAGGCATTGTATTTTTGCTCTCCTTTATAGAGATTGAAATTTCAGAATCTTCAAACTCTCCGTCTCTTAACTTTTCTTGAAAAGTAGTTTTTGTTTCTTCACTTGCATCAGGTCCTATCAGTGCATCAAGAATCATACTTTCTGATAAGGCTTTTGCTTTTTTCTCTACAATTTTACGGAATTTTTCTTTGACAAGATTAATAGCCACATCAACTAAGTCACGTATAATGGAATCTACATCTCTACCTACATATCCTATTTCAGTGAATTTTGTAGCTTCTACTTTTATAAATGGTGCTTTTGCAAGCTTTGCTAATCTGCGTGCTATTTCTGTTTTACCAATACCTGTATGTCCTATCATTAGGATGTTCTTAGGAATAATCTCCTCTCTCAATGGTTCAGGTACTCTATTACGGCGCCAACGATTTCTTAAAGCAATAGCTACAGCGCGTTTTGCATCTGCTTGCCCTATAATGAATCTGTCTAGTGCTTGTGTAATCTGTTGAGGAGTTAATTCTTGAGTGTTATGTAAATCATCTGAAGTTGTTTCATCTTCAGATGCTGTTATGTTAATGGTGTTTTTATTTTTTGGTGCACAAACTTGATTGTCATGAGTATTATCTGATGTACTTGTTGTATTGCTTTCTAGATCATCATTTAATTTTAGTTTAACAAACATTTTAATCCTCTATTTTTTCAATAATAATGTTGTTGTTTGTATAGATACATATTTCAGAAGCTATTCTCATCGCAGTAGTAATTATGTATTCTAAGGTCATGTTTTGAGAAAACTGCTCATTGGACTCACACAAAGCTTTTGCTGCTGCTAAAGCATAATTACCTCCTGATCCAATAGCTGCAATTCCATTTTCTGGTTCTAGCACATCTCCAGTACCCGATATTATTAGTGATATAGATTTATCTGCTACAATCATCATTGCTTCTAATCTACGCAGATATTTGTCCATCCTCCAATCTTTTGCTAATTCTACGCATGCGCGGAGTAGTTGTCCAGGATGTTTTTCCAGTTTACTTTCTAATCTTTCAAAAAGTGTAAAAGCATCTGCTGTTGCACCAGCAAACCCTGTAATTACTGTATCATTAGCTAAACGTTTTATCTTTTTTGCTGAGTTTTTTATTACAGTATGCCCTAAAGATACTTGACCATCTCCTGCAATGATTACTTTACTGCCCCTACGGATACACAAAATAGTTGTTCCATACATTTTACTAGGATCTTTATGTTCCATTACTTAAACTCCTGATTATACTTTAAGGTTACTGCAATTTTTTTTCAATATACATGGCTTTATCTATATCACTTAGAAAATAAATGTAAATTATTAAATAACTTGATTATAATTTTATGCTGCACTGAATATATATTTTAAAAGATAAAGTTAATTGCATTGAGATGATTGCCTACTAAATAATTGACCCTCCTTGTTATACAAAATGTCACATTGATAATATTATTAATAACAGCTAGTAAATTATGCGATATTATTTTAACAGTTCTCTATATTTAAGCAGAATAATAGATTTCTGACAAATAGTAATTTCAATTAATGTTTTTTTAACCTTATCTAGTATTAATTGTTATGATTTGATCAAATGTTAAATGTTGTAGTATTTTTTTATTAGACTTTTTGAGTTTTATATATAAAATAGTTAGTTACCATTGTATTACGACAATTGTATTACAACAGCATATATATAGTGATTGGTTGTTGAGTTTTTTTATATATCTCTTAAAATATATTTTGGTGTTGAGTTGTATGATAATATCTTTTAGTATTATGTTGATTAGTTAATGAATAGGCTATGTAATATTGTTCAATTTAGTTTTTCTGAAGAAGCATTATGTGATATATCAGAGATGAGTTCATAGCAAATATAGCAATAAAATTAACGGTTGTTGCAGTTTAAGTAATTTATGTATTGTCAAAATAAAAAAATATGCTAATTTAGCAGATGTGTCACCATATGCACAAGATTTACTATGTAAATACTTGGAGTAGTAAGTTTGCCATTATTGATCAATTTGTTTCAAGTACTATATTTATAGCGTTGAAGGTATATTTTTTTGCAAGGCTTATATAAAATACTTGAACATTGGTAACCTAACATTTTAGTGTAGAGAGAGTTTTTATGTCAGAATCAGAAGATGTTGTATTAGATAGAGAGGTGTTAACTCCTGAAGTATTAGAAAAAGAAGAGGATAAATCAGAAGTAGTAGAAGAGAAGGAAGAAGTAGAAGGAAAAGTAGAAGTAGCAGAACAAGAAGTGAAAGTCTTGGATTTGAGTGAGTTGAAAAAGAAAAGTATAGAAGAACTCTTGAAAATAGCAGAAGAACTTGGTGTAGTAAGTAATGGTAGAATGCTGAAACAAGAAATAATCTTTCACTTGATGAAAAAAGTTGTAAATGATGGTGGTGCAGCAATAGGAGGTGGAGTAGTAGAAATATTATCTGATGGATTTGGGTTCTTGAGATCTCCAGAAGCAAATTATGCTGCAAGTGGAGATGATGTGTATATTTCTGCAGGTCAAATAAAAAAGTTTAATTTAAGAACAGGTGATATAGTAAGTGGAGAAATAAGAGCGCCTAGTGAAAAAGAAAGATATTTTACTTTAGTAAAAGCACATAGTATAAATTTTACAGATATGGGAAAATTACAAAGGTACGTGCACTTTGATGATTTGATCCCGTTGTATCCAGAAGAAAGAATACTCTTGGAAACTAATGATCCTGTTAGCTTGAGTAAAAAAGATATAAGTATGAGGGTAATAGATATAGTTGCTCCTTTGGGTAAAGGACAAAGAGCCCTTATAGTTGCACCCCCAAGAGCTGGAAAAACAATAATATTGCAACAAATAGCGCATTCTATATCTGTGAATCATCCGGATATAGAATTAATAGTGTTGCTAATAGGTGAAAGACCAGAAGAAGTTACAGATATGTGTAGATCTGTAAAAGGAGAAGTTGTGAGTTCAACATTTGATGAACCTGGATATAGACATGTACAACTTGCGGAAATAGTGATTGAAAAAGCAAAAAGAATGGTAGAGCATAAGAAAAATGTAGTAATACTACTTGATTCAATTACGAGATTAGCAAGAGCATATAATTCGGTAATACCATCATCTGGTAAGGTATTAACTGGTGGTGTGGATTCTAATGCTTTGCAAAGACCAAAGAGGTTTTTTGGAGCAGCGAGAAATATAGAAAATGGTGGTTCATTAACAATAATAGCAACTGCTCTAATAGAAACAGGTTCAAAAATGGATGAAGTGATATTTGAGGAATTTAAAGGTACAGGAAACTGTGAGATAATATTGGATAGAAAGATATCTGATAAAAGAGTATATCCAGCAATAGATATTTCAAAATCAGGTACAAGAAAAGAAGATATGTTGATAGATCATGTGTGTTTGAAAAAAGTGTGGCTGTTGAGAAGGTTATTGTCATCAATGGGTTCTGTTGAAGCAATGGAATTTTTAAGAGATAAATTATCTATGACTAAGGATAATAATGAGTTCTTTGATATGATGAATAGCTAATAAGAAGTGAGTTTGTGTTGAAGAATACTTTAGTGAATAAATGTTCAGTTGTAAGATTTAAGAGTAAGACAGTTTTATATCTAAGTTTGTTTTATTTAGTAATGTAAATAATATTGCTATTATGTGATGTTTTGCTTCATGTTTTAATAAGTGTCATAATAAATGTGAAGATATTGTCTTTGTGTTAAGGCAAGTTACTTATGTAGCAGAAATAATAAATGCCTAATTAAAAGTATATTAAAGTGAAAAAAATGTAATGAATGTGTAATTATTATTAATTTATTGTAATAGTTATTTTAGTTGCATTTAAGTTTTCTAATAAGGTTAATGAAATTTATATTAAGCAAAATGCTTAAGTTAATATGGATGATTGCAGGATTGAGATTCATGTTGAGAAAATATTCAAGGCAATCTGTATGTTGATAAAAATAAAGTTGAAATATTAAATTTAGAGTAAAGATAGATTAAGAAGAAAATTGCTGTATATGATATATCATTTAGTAATGAAGATAAAATTGTAGTTCTACTTAATTATAAGAGATGTTTTGTTTTTTGAATCTGTATATAAGTTAGTCCTTAATATTACATACTAATTATGAATTATTTAGATGCTGTAAGTGGTTAATTTATTCTATGGAAACTATAATAATGAATAGAAAAGCTAACAATGAATTGCTGTTAATGAATAGTTGTGTATAAGTGTAAATGAATGAGGATTTTATGTATGTGTGATATTGTATACTCTTAGATAGCAGATCTGTGTATAGAAGTTAGATTTGTTTATAAATGCATTTGCTAATGTTTCTGGTAAGTGATGGGAACAGTAGATGAGAGGGTGCAGCTTTTATGTTTTTGTATGTAATATGATGATAAGTTAGGTGCGTTGTTTGATTGTTAATTTGCTTTAAGTTGAGA
>CDGH01000027.1 GCA_000825765.1 Ehrlichia minasensis | reverse complement strand
TACAAATTTGCTCCACTAAACTATCTATATCAACAGTACTCATAAAAATTAACCCCAAATCATAAAAAAATAAAAAAGTATAAAATTAAAATATAGTATCACTCTTTACTACCAAGAGCTTTCAAACATAAAGCCAATCTTACCGGAATATTATAAGATATCATACTCATTATTTGTGCATGCAATTCTCTTAGAGATGGTAAACTAGCAAAGTACAACACTTTCTCACTATCTAATATCTCATCATTGCTATCATATGCACATAATAAACTTATCTTGCTTTTATTATCTTTCATAAATTTCGCAAGAATCTTTGAAATTAATATTATATCATCTGAATAAACAATAAATACAGAACCAAAAAATTTAGCAGATAATTCTTCTCTACCCATTTTTTTTAAAGCAATACGAGATAAGCTATTCTTCACTACCATTAAACCGCTATTAGCCATTTTTAACTCTTTTCTTAAAGAAAAGAAATCATTAGCTACCATACCTTGAAAATTAGCAATTATAAAATATTTAAACTTACTAAACAACCCCTCTATCTTGCTTAAATGCAACTCTTTATTACTACGCTTCACTACCTCTACTCCAATATTAATTATTTAAATTTTCCACTTTAACAGATTTCCCCATAGTTGAAATAACAAATACATCCTTAAAATATAAACCCTTTATAGAAGCAGGCTTACATTGCTTAACTGCACTAATTATTGCATTAAAGTTTTCCAACAAATCCTCAATAGAAAATTTAACATTCCCAATTTTTGCATGCACAATACCAGTCTTATCAGACTTAAATCTAATCTGACCAGACTTTATTATTTTAATAGCCTTAGCAAGCTCAAAAGTTACTGTATTAAATTTAGGATTTGGCATTAACCCCTTTGGACCTAATATCTTAGCAACAGAAGAAACTGATGCCATAAAATCTGGAGTAGTAAGACACCAATCTACATCTAACTTGCATTGCTTCTTCTTCACCTCTTCGATCAATTCTTCATCACCAACAATATCAGCCATAGCCTCTTTAGCCATTTCTAAATACCCACCTTTAGCAAACACTGCAACTCTCACTTCTCTTCCTAATCCCTTAGGTAATACAACACATCCCCTAACTTGCTCATCAGACTTTGAACTATTAATATTAAGATTTATTGCAACATCTACAGACTCACAAAAATTAGCTTTAGCAGACTCTATAACCTTTCTTAAACCTGACTCAACATCATAAACTTCATTACTAACCAATGAATTCATATTACTTACCCTACTACTATACCTTAACCTACCCTTCTACTACAACAATACCCATAGAAGATGCTGTACCAATAACCATCTTAGCCGCAGCTTCAACAGTATCAGCATTCATATCAGACATTTTACGCTTAGCTATCTCATAAATATCTGACATTTTAACTTTTCCAACATTATCCTTTCCAGGATTCACTGAACCTTTATCAATCACAGCAGCTTTTTTTAATAAGTACGATACCGGAGAATCACTTATTGTAAAACTATAAGACTTGTCATTATAAATAGAGATTCTAGCAGTAACTAAATCACCAATTTTGTATTGATTACATTCACTACTTGTAATATCATTAAATTCCTTACAAAACTTAGGCATCGGTATACCACGAGGCCCTAAGACAGAAGCAATTTTAGGTCCAGGGCTAGCCTTCCCAGCTTCTATCATTAAATTTATCTTAGATATTAAAACAGCACTCATGATTGCGCCTCCATCTTCTGTATATGTTCTAACTTAAATTCTATTTTAGTCAGTCTACCAAATATCATAACACTGACTCCTGCTATTTTCTTATCTTCATTAATATATTCAACTTTGCCATTGAAATCCTGAAATAATCCATCGTTAATGACCACTTCATCACCAATTTCAAAATTAACAACACTAGTATCATCAACCACACTCTGACACATTTTTTTACGCATAGATTCCATTTCACTATCTGAAATAACTTTAGGAACACCAAAATCATTGTTTAAGAAATTTAATACTCTAGGTATACTTTTAACAAAATTTATCGAATTCTCATTTAAATTCATATACAAAAACACATACCCTGGTGACAACTTCCTTTTTACCAATATTTTTTTATTATGTTTAACACGAGTAATTTCCTCATACGGAATAAAAACTTCACGGAAATTTTCCTCTAAACCTAACACACGAGAATTTTCCAAAATAGATTGACAAACTTTTTCTTCGCTACCAGATGATACCTGAATAATATACCACTCATATTTCATAAATTACTCCAAGTATTATCTTTATCAACTTTAAAAATAAAAAATCTACACTACAAAATAAAATAGACATAAAAGTAATTATTAGTATTACTACAAATAAAAAACCTATAACCTCATTCTTAGAAGCCCAAGAAACTTGCAAAGCCTCTTGCTTCACTCCAAGTAAAAACTTAGTAATATTACTCATTATCAAACTACCTACAACGTCGTACTACTAAAATTAATGGCAGGAGTGATAGGAATCGAACCTACAACCTTCAGTTTTGGAGACTGACGCTCTAGCCAATTGAGCTACACTCCTATTCAATATCCATGTATCACTACTCCAAAATTTCAGTAATAATACCTGAGCCTACAGTTCTACCACCTTCTCGAATTGCAAATCTCAATCCTTGAT
>CDGH01000026.1 GCA_000825765.1 Ehrlichia minasensis | reverse complement strand
TTGCTTTCTCTTCTGGTGCTTTATCTATTTCATCATATTTTACACTTTTATTCCCTTCTCCACTCAACCTTTTTGCCAACACTGTTGTTAATGCTGCCGTCAATGTTGTCTTACCATGATCAACATGCCCTATTGTACCTACATTTATATGCGGCTTCCTTTCTTCTACCATAACATTACACCCATATTATTTAGTTTTTATTTCATTAGCTACTATATTATCAGGTACTTGTTCATAGCAAGAAAAATACATGCTATATTGTGCCCTACCCTGAGACATAGAGCGTAAATCCTTAACGTAACCAAACATTTTTGCTAAAGGAATAAATGCTAATATTACTTTAGTATTATGACGATCCTGCATCTCAGCAACCCTACCTCTCCTACTATTAACATCTCCTATAACATCTCCCATATACTCATCAGGAGTTATTATTTCAACTTTCATAATAGGTTCAAGCAATATTGCACCAGCCTTATTCACCATATCCCTAAAAGCACCTTTTGCAGCTAATTCAAATGCTAAAGGACTGGAATCCACTTCATGAAATGCACCATCAAACAATGTTGCTTTAAAATCAATAACAGGAAAGCCTGCTAACATACCACTACCCCTGATATTTTCTAAACCACTTTGAACACCTGGTATATATTCTTTAGGTATTGCACCACCAGTAATCTTACTTTCAAACTGAAAACCAGAACCAGGAGGCAACGGCTCAAATAATATATTCACTTTCGCAAACTGCCCAGCACCACCTGTTTGTTTTTTATGAATATATTCAATCTCAACAGATTTAGTAATAGTTTCCCTATAAGCAACCTGTGGAGCACCTATGTTAGCTTCAACATTAAATTCACGACGCATTCTGTCTACAATAACTTCAAGATGCAATTCACCCATACCTTTTAAAATAGTCTGACCACTTTCAGGATTTACATACATACCAAGCGATGGATCCTCTGCAACTAATCTACTTAAAGCTATACCCATTTTTTCCTGATCTGCAGTAGACTTTGGCTCCACCGCAATTTCCATAACAGGCTCAGGAAACTCCATACGCTCTAAAATTACAGGATAATCCAGAGCACATAAAGTATCTCCAGTCACTGTTTTCTTCAAGCCAGCCAATGCAACAATATCACCAGCTTTTGCTTCTGTAATATCTTCTCTATTATTAGCATGCATCAATAGAATCCTACCTATAGATTCAGTAGAACCTTTTACTGCATTCAACACTGTAGTTTTGCTTGTTAACTTTCCTGAATAAATCCTTATAAAAGTTAAGCTGCCAACAAACTTATCAGTCATAACTTTAAAAGCTAACGCAACAAATTTACTGTCGATAGAAGACTTAATATTTACAGTATTAGAAGTTTTTACATCAAGTGCTTCTATCATAGGAATATCATTAGGTGCAGGTAAAAAATCAACAACAGCATCCAATAAAGGTTGTACTCCCCTATTTTTAAAAGCAGATCCACATAAAACAGGTACAAATTTCGATTGAATTACACCAGTACGAATACAACTTTTCAATAAAGAAGTAGATATTTCTTTACCTTCAAAATACAAATTCATTGCTTCATCATTGAGCTCAACAGCACTTTCTAAAAGTTTATTTCTATATTCTTGTGCACTATCAAGCATATCTTTAGGAATCTCTCCATAATGAAAACTCGCACCAAGCGAATCTTCATCCCATATAACAGATCTCATTTCTAATAAATCAACAACACCAACAAAATCCTTTTCAGATCCTATTGGCAACTGTAATACCAATGGGGTAGCACCAAGACGGTCAACTAACATATCAACACACCGGTAAAAATCTGCGCCCATCCTATCCATTTTGTTCATAAAACAAATTCTGGGTACATTATACTTATCAGCCTGACGCCATACCGTCTCTGACTGAGGTTCAACCCCTGCAACACCATCAAATACAGCTACAGCACCATCTAAAACACGAAGTGACCTTTCCACTTCAATAGTAAAATCAACGTGACCAGGAGTATCAATAATATTAATTCTGTGTCCATTCCAAAAACATGTAGTAGCCGCAGAAGTTATTGTAATACCTCTTTCTTTTTCTTGCTCCATCCAATCCATAGATGCAGCACCTTCATGGACTTCACCAATTCTATTTTGCTTCCCAGTATAAAAAAGTATACGCTCAGTAGTAGTAGTCTTCCCAGCATCTATATGTGCCATAATACCTATATTCCTACACTTAGATAACTCGTTATCTATGTTCACTGATTATCTCCAAAAATTAATATTAATTAAAGCGAAAATGAGAAAACGCTTTATTTGCTTCAGCCATTTTATATTTTTCTTCTCTCATCTTATATGCACCACCGCGCTTATTATAAGCTTCCAATAATTCATTACACAAACAATCCATATACATCTTATTACTACGCTTTCTAGCTGCTGCTGCAGCTTTAAAAATCCAACGCAAAGCTAATGAGACTGCTCTATCTTCTTTTACTTCAACAGGAACTTGATATGTTACACCACCTATCCTACGAGAACGAACTTCCATTTGTGGCATTACGTTATTTAGGGCAGCATTAAAAATTGACATAGCACCCTCACCAAGACGAGCTTCTGCCTTATTTAAAGCTCCATATACTATTTTTTCAGCTATAGACCTTTCACCAGAGCACATAATAACATTAATAAAGCGTGCTAACAATACACTATTATATTTTGAATCAGGAGAAATAGCTCTTTTACTTGCCCTACGACGACGAGACATACATTACCACATTAATTAACTTTTCTTCACACCATATTTCGAGCGTGCTTTCTTCCTGTTTTGTACTCCCCTAGAATCTAATGCACCACGTATAATATGATAACGAACACCAGGTAAATCTTTTACACGCCCACCCCTTATTAAAACAACCGAATGCTCTTGTAGATTATGCCCTTCACCAGGTATATAAGCTATAACTTCACTACCATAACCCGCAATTTTTACACGAGCAACCTTACGTAAAGCTGAATTTGGTTTTTTAGGAGTAGTAGTATACACCTTGACACATACTGCTCTCTTCTGTGGATTATGTTGAAGTGCAGGTGCCTTATTTAACGAAGAACGAGACTTTCGCGGTTTGCGAACTAATTGATTTATTGTTGGCATAATGTAATAACCTTACAGTTTATATAAAACAAATACAAATAGCACCATATTTTAATAGAAGCATATGTTACTTATAAAAGAATCATGAACCCTAGTCAATAGAAATTTAACGATTTTCACAAACTACACAGACTTATAATACAAAAACATTCAAGTACTCTCTATAAATACACTATTAAAAATTATTTGCAATTATTTATATCAGTATTTCCTAAATTTAAAAACAACATACCAAGCAAACACATTAAACTATATTGATATAACTACACCACATATTATTGTTGAACATGAAATTGTCTCACCTTCTTCCCAGATGCATTATAGAGTGTAACTATCACATTACCAGTAAGTCCAGGCTCCTGCATCGTAACAATGGCAAAACCAAAATCTAATTCATTTGTAATTGTATTCGCAATAACATCACCAATTCTAATATTTTTAACTAATAATTTATCTTCAGGGACACCATGAAGTAATGCACCACCATTACCTGCTATCATTTGCATAGGCACATATTTCTCTTCTTGCACACGTTCTAAATCTAATACCTGAGACAAATGCATATGCCCTGATAAAATTACAGAAACAGTATCAGGAAACAAATCACCAAAAGCCTTTTGCTGAGATGTATTACCGTAATAAATATCTCCTCCTTTTACATGAGTAGTATATGACCACAAAGGACGATGCGTTAAAAACCATATATTACTAGATTTTACTTTGAATAGAGAAAAAAACTGCTTTTTTAAATTTTCAATATCTGAATCAAGAACATTTTTCTCATCTCCAAAAGATGAATCAAAAACATAAAAATCTAAATTACCACTATCTAATCTACTAGCATTAAATACCCACGAATCAGTAAAATTATTACATACATCAGCAGAAGACATGGATTGATGAGCATCTAAATATCTAAACCAACCTCTGTATGATCTATCACAATTCTCATGATTACCCCGTACAAATAAAAACGGAGCTTTATCAGCAACTAACATTGAAGGATCTAACCAATCAGCTTTCCAAGTTTCATCATTATCTCCACCACGAACATCGCCACATTTCTCTACATCAACACATTTATCTGCTCTATATAAATAATCCCCAACATGAATGATCAAATCAGGAGCATGTTGACCGACATTTGATAATATTTTCTTCAAGGGCCATTCTTCTGAAGATGTACAACGTTGTTGATATAATTTCCCACGCCAAAATGAGACTATACAACCAGTATCACCTATAATTGCTATCGTTCTAATTTGTGGATTTATAACAGGAACTTCTATATTATCAATGAATATTTCCTCTGTTGTCTGAGGTACTAACAACTCACAAACCTTATCGTCAAAAACACCCTTCTGTGGTAACGCTCTCACAGTCATCTCTAATTTTTTACCATCTACATTTACTACAGGACAATTTTCACCTTCTAGAACAATAACTCTAACACTCAACTTATTATTACTTGCAACCTGAGACCATGTAAATAATGGCTTAGCGTCAGCAGATGTAGACAATAAAATTAGCAATATAAAGAAAAATTTTATTTTAATTAGCATAACCTTCATCTTACACACCT
>CDGH01000025.1 GCA_000825765.1 Ehrlichia minasensis | reverse complement strand
TCTGGAATTAGGAAGTGCATAACGCATCCCTGGTTCTCCAGCAGCCAATAACAGAGACCCCATAGAAGCAGCCTGCCCCAAACATAATGTAGATACCTTGGGTTTTATGTACTGCATAGTATCATATATTGATAACCCTGCTGTCACAACACCACCTGGGGAATTAATATACATACATATTTCTTTTTCTGGGTTTTCAGCTTCCAAGAATACAAGCTGTGCAACCACTAAGCTTGCCATCTGATCTTCTATTGGCCCAGTTATAAAGATTATTCTTTCTTTTAATAATCGTGAATATATATCATATGCACGTTCACCTCGACTAGTTTGCTCAACTACCATAGGCACTAAAGTCATAGCATCTCCTCTTCTTTATAACCAGTAATAAACGCAGTATTAAATTAGTATATACTATATAATTTTACAACTATATATTCTCAAACATAAGGCTTATTTCTTTAGTTGTCATAATATTCTTATCCTTCTTGACTAGCTTTATTATATAGTTAATCACCTTATCTTCAAGTACTTTCCCACTAATATAATTGGCAAAATTTTTATTAGACTGAAGCATTTTTAATACATTATTAATATCCACCCCATAATCCGTATAATTGTTTTTTATAAAGCCCAGCACATCTTCATTTCTAATAGTAATATTATTATGACGAGATATCTTTATTAGCAACATACCAAGCTTTACTCGCCTAATTGCTTCTTTTTCTACATCAATTTTTATATCTTCACCAGAATCAAGTATTTCTTTATTTATCTTTGTAATCTCTTGCTTTACAACACACTCTGGAACATCTATAGAGTATGTGTTATCCATATAATCAAATAACTCTTTCTTCATTATGGTAAGAATCATTTGGTCAAATTGTTGCCCTATTTGTTTTCTAACAAAATCTTCCATCTCACCAACACTTTTAAACCCATAATCCTTCGCTACAGATTCATTATCTTGAACATCTTTTACAACATATATACTTTTAACAACAACCGACATGTCTGTAGTCTTACCAACAAGATATGCAACACCATAATCATCAGGAAACGTCAAAGGGAAACTTTTTGTTTCTCCAACCTTCATACCCAATAACTGATCTTCAAATTCTTTTAAAGCTACACCTTTACCTATTACCAATGCAAAATCTTTTGCACTACCACCTCTTAAAATTTTCCCTTTAACTTTATTTTGATAATCAATAACTACCTTATCACCTTCTTGAACAGCATACTCTGCATCACTTACCATGACAAAATTAGGTCTTTGCTTTTTTAAATTTTCTATAAACTCACTGACATCAGATTCTTGAATATCAACTTCTATACCATTTAAAACTATACTATCAATATCCATCAATGGAGCTTCAGGCATAACTTCAAAACTTAGCTTATAAACTAAATTTTCTTCTCTATTGTTATTATCAGAGTAATAGTTAGGATAAGAAACAATATCAATATTTGAGGATATTATTTCACCAAATTCATTACTTTTTACAAAATCAGAAGATGTACTTTCAATAGTCTTTCTCACTACATCAGTCATAACATCACTTAAATATTCTTTCCTGACTAAATCAATAGAAGCCTTACCCATCCTAAATCCAGGTACTTTTGCATTCTTAGCAATTTCTGACAATTTAGAATCTAGCTGATCTAAAAAATATTTTTTATCAATAACAAACTCATACTCCCTTTTCAATTTATCATGTGAAACTTCTTTAACTACATAACAATCAAGCATATTAAATACCTTTACCGATCCCTAAAGTGCGGATAGAGGGACTTGAACCCCCACAAGTTTTATCTTACTAGGACCTAAACCTAGCACGTCTACCAATTCCGCCATATCCGCTCAAAAATCACCGCTACAATACCAATTAAATAATCAAACACTAAATTATAGACATCTATGATACAATTCTCAAGATTTTATAATCAAGTATAACGCAGATATTATATATAAGCATTTAATTATACTATCCTTATAACAACGATCATTTAACTATATTATAAACATCATCAACTTTCAAGAAGTGATCCCGGTGTGGTTCGAACACACGACACATTGATTAAGAGTCAATTGCTCTACCAACTGAGCTACGGGACCTTAAGATTTACTACTTCTGAGCAATTAGACTAAACTTCGATCGCTTTTTTGTCAAATTCAAATACACAAAACTCTTCTATTATCATTTATTAATATTGTATTAACATAAAATGCTCATTTTTAGATTAAAGCAATTTAATATTTTTTCAATATGGTAATCTTGACTATTAACACTATCAATTATACAATAAAGTTGATGCTAGATTAGCATAATTATGGAGTTTTCATGCTGCAAGGTGATATCACATGAGATTATTAAAAATTCTTCTTCTTATCGTACTAATGTGTACTGTGTCCAGTTGTATAACCTTTTCAAAAAGAGAGCGTAGAATTAAAAGCCCATGTATCAATTCAGTAAACAGTGATTCTCCTTGTCGTAAGTATCCTGTAAACGATCATTGGTTAAAACACTGATAACTATACACCTATACTTTTGTATAAGAAGTTTAAGCTTGCTACTTAATATATAGTTTAAGTGCTTTATTGTAGAGTTAATTTATTTGTTTTTCATGTAGAGGTGGCATGCAATTATATATGACGGTAGCTACATGGTTTGGTTGTGGTAATATAACTAAAGCACCAGGAACTGTTGCTAGCTTTGCTACAGTATTGCTTTTTCCTGCTGTCATATTAAGCAACTTATTCGGTATACTAATCATTACATTGATAACCATTTTAGGATGCCTTGCAATCCCAAAATATTTATTAGATTACCCAAATAAAATCGATCCTAAAGAAATTGTAATAGACGAAGTTATCGGACAATCAATAGCTTTCTCTCTTCCCATATTTTTTTTCAGGTATTATCATTACATACCTCAAACATTTCATGTTGTATATACATTACATTACATTAAAATATTCATCATCAGTTTTATATTTTTTAGAATATTCGATATCACAAAAATATGGCCAATAAACATTATTGAGCGAATATCTGGAACTCCCGGCATAATACTAGATGATGTTCTTGCAGGTATTATGTCTTCTATATGCACTACATTTATTATTATCAAAACAGGTACTTAGAGTGGAAAACGGGCACATTTCTTCTTTGGTAGTAAGTAACTTAAAAGATTACATGATACATACAATGCAAGTATCAAACTTAGAAATTCATCATTTTCAAAACATTACACTTACTATTAATGATAGTAAGAGTTCATTACTCAATTTTGCCTTTTATGATAATACAACTGAATGCAATGAAAAAAATATAATAGAGGTTTTAGAATTTCTAAAAAAAAGAAAAATTGATGCAACTTGGCCAGTAGAATCACACATGAAAAAGTTAAAATCAACTCTTGAAAAACTAGGATTAGTAAGTGTTAGCCCTCCAAAAAAAGCAATTGCAAACATAGAAAACTATATCATTCCACCTACAAAAGGCCCAAACATTACGCTAGACATAGTAAACAATGAAGAGAAATTATTAGAACTGGATAAAAGTGCATCAAAAATATTTTACAGTCAACAAAACGAAATTACAACTTTTTTAAGAGGGTTAGCCAATCACCATGATATTAATAATTCAAAATTAAAATTCTTCCTAGTGAAGTGCAACAATATTAAAGTGGGCATATGTGGAATGTATGTACAAGACAAAGTTGTTGGATTGTATAGTGATGGTGTGTTTTCAGAATATCGTAATCAAGGAATAGCAAGTCAAATGGTATTAGAAAGAATTAAAATAGCAAAAAAACAATATAATTGTTCTTATGCTGTAGCTCAATGCATGAAGCCTTCTGTAAACTTGTATAAGAGACTAGGATTTAAAATGCTTGGTAGCTTATTTCTATACACATCTTTGGTATAGAGTTTTACAAAATCACAATAAATTCAAGAAGATACATTATTATGTTTATTTACGTTACCATTTTTTTATTAATATTTGTTCTAGGTTTATTAATAAATGCCTATTATCGCGCTAACGTTAATATTTGTGCGTTAAAACACAACAGTAATCTTATTAACAGTTTATTATCGACCTTGGGAGATGGATTCTATCTTTGGGATGAAAAGCGACGCATCGAAAGATTCTCACCCAATTTACAAATTCTACTCAATACAGTCTTTTATTCTTTTGACGAGTTTGCTGATTTTTTTGAAGAATCAAAAGAACTACAAAAAAAATTTGCTGAAGCAAAAAAAGTTAATAAATCATTTACTATAGATTTAAAAGGCCAAGACACAGAAATATACTGTACTTGTTATGGACAAAGTATAGTTGACAACAATGGACAAATAATGGGCGTATTGCTTTGGGTACAAAATATAACAAACTATAAATTAGCGATAACAAGTTTAGAATACGAAAACACAACATTAAAAGAAAACTTACTAAACTATACTGACATATTAAATAATATACCATATCCCTTATGGAAAAGAGACAAAGATTTTAAAATCAAGACCCATAACTCATTTTACTCAGAACTTGTACAACATAATATCATAGACATAGAACAAAATTCACAGCTCATTGGCAAAAAAAACAACAAAACAAATCAAAAAGTACAATATGCTATAATTAATAATGAAAGAAAACTATATAACATGATAGAAATTCCCATAAAAAACTTTACAGAATTTATTGGGTATGGAGAAGATATAACTCGACTCAACTATTTTGCTCAAGAACTTAAAAACTATACTACCTTACAGATAAATCTATTAAACAATCTGCCGAATGCTGTAGCAATATATAATAGGGATGGATCAATTATATTCTACAACAAAATTTTCACAAAACTTTGGCAATTAAACTCTTCATGGTTAGATACTAATCCAAATTATTCAAGTATTTTACAAAAAATATATGAAGATAGTAACCTTTTAGACAAAGAAAAACTAGATTTAATATGTCAACAACAGTATGAAATATTTAAACAGGTTACCGAACCATATCATGGAACGATTATTTTAAAAGACAACACTACACTCAAAGTTACAGTTATCCCAAATTTCAAACAAGAGCTAACTTTTATATATAACAAATAATTATTCCATTATTGAAAGTGCAAATAAAAATCTATTTATTTTTACGTTCTTCATACCAAGCTAACTGTATAGATTCTAGAATTTTCTCATTACAACCATTCTTATCATCATCAAAGTCTGGCAATCCTAAAATCATTAAACGCAAATCTGTAAACCTAGTATCAAATATATCATGTTTAGGGTAATGATCTTCCAAAGACATGGCAATACTTTCAATATCATTCCATTTCATATAAAACACCTTTGTTTGAGAATATAAATTCCATTTAATATATAAAAATATAATTACACAAGCTAAACTACATCACAGCATATTAACATTGAAATAAAAACATTCGTATTAAAAACATAAATACACTATATTCTCTATATAAAGAAATAAAATGTATTATACCTCACTTCAGATCATAAATGATACTTTACTTTCAGCTACCGTTTAATAAGCAACATAAGGAAACTAATTATCACACACATTTCCAATAACGTTAAAAAACAGCAATAAATTTAAAAATAAATACTATACATTTAATAAGTCACTCACATAAATACCTTTTCACCTTACTTAAGATATCTTATCAAACACAACTCTACTAAAACCTTTCAATCAGTACTTTATAAAATTCACTATCCATGTAGTAATCACAAATCAATACTAACTATTTCTATAACAGTTTTCTCATTAGTTTTTTGTAACATTCACTATTTATTAGCAATACAAATAATAATACAATTCAACTTTGCAGAACAAGTCCTTCACTAACATTCTTGTTAAATACACTACACATTCAGTAACTTATAACAGCACAACATGAACTATTATTGTAAAAATTTTCATCAGTATTTGCAAAGCTTACTATCTCTCTATGTAGTAACTATAATAATGATTCAACAATAACTATTGCTATAATAAGTCTTTCAACCAGTATTTTTGTAAAATTCACTACTCATATAGTAACTTATAAAAGATTTAACAAATACCCCAACTATTGCTGTGATAGGAATTGATAATAATATACCTGTAAATCCAATTTGTGACCCACACGTTATCATTCCAATAATTATCCATATAGGATGTATATCTATACTCTTTCCTATTAATAGTGGAGTAATGATATTCGACTCAACTAACTGCCCCACAATAAACATTCCTAATACTATGCTACATACTGTCCAACTATTAAATTGTAACATTGTTATAACAAAACTTAATAATACACATGAAATGGGTCCAACATATGGAATAAAAGTCATAGCTCCTGATATGAATCCTATAATTAAAAAATATTTTAACTTTATCAAACTCAAGCATATTGTATAGTATATGCCCATAATGAAACACACACTTAACTGACCTCTAATGTAAGCTGAAATTATTTTGTCTATTCTCTCTGTATAGAGCTTAGCAACACTTTGATATTTTACAGGAATCAGTGAATTCGAATATTTAACAATTGATGGCCAATTACATAATATATAGAACAACAATATAGGAGTAATCAATATGATAGACACTGTATAACTTATACTTATACTAGAGTTTATTGCACCAAACAATATATTATCCAGACTTTTCAGTATACTTACTAAAACACCAATAAAAGGTTTTATATTTTCATAACTCAACAAATTCTCAAAAGACAACTGCGATAACCTCATTACATTAGACACCTCTTCATATTCAACTATATTATATTTTTGAAGAAAAGCAGTTATACTATCTTTGTGAATTAATGGTATTCTCTCTATAAGAAATCTTACAAGCGATAGTAATTGAGAATAAGCAATAGGTATAAAACTAATCAAAAACGCTATAATTATACACACAGAAGACAGTAAAATTACAGCAACAGAAAACTGACGCGATAATCCTATATTCTGCAACTTGTTTACCAATGGATTGAGTAAATAAGCCATTATTATAGCACTACAACATGGAGCAAATACAGGTTTAATAATAAAAATTGCAAGTATAATTATTAGAATAATAACACTACGTGTTACATACTTATCAATCAGCTTACAAAGTTGATCACTCATCAGCTTAAGCATATAAATTTTTTTACATTATACTATTTTAGAATTTTTTGCATAGATATATATTTAACTTAACACAACTTAGCCTAATTATTTAATAAAAAGGTAACTACATCAAGTTACTTAATGCTTTTAACAATTGACGACAAATACCTTTTGTCATATCTCATACATAAGAGAAAAATTTACTTTCTTATAGTTTTATAACAATTTTACTATTACTCAGGAGAAGTTACATAACAAACTATAAATCACATCAGTTTAACTATTGTACAACTCAGTATTATCCACGCTTGTAATAACTTTAATAAATATGTGCTACAACTTACTTCTGTTATAACTTGTGTAAAAAATAATAAACAAGATATCTTTACAAACATAGGAAACATTGACTATATTAGCTCTTTATAAAAATCGTAGCATACTATTTTTAGTAATATGTTCACCTTAATTACTATCTAAACTTACATTGATTTATTAAACCAAGTATAACTTGTGTAAATTCTATTATTTATAACATTTCAGTTTACATTTAGATATCAACTAAATGTGTGTTCTATGATGGATCATACCAAAATATAATTGAGTTTAATAAAGTTAAAATATTTTTACAGAATTTATATTAGGAGTAATGACCCTTATACAATTACCTATACAAATATAACAACACACTACAATCTATTAACTACAGATTTACATTAACTCAATTATTGTTCAACAAAACAATTATTTTTTAGAACTGACCAGACTTATACTAAGCTATTAACTCAACAACTCAGTCGCGAAATAAAACTCTCAACTTACTTTGGTGCCCATGGGGAGACTTGAACTCCCACGACCTTACGGTCAACGGATTTTAAGTCCGCAGCGTCTACCGATTCCGCCACGTGGGCGCTACAGATTATCTAGAGTAAAACTCTATAACTAAATTAACTTCCATAGTAGCTGGATATGGAATTTCACAATATTTAGGTACTCTTAAATATCTCACTGACTTCTCCTGAGTATCAACTTCCAAATAATCAGGTACTTTATGCTCCTGAGATTGTATCGCAGCAATCACTGCAGGTAAATTCTTTGCCTTCTCTTTAAGTGTAACTACATCACCTACTTTCACAATATAACTCGATATGTTTACTGTCTTACCGTTAACTAAAACATGTTTATGAGATATTAGTTGCCTTGCGGAAAAAATAGTAGGTACAAGCCCAGAATTATACAGAATACTTGATAATCTAGATTCTAATAGTCCAACAAAATTATCACCAGTATCGCCCCTTTTCTTATACGCTTTCAAGAAAACATTGCGCATCTGTTTACTACTTATAGCATAATAAAACTTAAACTTCTTATGCGCTGCAAACTGCTTACCAAAATCAGATGGTTTTTTATAACCCATATTACCATGCTGACCAGGCGGATAATTCCTTGTATTAAATGGATCCTTAGATCTTCCCCAAAGGCTTACACCTAATCTACGACTTGCTCTATATTTTCTTTGTATTGCCATATATCCTTATTGATAATCAAACTAAAACGTATATAAAAATATTAAAAAAATACTCTTAACATAACATAACACAAACACATAAACTTTGCAAAATACAAAACTGTGTGAACTTTAGTATCATAGCTTTATCAATACATGTCAATTTATTTTTATGAATTTATTACCGCAACATACCCATTAAAGAATATTGTAAATGAAATAAATCTATTGAACAACATTACCTACACACACATTCAATTAACAGATTTATCACATTTCTACAATCTACACTTATAGATCACTAGACTATAATAATAAAACCACATTTTTGTCAAGAATATATACGTAAATTTACTAGCATGGTAGTATCAACAATATTACTATTATAACAAATAATAAACTCACAAATTGGTAATTAATAAATGCAACTAACATTATTTGATCTTAAAGATAGTTACTCATATCACTATCATGACTACATACTGTTAGAGCAAAATAAAGCAACATATAACATGTTAATGAACCAAGAATGGAATTCTTTTATTTTATATGGAAAATCAGGCTCAGGAAAAACTCACCTTGCACATATATGGCAAAAACTTAAAAATGCTATTTTTATTGATCAATATCTAACCAATACTAAAGAAGACATAGGGAATATAATATTAAATCATAACGCCTTCATTATAGAAAACATAGAAAATATAGACAATGAACTATCTATATTACATTACTACAATTATATAAAAGAAAATAAAAAGCTACTACTCATGACTTCTTCTATAGCTCCTAGATTGCTCAACTACCACATAAAAGATTTAAAATCTCGTATACTACATACTATGAGTGCAAAATTAGCAAATCCAGATGAAGAACTATTAAAAATTATGCTCATAAAATTATTTGCTGACAAACAAATACACATAGA
Organism: Ehrlichia minasensis; assembly: GCA_000825765.1. Taxonomy (GTDB): domain Bacteria; phylum Pseudomonadota; class Alphaproteobacteria; order Rickettsiales; family Anaplasmataceae; genus Ehrlichia; species Ehrlichia minasensis. Next base: position 39,696 of record CDGH01000025.1, on the reverse strand, counting down.
ATTAAAAGTTATAAACTACATACTCAATAATACAGAACGCTCTTTTCAAAATTTAAGCAATATAGTAAAATGCATAGATAGAAATTTACCTTACTATAACAATGGCGTTACTATCCCTTTCGTAAAATCTATAATAGAGAAACATGACTGAACATCAATACAAAGGCAAAGTACTAACAATAGCTGGATCTGACTCTTCTGGTGGCGCTGGTATTCAAGCAGACATCAAAACTATTTCATCACTAGGTTGCTATGCAGCAAGTTGTATCACATCAGTCACAGCACAAAACACTTCCAAAGTTTATAATGTATATAACATACCACAACATATTATTCAGCAACAGATAGAAGTTGTTTTATCTGATATCAACATAGATGCAATTAAAATTGGGATGCTACCCTCTTCTGAAGCAATCATAGCAGTAGCACAATCTTTACCACACATTCCTATCGTTGTAGACCCAGTAATGATATCAACATCAAATTGCAGATTAATGGACAATAGTGCAATTTCTGATTTTATAAAACACATAATTCACAAAACAACAATCATTACACCAAATATCACAGAAGCAGAAGTTCTAACTCACACTAAAATTACCAACCAAAATGACATGATAAAAGCAAGTCAAACAATCAAGTCACTTGGAGCAAAATATGTTTTAATTAAAGGCGGGCATATCAATCAAGAGATTATAAATAATATTTTACTGACAGAAGACAATCAAATTTTGAACTTTCCACATCAAAGAATTTTTGATGGTGAATTACACGGTACAGGTTGTACTTTATCTTCAGCTATTGCAAGTTTTATATCACAAAAAATTTCAGTACAAGAAAGTGTAAACTTAGCTATCCAATATATTCTTAAAACCATCAAAACAGTTCCACAAATAGGAAAAGGAAATAATCCTGTCTTTCACAATTACAATGTAATAAACCCTATCTTTTAATAAAATCTATATTTTCTATTTTAGTTACTCACATTATAAATTTATGATTCAAATTCAATGTAACTTTGTATTGTAATTATACATACATTTTAATTAATAAATTGCAACAAACGTATTTGTAAACAACAATATATCTTGTGAGAACATCATAAGGCGACCAACCACTTAGTGATACTACCTTTAATATTCTTATAAGCTCCAAATTATAACATAATAAATTTAAGAAATAAAACCCATTAGAATAAACAACAACATTATATTGGAATGTATGATGTTTCTATCAACGAACTACTGTACAGCTTTAGTATGTGCTTTTTTGTGCTTAGTTAACTCTTTACTTATATCTTCTTTCGTACCACACATAATTTGCGAACCAAGATCCTCACAAATTTTTCTTACTTCTTCTAAATCACGACGACTCATCTTTTTCTTTTGCTTTTGATCACCTTCTCCTTTCTGCTGCTCTTCGATATCTTGCGCGTGTTCTACAATCAAACCATCATCTGTTCTTACATTTTGCCTCAAAGCGTCAGCATCCCCAGTCACTCTAGCTTTAAGTAACATACAATCTTTTGCAAAAGATAAATAAGAACCTTTTACATCTGCAATCACAGATTTAGCAGGTTTAACAATAGCAGCAAATCCTGCAGTAACTGGTAAACAGGACATATTCTCGTTATGTACACCATTTGCTATTGCGCTAGGTACTCTAATCATAGCCTCAGAAAAATCAGCAGCATTTTTTACAACACAAGAAGAGCATCTTAAGCTATTTGCTATCATAGATAATAAAAATATACAGCATGTTCTAAAATATGGTCTACCACCACCTGTTACAACCCCAGAACTTTGATGAATTATATCTCTATCTATATTTTTAGACAGAAATCCAACAATTTTTTCACAACACAAACCAGCACCAGCTAATACTGAAGCTGCTAATCTACCAGCACACCCAACTGTCAACCCAGATAAATTCAACGGTAACATAAGAAAGGATAGTAACCAATCTCGTTGCCCAGTCTCCTGATTAACAATAGAAAAAGAAAAAGGATAAATGTTGCTATGTTGAACACTTAACATTACTTTTCTATCACCTCCACTAGATACTGGATCAACAACACTATTACCATCACAAGCTATAACCAGCACCTTATTTCTTTCTGTTTTACCTTCAAAATCTTTATAATTATCATCAGCAGTATTTATAGCAAACAATCTATGTCCTTGCACATTATAAATTGGACCTCCGTCTGGAGATTTTAATGGGGTAATTGGGTATTGTTTTCCTTGATATATTAAACTATTTCCTCGAACTTCTAACCCTTTTCCATGACATTTACTAGATACATATTTACATGTTTGATTTCTATGCAGTGCTGGAAATCGTGCTGTGCAAGTTACTGCTTGGTTAGTACCAAAAATAGGTAAGACACGAAGTAATGGGATAATACCAACATTACCGTATACTTTACGCAGTATACCAAAAACTTTTAAACCATTAGATGGTATTACTCTAATGCCACGCCTAACACCATTAAAAAAATTACCTAACATACTTAGTCAACACTAACTATAAAATACAAATATTCACTACATTATACAATATAACAGTAAAAAAATTAATATTAAGAATATTATAATATACAGAGCCAGATATAAATATCTTATATAAAAATAGATTTACCAACGACAAAACATTAAGTTTATAGTATACAGAAAAAAGAAAAAAATTATTAATTAAAAAACTTTATATTATTAATAAATTACAGACAACAAACGTGATTAATACACAAATAACTTATTATACAAAACTATAAACACCAAAAACAATACTGTTAAAACTGCAATCCCTTTAATAACAAGGAATAACGATGCCCTTAATACAGCAGAATGTATATAGTCTTCTAATATAACCTGTATACCCAAGACTCCATGATAAAACGCAAAAACAAAAAAGCATAATAAAATAATAAAATCAGTTATACCTATACTAGTAAAACATAAATGAAGATCTGGTAAAGACTTGAATATTAAAGAAACAACAGCAACAAACTTAAACAAAAACCATATGGAAAGAGGGAGTAAAACAAAAGCTGTAGCTCTTTGAATCAACCAATGATAAACTGAATGACTAGCCATAATACTATACCATCAACTCAGGAATAAACTATAAAGTATAAAAGAAGAGATTATGCATAAACACACAACAATTATACCAGTAATCTTCACTGCAGATTTAGTCAAACAGAATCCTAAATCCCATAACAAATGCCTTATACCATTTAAATAATGATAGGAAAATATATTTAACCATATAAACGCAATCAACTTGAAAGAATACAATGATAAATAAGAAGCATAGAAAAAATTATAAGTCTCATATACAACTTCAGGAAATAAAAAAGCAGCAATAATACTCCATGAAATTACAAATAGACCTACAAACAACAACATGCCAGTAAATCTATGCATAATAGATAGCTTATATACAACCTTATATATTTGCAAATGTGGAGATAGAGGCCTAACTTTCGACATTATCAAATTAAAAAAAATGAAACAAACTTTAAAGAAACTTATAATTAACTACAAGAATAAATACAATATAACACTTAAATATTAAGCTAAGACAATAAAAATAAAATAGAAAGAAAGACGGCGTAGCACCTTATCCAAACATTACTAAAAAATAATATAAGATAAGAAAGCCTAAAAGGAGGTAATCCAGCCGCAGGTTCACCTACAGCTACCTTGTTACGACTTCACCCTAGTCACTAACCCAACCTTAAATGGCTGCTTCCTTGCGGTTAGCACACCAGCTTCGAGTTAAGCCAATTCCCATGGCGTGACGGGCAGTGTGTACAAGACCCGAGAACGTATTCACCGTGGCGTGATGATCCACGATTACTAGCGATTCCGACTTCATGCTCTCGAGTTGCAGAGAACAATCCGAACTGAGACAACTTTTATGGATTAGCTAAACCTTGCGGTCTCGCAACCTATTGTAGTTGCCATTGTAGCACGTGTGTAGCCCACCTTATAAGGGCCGTGCTGATTTGACATCATCCCCACCTTCCTCCAGTTTATCACTGGCAGTTTCCTTAGAGTGCCCAGCATTACCTGTTGGTAACTAAGAATGAGGGTTGCGCTCGTTGCGGGACTTAACCCAACATCTCACGACACGAGCTGACGACAACCATGCAGCACCTGTGTAAGGTCCAGCCGAACTGACTCCCCCTGTTAGGAGGGATACGACCTTCATGTCAAAAAGTGGTAAGGTTTTTCGCGTAGCATCGAATTAAACCACATGCTCCACCGCTTGTGCGGGTCCCCGTCAATTCCTTTGAGTTTTAGTCTTGCGACCGTAGTCCCCAGGCGGAGTGCTTAACGCGTTAGCTACAATACAAAGATAAAATCCTCACATTTAGCACTCATCGTTTACAGCGTGGACTACCAGGGTATCTAATCCTGTTTGCTCCCCACGCTTTCGCACCTCAGTGTCAGTATCGAACCAGATAGCCGCCTTCGCAACTGGTGTTCCTCCTAATATCTACGAATTTCACCTCTACACTAGGAATTCCGCTATCCTCTTTCGACCTCTAGTCTAGCAGTATTAAAAGCCGCTCCAAAGTTAAGCTTTGGTATTTCACTTTTAACTTACTAGTCCACCTACGTGCCCTTTACGCCCAATAATTCCGAACAACGCTTGCCCCCTCCGTATTACCGCGGCTGCTGGCACAGAGTTTGCCGGGACTTCTTCTATAGGTACCGTCATTATCTTCCCTATTGAAAGAGTTTTACAACCCGAAGGCCTTCTTCACTCACGCGGCATAGCTGGATCAGGCTTTCGCCCATTGTCCAATATTCCCCACTGCTGCCTCCCGTAGGAGTCTGGACCGTATCTCAGTTCCAGTGTGGCTGATCGTCCTCTCAGACCAGCTATAGATCATAGCCTTGGTAAGCCATTACCTTACCAACTAGCTAATCTAACGTAGGCTCATCTAATAGCGATAAATCTTTCCCCCGCGGGGATTATACAGTATTACCCATCATTTCTAATGGCTATTCCGTACTACTAGGTAGATTCCTACGCATTACTCACCCGTCTGCCACTAACAATTGCCTATAGCCAAAAGCTATAAATAATTGTCCGTTCGACTTGCATGTGTTAGGCTTGCCGCCAGCGTTCGTTCTGAGCCAGGATCAGACTCTCAAGTTTGACAAAGCCATATATATTATGGCTTGGACTCATGCAAACAAACAAATAAAATACTTTGATGCACGATAAAATAAATTAGCTATTATGCATCGCCGCCTTTATTTCTATTCTATAAATTCCAACTATTCAAACAACTTCATCATCTATGACATTTAGCCATAGGTTGAATTATCAATTAATATACATTCAATGTCAATACATTTTTTAACATTAATTTTAAAATAAAAAATTATATGATCTTAATACCAGCTCCATGCTTATTAAATAACTCAATAATTGAAAGCAAATCTCTTGTTTTTCTAATATTTTTTATTTTTATAACATTATTAGAAATCATACCTATGACTAAAAACAATATTGTAATTTTAAAATCGTAACATGCGTCTACTAGATTCCAATCTAAAACATTATCAGAGCAACCGTAAATAATTAAACTATTTCCTTCTACATCTATTCTGATTCCACCTTTTACTAATTCATTTATCACAGTTTTCAATCTCTTATCCATAAGTATATGATCTAACATATTGCTTAAAACTGTTATCCCATCAGCATACACAGCTATTATCACAATAAATAAATATTCATCAATATCAAAGTCATTATTATGTAAACACCTAATGCCTTGTAAAACACTACCTTTAATCAAAAGATCCGCAACTTTTTCCCCAATTGCATTGTTTCTATGATTAACAAAAAAAAGATTACCTCCCATTTCTATCAAAACTCTATGAAAATTTTTTATTCTATCAGTAAGTAATACATTTAATATGCTAATCTCTGATTCTTTTAAAATTAGAGCTACAGCTATAAAAGATAACATACAAAAAAAATCATTGGGAATACACACATCTTTAGAGTACAATTCCCGTTGACCAGATATACTAATTACATAATTCCTATCTACAAAGCACTCTACCTCTGCATTAAGATATTGAAGTGCAGGTATAATACTATCCTTACCAGTAGTACTAATTATAGTTGTAGTACCAAAAGTATTCAACGCAGCAAATATCATTGCTATTTTTGTTCCATCATCTTTAGCTGTATACCTTATAGGCAACATATCTATACATCCAACTAAAGCAACTGGCAATTTATTATCATTTGCAATAAATCTAGCACCCATTAATAATAATGGTTTTATTACTGTATTAATACTACTATCTCCACACAAAAAAGATGTAAAAGGACAATTAGCTAAGCAGCCCATAATCATATAAATAGCTGGATTATTCAAATACAATGCATCCTTTGGACAAAGAAACCCTCCTACACCCATTCCTTCAATAGTACAAACTTTACTATTTTTGTTATATTTAATTTTAATGCCAAGCAAATTCAAAGATTTTATGGTTAACATTATATCATCATTAAATACAATGTCATAAATCTTAGTCACACCTATTACTTGAGACGCCAACACTAAAGTTGCATGTGACATTAAATTATCTTTTAGCATATCTACATGACCACATATGTGGTATATTTTCTCAGATATCAGCACCATAAACATCGACCTATTATCGAGATATAACTTAGTAGAATATAACAATCATCACATTCATTAATTTAATATTCCAATAATATCAGAATACACAAGAGTACTAGAGATATCATCAACACCACTAGATACTACTAAAATGTCAACAACACTAAACAAATTAGTCAATTGAACGTAACCCTACACACTTATTTAATCATTAATATGAGAAAGTACCAACATTTATAATTACATAATTATCAGCATTCAATATAATTAGTCAACTATATCCCAATAAAAATTCTTTAACAAAATCACCAATAAATTCAAATATACTTATTTAAAAACTACTGAAGATTTTTATATAATCAAATACTAAATTGTCTTTATTCTAGATCAACAAATTGGAACAAAACTAAACTGGAATGCTATTAACTTCAATATCCCTTACCCAACTTAATTTGAAAATTTGCATAAAAATTAAAGGAGTAATTAAAAAGCTATTCGGTAATTGAATTGTCACATGATCATCAGGCAGCAGCACATCAATCAATACAATAGTAGAACCATTATCCTTTAATAAACTTGATAACTCTTTTATTATAACACTGTCTTCAACACTGACATATATAACCATACTCTTGATAATAGAAGATATTTTACTTTCAAAGCTATATATATTCTTACCAAGCAATCTTGCTGCAGTGCTATAAAAATCATTATCCATTTCAATAATAACAGGCGCACCACTGGTAAATAAATCTTTATTGTCTTCTATTACACTCCCGTTATAAAAAGCTATTTCATGAATATTATAAGGATCAGAAAGAGTCACAACTGCAAATTTATCCCTAGTTGCAGAACGTACTTTAACATTAGAAATTATCCCCACAATTTTATTATTATAAGCAGACCTATCATCATAGCTAATAAATCCTATATTCAACTTTTCCAAAAGACATTTATAATTTTCCATAGGATGATGATTAAGATAAAACCCTATAGAAGAAAATTCATTATCTAATTTCTCTTCTCTAACCCAATCATCAGTCTCTGACAATTTATAATGAGTTCTATCAGTAAATAAACTGAACTGATTAAAATTAGCATTGTATTTATTATATTCAATAATGTCTAAGAACAGAAAAACTGACTCAAAAAGCTGTTTTCTATTGCTATGAATACTATCCAGCACTCCAGCTTTAATAATACTTTCTAGTATTCTCTTATGTACACATTTAGTACTTACCCTATCAATAAAATCCCATATATCTTTATAGGCAACATCATCTACTATTTCTTTTGCTGAATGTTGTCCCACATTTTTAAGAGCTCCAAGAGCATATCTAATAGATGACGACCCTTCAATAGTAAAGAATACTTTGGAAGTATTAATATCCGGTGGCAATATCTTTATACCATGCAACTTTGCTTGATGACATAACATCTCTAACTTATCTTTATCTGTTATATCTAAATTCATAGAAGCAGTAAAAAACTCTAATGTATAATTAGCTTTTAAATAAGCAGTCTGATAACTAATTAACGCATAAGCTGCAGCATGAGATTTATTAAATCCATAACCTGCAAACTTTGCCACCAGATCAAAAATATAGCTTGCCTTTTCTTCTTCTATTCCATTACTAATAGCACCATTTATAAATGCTCTACGTTGATTATCCATTTCCTCTTTGATTTTCTTACCCATCGCACGTCTTAACAAATCCGCTTCACCTAAACTATATCCAGCCATGATCTTAGCAATTTCCATGACCTGTTCTTGGTAAATGATAACACCAAAAGTCTCTTTAAGAACATCTTCAAGAATTGGATGTATATAATCTGGCTTTTCAAACCCATGTTTACGCGCTATATATATAGATATGTTATCCATAGGACCTGGCCTATAGAGAGAAATTAACGCAATAATATCATTTATATTATCTGGTTTCAGCTTACTAATTACTTCTCTCATACCAGAACTTTCAAGCTGAAATACACCAACAGAATTACCTGCAGATAACATTTCATATGTTTTTTTATCATTTAAAGGAATACGTGATATATCAACATTTTGGCCTCCTCTATTTACCAAATGACAAATTTGATTTATAACAGTTAATGTACGTAATCCTAAAAAATCAAATTTAACTAATCCAGCCTTTTCAGTATATTTCATATTATACTGAGTAATAGGAAGAAAAGACACATTATCATAATATAAAGGTAGCAACTCCTCTAACTTTCTATCACAAATTACAATACCTGCAGCATGTATCGAAACATGACGATAAAGTCCTTCAAGCTTTAACGATATTTCTAATAATTTAGCAACTGTCTCATCACCATCACGTTCCTTTTGTAAATTCTTATCCATCTCTATCGCTTCAGATAAAGTAACAGGCCTAACTGGGTTATGAGGAATCATCTTGCAGATTCTATCTACTTGAAAATAAGGCATTTGCATAACTCTACCAACATCACGGAGCACAGCCTTAGCCTGCAATTTACCAAAAGTTATAATATGAGCAACATAACCATACTTTTTTCTTACATACTCTATAACGTGATCTCTACCTTCCTGACAAAAATCAATATCAAAGTCTGGCATTGAAATACGATCAGGATTTAAAAATCTTTCAAAAATTAAACCAAATTCTATAGGATCAAGATCAGTAATTTGCAAAGACCAAGCAACAAGAGAACCAGCTCCAGAACCCCTACCAGGACCTACCATTATATCATTCCTTTTACTCCAGCATATAAAATCCGATACTATTAAGAAGTATCCTGCATAATCCATTGAAATAATAATATCTAATTCATAATGCAATCTTTCATAATACTTAGATGTTTGTTCCTCAGACAAATTGCTATCTTTCAAACGACTATTTAAACCATCAATTGCTTGGCTTATTAATTCTTGACTTTCATTTCTACCGCTTGAACAAGGAAAATGAGGCAACATTGGTTTCCTAATTTCTGGCATAAAAGAACAACGTTGGGCTATCAATACAGTATTAGAAATTGCCTCAGGGATATCCACAAATAACTCATGCATCTCATCAGAAGACTTAAAATAATGCTCTTTTGTAAACATTTTTCTATCTTCTTGAGCAATATAATTACCACCTGATATGCAAGATAACACATCATGAGCTAAAAAATCTTCTCTCCTTGCAAACAGTACATCATTTGTTGCAACTAATGGGACATCCTTTTCATAAGCAAATTTAATAAGTGTTTTTTCTATTAGCTTTTCTTCTTCAATATTATGACGCTGAAGTTCAACATAAAGATTATCTTTAAAAGCAAGCAATAATTTATCTATAATGCCATAGTCAATTACATTTCCCAATAAAAGTTGAGCTAAAAACCCATCGTGTCCTCCTGTGAGAATGATAATTCCATCTTTCAGGTCAATAAGTGTGTTTAAATCGATTCTATTAATTTTACTGGACTGATCATTTCTAAATGAATTACTAATAAGATTAACAACATTGTTGTACCCAACTTGATTTTTAACCAATAATATTAGTTCTCCAATATTATCACCATTATAACTTACCATTATATTACAACCTATAATAGGCTGTATACCTGAATTAGAAGCACAATCAGAAAATTCCAAAGACCCAAACAAATTACCTGAATCTGTCAATGCTAATGCAGGCATATTATGTTGCACACATAAGTTCACTAAAGACTCTATTTTTACCATCCCATGAAGCAATGAGTAATCACTATGAGATCTAAGATGAACAAATATTTGACTCATAATTACCAATTAACAAGCAATTTACTACACAGAATGATACACAATTCAGTGAAAGCTATAATTTATATTGCATACCATGCTATACTTATAATAGATAGATATACAATAATAATTCACAACAACAAACCAAAAAGCAATTTTAGTAATAAAAATGATTGCAACAAAAATGTGATAAATTGCTTGCTGATGATTTCAAATGATTATTAATTAAATATTACTAACACACTAACCCCCATACTCAAGTACTTATATGTAACTTGATACAATCAATAAATTACTGAACATTTAAAAACAACAATAATGTTATATTTGTTAACTATAATTACGCAATATAAAATTTAGAAACAATTTTCACTGATAAAAAAGAACCGTCTGGTATTTAACTTCAACAAACTAGTTATTTAGCTGATAACATTCACAAGTTAATCTAATAAATCACATACCATTTCCACAAGTATTTACCAAACCTAAGAAACTTTAATATTTAAGCAAATATCACTTAAGCCATAGTAGAAATAAAAAAGCTACTATTTATCATAACCTAAAGATTTTGATAAACAGTAGCAAAATTTTTTATTTTTCACACTCACATTCTGTTTCTCCAGGATCACACTGCGGTGTTAAAGTAGAATAGAAAGTCAAAATAGCATTATCCTTAGCTACAAACGTATAATCTACACCATCATTTTTATAAAGACATTTTTTTAAAACATCACCACCTAATTCTCTGTGTTTAGAAAACGCTTTATAAGCCTTTGTAGCATTTAATATAATCTCATCAGCATGTAAAAAATCACAACCTTTTCTAGGATCAATAACTAAGTAATTGTTAGGATTTCTAAATATTACTCCAATTGTATAAACTTTATCACTTACTTCATCAACTACAGCACTATCATAGTGTCTACCAGCCCAATGATTCTCTTGAGCTTGAATATAACGTCCAAAAAAATGCATACCACCTAATTTAAGAATATCAGGCTGTCCACACATAATATGAGCAAAAGCTTGTTGATCAAACCATAATTTTGTTAGCTCATCTTTAAACTGAGCAAGATCTGCATTAGGAGTAAATACCTCATGATTTAAATCTTCATAAAGTTTCTCAACATATTCCTTATACTCAGCATTATCTAACATCACTTTAAAAAGATCTGCTCTAGGAGTATTAATCCAATTGCCACAAACATTTAAAACAGCTCTATCAAACTTATTCAGCTCAGGAACAACAGGCAAATCACAATCATTATCACCGTCTTTATCCATATTAAAAAAAGGATTCATGATAGATTGATTTCTTAAACATTTATAAGAATTTTTTACATCATCCTGATTTTTTAAAACCTCAAGAGGTGGGTAAACATCCGAACAAGCCATTAAACTAAATGGTAAAAAAATTACCAATAAACATACATATTTACAAAAATTCATAACATTACCTTCACATTTATCTACAAAACTACAAGCGTTTGTTGTATTTCAACTATACAAATCAGTATAACTGCTAATCATTTTATTAGAGACAATCTATTTACTTTAATATCATAAATCACAGCATATTTTGTCAAAGATGCCATAATATTAGATTTACATACTAATAATATATGCAACATTGAAATAACACGCAAAAGCACAATTTTAATAAAAGCATTATACTAAAACTTTATATTAAGAATAAAAAACTCATATATAATATAAAAAAGTAAACTATCACTCATTATAAAATTAACTAATTAATACTATATTTAGAATCCTTAAAATTCAAAGAATAAAAAATCCTTAAGAAATAACTTTCTTAATGTCACACTAAAACTCTACTGTCTCTCCTTACAGAAAATTACAATAGGTTGTTTTAGCATAGTAATATAATCAGTATTCAAATTTCAGTACTCTAAAACTTTGCACTTTAAAATCAAGCTAAAATTTACTGCTACATAATTACATACAATTCATAATGTATATATAACATGCAGCAGTAATAAAACAATTATTCTACATTATCTGATACAAGCACATTCTGTTTGACCTCTTGTACAAGTTGGGTTGAAAGCCGCAAAAAATGTAACAATAGAGTTTTTACGTGCTACAAACACATAATTTACATCTTCATTATCATAAATACATCTTCCATTTGCTCTTTCTACTAATTGCGAATTTTTAGATAGTCCCTTGTAAGCCTTAGTAGCATGTAATATGATTTCATTAGCGTGTAAGAGATCATAGCTTTTTTTAGGATCAACTGTTAATTGACCTCTAGAATTTTTAAACGCAACTCCAATTAAAAATACTTTATCACTAACTTCATCCATAAGATCGTCATCATAATACCTACCAACCCACTGATTTTTCTGAGCTTGCAAGTAACGTCCAAAAAAATGCATCCCACCTAATCTACCACGTCTAGGTTGTCCACACATTATATGAGTAAACCCATGATTATTGAACCATAACTCTGTTAATTCTTTTTTAAATGTATCAAGATCTGCATTTGGAGTAAACACTTGATGATCTAAGCCTTCATATATTTCATCAATATAATTCTTATATTCTTTTTTATCCAATAGATTCCTAAAATCTTCTCTCTTTGGAGTACTACCCCAATCACCACAAATATCCAATACAGCTTTATCAAATTTATTAAGCATAGGCGCAACAGGCAAGTCATTACATTTGTCGTATTTACCAGCCTTAAAAAAAGGATTTATCCCAGAGGGATTCTGAGTACACTGATCAGGAGTTTCAACAGGCTGACATGCTATCAAATTGAAAGGTAATAGCAAAAAGCAAAAATAAATAAATTTATAAAATTTCATAACATTATTCCTCAAATAATAAAAAATTCACAATATATCAATTCATAAACATATTAGATAAAAAACTTCAACTTGTATACTAAATTAAGAATTATTTAGTAATGATGTTTATAATTTTATTAATAAATTAATCTATTAATACACACGCCATCCCACATTTTAAAGTTTTTGTTAATATTAAGTACTTACTTACTGAGTTTTTATTCTTACAACAAAACACAACCTAGAAAAAATGTTATAATGTATTAAAGTCAGTATTGTAGGAACCAATGGATATCATTCAAAAAATAGAAAATAAAATTATATCTGCACTAAATGTATTTAAGATTGAAATAATAGACGAATCATCAAAACATCATGGACATAACTTTCATTCTATTTCCAATATTTCACATTTAAAAATACAAGTAGTATCTGATGATTTTTTAAAAACAAGTAAAATCAATCGACACAAAAGACTACACAAGATCTTAGAAGAAGAAATAAAGCTAACACATTCAATTTCATTTTCACTTTATACAAAAGCAGAGTATCAGAAACTATTTTCTTCTATAACAAAATAACCTACTATTCATATATATAGTCAAAAATGAAAAAGATAGTATTATACTTACTTGATCAATCTCTATAACCCTATTATAATCAAGTATCTAAGTATACTAATATACACAATGTGAAATTTAAGTGCTTTAAAATAAACCAAAGGCAACACTAATAGTTAACAGGGTATCATACAAAGATTTAAAAGCACTTAATTAGTATATGTAAATTTTATTCTTTTAAAATAAATTTAAGCGTATTATCCATACTAAAATTACTAAGACATATTCAATATACTAGTACTTACATTGTTAATCTTTTAAACTTAAGTTAAACTACACTTAAGCACATTAGAGAATTAAACAATATAACTATTTCCAGAATAATTCACCAACATTTCTAACATATATATAACACTACAAAAATAGAAAACATACCAATTTCTAGGTACACTACTTTAAAATTTCCTTCTGAAATACCACACAAGCTGTAGAAAAATAACCATTTATATTCTAATTATTTGACAAGAAACTTACAAATATTTCTAATCATCAGTTTTATATATTCAACACGTGGATATTATATTCCTAGCACTTCAATGACACTACTAACACTCTACCTACACATGATGCTATAGCACATAAATGAAAGCATACTAATTTTTATGGTACACTAACTTAACATTTCCTTACTAAATAACTATGCAAGTTTCAGAAAAACAACTATCATATTCAATATTTGAAAAAACCTACAAATATTTCTAATCATCAATTTTATATATTCAACACTTGGATATTATATTCCTAGCACTTCAATGACACTACTAACACTCTACCTACACATGATGCTATAGAACATAAATGAAAGCATACTAATTTTTATGGTACACTAACTTAATATTTCCTTACTAAATAACTATGCAAGTTTCAGAAAAACAACTATCATTTCAATATTTAAAAAAACCTACAAATATTTTTTAATCACCAATTTTACACATTTAACACACGTATACTAATATTACCAAGAATACTAATCTCATATAGCACCACTAACACTCTACCTCTACATGCTACAACATCTTATGAACATTACAAAAATAGAAAGCACACTGATTTTTAGGGCACATTACTATAAAATTCCCTTTTGAAACACTACATAAGCTACAAAAACAACTGTGTTTTTTACTCTACAGAGAAATTATAATCTCATCAACCAATCATCATATTTATTATGGATATAATTCCACAACATTCCATACATCCATATTACTACTTCTAGTATATTGATATCTAGTGTGTATTCTATTTAAACCCTCCTGCCAGAATTCCATCAATATTGGCACAACCACCATCCCAACCCAATAATTTGGCCTAGGTATCGACTTCCCATGAAACTCCGCTGTCATCTTTTCTATTGATTTAAGAAAATCTGCCCTATCTTCTAATACACTTGACTGTTTAGAACACCACGCACCTATTTGACTACCAATAGGCCTAGACGCATAATATTCATCCGTATCCTGATAAGACAGTATTTTTACTTCACCTTCAATCCTAACTTGCTTAGCAATATAGCTCCAATCAAAAACTAAAGCAGCAAAAGGATTTTCTGTTATTTCCCTGCCTTTACGACTATTTATATTTGTAAAAAATACAAAACCTTGATCACTGTGCTTTTTCAATAGAACAACCCTTGCTGAAGGTTTCAAATCCTTACTACAAGTAGCAAGCACCATTGCTGTAGGATCTTTACCTTTTAAAGGAAAGGCCAATATCTCATTATACCATAAATCAAATAATTCAATCGGATCCTTCTTAATCATATTCTACCTTCAACATTAATTCAAACAAATATAGCAATTAATGTTTATATTACATGCATCACAAGACTACATTACTTGGTTTAACAAAACTACCTAAAAGTATTATATAAATATTCTTATCTATAAAATATGTCAAAACACTAATTCTCTTATAGTACACTAATAAAAATTCTCAATCTTAGAGAGATATATTTTCAAGATGTTAGTACATTCCTAGCACAAAAATTATGTTACCAGAACAAAAAATATAGTTAAATAAGCCCTACCAAATATAAAATACTCACATTCACACCAATTTCTACTACATTTCATACTTACTGATACAGTAACTAAATGATACAGCTCATTCCACAAAATCCTACCAACATATGCTTTAACTACAATAACATTACTATAGCTTAAAAGCATATAACACACTTTTTTAAAATTTACATAAAACTATAAATTCTTAATTTTCTCATCACCAAGTAGCATATCACAAAAATCATTTATATTCTTTTCATTTTCTTGCAAAATCTTTTGTGCATCCCTTTTGAGATTTTTTATACTCCCAGGAGAAGCATCATCAAAATCACATGAAGAATACGTTATATCACCAGAAATTCTATAATATGAATCCTCTCCTTTTACAATCCTAGCCATTTGGTAATCTACAGCTTCTAAACCAGCATCAATAATAACACATAGTATCTTACGTGACCAATATAATAAAGAATTTTGCAAATCTGCAAAACTTTGACCAACAGTACCACACCCAATAGATAAGCAGCATATCTTTTCATTTGGATATAATACTTGTGCTGCAGCATATGCTGCTATTATAGGATTATTACAAACAATTGCACTATCTACTAATAACTGCTTCTGATTATCCATAATCATCTTTTTTGGAGTAAAATAAGTAGGTGCAGCTACAGCAGCCCTAGTGATATCACATACTTTTATACTACTATATTTATCTATCCAACTTCTAAACATTACAGTTTGATTAGAACATAAATCATAACTTGGAACAATAAAATCCGTCATTAAGTCCTTCATTGAAATATCACCAAATATTTCTTGAAGTATTGCATTCAAATTTTTATCAGAGTATTTAGGACCAAAAACTAATGATAAAGCATTTCTTACAGTAGAATTACAAAAAATCTTACCCGCATACATCAACATTAGCTCTAACAAATCACATGCACTATATCTTGGAGTACCATCAGCATTCTTTATACAAAGTGCACCACCTATAAGACTGCCAACTGAACTACCAGATACTAAATCAAATACTTTACATAATGGTTTATTTATTCTTTTTTCCATCTCTTGCAATATGGTTGCAGCAACTATACCTCTAACTCCTCCACCATCTACTGATAACACATACTTAGTCATTACTACCCCCTATTTTTAGAATTATCTCACTATATATTAATTATATTAGATTTTAAACAATACAGAAAATACAGCTAATATATACAACTTTTTATTGTATATATCAGTAGCACAGTTATTTTTTGTAAATCATTTAACTTATATTATTCCATACTTAAAATAATCTCAAGATAACCTTTGCATAGCCAATGTCCAACACAACATTATAGCAATTTTCTTATATTTTTAGTTATTTTTACAATATCTATTGTCTTTTCAACTAATCACTAACAATGAGATAAAAAACACATTTATCTAAATAAATTTTATATTAGTAATAAAATATACAGAAGTTTATCCGCAACATTAATTAGAAACTCGGGAAAGTCTATCAGTTATGAATTTTGTACTTAATTTTATACACACATTATTTATACTATGATCCAGCCCAGAAATAGCATGACCTTCCACAGGTATATTGTTGTTAGACAAAAACTCAATAGCATCATCAAAAAATGAAAACGGTAATACCTGATCATCTGTACCATGAATAACACAAACATCAGGTTTTACATTTATCCTATATTTTAAGTAATTTGGACATATTATAGCACCTGAATAAGATATAACAGAAGCACATTTTCTTTTTCTCAACAATGCTATATGTACTGCTAACATTGCACCCTGAGAAAATCCAGCCAAAACCAACTTATCATCGGTTAAACCAGTATTTTTCAATTGCAAATCTATAAAATTATTAACAATTAATGCTGTTTTTTCCATATCAGAAAATATAACATCTTCAGAACAATCACGCCTATTAAACCATGCATAACCTGTATTTTCATATTTTAGAGCATTAGGAGCAACAAAATAAGCATTAGGTAATAGTTCACTCATTAAATGACCAACCGACATTATACTATCACCAGTTGCACCTCTCCCATGTAATAATACAACTAAAATATCAGCAGAATTACCAGAAATGAAACTTGGTCCATCAATAACTATACTCATTATGTTACCCACATCACAACAAACATAAACTAAAATATACATAATCCCTTGTAAAAACAACTAGATAGTATCAGAGACGTCATAACTATTCCTATATAACACACACTTAATATTACATTCCAATACCTACACTTACAATGCACTAGCAAAATGTGAATTTTACATAACATTCTTGAATATAACAATACCAATAGATATCAAAATAATTATTTATTCATAAGTGCAACATGATAATTGAATCAGTCCATATAATAACTTATTCAAAAAGATATAAACAATTGTACAAAAACTTAAATATCATTGTAATTTTGAATCATTTACAAGATAATGTACCAATATTCATAATTAGATAAATAACAATATGAAAAATCCTTTATGGGGAGGAAGATTTACTACATCCTCTAGTGATATTATGAAAAAGATTAATGAATCAATATCATTTGATAAAACATTGTACGAAGAAGATATAGCAGGATCAATAGCACACTGCAAAATGCTAATTAATCAAAAAATCATCAATAAATACGAAGGGCAACTTATCATTCACGGATTAGAGGTGATACAAAATCAAATTTCATCTGGTGCTTTAGAGTTTAGCATTGATCTAGAAGACATACACATGAACATAGAACATAATCTAAAAAAAATGATAGGGAATATTGCAGGAAAATTGCATACCGCAAGATCACGTAATGATCAAGTTGCAACAGACTTTAAACTTTGGATACGTAAATCAATAGTAAAAATAGAACATTACTTACATGAATTACAAGAAACCATCATTAATATGGCTGAATTGCATTACGATACCATCATGCCAGGATTTACACATTTACAAATTGCCCAACCTGTAACATTAGGTCATCACTTAATGGCATATTTTGAAATGTTTAAAAGAGATTTCTCACGTTACCAAGATTTATACAAACGCATGAATCAATGTCCTTTAGGATCTGCAGCATTAGCAGGAACATCTTTTCCAATAGATAGACACTTTGTTGCACAAGAACTAGGATTCTACAGTCCAACAGAAAATTCCATAGATGCTGTATCAGACAGAGACTATGCCATTGAATTCTTATCAAATGCTTCAATTTGCATAATGCATTTATCAAGATTAGCAGAAGAGATTATACTATGGTGCAGTTATAACTTCAAATTTATAACACTTTCTGACAATATCACAACTGGTAGTTCAATAATGCCACAAAAGAAGAACCCAGATGCAGCAGAGCTTATCAGAGGCAAAACTGGAAGAATTTTTGCATCGTTAAACCAAATATTAGTAGTCATGAAAGGATTACCGTTAGCATATAGCAAAGATATGCAAGAAGATAAGGAAGCAGTATTTGACGCTGCAAACAATTTAATGTTATGCATAGAAGCAATGAATAACATGCTAACTAACATAATAATTAATAAAAACAACATGCTAAAAGCAGCAGAGCATGATTATTCAACAGCAACAGACCTTGCAGACTGGTTAGTAAAAAATCTTAATCTCTCATTTAGAGAGTCTCACGAAATGACTGGCCAAATAGTTAGGCTTGCTGAACACAACCAATGTAAATTACATGAATTAACATTAGAACAAATAAAAACAATTATTCCCACCATAAATGAAACTGTATTTTCAGTATTATCAGTAGAAAATTCAGTTGCTAGCAGAACCAGCTATGGAGGCACTGCACCTACTAATGTAATGGAAGCAATAAAGAAAGGTAAAGCATACCTTAGCAACATTAAATTCTCACAATAGACAAAAACAATGTATAATTGCTTCATAACATGACAGCAAACCAATCTTATCACTATGTAGACTACAAACTTATCATGATGCACTAAGTTACAAAAAATAATCAATTATGTAGTTGTATAACCAATATATTTATCAATATACTTATGATACTCTCATTTATAAAAAATCATCACTTTTATACATTACATATTATAAAAACAATTAATGAATTCAATCAATACGAGATCATTACATATTCACATTGAAGCCACATTCTTTAATATATAAAAACCATGTCATTAGTAAAATTAATTTCATTTCTACAAATTATGATAAAAAAAGATATATCTATATTTAAACCGGCAACTATTCTTACAACTCCATTAGCACTCTTAGCATACTTCTATTTATATCTTTATGTTTAACACACCAATATTTCATAACCTAGTAATCAAGTATATACCCTCAATCAGAATACCATTTGATACTCAATTCCAATAAAACTATAACCTAACTAGATTAATAATTTATAGATTAACTACACTGATAACTTTCATTTGTAAACACACACACTAGCTTTATCAAATAGACATCTTACTTTATATACAACAATGTATTTTTCAAAAATTCACTACTTCTTGTTAAATATAGTATTGCTTAACAACTTCTTACAAATAAGAACATTACTTTTTGTTCACAAGTAGTATATGTATAACACTGTGATCTTCATGAGAAATACTATTAACGCAATTATTTTTTATGTTATCTACAACATTAGCTAATAATATTCCATTTAAATGATCAAGTTCATGTTGTATACATCTAGAAAGCCACCCATATACTCTAACAACACATTCATTGCCTAATAAATCTGTATATTTAAAATCCATATGTCTTGGTCTTGTAATATTAATCAATCCATAAGATTTAGCTGAAGAACAACCTTCAAATAAATCAACAGTTTCAGCAGAAAAACTAAGAACTTCAGGATTTATACACACCATATTTTTACCATGTAAAGAATGGTGTCCAGATAAAACCTTTATATCCTGTGTAACATCAAACAATCCACTAAACATATTTATAGTAAACATTCTACTATGATTACCAAGTTGCACTGCAGATAATCCTACAGTCTTACTATGCTCCATAACTTTCATCATATCATTAGCTAACGCTATAATTTCTTGATCTATCTTCTCAATAGGATGAGATATAGCATGCAAGTTTCGTAAATCTTGAGCATTATCAACAGATAAGATATTCATATTATATTCCCCTCAACTTTTAGTATAAGCAATTTACAGTATAATTCTATATATTTCATTATCTTAACAGTTGTTATACACATTTATTAGTTATACAAGTAGTATTTTTATAAAAAACTGATATAATCAGTGCATATGTGTATCAACTAATCATTAAGTATTGTGTCATTTAAACAGATATTCACTAACCCACTGTTTTGCATACCACCAGAAATTGCGCATAAAATAGCAATCTTTGCATTAAAAAACAATTTTATTCCTGTAAAGAAAGTTGATATTCCAAGGTCACTTAACATTCGAGCCTTTAACAAGTTCATTAGAACTCCCATAGGCGTAGCAGCTGGATTTGACAAGAACGCAGAAGTAATACAACCTTTACTTTCTAATGGGTTTGGTTTTGTTGAAGTTGGAACAGTTACAAAACATCCACAAATAGGTAATAAAAAACCACGTATACATAGGCTAATCAATGAAGAAGCAATAATTAATAGTATGGGCTTTAATAATAAAGGAGTAGATTTTTTAATAAAGAAAGTAGACAATATTGAACTTAACCACTGCATATTTGGTATCAATATAGGATTTAACAAAAAATCAAAAAATCCTATTCAAGATTATTTTGACCTAGTACAGAAAGTCTATGGTTTAAGTAATTACATTACACTTAACATATCATCTCCTAATACTCCAGGGTTACACGAATTTCAAAAACAAGATTTATTATCAGAACTACTAACAGCTATATCTCAAGTCCGTAAGTCAGCAGATTATGCAGAATCCATACCTATAATGTTAAAAATCTCACCAGACATTAATGATAACACAAAGCAAGATATTGTAGATTTAGCACTACAATATAAAATCAGTGGGTTAATCATAAGCAATACTTCATTACAGCATCAAAAACTACTCAATACACACATAAATATAAGAGGAGGATTAAGCGGGAGACCACTTTTTGATTTATCAACACAAGTACTATCTGAAATATACCACATTTCCCAAGGCAAACTTTTATTAATAGGATGTGGTGGAGTAAGTAGTGGATATCATGCATATGAAAAAATAAAAGCCGGTGCATCTCTAATACAGTTATACACTGCCATAGTGTACAACGGATTCAACATAGCTAATAAAATCAGCTTAGAATTAGCTGAACTCCTAGCTGCAGATGGATTCACTAAAGTAAGTGACGCAATAGGATATAACCATTAATAGAAAAAGATGTTAATAGCAATAGATGTAGGAAACACAAATATAAAATTTGCAATCTGTACAAGCAACAGAATACTCAAAATAATAAGAATAGCTTCACAAATAGCAAAAACAGCAGATCAATATTTTTTTTATTTAAATAACACAATAAATCAATTAAATGTAGATTATAAAAACATAAATAATATTATTATATCAAGTGTAGTACCAAGCATCACACAACCAATGCTAGAATTAAGTAAAAACTATTTCAATATAAATCCTACAATACTAGATAACAATCACGCAGATATTTTCAACATTAAGATAAATCTACAAAATAAAACATTAGGATCAGACAGATTAGCAGACATAATCGCAGCAAGTAATATATATCCTAACAAAGACTTATTAATAATAGGGATGGGAACTGCAACAGTATTTAACTTACTTAATAAAGATAAATGCATATATGGACAAGTAATAGCACCTGGAGCACATATTCTGGCAAAAAGTATGAGACAATTTACTGCACTATTACCAGAGGTATTAGTATCAAAACAAGATAAAGTAGTACATAATAATATATACTATGCTATGGAATCAGGAGTGTATTGGGGATATATAACAATGGTGAATGGAATGACTGAAAAAATCATCAAAGAAGAAAAAAAAGATCTACATGTAATAGCAACAGGAGGAAACTCTCACTTATTCTTTGATCATAAAACTGCTATTAATAACATTGAAACAGACCTAACTATCAAAGGTATTTTATATTTACACAATATGCTATCTAATAACAAAGCTAAAATAACATTTGATTAAAAATTGATTTTCATAACTACAATATTACAGAAGCAGTAACATATTATTTAAAAAATTAAAAAGCCTGCCAAAGTAATAATATGAGGAAAAACAGTTATCACCTAAATGAAAACTACAAATATGTAAAAAAATGTAAATAGTAAACACATAGAATTTTCTCATAAAGCTAGAGTAAAAACTAGCTAGTAGTAATCTACACTTTTTAGACTTACTATTCGTATTTACATATAAATTCACATACAAATTATAACTAAACTTATTGATTAAACGAATAAGTTCAGACATAATTTTAGGATTCAGCAGTAATCATTACTTAATTCAAATATCCTCTCACACCCTGTAACAGCACATAAGACTAGCAAATTAATAAGATAACAAAATTTGCATAACCTGTTACTTTAGCATCATCAGACTTTGAAAGAAATATTATCCTAAAGCTAAGCATTGTATTCATCTACTCATAGAAAAACACATGTTATTACAATATAAGAAAACTTCTAACCTAACATATGATAAATACCATTTACAATATTACCTGAATACTATCTAATTCAAGGTCCAAAAGAAGCATTATCCTGAAGCTAAACCTCATATCTACTTATCAATCGTAAAACACATGTTATCACAATACCAGCAGACTTGTAACTTAATATATGATAGATACCATTTACAATATCACCTGAACACTATCCAATTCAAGGTCCAAAAGAAGCATTATCCTGAAGCTAAACCTTATATTTACTTACCAATCGTAAAACACATGTTATAACAATACCAGCAGACTTGTAACTTAACATATGATAAATACCATTACAATATTACCTGAACACCACCTAATTCAAGGTCCAAAAGAAGCATTATCCTGAATCTAAACCTTATATTTACTTACTAATCGTAAAACACATGTTATCGCAATACCAGCAGACTTGTCACTTAATATATGATAGATACCATTTACAATATCACCTGAACACTATCCAATTCAAGGTCCAAAAGAAGCATTATCCTGAAGCTAAACCTTATATTTACTTACCAATCGTAAAACACATGTTATAACAATACCAGCAGACTTGTAACTTAACATATGATAGATACCATTTACAATATCACCTGAATACTATCTAATTCAAGGTCCAAAAGAAGCATTATCCTGAAGCTAAACCTTATATCTACTTACCAATCGTAAAACACATGTTATCGCAATACCAGCAGACTTGTCACTTAATATATGATAGATACCATTTACAATATCACCTGAACACTATCCAATTCAAGCCCAAAAGAAGCATTATACTCAAAAATTTTGTACCCATTTACCACTGGTAAAGCACATCTTAAAGAAACTTCTATCCTAATAAATACATCACTTATGTTATCTTAGCACCATACAATACAAAACTTTAAAAGTAAGAATTAACAATACCCTGCATCCCCATTTATTCATTACAAAACTAACCACTATGTTCACGTAAGATTAACACAATATCAAGAACATTAATGCTAGTTTTCAGCTCTTAACATATAAAATCTAATTAAACCATCAATACTAACTATCTCATCTCGAAAAAATTATCATAATTTTAATATCAAACAAAACTACATAAATAAAAATGAAAAAATTTACAACAGCCGTAATAAACTACCAATACCATTGAAGTTTTTATCGCACAGTATTTTTACACAAAGACCAGAACTCTAACTAAATTCACTAACTTAGAAATCTATTGAATGCTAATTTAACAAAATGCAAAACTACAAAATCATAATTTTTAAGAAACACTATTACTACAATCACATTTAGATATACTTGCAGATGCCTTTTTAATCATTTCAGTTACGCTTGGACTTACATGCAATAATATATTTGACAAAGTTACTTTATCAATATTATGCGCTATTGACATTAGTGAATTTATATCCAATAACCCAAATATTTCCGCAGCTAATTCAACAGGCATATTTTCATATATTTTTACTAAACTGTGTATTCTTTCTTTGTTATCATCAACCTTAATTAATGATGCTAATACTTTCTTCACATTTTCTAAGTATAAAATCTGCTCATTATTGTGTTTTTCAATATCTCTTAACAAAATTTCTTTATTCTTTAAGCTCTCTTCTTGCTTTAACAAATGATAATACCAATCTTGCAAATCTATAATGGATACAGTACTACTATCTACCTGAACTAAGCTTATTTTATTCTTTAAATCTTTAGAAAAATTATCACTACTTTTAACAAACGTAACACTATCTAACAAATTAAACTCTACAACTTTATCATCACTAATGCTATAGGCACCATGCAATAAAACTCCAGTTATAAAGAATATTAACACTACATTAATCACATAAATCACTTGCATACTATCAATAAACTATTATACAGTGTTCTCAGAATTGAGTATGTTATAATAAAACACTATAGTGATTTAGCAATAAATAATTATAATGTTTTGTGCTAACATTACTTATAATCAAATACTTTAATAATAAAAAGCGGTGAAGAAATTTTTTATATTATTCATATTTTGGTTAATTTTATCAGGATATTTCGATTTATTTTTCATAACATTAGGTGCTGTAAGCTGCATAACTACATTAGTCATAACAAGAATCCTAAAGAATGCTATACCATTAAATGAGAATTATACTTACTACCAACCAAGAACTCATACATTTATATTGCACCTTTTATCTTATTTTGCATGGCTTATTCAACAAGCCATATTATCTAACATACATATAATAAAAAAAGTATGGAACTTTAGAACAAACATTAATCCACCAATTTTCAAAGTAATACAAAGCAAACAAACTACAGGTTTAAATGCACTAATAGTTGCAAATTCCATAACATTTACTCCCGGCACAGTAAGCATAGATGTTACAGACACTACACCATATAAAATAACAGTCTTAGCTATAGATCAAGAATCGATGTCTGGTGTAGTAGATATTGACAATAAAGTTATAACTTTATAACTTTTCCTAAAAATTACTACTACAAGTTTAGAATTTTCTTATAATTACAAACTATAAAACTAAAGTATTGTATTGATAAAAATCAACATATCACAACAAAAACAACCTATTCGAAAACTTTTCTAATAAATTTCACTATAAAATAACCATAAACCACTATTTACTCGCACAAATACTTTTTGAATTAATAACTCATATCTTAAAAATCAAAGTTCACGTGATACTACAAAGAAATCTACTAAATAAACACTTCTAATATTTATTTCACATTTCCAACATGTCAATAGGTTGCTACAATTACCATAATTATATGCACTATTAACACTCATTAACAAATTGCTACAATGAAATTGACAAACTGACAATGCCGTCTTCATCCCACATCTTAAACACTTCACTAATGCAAACTTACTAAAAACTATCATATTCCTGATAACTTACAATGCGATGCTTTACATTATTAACAAAATTAAAGCTCATATTGCCATTAATTCTGACATACTGTTAATTCTAACATTACGAAAAAAACTACGAACATTTTTACTTCTAATAATATTACTTTTACTTCCTTCAGGACGTGTAGATACACCTGCACCATCATCATTAGCAGTACGTTTATCTTCATCCATAATTTTTTTTAATTTTGATACATCAAATTTAAAACTTTCAGATAATTCAAAAAATTCAGAATCAATAAATCCTAAATCTAATTGTAACTTTTTTTCTTTCCTAAGACAAATCTTACATTCCTCAGCAATTAAGTGGGTAGTACTATACAAAATATCATTAAAAAATGCAAACTTTGTCCTTTTTAATATAACAGAACCTGCAACTGTACCAACAAAACATGCATATTTTCCAAATTTAGAAATTACAGACCCTTTATTACTTACTTTACCATTTATTATAATATTCCTATTTCTTACAATCACAGTACCAGAAACATTTCCACAGACCTCTACAACACCAGAAACACCTCTATGCTGTATTATAGGATTCCTCTCAACTTTAACTGCTGATCTATCTTGCACACAATTATCAACACTAACTGCAGTACTACCAGTTGCAGATTCCTCTTCACTAATAAGACATCCAGTAACTGACCCTACAATTTTCACTGACTCACGACATGATGATACTACTTTTCCCTTAATATTTCCATGTAAAGTAAGATTATTACAAGTTAAAACTACTTTTTTAGAAATATCTCCTTTGATAATCATGCCATAATAACAACTACCATCTAATTCATAACACACCTCATTAGTTTTGAAGTATTTTAACGAAATAATCACCTTGTTCTTTATCACAAATGAACTAAGATTTTGCTTATCAAAATTTGTCGAGTTAAACACTTCAAAATAATGACTTAATCTTTTAACATCATACACTTGCATTTGATATTTGGACAGCTTACGTATTACGCAATCTTTACTGACACCAAAATTTACACCATTTACCTCACATTTATGCACCAGAGTATACAAAGATTTTACATAAGAATCTATCCAAGATGTATCTAGTTTCTTAACATACAAATCTAAATCAGGAATAGAAGCAATCAGGTTATAATATAAAAAGCAAGGTTTTAAGCCCTCTAAAATAGCAGACTTACAAGCACTAAAACTGTTTTTATTTATTAAAAAGTACAAAACCCAATTTAGTAGATTAGGCTCTTTTTGTAACTTATCTGTAAATCTTAAATACCGATCTATGGATTTATTTAAACCATCAATCATATCTTTTATAAAATTTTCTAACACCTTATTAGCATGAACTGCATACTGATCTACTAAAGCCACTGATTTACCCATACAGCTACTTATCATTGGAAGATTTTCAGCTGAAACATCTTGTTTATCACTTTGGCAATTACTGAATGCCTGAAACATTAGATCCTGTTTGCTAGAAGAAGGATTAGACACATCTATACAATCTACAGCATTAAAGGAGACAAATTTCTTATTTTGATTACTTAACGTACTACTTAAACCCGCACTACTTCCCGCATTAGTATTTCGGCAACCCAACCCTTTCTCAACATATTGTTTTGCCTCCATTAGCTTTGCATCTGAGTAACTTCTTGATACAGAACTACCATCCTTTACTTTGCTTGTCCTTACTGTATCATACCCGATATACTTATAACTCTTTCTATCAAATAATCCTTTTGATGATGCACTTTCCCCAACTTTCTTATTACTTTTAGCATTCACATAAGAGATAAACTCTTCCAACAGCTGCATTTTTAAAAGTGCACCACCTCCACAAGATCTTACAAACTTTCCATCAATACGTTTATGAATAACATTAGTATCATCATTACTTAAAACTTGCTCAACATAAGATAATGACATATTAAATATATTAACTAAAGCTTCTTTACCCAACTCTGCAGCTAATATTTTGACTAACTGATTCATATTACCTGCCTCTTTAACCAACGAGTCTAATAAACGTTTTCTACCTTCTTCACTTTCCATGTACTGTACAATACTACGACTTGCATCACTCAACTTTCCTCGAAAAAATAAGTTACTTCTATCAGGTATTCTATCTCTCTTGGTAGAATTACTACGCCGAACACTACTTAACGTATCTTTTATACTTGAAAAAGTAGGTGTTGTTCTACCAAGTGTACTAGCTTTACGTTCAATATTATAATAACCGTGCATTGCAGTATCACTATCACACTTACTGCTACTGGGTATATCTTGACGTGTTCCACTTACACCTGCCATTACAGGATATTCTTCACCGGATTCACCAGATTCTTCACATATAAACTCATAATCAAGTATTCCATTTCTCTTAGTAGAACTACTACTCAGAGTATCACATAACATATCTTTTGGACTTGATGTAAAAGTAGGTGCTGTTTCATCAAGTTTACTAGCTTTACAGTCAATATTAAAATAATCTTGCATAGCAGGATCATTACCATACTTACTGCCACTGGGTTGATGTGTTTCACCCACACTTGCCATCACAGTATATGCCTCACTAGACTCACACTCAATCTCACAATAATGATGCATATCAGCACCATTTTCCTCATTATCATCCAGTACAACACAGTATTGATCTTCTTCAACACTATCATCATCAAAAGCACATGTTTTACTAAATTCCATAGCATCAGCTTTCACATCCTGATTGGCAGCTGTTAAAGGAATATCATATACTGGATTACTTTGAATTGGTTGATCAGTTGTTTCCTTTAGATCTCCACCATTATCACTATCGTCTGCAAAAGCATCAGCATTACATTCTTCTGACTTAACATGTCTAACATCTGACATTATAGACATGCCAACAGCATCATTATCTATTTGCTCCTTTGCATTAAATACACGTTGTGTTAAACAAGTGATATTACGTTCACCAAATAATCTTGCCCGATAACTTTCACGACTTAATATTCGATTTAAAATTAAAACCCTAACTAGCCTAAGATTACTGTCATTCTGACATATTTTTAATTCTCTATCCAATAACTCTGCTTGTTTATCTTTATTGCATAACAATATCACGTTAAATACACCACGACATTTTATCAACTCATTTAATGTGTGTTTCAAAAATATCCCTAAAGTTCTTATTTTTAATTCTACATTGTGTTTATTACGTAAAACCACCAAATCAGTAGATTTTTCTAAAAGCTCTTTATAATCAGCCTTTCCTTGCTGCAACCTTGATAAAATAGCATGTATTTGTCCTGTTACAGATAATACAAAATCCATTTGTTCACTAATAAACAACATATAATCATTGATACTTCTATCTTGCTGTTCACTAGCAGCATTTGCTACAGTAGTAGTACTATGACTATCATTATATACAACCGTTTGCCACGAAGGCATAGTTGTATTTGTTCTGTGTAATACACTCTCATCAAAATTTTCATAATGTAATACAAGAGTTATGCATGAGTGACATAGTGTATCCTTACTAATCACTAAATGCGGTATATCCAATTTTGATATCGGACTATTAACAAGAATATTCAAATTATACATGAAAAATCTCAAGTCATAAAAAAAGTTCGTCATGCAAGAAGAACATATAGTCTTTAAAAAAAAGTCTTCATCTTTTTCTAGTAGATTAACAAAACTAAATATCTCTTTATAGTGTGAGAGTAGAATCTCACTCACACCTTTTAGAATATCGTGTTGAAAACTAAACATAGAAAAATACTGATCGGTAGTTCCTTGATTAACAGAATCATCTCTTAATGAAACACTATCTTTCTTACTATCCTGCGTGCCAGATTGCGGAAGAGAAGACAATTTTTTACTACTATTACCAAAACGTGCTAACATGAGTGTACACCTGAATTAGTTAACAATTTTATCCTAACTATTAATATTTTTACCATATACATACAAAAGTCCTCGTCCTTATTTTTCATACAATTCACAAGAGTACCGTCTATAAATTATTTTGATAAACTTAACGATAAAGTTTAATAAATATCTACCTACTTCATTAATATTAGTTAAGCATAAAGCCTCATTTTCACTCTGAATATCAGCTTATTTACAAAGACCATAAGATTAAATTATTGATAAAAGTACCACTGACTTGAGTAATTATTTTTAACTATAAGTTAAACAAATTACATGATAATCTGCTACCACAAAGTTAATTTAGAGCTATACACAGCAAATATACTTTAACTACATGTTTTAAACTTACAGCACAATTATCAACAACAAATAATCTACATTGCGTTTTTCCATAATATTAATTTATTAACAATACATTACATAAACTGATAATCAAAAACACCTTACAACTATGTCATTAACACATAGATGTACAAATTGCTATGGTAAAGCAACACTAATAGCTTATCATCAAACGCCTTTTAAACTATACAATACCAATTAATAAGTTTTTTTACATAATCTTAATACCAACTAACAAGAAATATGCCACTATATAAATAATAAAAAATAACAAGTCAATATAAAAATTTAATATAATAAGTAAAGATACTAATATTATTTTATATTTTTATAATAATTAATTAAAATAATATTTAATTTTTAATAAAACTTATTAAAAACTAAATATTAATATCATCACAATCACAACACTTATATATAAGCTCTAATTCTTGCAAAGCATTGACACTGACAACAGTAAGCTTGACAAAAATACCTATATTTTTAAAAAAGTTTTTATATAAAACTTCATTTACCACTAAAAACTTTCCTTCGTAGTGAATCTCAAGTATAAATAAATCTCTACCATATTAACCAAAAAGCCTACTATGTCAGACTTCTCAATAGAAAATGAAATATCAAAATCAGTAAATAAAAAGAACTGTATTATTGTTGGAGTTGACGAAGTAGGATACGGGTCATTAGCTGGTCCTGTAGTATCAGCTGCTGCTTTTTTCTTAAGGTACAATAACGACATAATATACAACATTAAGGACTCAAAAAAACTTACTCCAAAAAAAAGGATAGAAGTCTATAATACAATCACCTCAATTGTAAAATGGAGTATAGGACTTGCTGACGTATCCGAAATAGATCAACACAACATATTAAACGCTACACATCTTGCAATGCAAAGAGCACTTAACGGATTAAATTATGATATAGATTATGTAATAGTAGATGGAAACAAAGTACCAGATTTACCATGGGATACAAAAGCCATTGTAGACGGAGATAACATAAGTGTATCAATTGCAGCAGCATCTATAATTGCAAAAGTTACAAGAGATAAGCTGATGGAAACATTACATGCACAATATCCAGAGTATCACTGGAATAAAAATAAAGGGTATGGAACTAAACATCACTTAGAATCCTTATATAAATATGGAAAAACTATACATCACAGAAATACATTTACCCCATTACCAAAAATTACCAAACTTTATAGTAAATAAATATAGTAACAACATGATACATTAAGAAAAACTCCAAATTGTAATATCCTACAATTTTTGTATTTAATTAATTCATCTAAAAAAATATACAGGTATATATAATACCAAACCACATGATAGAACTTAATTCATTTATTATAAATCATAAAGATTAAATAATCTAACAGCAAAACATAAAACAATGTCACTGATATATCAGAAAATTTTAGAATATAACCTGCAACATTTAACCAATTTATATAATTTAAAAAAAACACATTCCTTATTGAACTAGCCACAAATACTATACTTATGTTTAATTCACTATAAGATTATAAATATTAAAAACCTCACAGTAAAATAGACAGAGCTAATTGATTCATAACAAAATTTAGAAGATAAAATTCATAGTGCTGTACTCAAGCTTACGCAACATTTACATGAAAAAACACAACATTCATGTACAAATCCACAACACTATATTTAGTAATCCATCATTAAATCACAACAACAGTATAGGAAAATTTTCATACAATTAAGCAGAAGCATTAACAATATAGAAAAAATCTGTCACTAAAGTAACATGAATACAAAAACACACTCAAAACAATACTGATAGATAACCTATAAAAATGAAGTATACTGAAAACTTAAAATTATTTATATCTAATTCGATATAAGTTTCTTTATAATCTTATTTAAACCTTAGTGATCTACTAAAGGACCTATAATATCATTATACAATAAATAAAATACCCAAAATAAGAAATAAAAAGCAACGCTACTAAATTTAATATACTTATTTTAAAGTATCCAGATAACACATTAATGATACCACCCCACACTGGAACCCAAGAACATAACAAAGTTAATAACATCAATACTAACTTGATATAATAACCCAACTTTCCATAATCATCCTGCATTTTGTGATATTCTACACGTGCAAAAATTATCATTCTACCCAACAGCCAGTTAATAATACCACCTACAACTGTTCCTAATGTTGATATTAAAAGCATTAAAGCATAACTATATCCACCAAAATAAGTCATGATTTTAAATATCAACACTTTGTTTAAAGGCAGAACAAGAGCAGCTACCAAACTGTCAACAAACAACAAACTATAAATTTCTATCATTTATAAGACGCACTCTACATATCCCATGGGACCGGTGCGATTTGAACGCACGACCTGCAGATTAGGAATCTAACGCTCTATCCTACTGAGCTACGGCCCCAATATATCTTCAATCATATAGATTATTCATACAATGTAAACAAAATTTCAACTTCCTATTCTTAATCTATATTAGATATTCTATATGATGGATACTTAACTATTTTCAGCCACATTACAACACAAATTCTATAGATTATAAAACATAATCTTACGAATATTAGCATCAAACAAGCTAATACGTTAAGAATTATGTATCACTTTAAATACAAAAACATAAGTGTCATAAATGCACAATAACATTTAAAAATTACAACTACATTAACTTTATATATTCACATAACTTTACCTTTATGCATGATAATCTGTAACTTACACTAAACACAAATCTTGAAATGAGAACATTATAAGTACAGATACTAAATATAATATTTACAGAGCACATAGAATTTATGATTTACATAAATTACCAACACCAATGTCAAATAACATTAAGATACAAAACCATTTGTATTAACTTCAAACATAACAAGAAAAACATCTCATGTTTATTAACATACTCAATTAACAAACATAAATTATAATTTCTACAGTACCTATATTAATTTTTTTTGTTTTATCACATAACATAATTTTTCTATATCTGACAAGCTATGATTTACACTAAATACAAATCTAAGTCTTGGAGTTGGTACAGTAGGAGGACGTATTGCAACAACAAGAAACCCCTCTTCTTTTAAAACCTGTTGCGCATGTAAAACTTTATCTATACTTTCCATAATCAACAACACTATATGACTTTCAGGTTCAGCAAGATTTAGATTCTTACAAAAAAACTTTGCTAGTTTAATAGGAATATCAGTAACAGATTCACTTATAACATCTAATGCAGCATTTGCAGCTGCAATAACCATTGGAGGAAGAGCAGTTGTATATATAAAAGTTCTAGCTTTATTTTGTATATACTTTATAACAACTTCTGATGCACACACATAACCACCCAAAACACCAGCTGCTTTCGATAAAGTACCAACATATACATCTGAACTAGCACAATGCATTAACCCAAAACTATGTGCACAATCAGTAATAAGCCATGTTTCATATTTTTCCGCTAATCTTTTCAGATGATCAACTGGAGCAATATCTCCATTCATACTATATACTTGTTCAATTATAATAAAACAATGCTTATGCAATCTCCTAAATTCTTTCAATATATTCTCACAATCTTTGTAATCATTATGCTCAAATCTATAGTTCTTAGCACCAGAAAGTTTAATACCATCAATAATAGAAGAATGTACTAACTTGTCAGAAATGACCATATCATGTCTACCTACCAAAGCAGCAATGACACCAACATTAGCTAAATAACCACTACTAAATACTAAAGCCATTTCTGTATTATATATTTTTGCTAATTTTTTTTCTAAACATTGATAAATAACATTATTGCCAGTAACCATACGTGAAGCACCAGCACCTACACCATAACTATTCACTGCATTTATAGCTGCTTCCTTTAATAAAGGATGTCCTACTAACCCTAAATAATCATTACAAGAAAAAGAAACCAAGTTCTTCTCATTTTGAGACACAAAGCAACCTGATTCAGACTTAGTGATAGTAGAAAGTTCTCTATATAAATTACTTTTCTTTAAATTAATAAGTTCTTGATTTAATACTTTATCTAACATATCACTACAGCATTAAAATTTCATCTTGATAAACCAAATAACATAATCTGAAAGTAGCTTGATAAATATAACTAATTTTTAATGCAATAGGTTCCTATGTAACACTTTACTAACACATTAAAACTCTATAATACCACAACACAATCCTTATGTTAATAAATTAACTAAACAACTTTAAGTATCATAATAACCAAAACTTTTTCATATCAATTTCCAATTAACAATTCACTGTATAAAACTGCTACAACATATGAAACATATACAATAGTAATATTCATTCTTATTCACAAATAAAGCAATCATCTTTAAGCATAACAATAATAGAAATCTTACGCTCTACTAAATCAACTCTGACTTAAAAAGCTAAATTTTATTTTAAGGAGATAAACAACATGTCTTAAACATAATAACAATAGCAGTGTTCTACTAGATTTTAATTTCACTACCACTCAATTGCGTATCAAGCAACACATAACTAAAATTCTTATTTTAAAAATAAACAATATATTTTAAACACAGTAATAAACATAATGTTCTCCATATATAATATTAATTTTTACCACATGAAACACTAGTTTAATACTTTCTAATATATGAAAATTTATAATACTAAAAAGTTCCTACTTTGAAAAATTAAGTAACTACTGCAGATTATCAATTTTAACTCAGTACTTCCTTGCCATAATACTTCACATAAAACATAAAGCACCACCCACAAAAATCAAATAACTATTAAGCCATATACTTTAACCTTCTATCTAAACATAAGACTAATATTTATTGAGAATACAAGTAGCATACCACACTACAGTTACTTCTTAATCCAAACAGTAAACATTACAAAAAATCAAATTCTTCAATACTAAAAAACTATCTAGTCTAGCATTAAACACTTTAACATCTTAATAATCAACAATACTATTATTATCTTTTGGTAAGTCATGATTAAAGCTACTACTATCAGACTGTAGCAATGCAGGATCTTGATATTCACTATCATAATACATAGAATAATCTTCCTTATTTAATAAAGATAGTTTCTTTATCTTATTCATTAAGAAACCAGTACCAGCAGGTATTAACCTACCTACTATTACATTCTCCTTTAACCCATATAAAGAATCTTCCTTACCAGAAAATGCTGCTTCTGTTAAAACTTTCGTAGTCTCCTGGAATGACGCTGCAGAAACAAATGAATTAGTATCAAGACTTGCTCTAGTAATACCTTGAAGTATTGGAGCATACTTAGCAGGAGATTTACCCATTTTGACCATGTTGTTATTAGTCTTTATTACTTCTTCTATATCTATATTTTCTCCAATTAAATACATAGTATCCCCTGGTTCAAATATCTCAACTTTTTGTAACATTTGCCTTAAAATTATTTCTATATGCTTATTATCAATACGTACACCTTGTAACCTATAAACTTGTTGAATTTCAGAGATCATATAATTTGCCAGTGCTTCAACCCCTAAAACACGCAATATATCATGAGGATCAGGATCACCATCCATTAATAAATCCCCTTTGTGTACAAAGTCACCTTCATTAACAATAGTATGCTTACCTTTAGGTACTAAATACTCAACAGGTGTCAATTTATCATCTACAGGCTTAATAAATATACGTCTCTTAGATCTATAATAATCTTTCCCAAACTCAACATAACCATCGATATCACTTACTATAGCGTGTTCTTTCGGACGACGTGCTTCAAATAACTCAATTACTCTAGGTAACCCTCCTGTAATGTCTCTAGTTTTTATAGATTCTCTTGGAATCCTTGTTATAACATCACCAGCATGAACTTTTTGCCCATCTTGTACATTCAATACTGCACCTATTGGTATAAAATAATTTGCTTCTAGCCCATTAGATAGTGTTATTATATTACCATTATCATCAACCAAAACTAATCTAGGCCTGAGGTTAGCACCTTGCAAGTGTAATTTCCAATCAACTACTACTCTATTAGAAATACCAGTAGACTCATCCAATACTTCATTAATAGATACACCATCTATTAAATCCATATACTTAATAATACCAGTCTTTTCTGTAATAATAGGCATTGTATAAGGATCCCACTCAGCAATCTTTTCTGTAATTTTTACAAATTGACCATCATTAACATAAAGTCTTGCACCATAAGGTATGTTATGACGCATTTTTTCGTTTCCAACACTATCAAGTAATACTATTTCACAAGATCTGCTCATGACAATCTTATTACCATGTTTATCTTCAACAACATTACTGTTCACTAACTTTGCTTTAGCATCTAATAACGCTATCAAGTTGGAAGTTTCAACACCTCTCATTGCAGTACCACCCACGTGGAAAGTACGCATAGTTAATTGAGTACCAGGTTCACCAACAGATTGAGCAGCTATTACACCAACAGCTTCACCTATTGATACAACATCACCAATCGCAAGATCTCTACCATAACACAAAGCACAAATACCTTTTTTAGCTTCACAAGTAAGAGGTGATCTTACTTTCACAGCATCCAATCCTGCTATTTTTATCTTCTCAACCTTAGACTCATCTATTAATTCTCCAGCTTTAACAAGCAACTCTTCAGTAATAGGGTTATACACATCAATAGCAGCAACCCTTCCAAGTATAATATTATCTAATGTCTCAACTACAGCACCACCTTCAACAACAGACCTTATTGCAAATCCATTGTGTGTTTTGCAATCATATTCAACAACTATACAATCCTGAGCAACATCAACAAGCCTACGAGTTAAGTAACCAGAATTTGCAGTTTTTAAAGCAGTATCTGCTAATCCTTTTCTTGCTCCATGAGTTGAATTGAAATATTCAAACACATTCAATCCTTCACGGAAGTTGGATATTATTGGAGTTTCAATAATTTCACCTGAAGGCTTAGCCATTAATCCTCTCATACCCGATAATTGTTTCATCTGCGATGCAGATCCTCTAGCACCAGAATGTGCCATCATATAAATAGAATTTAACTTATTTTCTGGATCATAGACAGAAATAGCTTTCATCATATCCTTAGCTATTAGATCAGTACACTTAGACCACTCATCTATTACTTTATTATATCTCTCACTTCTTGTAATCAAACCATCCTGATACTGTACAGCAAATTCTTTTATCTTATCACTAGCATTATCTACATGCATTGTCTTAGTATCTGGAATAATCATATCTTTACATCCAAATGAAATACCAGATTGTGAAGCATACTTAAATCCAAGAGACATTAATTTATCTGAAAATTCAACAGTTTCACTTTGACCACAGTTTCTGTATACTAAGTCAACTATTGATGTAATTTCCTTTACAGTCAAAACTTGATTTATCAAATCAAAAGTTAAATTTTTATGTTGTGGAAATATTTGCCACAATATCAACCTACCAGGAGTGGTTTCAATAATTTTAGAATAATACGAAGGCTTATCACCCTCTACATCATAATTACAATAAGTCATCCTATATTTAATTTTACTACATAGATGGACATCCTTATTGTGTAAAGCATATTCCACATGACTAAAATCACCAAAGAATAAAACTTCATCTTCAGACTGTGCTTGATCTTGTAAAGTTAAGTAATATATACCAAGTACTATATCTTTTGAAGGAACAATTATTGGCTTACCATTAGAAGGACTTAAGATATTATTAGTAGACATCATTAATATCCTAGCTTCAAGTTGCGCTTCTAGTGACAATGGGATATGTACAGCCATTTGATCTCCATCAAAATCAGCATTAAAAGCACTACATACTAAAGGATGTAATTGTATTGCTTTCCCTTCTATTAACACTGGGTCAAAGGCTTGTATACCTAGCCTATGCAAAGTAGGCGCCCTATTTAACAATATTGGATGTTCATGTATTACTTCATCCAGAATATCCCAGACTTCTGGTTTTTCATTTTGTATCATCTTATTCGCTAACTTTACTGTTGGCACAATACCATACATTTTCAGTTTAGAACAAATAAACGGCTTAAACAATTCAAGAGCCATTTTCTTTGGTAACCCACACTGATGTAATTTTAAGTTAGGACCTACAACAATTACTGATCTACCAGAATAATCTACCCTTTTCCCTAACAAGTTCTGCCTAAAACGCCCTTGCTTACCTTTTAACATATCACTTAATGATTTCTTGTATCCTACACTTCCTGCTTTATTAGAAACATAACTACGACGTGTACTATCAAAAAGAGCATCTACAGCTTCTTGCAACATTCTCTTTTCATTACGAATCATAATCGCAGGCGGATTCAATTTTAACAATTTACCTAACCTATTATTACGGTTAATAATAGTACGGTAATGATGATTTAAATCAGAAACTGCTGGTCTTCCATTTTCTAAAGAAACTAGTGGTCTCAAATCAGGTGGTAAAATTGGGATAACAGTTAATATCATCCACTCAGGTTTATTACCAGAATTTATAAAATTTTCAACAATACGTAACCTTTTGACTATTTTCTTACGCTTCATTTCTGAAGTTGTGGACTCTAACTCTGTTCTAAGATTTGTGTTAATTGCATGTAAATCCAACCGTACTAACAACTCCCTAATAGCTTCAGCTCCAGTAAGCGCAAGAAAACTATCTTCACCATAATTATCCTTTGCCTGATTGTATGCACTCTCACTTATCACTTCACCCTTAGACAATGGAGTTGCAATAGGGTCAATTACTACAAAATCACCGCTATATAAAATACTTTCTATTAACTTAAGTGGCATATCAAGTAATGCACCTATACGAGACGGTAAAGACTTCAGGAACCAAACATGTGCTACAGGTGACACAAGTTCTATATGACCCATTCTTTCTCTACGCACCTTTGAAGAAGTAACCTCAACTCCACACTTTTCACAAATTACTCCTCTATAACGTTTTTTTCTATACTTACC
>CDGH01000024.1 GCA_000825765.1 Ehrlichia minasensis | reverse complement strand
CGCACCTTTGAAGAAGTAACCTCAACTCCACACTTTTCACAAATTACTCCTCTATAACGTTTTTTTCTATACTTACCGCACAAACATTCATCATCATTCACCGGTCCAAAAATTTTAGGACAAAAAAGACCTCCTTTTTCTACTTTAAACGTACGGTAATTAGTAGTAGAAATATCTTTAATCTCACCATACGACATTGCTCTAATGCTCTCAGGACTAGCTATAGATATACAAATCTTATCGAATGATTGTGCAATACTAGTATAGCCATACAAATCCAACATCTTCATATACTACTACCCCTTAATTATTAATTGTTTACTTCACTAGGTAAGAAACCCTTATCTTGCTTTAAAGCAACATCCAAACACAATGATCTTAACTCTTTTACCATAACATTAAACGATTCTGGTATACCACATTCAAAATTACTATCTCCTTTAATGATAGATTCATAAATCTTAACCCTTCCAACAATATCATCAGATTTAACTGTAAGCATTTCTTGTAAAGTATAAGCAGCTCCATAAGCTTGTAATGCCCAACATTCCATTTCTCCAAAACGCTGACCACCAAAATGCGATTTTCCACCTAAAGGTTGCTGAGTTACTAATCCATATGGACCTACAGACCTAGCATGTATCTTATCATCCACTAAGTGGTGTAACTTTAACATATATATGTACCCTACAGTAACTTTACGATCAAATTTTTCACCAATCCTTCCATCATAAAGATCTACTTGCCCTGAAACATCTAAATCAGCTAATTTTAATAAGTTAGAAATTTGACTATCCTTTGGTCCTTCAAATACTGGAGCTGCCATCGGTACACCACCACGCAACCTTTCCGCAAAAACTAAAAGGTCCTCATCACTCATAGATTGAATATTATATTTTAAATCTTGTCCATCATATACTTGATCTAAGAAGTTTCTTAAATGAGATACTGTTAATTCATCAATGTTATCTAATATATGGCCTATCTTTTTACCTAAGTTAACAGACGCCCATCCAAAGTGTGTTTCTAAAATTTGACCAACATTCATACGAGAAGGCACACCTAAAGAATTAAGTATAATATCAACAGGAGTTCCATCCTCTAAATATGGCATATCTTCAACAGGTACAATACGAGAGATTACACCTTTATTACCATGCCTACCAGACATTTTATCACCCGGCTGCAGATTATGTTTTACTGCAACAAAAACTTTAACTATACACAAAACACCTTGAGGTAAATCATAGCCATAATTCAACTTATCTATCTTTTGATCAAACTTACTATGAGCATTCTGAATCATCGAGTCAAATTTTTCTTTTAAGCTATTAATCTGGGACAATACAGTCTCATCAGATAAATTAACACTCCACCAATCTTTTTTTGGAGTAGATTCTAAATAATCATCCACACTTTGATTATTACATTGGACATTAGAATTTACTAAAACCCTCTTTAATTCATCATAAAAATATTCACTAACTACATCAATTTCATAATCTCTTTCTTTTATGAAGCCATTAATTTCATTTTGCTTAATTAAGAGAGATCTATCATTTTCTTCAACACCACGACGTACAAAAACATGAACATCAACTACTGTACCTTCAACATCAAGAGGTAAATATAAAGAAGAATCCACACAATCAAATACTTTTTCACCAAAAATAGTTACTAATAACTTTGTTTCCGGAGGCAAAGAAATTGGTGGCCGAGGAGTAACTTTACCAACCAAAATATCTCCAGCAGAAACTTCAGCACCAATGTTTACAATACCAACATCATCTAAATGAGATAAACTATCTTCATTGATATCAGGAACAGATCTCATAATCTTTTCTGGACCGAGTGTAGTATCTCTAACTACACATTCAAATTCTTCTATATGTATTGAAGTAAAGACATCCTTCTTTACAACTTCACTTGAAATAACTATTGAATCTTCAAAGTTATAACCCTGCCACGACATGAAAGCCACTAGCACATTTTTACCTAAAGCAAGTTCACCTTGATCAATTGCTGATCCATCAGCTATTACATCATTTGCCTTTACATAATCCCCAGGTTTAACTAAAGGTCGTTGATTAATACAAGTATTATGATTAGAACGCTGAAATTTCCTCAAATTATAAACATCAACACCTAAATATTCATTCTTCTCTTGATCAAAAACACGAATAACTATATATAACCCATCTACTCTATGGACAATACCTGCACGCTTAGCTAAAACAACTGTACCAGATCCAGCAGCAACTATTGATTCCATACCAGTACCAATCAAAGGGGCATCTGCCTTCAACAGCGGGACCGCCTGACGCTGCATGTTAGAACCCATTAAAGCACGGTTCGCATCATTATTTTCTAAGAAAGGTATTAAAGATGCAGCAACTGAAACAATTTGTTTTGGAGAAACATCTATATAATCAACTTCCTCCCTTTTAACCATTACAAAATTTCCATCATGCCTACAATAAAGCATATCATCAACAAACTGATTGTTTTCATCAAGAGTAGCACTAGCATCAGCTATATAATAATTACTTTCTTGCATAGCTAGTAAATACTCAACCTTATCAGTCACAACTCCTTTATCTACTTTTCTATAAGGACTTTCAATAAACCCATGCTTATTAATACGAGCATAGATAGCCAAACTACTAATTAACCCAATATTTTGACCTTCTGGAGTCTCAATTGGACAAATTCTCCCATAATGTGTTGGATGTACATCTCTAACTTCAAATCCTGCTCTTTCTCTAGTTAACCCACCTGGACCTAAAGCAGACAATCTACGCTTATGGGTAACTTCAGATAATGGATTAGTCTGATCCATAAATTGAGAAAGCTGAGAAGAACTAAAAAAATCTTTTAAAACTGTGGCTAAAATCTTAGGATTTACAAAATCACATGGCATTGCATTATCAAAATTTACAGAAGACATGTAATCCATAATCATTCTTTCAAGTCTCAGTATTCCAATTCTAAATTGATTTTCAATAAATTCACCAACAGACCTTACTCTACGATTACCAAGGTGATCTATGTCATCAACAGAACCTTCACCATCCCTTAGCAACACTAACTTTTTTATCACATGAATTATATCATCCTTAGTCAATACCGTAACATCTTCATTAACATTTAATCCAAGATGATCATTTAACTTTATTCTTCCAACAGTAGATAAATCATATCTTTCTTTTTCAAAAAACAATCCATCAAAA
Source organism: Ehrlichia minasensis (assembly GCA_000825765.1). Taxonomy (GTDB): domain Bacteria; phylum Pseudomonadota; class Alphaproteobacteria; order Rickettsiales; family Anaplasmataceae; genus Ehrlichia; species Ehrlichia minasensis. Next base: position 1,706 of record CDGH01000024.1, on the reverse strand, counting down.
AAAGCTTTTATTGTATCCAAACTAGGTGATTCACCAGAACGTAAAACTTTATATATCTCAAAAAGTGCATCCTCATAAGTTACATTTTTATCTAAAAATAAAGTATTTAAAATATATGGACCAACTGTTAGAAAATCTATATTTAAAACAAAGATTTCTTTTATATCAAACAATTCTAATTTATTTATATGCTCACTAGTAATATTCTCACCTGCAGATATAATCAACACATTCCCATTTGGATCAAATAAATCATTAGCAATAAATAAACCTTGAATTTCAGCAAATGGGACTAAATACTCTTTAAGCCCATCATTAGCTAACTTTTTAGCCATTCTTAAGGTAATCCTTGCATTAGCTTTCACTAATACATTCCCATTGACATCTACCAGATCATGCGATAACCTAACACCCCTAAACCTATCAACAACAAAAGGTACTATCCACCCTTTCTCACATTTTACATAACGTATCTTATCGTAAAAAGTATTTAAAATATCATTATTAGATAGACCTAAAGCTCTTAAAAGCAAAGAAACCGGCAATTTTCTCTTTCTATCAATACGGAAGTAAAGTATATCCTTTATATCAAATTCAAAATCTAACCATGAACCTCTGTAAGGAATAATCCTAGCTGAATAAATTAACTTCCCAGAACTATAAGTTTTTCCTTTATCACTATCAAAAAACACACCTGGAGAACGATGCATTTGTGATACTATTACTCTTTCTATTCCATTTATGATAAACGTTCCATGAGGAGTCATTGTAGGAAGATCTCCTATAGAAACTTCCTGTTCTTTTATATACTTTATACTCTTTTCTGAAGTCTCTTCATCCACTACATATTTTACTTCCTTAAAAGATACTTCCTGAACTTTCCACACTATAAAACGCAGTACTATACGTATAGGAACAGAAAAGGTAATACCTCTTTTTATACACTCATATTCATCATACTGTGGTTCACCAATACTATAACTGACAAATTCAAGAACAGCTCTACCTAACAAATCCTCTATAGGAAACATAGATTCAAAAATATTCTTTATACCACTCTCAGTATTCTGACCTACACCAATAAATGCATTATATGAATCCCTCTGTATCTTTATTAAATCAGTCAAAGAATCTTTTATATCTATTGATTTTGCATAAGATAACCTAGGAACTGAATTAAAAGAATTTAATACATATTTAGTAGGCGTTACAGAAGAAGACATTCAAATCCCTCAAGATTAATAAATTACAAATAAAAGCTACACAAAAACTACTTAATAATGACTTTCGCTCCAGCATCTTCAAGTTTTTTCTTGATTTCTTCAGCTTCTTCCTTCTTATATTTTTTACCCTCTATTAATTCTTTTGCACCTTCTTTCTCAACAAATTCTTTTGCTTCTTTCAAGCCTAAGTTAGTACATTCTCTCACAGCTTTAATAACAGAAATTTTCTTATCTGCAGCATAACCATCAAAAATAACAGAAAAATCAGTTTTTTCTTCTGCAGCACCACTACTTTCAGCTTGACTACCTCCTGCTGCTGGAACAGCTGTTAACAACCCACCTTTAGGAAATCCTAACTTTTGTTCCATTTTATCCACTAATTCTGCGGCCTTACACAAATCTAAACTACAAATTTGCTCCACTAAACTATCTATATCAACAGTACTCATAAAAATTAACCCCAAATCATAAAAAAATAAAAAA
>CDGH01000023.1 GCA_000825765.1 Ehrlichia minasensis | reverse complement strand
AAGACTTTCACTTCTTGTTCTGCTACTTCTACTTTTCCTTCTACTTCTTCCTTCTCTTCTACTACTTCTGATTTATCTACAACATTTGCCGCTGACTTAACCAATATATTCTTATTAGCATTTTTTTTACTAACGTATCTTGTTCTTTTCTTTTTTTCATTCAACACTATATACCTATAATTTAAATCTATACAATAAACATAAAATCATACATACGCTTATCTATATTAAATGTTAAAAAATTAAGACTTAAGTTGTACTACCGCTAACATAACAAAGACAATACTAACTTTTGAATTCTTATGATAATTTTACTCAATAATTAATATTAACTTAACAATAAATAAACACTACTCTAGATTAATAGAAACAATAGAACTTCTAAAAAACTATAGTCCAGGCTACTGAATTTTAACTAAAGCGCAAGATAAAAAAGCTTAATCAACACTCACTGATTATCAAATAACGCTACTATATAAAAAACGCCATTAATACAAATTACTAATAAACAGCGTATATCTACGACATTTAAACAGACATACTGTCAATTAAATTATATGCACTTATTACAATTAAGTAAACATTTATTACATAATAACTTTATACTGAGTCAGAGACAGAAAAATCACTAGTTTTGATATTTTTTACTCTTCTTTCTCTTTCTGCAACTATTTGGGCTTTCATAATTGCTTCGTCTAAATCTACTTGAGTACATAAGCCAAGCAATACAGGATCCCTGGGCTTAATATTACTTGAATTCCAATGTTCTTTATTTCGAATAGCAGCAATAGTTGACTTTGTAGTACCTATCAATTTTGCAATACAAACATCTTGCATTTCAGGACAATATTTTAAAATCCATGCAACAGCATCAGGTTTATCTCTACGACGTGCTATAGGTGTATACCTAACAGTTCTTTTCTTACTTTTCTTAAAGTTTCTATAACTAATTAACCTTGGTATTCTACTAGGATCCCTCTGACAACACTCAATCTCCTCTTTTGTAACTTGTCCCATTGTAATTGGATTACATCCAACCACACCTTTTGCAACTTCACCATCAGCAATACCTTTAACTTCCAACAGATGCAAGTTACAAAATTT
>CDGH01000022.1 GCA_000825765.1 Ehrlichia minasensis | reverse complement strand
TTACATCCAACCACACCTTTTGCAACTTCACCATCAGCAATACCTTTAACTTCCAACAGATGCAAGTTACAAAATTTTGCTATTTGCTCAAAAGTCAATATAGTATTATCTACCAACCAGACCGCAACAGCCCTAGGCATCAAAGGGCCAGAGTCTTCTAAAGTAGAAGAAGACCCCTTAGGGTTAGGAGATAAAGGAACATTACTATTTGACATACAAATCTCTCCAAAATTCTCAATTTAACTAATAACCAGGTTTAATACAAAATAAATAAAATACAAATATTAACAATATATTACTGATTAATGTAATACATACACTTATATAAATTATTGCTAATAATTTTGCAATAACTTATGTAATGTCTTCTCAATTATATCACCATATCCAAAAGTTGTAGCCTTTCGTTAATTAGAGTATGCCACTTAATTTTAACATATATTTATAAAAAAATATTAACAACTACAACATCAATCACCAAAAACAAAATTTAGAAAATATACTTGACACTATTAACGCGAATAGATTAAGATTTAGCTTTCTGCGAAATATTTTAGGATAGAGATGCCAAAATTAAAAACTAAATCTTCTGTAAAAAAAAGGTTTAGTGTTACAGCAACAGGTAAAATAAAGTCTACTCAATCTGCAAAAAGACATGGTATGACTAAAAGGAGCAAGAGAAGCATTCGCGTTCAACGTGGTACTGCTATAATGAATTCTTCTGATTCACGTATAGTTAAGCTCTTTATGCCTTATAGCAGGTAATAGTATTAATGTTTAGAGGTTAGAAATGGCTAGAGTTAAACGTGGTGTTACAACAAGAGCACGGCATAAGAAGATTATCAAGCTAGCAAAAGGCTATAGGGGACGTTCTAAGAATTGTTATAGAGTAGCTCTACAAAGGGTAGAAAAGGCACTACAGTACGCTTACCGTGACAGGCGTAATAGAAAAAGATTTTTTAGAAGTTTATGGATCATGCGTATTAATGCAGCTGTAAGACAGCATGGTCTTTTGTATTCAGATTTTATCCATGGTTTATCTTTAGCAAATATAACACTAAACAGAAAAGTACTCGCAGATATGGCAGTCAACAACCAGGACAACTTCAAACAAATTGTAGACATTACTAAAGAAGCTTTAACTAAATCTCGTGTTGCACAGTAATATATACAGCTTACAAACAGAAGCTACTAATAAGATATTATCTACTTCTTCCCTTGAAGAATTAGAGCGTGTAAGGCTTCATTACTTTGGCAAGTCAGGTGTAATAACAGCATGTTTAAAAAGTATTTCAGCAATTAACAACATAGAAGAAAGAAAATCTATTGGAAGTGCTGTTAACTCTATATGTGCTGAGCTCAGATCTTTAATGAATTCACAAAAAGAAAAGCTACATAAAATACAAATTGATGCTCAATTAATGGAAGACAAAATTGATATTAGTGTGCCAGTACGTCCAAAACAAATAGCAAAATTACATCCAATTTCTAAAGCTTTACATGAGGTAAAACATATTTTTGCATCCTTAGGTTTTAAATTATCTGATGGACCAGAGCTTGAAGATGAATTTCATGTTTTTGACGCACTTAATACACATAAACACCACCCAGCGAGAGAAGAAAACGATACTTTTTATTTAAAAACATTAGTAAACAAAAAAAGAGTAGTTCTACGTACACATACTTCCTCTGTACAAATTAGAACAATGGAATCCAATAATGGAAATTACCCAATTAAAATTATTGCTCCTGGAAAAGTTTACAGAAATGACTGGGATGCAACACATAGTCCAATGTTTCACCAAATAGAAGGGCTATATATCGACAAAAATATTAATATGGGGCATCTAAAATATTGTATTAACTACTTTTTAAAAAAGTTTTTTGGGGAAAATATTCAAATCAGATTTCGCAATAGCTACTTTCCGTTTACTGAACCATCAGCAGAAGTTGATATACAGTGCGATCAAAAAAAGTGGATAGAGATTTTAGGCTGTGGTATGGTTCATCGTAATGTTTTAACAAACGTAAATATTGATCCAGATCAATACAGTGGATTTGCATTTGGCATTGGCATTGAAAGAATTGCTATGCTTAAATACAACATTAGCGACCTACGTAAATTCTACAGCAACAAACTACAATGGCTAAGTCACTATGGCTTCTGTTTTACCAATCTAATTACTTAGTATGTCACAAATATTAGATAAGAAAGGTGTACTAATTACAGGTGGAGCACAAAGGCTAGGCAAAGCAATGGCAATGTTCTTAGCTGGTAATGGATATGATGTAGCTATCCACTACAATATTTCTAAAGATCATGCAATAAAAACAAAGGATATTATTGAAAATTTATATAATAGACAATGTATTCTAATACAAGCCGATCTAACAGAATTCAACTCGCTCAATTCTATTATAGATAAAACTTTCCAATCCATGCCTTATTGTAATTGTCTTATTAACAATGCATCAGTATTCTATAAAAACACACTAATGAATACTTCTATTGAAGATTTTTCATACAATTATGATCTACACATAAAAGCTCCTCTATTCTTAACTCAATATTTTGCAAAAAAATGCACTACTATAGGGAATATCATTAATATAATTGACGCAATAGTGACAAAAAATGCTACAAAATCTTTCACATATACAATGTCAAAAAAATCACTATCAGATTTCACAAAATTTGCAGCAGTAGAATTATCACCAAATATTAAAGTTAATGCTATAGGTCCTAGAATGATTCTAGATGATTTTTTAAACAATATTAACCATAAAAATATCATGGACAACACAGAAGTTAAACATATTCTTACAACAATAGAAAAATTATTAGACCCTAATAACCAAGAAACTGGCACTATAATTATTATGCCATAATGTTAATCTGCACACAGACACATATATAAAAAGATTCATCATTTAAACTTCATAAGGTCAAAAATTACTACCAAGTTTCACAAAATCTGCAGTATAGAATATCATCAAAAATTAAAGACAACAGCACAAAGCTTAGACTTAATGATTTTTTTAAGAATATTAACTATAAAAACATCATTGGATAACACAGAAGTTAAACATATTCTTACAACAATAGAAAAATTATTAGACTCCAATAACCAAGAAACTGGCACTATAATTATTATGCCATAATGTTAATTTGCACACACAGACACATATATAAGAAGATTCATCATTTAAACTTCATAAGGTCAAAAATTACTACCAAGTTTCACAAAATTTGCAGCAGTAGAATTATCACCAAATATTAAAGTCAATGCTATAGGTCCTAGAATGATTCTAGATGATTTTTCAAACAATACTAACCATAAAAATATCATGGATAACACAGAAATAAAACTCATTCTTACAAATACGAAAAACCATTTTACCATAAACTGACATTACCATCTCATTATCACACAACATTTTAGTGCACACATTATGAATAACAAAAAACACTTTTGTAACAACACAACCTTATAGTAATGTCTACTAATTTTATTAATCCATCGAACACCGACTACAAGCTTTTTAACAAACTTATGTTTTCTCAACTATTACCAATCAAATATAATTTCAGTATAAAAAACTATAGTTCCACATTTCCATAACAAGTGCTACAATGTAATAAATTAATTTTACTTTATCTCAAATATGATTGATCATAGAATACTCGAAATACTTGTTTGTCCACTAACTAAAGACAAATTACAATACAATAAAGATACAAATGAGTTAATCAGTCAAAAAGCTAGATTAGCATTTCCAATACGCGATGGCATCCCTATTATGCTAATAGATGAAGCAAGAAAATTAGAACCTTAATTTTAGTATTTACATCAAACATCACTAAAATACATAAGCTAACAGCATGCACATATGAAAACTATATAATATAACAAAATGGCAAAATTAATGATTTATCACCTAAAACAGCTCAAATATACACATATTTCTCTTTACTGCATTATAATTACACTAAGAACTATCAACTAAGATCTTGCATAAATTAAGCATATAAATATACTTTATTAATAAGCATAGTACATCATTACCTATATCATAATATTCAACCACGTAACATATAAACAACAAAGTTAGTATGCTACACCCTTTTAATGACAATCAACTAGTAACAGTACATACATAATACAGACAGGTTATAGCTAAACACCACAAGCCATTTAGAACTATGCTTTTAATAAGCAATTAATTTGATAAATTTAAATCTTACCAAGTAGTAGGATTACCAATCAGCATACACATCTTCTTTTTTTATCTGACATAACGCAATAATTGCAACCACTGCCCAAAACATGACATATACTCCAGGAATAAATGTTAATCCTGTTGCCCTTATAAGCCATGTACATATTACAGGAGCCATACCACCAGATATAGCTGAAGCAATATTACGCGATAATCCAAAACCAGTATATCTAACCTTTGTAGGGAATAACTCAGACATTGCACCACTCGCTGGTCCTAAAGACGCAGAAAATGGAATCACAAAAATTAGATAAGCTATAATTAAGTCAATATAGCTACCTTGACTTAATAACCAAAATACTGGCATTGCAACACAAAATAACGATACAGATGCAATTAACATTACTTTTCTACGGCCAACATAGTCTGAAATATATCCGAAAAATACATTCAAAACCCCACAAATCATTATATTGAAACTCTCAATAATACTTACAGTATTGGCATTAAAATTAAAATGAATACTTGAGAATTCTTTAACAAATGTAATAAAAAACACCATAAAAATATGGAATGAACAGTTTTCTATACAGTCAATACAAGTTGCTAATACTAAAGGACGCTTATAATTCTTAAATAATTCCAATATTGGAGATTGTGAAAGATTATTACTCTCTTTATGTGTATCATATGCAGGACTTTCAGCAGTAATACATCTAATGTAAATGCTTATCAGGCCCAACAATAAACCAATTACAAAAGGTATACGCCAACCCCATACTTCAAAATTTTCTCCTGTAAAATATTGAGACAACAATATCATCAACAATGCAATAATAGAACCAAGAACAGCACTTAAAGTCTCAAAACTACCAAAAAATCCAATATTTTTTCCTTTTTTAGAATGTTCTATTAAAAAAGTAGCATTACCAGCTTCTCCACCTAAAGATATACCTTGCATCAACCTACAAATTACAAGTAGTATAGGTGATAATATACCTATTTTATCATAGGTTGGTAGTATGGAAATAAAAGTAATAGGCACAGAAATAGCTATAATTGATAAAGTCAATGCTGCTTTTCTTCCATACTTATCTCCAATATACCCAAAAATACTCGCACCAAAAGGGCGCATTAAAAATCCAACTGCAAAAATGCTAAACGTCATAATAAGACTAAAATATCTATCTTCTGCTGGAAAAAACAACTTACTGATCACACTAACCAAGTTTCCAAATAACACATAATCGTACCATACCAATGTATTACACATTATGGTCGACAATACAGCTTTTCTTAAATTCATATAACTAAATATCCTCCTATTATACGTCCATTATAAACAGGACACCTGCTTTTATTTTTAATAACCTGAACAAGACTAATACTTAATCATATTGTTTTTAATAACATATTGCAAATTTCTTATTTTTCCAAAACAATTTAAACATCAAACTTAAATATTTAAAAATATATTTTTCAATTTGACTACTCACCTTATTATGTGTATGATCTAGTGTTAATTAAGATGTTTTAAAGGTTATATTCTCATGTCTGTGAAGATAAGGTTAGCAAGATTTGGTGCTAAAAAGCGTCCTTTTTATAGGGTAGTTGTTGCTGATTCTAGAGTATCAAGAGATGGGAAATGCATTGAATCTTTAGGTTTTTATAATCCAATGCTTCCAAAAGAACATGAGCTATTTGTTAAGGTAAAAGTTGATAGGCTAAAATACTGGCTAAGCGTTGGAGCACAAGCTACTGATAGGGTTGCTTGGTTTATAAAGAAAGGTATCATTAATATAGAAACTGCATGATAGACACTTTCACTGTGTAGTTGTTTATTTCAGTCAAATCATTCTCCTCCAAAGCAAAGTTAGTAGTTTAGAGTGTTTCTTACATTATATAGAGAATTATTTGATCGCACTGTTGGTGTGTAGGTTTTAGTGATGTTAAAGATACTGAACATAGGGCAGCTTATGTTCTTATTGGTTTATTAAAGACATTTCGATAAAAAGTACCACATAATTCCAAATAGCAAATAAATGAAATTCACAAACAAGAATATCAATATTCAGCGTGGATATTTAGATGGTTATCATAAAAATAGTTGTTATACGGTGCATAGAATTTACAAAAAAATAATTTTTTGATGGCACTCGTCACTATTCCGATTTTATTTACGTTATGATTACACAAGAAATGTAGATTTTTCTAACATCTAGTTGAAGTAATATTCATTAGTATGTCTTTCTGCAGATAAATAAATCAAATATGTAATACTACAGCTTAATAATATTATAAATTAAACAATACTGCATTACAGCAACATAAAAGAACAAAGTAAAAAATATTTTTCAATACTTTAAATTATATACAACATTTCAATATTAGGAATAATATAAATCAGTACAAACATTATGCATCTTTCGATTTCTCGCACAACATATGAAGAAACTTTAAACTCCTATGAAACAATAAAAAAGCAGTATAGTTACGTGAAGTGTTAACTGTACGTAGTAAAATATTCCAAAATTATGATAGAGAACAAGAAAACTATTATATCTAATTGATGAAAACAATCATATATTTACCACAAACCATGACTTTGCACTATTCAGCAAATTTCTACAAACAAAACCATCAAAGCTTAGGTAACTAGGATTCTTCTATCATATCTAAAATTGCAATAGAAAGAATTTTTGTACAAATGACTGTAGAAGGGTTCACTACAAAAAAATTACTAATACAATATCTCAACTTTAACATCAGCAGCTACAATCACTTATATAAGATTGTTCTTATACATTAGCAAGAAATTATATGATTTTCAACATGCATAGTAATTTACCCCACTAAAAACTATCTCCAACCACACTCATCAGCAATTTCAACAGATTTAGTCAAATGTTTTTCTAATTCCTGCAAAGGCAAATCACTTTCTTTAAATGTCCCAAAAGTCTTTAATACTTCCGAAAGCTCTACACCTTCTACAATAGGATATTCTTGATTAACTTGAGCATAAACTTTCTGTGCTCTGACACTAGTTAAGAACTCTAATAATTTTATAGCATTTTGTTTATTTTTTGCATGCTTTGTAACAGCACCACCACTAATGTTAATCATAGTACCAGTAGTCTCTTGATTAGGGAAAAAAATACCAAGTTTTTTTACTACAGCTTGATCACTTTTCTTATCAGAAGCTGCAATTCTACCAAAATAATAACTATTAACTATAGCTATACTTCCTTCATCTGCTGCAACAGCATAAATCTGATCGATATCTCCACCACTAGGCTTTCTCGCCATATTTGAAACTAATCCTTTGACCCAAATCTTAGTATTCTCTACACCATTATTTGCTATCATAAAAGCAATCAAAGATTGATTATATGGACTGCTAGAAGATCTCACTAAAATTTTATCTTTCCACTTCGTATTCGCTAGGTGTTCATATGTACTCAATTCATTATCTTCAACTAAATCCTTGTTATATACTATTACTCTCGCACGCTTAGTTAAGCCAAACCAAAATCCTTCGTTATCCCTATACTTACTAGAAATTGCTTGATTTAAAACCTCAGATTGTACAGGCTGCAATAACCCCTTTTTTTTAGCAAGAATCAGGTTAACAGCATCTGCAGTCAAAAATACATCTGCTGAAGTAGCAGTACCTTCATTTTCCATTCTATTAATTAACTGTGCAGCTTCATCATTAATGTATTTAACTTTTATACCAGTTTCTTTAGTAAACTGTTCGAATAAGCTATGTAATAATTCTTCTTTACGAGATGAATACACATGCACTTCTTGTTTCTGATCTTGTACTTGTTGTTTATTAGTAAAAAAATTAAAAGCTACAAT
>CDGH01000021.1 GCA_000825765.1 Ehrlichia minasensis | reverse complement strand
AGCAGATGTAGACAATAAAATTAGCAATATAAAGAAAAATTTTATTTTAATTAGCATAACCTTCATCTTACACACCTTCTTCTAGAGATAATAATACTAAGATAAACCTCATTAACAACAAAATTTACAGCATTAAGTGCTTATATCAATAGTAAAGTCACACAACTTAAACTCACACTTCTAACAAAAGTATAATATGCCAAAGATATTATAATCACTAACTTTACACTATATAACTTTAAAAGCAATACTTCTTTTACATATACTACAAATATGTAATAGATTATATAAACAATAAAGGGCTAAGTGATACTAATGTAATGTTATCTGCCCCGTGTTCTACATATCATATAAAAATTATGATTATTTTTAATAATTGTTCATCTTAGTTATGCACAACACAGTTTGTACAAATCAATATTCAGTAAAGAAAATTATCTATATATTATACTACTTAAACTATTATTTAATAAATAAATATCCATGCTAACTAAATAATTAAAGTCAATATAGCTTCATCAAAAACACACTTAAGTGCTGCTTTCTAATATGTATCATTAATCAAAATTCTCAACTATTTAACTATAAAATTACTTTTTTTATTACTGATTCTAATATAACAAATGCAGAATTTTCCACAGCATACATTATATGAATTAATCATAATTAATGATTCTAATGCTTTTCTTTAAACAATAAATACGATATGCTAATAATTAAGTTTTTGTAATGTGCTTAAAAATGAATACTAAAGATTTATTATTCTTACCTTTAGGTGGTGTAGGACAAATAGGCATGAATGTTAACCTATATCATCTTGATGGTAAATGGATAATTATTGATTTCGGAGCAGGATTTGCTGATGATAACATGCCAGGAATAGACATGATTGTCGCTGATATCAGCTTTATAAAAAGGAATAGGAAAAATTTACTTGGGATAGTACTAACACATGCTCATGAAGATCATATAGGAGGTATACAATATCTATGGAGCGATTTACAATGCCCAATATATGCAACAAAATTCACAGCTGCTTTATTACAAGCAAAATTGAAAGAATATCACCTTAAAGTTAATATAACAGAAATTGATATCACAAAAAGATTAAAACTCGGTCCATTCTCTCTTGAGTTTATCAACTTGACACACTCAATTCCAGAAATGAATGCAATTGCATTACATACTGAAAAAGGGGTAATAGTGCATACAGGGGATTGGAAGTTAGATGATAACCCAATTATCGGGCCTATATCAAACACACAAAGACTAAAAGAACTAGGAGACGAAGGCGTCTTAGCACTTGTATGTGATTCTACTAATATATTCACTAAGAATAAATCAGGCTCTGAAGGTGACTTAGAAGAAAGTTTATTTAATATAATAAAAGACTGTAAGCAAAAAGTCGCTGTATCTTTGTTTGCTTCCAACATTGCAAGAATCCACACAATAGCATGCATTGCAGAAAAATTAGGCAGAAAAGTAGCAATATTAGGAAAATCTCTTGTAAGGATCATACAAGCTGCACAAGATAGTGGGTACTTACAAGATATACCACAATTTATCGATATCACCCAAATAAACAAATTACCAAGTAACCAAGTTCTACTTCTTTGTACTGGTTGCCAAGGTGAAGTACTAGCAGCAACTGCCAAACTTGCTAACAATTCTCATGCATTAACAAAATTAGAGAATGGAGATACTATAATCTTTTCTTCTAAGATAATTCCAGGAAATGAAAAACGTATATACAGTGTATTCAACAAATTTATTAATATGGGAGTTAATGTTATTACAGAATTCATGGAATATGTACATGTATCAGGCCACCCATCGAAAAATGAAGTATCAACCATGTATTCATTAATAAGACCTAAACTTTCTATTCCTGTACATGGGGAATATATACATATGCATGAGCATGCCAAAGTTGCAGAACAATGCAATGTAGAAAAAGCTATCATCGTACATCCAGGAGATGTAATCAACATCATAAAAAAACAAAAAGTCAATTCTGTAAAAGCTGGATACTTTGGAGTTGATGGCAATTTCTTACACCATCCACAAGGAAGTGTGATACACATGAGAAAAAGGATGCGAGATGCAGGAATAATCATAGTAACACTAGTTTTAAATAATAAAAAAGAATTACTCAAAGAACCAAGGATCTTTGCTCCAGGGGTATTAGACCATTCTGACAATCAAGCAATTATCAAGAAAATCTTATCAAAAATTAGTAGTGATCTCTACTCTAAAAAAATCAACAATATAAAACAACATGTAGAGAACATAGTTTTCAACGCTTTAAAATATGATATTAAAAATAAACCATTTATTGAAGTACAACTAGAGTACATAAATTAATATTCGCAATACAAAATACTGCATTAAGATAACTTATTAACTTAAAAACATTACTATAAATAAAACCACATTTAAGAAATCAAAACTTTTAAAATTTGTAATATAATGGTTAAATTGTATTTTATATTCAAACTATCTGACAACTTTCATATATTCAAAGCAATAATATCTAATATAAGATGGCTAGATCATAAGCATTTAACAAATACATTTAAGGCATCAAATTACTTAAAATTTATAGTATATTAACTGCATTTTACATTACAAACTAGCCAACACTTTCATATATTCAAAGTAATAATATCTAACACAAGATGGCTAAATCATAAGCATTTAATAAACATATTCAAGTGTCAAATTTGAAAGCTTATACAGATAATAACACACAAACTACACACTATAAAAGCTGCAGTGCTATGTAAATAACCATAAGCTAATTTTCTTGTACTAATCTTCCTTCTTTCACAAAATCAATTAAACTATTTTCTAAGTGTTACACTATCGTTTTTCTGATGAAGATAATTTATTTATTTTATACCACTACTAAAATGAATAAAATTCAACATATATAAAATTACACATAAATACACTCATCCTACTATTCCCATAATAACAAAGATTATAACAATTGACATTTTTAATAAACTTACACGCTATTAATTGCTTCACAAACACAACATAATTAATAATAATATTTATCAATTTATGAATATTTCAATACTTATGCACTACAAACTTGTCATAACAATTTTAACATTGTATATGTATAATATTGTTTTCTAAATTAAAGTGTCATGAACAATCAATCATCAATAATAAAAGCAACTATAGCACTGATACCATTTTATGGGGTATCAAATAACACATTATTAAAAGCCTGTATTGACCTTAGGCTAGATGAAGAATTTTACAAATTCCATAATGGAATATATGATGTATTGAATAGTATAAACGATGATTTGATTAACTTTATCACAACTAAATTTCATGAAACAGACAACGTAAATAATTTTAAAATACGTGAAAAGATACAACATGCTGTTCATTTGTGTTTAATATATTATACATCATTACCAAACTACAGAGAGCTATTAAAACATATATTATCTGCAGCACCATATAATATGTGTTTTGCTGCTAAATTTCTATATAAAGTAGTAGATCATATTTGGTACTTAATCGGTGATAGATCAACTGATTTTAACTACTATACCAAAAGAAGTACATTAGCTATTGTATATGCAAGTACTGTTATGTATTTTATCAATGACTTTTCTAATAATCATTCTGATACCATACTTTTTCTAGAAAGACGTATTAATAATGTCATACAAATACATACATTAAAGTCTTATATACTCAATAAAACAGAAAATTTTAATATATTTAAAGTTAAATTTGACCCTGAATAAAAATGGTAAGTCAAAAAGAAACATGTAGTACTAACACTTAAAAAGTGCTATTTAAATTAATTCACATCCTATACTTAAAATGCTACACTGTATTCTACTACAAGATCAACATAACTAGGTTGATCTCAAGATTGTAATAGGCAGATGATAAACAATTTATTGTACAACAGATAGTATTATGAAAATCTCATGCATTCAACATAAAATATTGGAACAAGTAAAGATATTTTAAGATATTTATCTGATAAATAATGCATTATAATGTTTACCAAATATGCTATAAATTAAATGTTACACTTACCGTATTATATTTATGTATAAAAAACTCAAAGATTTTATAAAAGTAGGATTTTCATTACCAAAACTTTTAGGACATAACACACTACACCTAGAAAACAATGTAGAGGAACAAATGTCGAGTACCTTAACAAAATCACTATCTATTGTAGATAATGTTGTAAACTTTTTATTCAAGTACAATAGAAAAGACACAATAAATGAAGTATTAAAAGTATCCTGGGGCCCATTATTCACTGGGTTTATAATTATCTTACTGTTTTTTGGTGTATTTGGAATATGGGCTGCAGTAGCACCATTAGATGGCTCAGTCATTGCACAAGGAGAAGTTATTTCCTCATCAGAAAAACAAATAGTACAACATTTAGAAGGTGGTTTGATAGATAAAATATTAGTTAAAGAAGGAGAATTAGTACAAAAGAATCAACCAATCATATACTTACATAACACTACAGCTCAAGCCAATTTAGACATTATAAAAGAACGGATGCTTGATCTACTCGCAACAGAAGCCAGATTAATAGCTATAAAATATGACCGTGAATCTATAGATTTCCCAAATACCATCAAGAATCTATCAGATGAAAAAACAAGAGACCAAATAATACAAAATCAACAACAGTTATTTGAATCTCATAAGAAAAACATATCTGGGCAAATAGACATCTTACAACAACGTACAAAACAGCTACGTCAAGAGCTATCTGGATTATCTGCCCAATTAACTTCAGCAACAACTCAGCATAAACTGATTAGTGAAGAATTAGAAACAAAGAAAAATCTTTTAGAAACTGGATACATTAGTAAACCATATATCACTGCACTTGAACGTCAATATGCTGAATCTGAGGGGAAAATCGGTCAGCTCAAGTCCGCCATTGCATCAGTAAATCAAAAAATTGGAGAAAACAAATTAGAAATAATTAACATCACAAATAATGTACAAAATAAAATCAACCTCGACCTCAAAGACATCACATCTGCGATTACAGATTTAAAAGAAAGAATAAAAACTGCACAAGATATACTAGACAGAACTACAATAAGATCTCCACATGCAGGTGTTATAACTGGGTTAAAATACCATACAGAAGGAGGTGTCATACCTCCAGGTGCTCCTATTACAAATGTTGTACAATTAAATGACGATTTAGTTATAGATGCAAAAATACAGACAAGACATATAGAAGAAATCTTATCAGCACAAATGAAGGATAAAAATATAGTATCGTATGAAAATTATAGAGGATTAAAAGCCAAAGTACGTCTTAGCGCTTACAATATACGTAAAATTGGACTAGTAAATGGAATAGTAGTACAAGTATCAGCTGACGCTTTAAGTGAAATCAACGGAATGCGTTATTATAAAATACAAGTAATAATACCAAAAGAACAGTCTGAGAAACTAAAAAATCTAAAGTTGTATCCTGGAATGCCAGCAGAAGTTTTTATAATTACTCAATCTCGTACTTTGCTTAATTATTTATTTACTCCTATAACAAGTACTTTTGAAAAAGCTTTTAATGAAAGATGAGAAATAATATGAAACTTAGCGTTATAGAAATATGTAATAACAGTGTTTAGTATAACAATTATTATATCAATTTATAACCAAGTATAATAAATGAAATCAGCTCTGCCAAAACAACAAAATTTGGTAGAAGTTTTTTATAAAACCTGGTAATGAGTACGTTTTAATCTTAATACTATCCAGTATATTGTTTGACTTACCAGTAATGAAAGACATGCTGATGCTTCATATGCTTTAATCACAGTACTAGCTAGATTAATATATCAGTAATGACATTATGCAAAATGTTTTGTGTGATATACCTTTATAATACATATTGTATCTCATAATGATAATGCTTTAATTTTGATAACAATTCACTTACATAAAATTGTCAGTAATGTGACACTAATTTATTATGCCTGTACATTACGCATATGCTTAGTATTAGTGACTATACTATGCAGAATATTTCAATATGATAAACCCAAGTATAGCAAAGTCATGTTGTAAATTCTCATAACTATGATGCTTTAATTTTGATAACAATTCACTTACATAAAATTGTCAGTAATGTGACACTAATTTATCATGTCTGTACATTACGCATATGCTTAGTATTAGTGACTACACTATGTAGAATATTTCAATATGATAAACCCAAGTATAGCAAAGTCATGTTGTAAATTCTCATAACTATGATGCTTTAATTTTGATAACAATTCACTTACATAAAATTGTCAGTAATGTGATACTAATTTATTATGCCTGTACATTACGCATATGCTTAGTATTAGTGACTACACTATGTAGAATGTTTCAATATGATAAACCTAAAGTAAGATTATATTACAAATTTTAGTCACTATAACATTTCATGTTGATACCATAGCTACTTTAATGTACGAGCTTATCGTACAAAAGGACATTTTTATGGGCTTTACACGCTTTAGCCATATTAACGTGGCTTAGTGTCAACAGCGATGTTATGTGAAATGTTTTGATGTAGTAAATATATAGTAAAATGACGCATAGTTATCCTACTTAGTACTTTACTGTGCTCATTTATTTAATAACCTAATACATTAAGAAAAATTTTTATGAAAAATAAGAAATTATGTTACTTGAACTTTGCAAATACATAGTGACAGTTTTTGAATAACAATTGCAACGCAATATTTAATAAACATATTCAAATAGCGTAGTTACTCAAAGAAAACACTAGGTTTATATAAATTTCACTGTGCAATGTTTCATAAAAATACTCGACTGTTATTTCATATCAACATTATATGATATTACAACAATTCCACACACAAAAATAGACACCACAAATAAGAAATAACATTATAATATAATCATTACTGTACCTTATAATATGACTTTTAATATTATGTTGAAATATTTCAGACAGCACCACCTAGCATTATATTAATATGAGGATGCATTAGTATATCTATCGTTATATAGTTAAAGAAGTGAATTATTATCAAAAATTAAAACATTATAATCATAAAAACTTACAACATGACTTTACTATATTTAGATTCATCATATTGAAACATTTGACATAACATAGCTACCAGCCATATGCGCTATAATAGTATCATAAATTAGCACATCTTCCATTAACAAGCTTATACAAGTAATTATTATCAAAATCAACACATCACAATTATCAGAACTTACAACATGACTTTACTATATTTAGGTTTATCATATTGAAACATTTTACATAATATAGCTACTGATACTCAGCCATATGAGCTATAATAGTATCATAAATTAGCACATCTTCCATCACTAACAAGCCTATACAAGTAATTATTATCAAAATCAACACATCACAATTATCAGAACTTACAACATGACTTTACTATATTTAGATTTATCATATTGAAACATTTTACATAATATCACTACCGATATTAAACCAATAAGCACTATAACTAAAGCATACGGAGCTGCATCAGCATATCTTTCATCACTAATAAGCTCATACATTAGAGTAGCAATAGTATCAAAATTAAAAGGCCTGATAATTAATGTAGCAGATAATTCTTTTATAACATCAACAAATACTAATAGAAATCCGACCAATATACTTTTTCTAATCATTGGAATATGTACATTAAAACAAGTAGAAATTACATTATGCCCCATTAATAAAGACGACCAATCTATCTCTTTTGGAATTTTATTTAACCCAGATTCTATAGGGCCTAAAGATACAGCAAGAAATCTAAAAACATAAGCGTATATTAATCCAAATGTTGTTCCAATAAGTGCAAATGAAAAATAAGAGTTAACAAAATGTGATATATTACCAAGCAACACCATAACACTCACAGCAACAATAGTATTGGGTATAGCATAACCCATAACAATAAATTTTATTGCATAAGATAACGACTCCCTCTTTCTTATAATATATGATATAACAATTGATATTATAACAGCAATAACTGACGTTATGAATGCTATGCTTACACTGTTAAGTACAGAAATATAGAACCTAGTATTAGTCACTAACGTTCCAATTCTTTCAACAGTCCAGTACAACAAAGGCACAACAGGTATAACAAAACCTATCAATATTGGTATTGAACAAACACAGTATATTAGTGTAAGTTTTAGTTTACTGCTAACCTGCCAAGTATGATAATATTCCGTATTCATCTTTATTGTAGAATAAGATATTCCTTTACCACGAAATAACTTTTCAAATATAATGAGCAAAAATATAAAAAACAATGCAATAAAAGCAAACAGACAAGCGGAATATTTATCATGCAATAAAAACCAATTTCTATATATTCCCCTAGTAAAAGTATCTATTGCAAGAAATTGCGGTGTACCAAAATCAGATATTACTTCCATCAATACAAATGAAACACTAGCAGCAATGGCTGGACGCACTACAGGTAAAGCAATAGCAGTTAGAATTTTACATCTAGAAGGACATAATGTAGTAGCCACTGCAACAGTACTACGTATAGCTATTAATCCTGTTCTAACCAGCATGTATACATATGGATATAAATTAAATCCTATAATAATTATTCCCCACTCTAAAGATTTAACACTAGGAAAATAATAATCTCCCTTGCTCCAGTGAAAAGTCTCTCTTAAAAAAATTTGTAAAGGACCAGAAAATTCAAAAATATTCACATAAACATATGCAACTATATATCCTGGTATTGAAAGTGGTAAAAACAGTGCTACTTCAAAAAATCTACGCCCAAAAAATGAATAGTAAGTTACAAACCAAGCTGCTGATATTCCAATCACAAGTGCTATTGTACCAACTCCTAACATTAAAACAATAGTATTAAAAGTATAGTCAGGTAAAACAGAAGTTAACAGATTTACCGTTTTATGCTCAGTAAATATGATAGAAATTAATGACAATATTGGCGCTATAAACATACCAATTAATATGCATAGAAAAATGTTCTTCGAAAGATTTACAAACGACACTATATTAGAGAATTAATTATCATTCATCATGTATTTCATTATACATAGACAATATTCACCAGTCACTCAAAACATTA
Source organism: Ehrlichia minasensis (assembly GCA_000825765.1). GTDB lineage: Bacteria > Pseudomonadota > Alphaproteobacteria > Rickettsiales > Anaplasmataceae > Ehrlichia > Ehrlichia minasensis. The sequence goes on along the minus strand of CDGH01000021.1, from coordinate 3,885 downwards.
TAAAATATTTTTATTGATAACATTTCTCTATGTATGGTATACACAAACTTTACGCTCCACATTTAAAAGATGGTATAATATTATGACTAAGTATCATAGTTCAGTCAGGATAATGCATTGGTTAACTGGCATACCAATAATATTCATGGTGATCATGGGATTCTGCCTAAAAATGGAAGTGTTTCCCAGTAATTATCCTATAGGAGAAATTTATACATTGCATAAAGCAATAGGCATGATCTTACTGTCTTTACTAATACTACGTTTAGTGTGCAGATTTAGTTCAACTATACCTCCATATCCTAACAGCTTCCCACATTATCTCATTTTAGTATCTAAAATCACACATTTAGGCTTATATATTACTTCTATAGCAATGGCTATATCTGGCTATGTTATGTCCTCAGCTTCTGGAAAAGCAATAAAGATTTTTTCATTTGATGTGCCACTATTAATTGAAAATAACAAAAACATAGCTAATATTGCACAACAGTGTCACAACATATGTGCATATATATTGCCTATTTTAATAATTATGCATATATTAGCAGCATTAAAACACAAATTTATAGATAAAGATAATATTTTTAATCGTATAATATAAGAGTGATCATGCTATCAGAACTGTGGAAAATAGGTGTAGAATTTCTAGGAAGCAACTTTGCAATTATGGGTGGAGCAATGAGTTGGGTTTCAGATCCTTACTTAGTTTCTGCAATATCAAACGCTGGAGGATTTGGTGTTTTAGCGTGTGGATCAATTGGTCCTGATGAATTAAGAAAAGAAATAGAACTCACTCAACAATTAACCAATAACACTTTTGGGGTAAATCTCATTATAATGCACCCAAGTTTAAATGAGTTAATTGAAGTTTGCATAGCAAAAAACGTCACACACATAGTACTAGCAGGCGGTATACCTAACAACAAAACTATAACACATATTAAAGATGCAAAAATCAAAATTATGTGTTTTGCATCATCATTATCAATTGGAAAAAGATTAGTAAGAGCAGGAGTAGATGCACTAATAATAGAAGGAATGGAAGCGGGTGGACATATAGGTCCTGTAAGCACTTCTGTACTTGTACAAGAAATATTACCGTACTTCAGAGAAGAAGAATCACTTAAAAAAATCCCAATCTTTATTGCTGGAGGTATTGGAAGGGGAGAAATGATAGCACACTATCTAATAATGGGAGCAAGTGGCTGTCAAATTGGCACACTTTTTGTATGTACACATGAGTCACGTGTACATCACAACTTCAAGGAAATATTTATTAAATCTTCTTCTAGGGATGCAATATCATCTTCACAATTAAGTAAAGACTTCCCGGTAATACCAGTCAGAGCTATAAAAAATGATGCCAGTGTAAAATTTTTAGAATTACAAAAAGAAATAATTAACTTATATCATCAAGGAAAAATATCAAAAGAAGATGGTCAGCTTAGTATAGAAAAATTTTGGGCTGGAGCATTGAGAAAAGCAGTAATAGAAGGTGATATTACAAACGGCTCTCTCATGGCTGGACAAAGTGTAGGTATGGTACGTGAAATACAAACTACTGAACAGGTAATTAACGGACTCATATCGCAAGCATGTAATTATATAACTTCTGTTCAAAAGATCAACACAACGTAAAACAATCGACCTGTACACAATCGTCACAAATGTTACTGTATTTATATTTATAAGTTTAATGGAAATTTCTACTATTTCCTTTTCATTTAAATATAATAAGACTTTATTTATTGAAACCTCATGATGTATAGTGTAGCAAATAAACACACAAAAACTGCATATTCCCAAGTAAAAACTTTAACTCCTCTTTTTACAGCTAAAATACTAATAAAAGTAATATAGTATAAAAAATTTTAAGTAACTTGACATAATATCACTCTGATATAGCATATGTTTTAGTATCTTTATACTAAATGTTTATATAATTGGAGCATATAATGAAAGCTATCAAATTCATACTTAATATCTGCTTACTATTTGCAGCAATATTTTTAGGGTATTCCTATATTACCAAACAAGGTATATTTCAAACAAAACATCATGATACACCTAACACTACTATACCGAACGAAGACGGCATTAAAACTAGCTTTAGCTTAATAAATCAAGACGGTAAAACAGTAAACAGCCAAGATTTCCTAGGGAAACACATGTTAGTTCTATTTGGATTCTCTGCATGTAAAAGTATCTGCCCTGCAGAGTTGGGATTAGTATCTGAAGCACTTGCACACCTTGGCAACAATGCAGACAAATTACAAGTAATTTTTATTACAATTGATCCAAAAAATGATACTGTAGATAAATTAAAAGAATTTCATGAAAATTTTGATTCAAGAATTCAAATGTTAACAGGAAATACTGAAGACATTAATCAAATAATTAAAAATTACAAAATATATGTTGGGCAATCAGATAAAGATAATCAAATTAATCATTCTGCAATAATGTACATTATTGACAAAAAAGGGGCATATCTTTCACATTTCATTCCAGACTTAAAATCAGAAGAAAATCAAGTAGATAAGTTATTATCTTTAATTAAGCAGTATCTGTAATTTAATAATTAATTAAAGATAATAGTACACACTTTTTATAAATTGATGGAATACGTTGGATGAGTAGGTTTTTTTTAGTATTCTTCGTGCTAATAACATTAGGATTTAATGTAAATGCACAGCAAATACGGGTTGTTGGATCATCAACAGCATCACCATTCATTTCAGCTATAGCAGAAGAATTTGGCAGATTCTCAAACTATGGAACTCCTATCATAGAATCGGTAGGTAGCGGTATGGGATTCAGCATGTTCTGTGAAGGTGTAGGAAAAAATACTCCAGATATAGTCATGTCATCCAGAAAAATTAAGGATGCAGAAGTTAAATTATGCAAGAGTAATAATATTGAAAATATCATAGAGATTATCATAGGGTATGACGGAATAGTAATAGCAAATTCCAAAGATAGCAATAAACTTGACTTTACAAAGCAAGATCTATTTAAAGCTCTAAGTAAATACTCTACATCAAACGAATATGTTGAAACTATGTCAACCAATAACCTTAGGTATTGGTCTGAAATCAACAATAGATTACCCAATATTGATATAGAAGTTTATGGTCCATATAAAAACACTGGAACTTACAATATATTAGTAGAAGAGATAATGCAAGCATCCTGCATACATAACCAGAATTTCATCGACGTATATCCTGATCTAAAAAGAAGGCAACGTGCATGTGGTATAATGCGCAATGATGGAAAGTATATTGAAGTAGCAGCAAATGAAAATATCATCATACAAAAGATTGCAAAAAACCACGACGCATTTGGCATATTAAGCTTTAGTTTTTTAATTAAAAATCAAGATAAAATACATGCAAACAAAATAGCAGGAGTTGAACCCAATTATGAAACTATTTCTTCAGGAAAATACATTTTATCAAGACCTATATATCTATATATAAAACAAGAACACACTAAATCTTCCACTAGTATTAAGGAATTCATTAAAGTCATTTTAAGAGAAGAATCAATTGGTAAAAACGGATATTTAATTGGGCTAGGGTTCATTCCTTTATCAGACAAAGACCTGTTAGAAACTAAAAATCGTATTACTAACATATTAGACAAAAAATAGTATATATCATAAATATAACTTTATTTATAATTAAAGTATACACTATTGGTGTTGTTATAATCATAATTTCTTAAAAAGAATTTGACATAATTAATTTGTTATTGGTATCATTATTGCTTGATTTATCTATATAGGAGGACTTTCTTTGGTTGAAGTTATAGTTTACCATGGAGATATAGAACAAGGTATACGTACCCTCAAAAAGAAATTACAGCGTGAGGGGAAAC
>CDGH01000020.1 GCA_000825765.1 Ehrlichia minasensis | reverse complement strand
TGAAGTTATAGTTTACCATGGAGATATAGAACAAGGTATACGTACCCTCAAAAAGAAATTACAGCGTGAGGGGAAACCTAGGCAAATGAAAATTACTCATCATGAAAAACCATCAGAAAAACGTGCAAGAAAAAGAGATGATTGTGAAAGGAGAAGAAAAAAATTGCACAAAGTACCTTACGAGCCACAGTTTACTAAATTTCAAGTTAGTGCTAGGCATTTTCAAGTGAAGAGGCCTTCTCAAGCCAATGACGACAGTACTAATGAGTAACCATAGAGTTGTGTACTGTAGCTCTTATGTTATCTATATGTATATTAAATTTAGTAATTAAAGTATCAAGTAAGGTGTATTAATATGAATATTCATGAGTATCAGGCGAAACATATACTGAGCAGATTTGGTATTAGCGTCCCAAAAGGAGCTGTAGTACATTCGTTAAGCGAAGTTGATGATGCTATAAGTAAATTACACTCAAAAGTAATTGTTGTTAAGGCACAAATTCACGCTGGTGGTAGAGGCAAAGCTGGTGGGGTTGTAGTATGTCGTACACCAGATGAAGCTAAAGCATCCATAAAAAATATGTTAGGGTCAACTTTAGTTACTCACCAAACTTCAAAGGATGGACAAAAGGTAAGGAAAGTATACCTAGAAGAGGGATGTGATATAAAAAAAGAATATTACATTAGTGCAATTGTAAATCGCAAACAAAGTCAAGTCAGCATAATATTTTCAACTGAAGGTGGTGTTGATATAGAAGAAGTGGCATCAACTTCTCCAGAAAAAGTTATTGTGTGTAACATTGATCCACTATTCGGATTTCAAGGTTTCCATGGACGTAACTTATGTTTCGATAGCAACTTAAATTCAGATCAAACAAGAAAAATCTCTGATATAGCTGAGAAAATATATAAAGTTATGTTAAACACTGACGCTAATCAAGTAGAAATCAATCCTTTAGTTGAGACATCTTCAGGAGATTTCATTGCTCTTGATGCAAAAATAAATTTTGATGACAATGCATTATACCGTCATCCTGACATTCAGGAGTTACGTGATTATGATGAAGAAATCAAAGAAGAAATAGAAGCTTCTAAACACGGCTTAAACTACATTAAGATGGATGGCAACATTGGCTGTATGGTTAATGGTGCAGGTCTTGCCATGGCAACTATGGATATTATTAAACACTATGGAGCTGAACCAGCAAACTTTTTAGACGTTGGTGGAGGGGCAAGCCAAAAGACTGTGACTGAAGCATTTAAAATCATTTTATCAGATAAAGTTGATGGAATATTAGTCAATATATTTGGTGGTATCATGCGTTGCGATATCATTGCTAATGGTATTATTGCTGCAATACAAGAAATTGGTATCAATGTTCCATTAGTTGTAAGGCTATCTGGAACAAATTTTGAATTAGGAAAAAAGTTATTAGATGACTCAAGTCTAAATATTATTACAGCAAATGACTTAAGCGAAGCAGCATACAACATAGTTAATATAGTAAAAAAATAGAGGCAATATGTCCGTTTTAGTAGACAGGAATACAAAAGTTATATGCCAAGGGTTCACTGGTGCCCATGGTACATTTCATTCAGAACAAGCTATTGCTTATGGAACAAATATGGTAGGTGGAGTAACACCTGGAAAAGGTGGCACATATCATTTAAATCTCCCAGTTTTCAATACTGTAAAGCAAGCAAAACTAGATACAGGAGCAAATGCTACTGTTATTTATGTTCCAGCACCTTATGCAGCTGATGCAATATTAGAAGCAATTGAAGCTGGCATAGAGCTCATTATTTGCATTACAGAAGGTATTCCTATCTTAGATATGGTACAAGTAAAACGTGCTTTAGCAAATTCAAATAGCATATTAATAGGGCCTAATTGTCCTGGTATTATTACTCCAGAAGAATGTAAAATTGGTATTATGCCTGGGTATATACATAAACGTGGCCATATAGGTGTAATCTCACGTTCTGGTACACTCACATATGAAGCAGTAGCACAAACTACAGAAGTTGGATTAGGACAATCAACATGTATTGGTATAGGTGGTGATCCTATACATGGTATGTCTTTCACAGATTGCATAAAATTATTTATAAATGACCCAGATACACATGGTATTATCATGATTGGAGAAATTGGAGGATCAGAAGAAGAAGAAGCTGCAGAATTCATAAAATTATCAGGAACTGACAAGCCTGTAGTTGGATTCATTGCTGGAAAAACTGCCCCTCCAGGAAAGCGTATGGGCCATGCTGGAGCAATTTCTTCAGGTACTTCAGGCAGTGCTGAAAGTAAAATAGAAGCTATGAAAAGTGCAGGTATTGTTATTGCTGAAACGCCAGCAGTTATAGGGAAAACAATGTTGGAAGCTATGAACAATAAAATATAAAAATTAGTACTGTTCTTACAGATATGTTGTAATAGTTCTCTAAAACTTATAAGCCTTTATACTAACTTTCTTGAGTGATGTTTTATGTGTGTAATGTTTTTCATTATTTCAAAGCTATATTAGTGCTATATTATAAAATAACAAACATAGTGTTGTGCTATTTTAAGGTTATCAATTAGATATTCATGACAGTTAGTAAAATTATTTACTGGAATGGACAGTTTTTATCTCAAAGTTATCGTTATTGTAGATAAAAAGATACTGTTGTAGTTGTAGAGATTCATTTCATTATCAACAACCACATTTAACACTCTTATGATGCAATACAGTGTAATATAAAAAAATAATTATGTATTTGACAGACATTCTTAATTTCACATTACCAAAATTAAAACTTACACAAACCAAACTATGCTAACCATCAATAAGATTTTGTATCATCATTTAAATAGAGCATAGCAATTACTACACTAATTACATATAAGTTCTAACAAACCTTATATGCCATGACTTATCATGTACAAAATCAGGATCTTGTCACATGATACAAAAATACTTTCTTATAGTTATCAATTTATAGCTATTCATACCAAACACTATACTATTAATCACACTTTACACAAAGACTTATGACTCTACTTTAGCAAATATAATATATTTCCTATTGTATTACACATGGTAATATGCTCCATTACCATCAAGACCTAAAAAAATTACCATTCTATTTCACTATAATATAAAGTCATACAAAAGTTTGTACTATACATGAAATACAAAATACACTCTATCATTTATAAATTTAAGATAATGGAATATCATTTAGTGAATTACACACAATAAAATTCTCACTACTATACTCAACATCTTTCAACAAGATTACAACAAAATACAACACTAAAGCCATATAAAATTACATAGCATAATACTTTACTATTCAAAAAATCAAGTGAATTAAACACTATTTACACATTACTTACTGTCTTACATACAGTAAATTCTCTATTGCTATTTAAGACTTACCATATGTAACTCTCTAAAAAAATTACAGATTACTTTACTACACATAATACGAAGTTACACAAAAACTCGTACTACATATGGAATACAAAATTATACTTATTCAATCATAAATTTAAGATAATTGAACACTATTCATATGTTGGTCAGTGTTACACACAGAAAAATTCCACACTATAGCTAACATTTCTAACTAATACAAAAAACCACTTAAAAAATCATAAGCTTACACTACACAAAAGAACGTATGAACCCACATGTATAATAGCATAATTTCCGCAATTAATTAAAATTTTGATCCATCAAATATTGCTTACACCTTTACTTCTATTGCATTATCCATACTCATAAATGAATATAGGTTTTATTATGTAACATAAATCTTATCGCAAAAGCATATATAGCTACCCATATTCAATATTTCATATAAGATAAAAGAAAAAAACTAAAAGCTACCTCTATCAAAAAATGCACTAACAGTGTAGTCACTAACTACTCAAAACACTAATCAACTTACTTCTTACATGAGATATGACATCTACTTTGTCAATGTACTCTCCACTAATTTGAGCTAATCGATTATTACCTCCACCCTTGCTCTTTACAACTTCCCCTATTATTTTTACAAAATCTGTAGCTTTAATTTTACTATGTAAATTACTTGCAACACCTACAACATACATAACATTATGACCTACAATATTAGAAAAGAACATTATCATACTATTAACAAGGCGCTCATTAATAAATTTTCTCACAACATCAATTGGAATACCATTTAAATTGCTATATAAGAAATCAATATTTCCTATTTTGTCAGTAGCAATACCTTGCAAATCAATCATACTAAAATAAGTATCCGACAATTTCTGCTTTAGCTCTTGATTATTTCTGTTAAGTTTATCTATCTGTATTAATATATTGTCTACAGGAGACTTAACACTTTCAGCAATTAAATATAACATTTTTTCTTGCTGTCTAAAATAATCAATTGCATTCTGACCTGTAACTGCTTCTATTCTACGTACTCCACAAGCAACACTAGCTTCTGACACTATTTTGAAGCATCCTATCTCACCAGTATATCTAACATGAGTACCGCAACATAACTCTTTTGAATCTCCTATGTTAATTACCCTTACTCCATGATCTGCATATTTTTCAGTAAATAATGCAATAGCTCCATCAGCAACTGCTTCTTTCAAGTCACATATATGTGTAATAACAGGACTATTATCACGTATTAAAGAAAACATCTTATCTTCAATTAAAGTTAACTGTTCTTTTGTCAATGCAACACCATAACTAAAATCAAATCTTAACTTATCATCACTTACTAATGAACCCTTTTGTATAATACTATTATCTATTACTAATTTTAGAACATAATGTAACAAATGTGTTGCCGAATGATTAGCACATAAATTTTTTCTTTTTTCACAATTAACTTCTGCACAAATTATATCACCAACAATTAAAGATCCTGCTTTGATAACACACTCATGAACATAAAGTGTATCTAGCACCTTTTTCGTATCCAACACTTCAACAATATTATCACAATCTAATAGTTCTTTTCCTTGTCTTACAATGACATTGAATACCCCAGTATCACCCTTTTGTCCTCCAGACTCAGCATAAAATGGTGTCATATCTAACAATACATTAACTCTATCTCCAGCATTAGCCACTTCAGTATTCTTATCACTTTCATAAATGATTGATAAAACCTTAGCTTTAGCACTATATTGCTCATATCCAACAAATTTCGTATCACCATAATGCTCTTTAATATCCACCCACAACTTACCTTTTAATTGCTGAACAGATTTTATAGAATGATTAAGCTTTGACCTTTCTTTTTGCTTGTCCATTTGATCATAAAAACCTTGTTCATCAAACTTTACTCCTTTCTCCTTTATGATATCTAAAGTAATATCAACCGGGAACCCATAAGTATCATATAACTTAAAAGCAACATTACCAGGCAATGCATCACCTGAAGATAAATTGACTAACTCTTTTTCAAGCAATGGCAATGCTTTAACTAAAGTATCTCTAAAGTTTTCTTCCTCTATTTTCAAAATTGATATTATCAAATCCTTAGCATGAATTAATTCTGGATAATAGTCTGCCATATATGCATAACTTTTTTCATCAATCAAAACAGGAAAAATCTGATACATTAATGCTCCGTCATATTTTAACATGTACACATAACGAGCTGCCCTTCTAATTATACGACGTAAAATATAATCCCTACCTTCATTACCTGGTGTTAATCCTTCTGCTATTAAAAACGCTGCTGAACGCACATGATCTGCAATAACTCTATGAGCAAGTTCATTATTAGCACTACCTGACTGCTTCTTTGATACTTCTATTAAATCCTTAAATAAATTTATATCATAATTATCATAAACACCTTGCATCACAGCTGAAATCCTTTCAAGCCCCATCCCAGTATCTATGCATTTTTTTGGCAGCGCATATAGTTCACCATCTGATTTCCTATTATATTGCATAAATACCAAGTTCCAGATTTCCGTAAACCTTGCACCATCCTCCTCTGGAGTACCTGGTAATCCACCTTCTATATTTTCACCATAATCATAAAAAATCTCTGAACAAGGACCACACGGTCCTGTACTACCCATGCTCCAAAAATTATCATTAGTCTTTATTTTAATTATTCTACTTTCAGAAAATCCACTAATTTTCTTCCACAAATCAAATGTTTCTTGATCATCATGATAAACTGTAAAATAAAGTTTGTCCTTGTTTAAAGCAAGTTCTTTAGTAACAAAATTCCATGCTAACTCTACTGCAAATTCCTTAAAGTAGTCGCCAAAACTAAAATTGCCAAGCATTTCAAAAAAAGTATGATGCCTATTTGTATATCCAACATTTTCTAAATCATTATGTTTACCACCTACCCTCAAGCACTTTTGACTTGATACAGCAGTACCTACACTTGCATTACTAGCATCAGTAAACATATGTTTAAATTGCACCATACCAGCATTAGTAAATAACAAAGATGGATCATCTTTTACTATTAATGGAGAAGATGGAAAAAGCTGATGACCATTTTTTACAAAAAAATCTACAAATAATTTCCTAATATTACCAACTAAGTTGCTTTCTTTCATAAATTTATTCACTGTAAAATATTAAGTTATATAACAAAAGTACACATTTGATATTACAAAGCACTATAAAAGTGATAAAATAAATCTACTTATATAATAAAGGTAAAATTCCTAAATTACATAAGTAAAAAACTTGTGAACTTTATTTATAAAAATATGATACTCACTACAATATTATTGTCCATTGCATTATTAATAGGGAACTACCATAAAATAAAACTTAACTTTGAAGACAAGTTTAACGTTATTACTTATCTCAATATAATCTATCCATTTTTTGCATGCTATTCACTCTACACAGAACACATCAACATAGTCTCTATCATTATCACATTTATTATACTAGTTTTGATATTAATAGCAATATACATAGACAAAGAATTCATATTACTGAAATGCATCATGTTTTCTTCAGTAGGATTACTATCACTTGTTGTTATATGTATAATACTATGTTTAACATATGAATCAGCACTATTTTTCAGTAAAATACCACTTGTTGACTTTTTATTCGGAACTAACTGGCAACCAGATCCAGAAATCATAGATGGAAAACCAGTAGGATCATTTGGAATATTACCATTATTAAGCGGCACATTATTGATAGTAATTGTTGCAATAACTATAGCCGTACCATTAGGGTTATTTTCTGCAATCTACATCAGTGAATATGCAAGTAAAAAAATAAGATATATAACCAATACAATTCTTGAAATATTAGCAGGAATTCCTACAGTAGTATATGGATATTTTGCTGTAGTATTTTTATCCCCATCAATTAGAAGCTTAGCAAAATATTATCACCTTAATACACAATCAGAAAATGCATTAGTAGCAGGACTAGTAATAGGAATAATGATCCTTCCATTTATTACCTCTATGATAGAAAATGCTATACACTCTGTTCCCAAAAACTTAAGATATGGATCAATGGCACTTGGAGCATCAAGATCAGATACTATCTGGAACATTATAATTCCATATGCATTACCAAATATTATCAGTTCAATTATACTATCAATTTCAAGGGTAATTGGAGAAACAATGATTGTATTAATGGCAGCAGGCATAACAGCACATTTAACCTTCAATCCACTACATACTGTAACAACAATCACAGTACAAATTGCAACAATTTTAACAGGAGACCAAAATTTTAATAGTATTCAAACTTCATCTGCGTATGCTTTAGGACTTACATTATTCATAATAACATGGCTTCTTAATTTACTTGCATTATGTATTACAAAAAAAGCAACAAGATCCATTAAAATTCATTAGTTTTATATGTTAAACTATACTCTAAATTATCTAAACACAGATCTTAATGTCATACCTTTAATAGGTGTAGAATTAGAATTTTATTTTGACAACGTGGAACCAAATGATATCAATTTATTAATTACTAACATCAAGAAAAAAATATCTCCCTTTAATTGTAACATAACAAAAGAACAGGACAATTTACAATACGAAATACAAACATCAACAACTACTAATATTTCAAATCTTATTTTTGAAATTAATCTGATTAAAGAAATTTTATCAGACAGCACAAATCATTTTGGAGGAAGCGCAAATTTTGCTGCAAAACCATACTTAGATAAACCAGGTAGTGCATTTCACATCCATATAAACCTACTAGATGTCAACCGTAATAACTTATTTTACAACCACAATAATAAAATGAGCAATTACCTATTACACAGCATAGGAGGACTATGCTCTCTAATGAAAAAACACATGATTTTCTTTGCTCCAAATAATAATTCTTATTTAAGATATATACACGCTGATATAGATACACCAACAACTATAAGCTGGGGAGGAAATAATAGAAGCACCTCTATTCGTATACCAAGTGCTAGTACAGATCCAACAAAATGCAGAATAGAACACAGAGTACCTGGAGCAGACTGTAATTATAAACAAGCCATTACATCAATTTTACAAGGAATAATCCATGGAATAGAAAACAATATACAACCACCACCAAAAACTTATGGAATATCTTCAGACGTACAATACAATCTTGAAAAACTCCCATTAAATTTAAAAGAAGCAATAAAATATCATATTGTAGATTAAATATGCATTAATCTCTGCTTTAATCTGACATTAAACTTCACCTTAATACTATTTCATACAAAAGATTACCTATTGTAAAGTAATGTAAACTTTTACAATCAAAACATTATCTAAACATAATATCTATTGCTTCAATAAATGCAAAGTTAGGAAAGATACAATAAACTACCGTTACAAAAAATAATATAAAAATTCGATAAAAAGATAAAGTGAGTAAAACAATATCAATTGTAATGAAAAAAAACACTACCCTAAATGTAATACTCTCCTGCTTAACACACTTCAATTCACAGATACACAACTAAAGTGAAAAAAATTTGATCAAATTTTCCGCTTTACAAATAACATTCATTCATCTAGCATAGTTGAGCTGTAAACAAACAATTAACTATCTTTATCAAAACAATATAAATCCAACAAAGCAAGAAGTTTGTAGAATCACTCAACATAAATAAAGATTAACTGATACATAACTTTTTCCATAATGTGCTTCTTTAACAAAAACACAATAAACTATTGTACTGGAAGTAAAAACATGAAGCTTTGATTTGTAAAGCTGCGTAACGTTATAATAAAAACACTAACCTAGAAGTAACTCTACCCTATTGAATATATTTAAACCACCAAAATACAATGAAATCACTATTATTAAAATGATTTAAACTTTTGTAGTACATTAAGACTAAACCTAATTATAAAAAGCAAGTTTCACTTATTAAGGATTCTTACATACACACTAGCTACCCATCATTTTACTATACTATAGAACATTAAACTGCATACCATCATAACCAACTATTATATTATCTTTAGAATGACTTTTTATGTAATCAGTCAAAGAATAATACTCAAGATAATGACTCATATGAGTAAGGATAGCAACTTCTGGTTTCAACTCTTTTACCCAATCTAAACATAAATCTACATGAGAATGTCCAAAACTTGCATCATATTTTAAACACCCTAGGATTAATACTTTTTTCTTATATAAAAACTTCCAAGATTCCTCTGGAAAAGATTTAACATCTGTACAATAGGCTACTAGATTATTAAATATAAAACCATTAGAATTGTCAATACCATGTATCTGTTTTACAGCTAATATACGAAAATCTTTAATTATAAATTCTTTATAGTAATATATTATATTAGCCTTCAAATGACTGCACTTTTTTGAAGTAAAAGAATGTCCACTAGGAATGAACAAATATGAATTACTAGCAGTAAGCAAACACAAAGTAGTCATATCGCTGTATATAGGTATATTATTTACATCATGTTTAGGTAAAAATTGTTGCAGATCGGCAATACCATCACAATGATCTGCATGGAAATGAGTATACAATACTGCATCAACAGATGATAAGTTATTTTGCAGCGCTTGAAATCTTAAGTCAGGTGTAGTATCAACAAGTAGCTGTACATCACCACTCTCAACAAATATAGATGATCTCATACGCTTATTATATTTCATGTTTGAACTACAGGTATCACATTTACAGCCTACCACCGGTACACCACCAGATGACCCACATCCAAGAATTGTTATTTTCATAAAAAATAAATGTACTTACCAGTGATCAATTACCACTAGTAATTTTATTAGTCAAGCATATAAATTATATATAAAGACACTAAAAGATAGTACACAATTAACCACAGTATCCCTACTATAGCTTATGTAAAATACTATCAAAACAGTAAAAAACACCATGTATTTACTAAGTACACAAGATAATATCAAACTTTCATTAATACTTCACAAATATGCTACCCTACAAATTATTCATCACTTTTATACTATTTCAGAATTAACAGAAAAAGAAGATGATAACCGATTAAAAAGCTTTATTAAAGAGTTTTACAGTTCATCAAATTTACTACACAGAAGCACAAAAGTATAACAATAACATTCCAAAGCTTCAAATAATATTCCATAATTTACAAATTGAAAATATAGAAAAACACCAAACTACGTTATACAAGTACTTATAGAAATCCTAGAATGTCCTTTTAATATTTATAAATATTTAGTCGAAAATTCACATAAAAACCATATTACAGTTCCTTGTTATATATATATCATTAATCTTATCTCATATGCTGATTTTGGGCATATATGGAATGTAATTTTACAATATCTTCATCTCGAAAAAATATACTCTTTATTTTACTAATGTTAATATTCCTTCTTTTCAATTCTGCAGCACGTGTTACTTGCAATGCATTTTGTTCATTCACTTCCTCATTTTCTGGAATTAAACTATCCTGCATTACATAATAAAAGTTACATAATTCAAATAACATATGCTCAATTTTGTGAGTATCAATATTCAAATTATTGGTAATCACTCTTACTAAATACTCAGACATCATTTTTAATTTATCCTGCGGTATATAACACAACATCATACTTGAATCATCTTTTTCCATTAACTTACAATTATCATTTCTCAATCCAAAAACTGTATATTGAACTTTATTATCAGAAAAATCCATCTCACAAGTATAACTTGTACAGTGATGCAATGCGTATACAAGACCAAGACAACCGTGTGTACTAGCTTCACACTCAACACTACCCATTAAGCACAAAACTATCACTGATAATATTACACTAACTTTCATCAATAAACCTACCAACTATACTATACAGATCAAATGAAACATGACCACTTATAGTAGCCACAGCTTCACCTTTCAATGCAGAATGTAATACTTCATTTGTAATATCAGTCTTTTTTTCAATATTAAAATTAACAACTTTAACATATCCAGAAACGTCATGACGTACTGCGTTAAGGAATAAAAATACATATTCATCACTAATAGATGAAAAATTAATATCAACACGGCTCTTAATTACATCTATATATTGCTTATTATACAAATGATTAACTATTTTAGGACTGGAGATGTTTATTTGAGAGTTAAACAAATAATACTTTTTACATAAATTAGTTATCAATGTACCCACGTTTTCTTTATAAAAAGTACTAGTACTATATATATTTGATGTAGATATTTCTTGCCACAAAATTCCACTATCATTCAGCACCGCTTCATGCTTATGAACATCCATAACCTCAAAATTCAACTTTCGAATCTCATCAGCAATGTGTAAATTATGCTGTAATATATAAGCATTAGATTTATATAAGTAATGTAACGTTACAGACAAGGTAATTAACAATAAAACACACACTGACATCTTAATTATGCAGTATCTCTTTAATATATTATTACACATTACTTTTCCAGTTTAACTACAATAATTTTTTCATTATCTGCAACATTAGGTAAAGTATCTATTACTTCTGTTTTATAATCTTTAAATTCCTCCATTATTCTATCTTTCAAGCCGTTAAAATAATATGAAAACTGCTTTTCTCCAACAAACTTCAATAACAGCTTTACTTCAATACCATGACCACGCGTATTACATGACAAGTAATTAACATTAAATCCTTTAAAATCTACTTTCCGTAATCGCAAAATCAAATCTAACGAGAAAAAATCATCTGCTAAAAGAAGCTTATATACATCTACTGTTTCATACATTTCATTAACTTGCTTTAAGGTAGTATCTTGACTAATTTTCTCAACTTTAGACACCAATGCTTCTTTACGAAGTAGTAAATCAATTTTTTCATCATAATTAATATTTATACTGAACATGTAAGTGATATTAAGTAGAGACAGCAACGTAATAAAACATAACAAACAAGGTAAAACACACTTATTAAAAAATAAAATTTTATAGAATAAACTGGTATCTTTAGTATGAAGAATCTTCAGAGGAGCTTTTTCTGTAATAGCACATAATACCACAGTATCACAAAACTCACTTACAACACTTGAAGATTGTTTTAACGTTAAAATTTTCGACAATTCATATGGAGTTAGAATATTGCTGTCCATATTTTTGAAATCAAATGACAACAAACTAGTTTTTATATTACTGGAAGTTATGATATACAAATTAATAATTGATTCTTTACTATAACCAAATTTAGCAAGATAAAAAACTGTATTAGATATTTCTTGATAAATTTTACCTGCAATAATACTTGGTAATGTTTCATCTGAAGTTACAATAATACTACTTACATGTATTATCTTACCTTGATACAAAACAATTTTTCTAAAATCATTAGTCTTAGTATAAGCGACCAGTATAGTCCACCCTTCATTATCTTTACCATAAAATCTTAACAACCTATCACAAAGATATGATAATTCTATAGGCAATAACAATATACCACAAAAATTACCTAAATTATTAACAACTACTTCCAATAATTTCTTCGTTAGGTTGTTTAGCTGACTTTTTACAACCATATAATGGCAACTTTTATTTGCATCATCAGGCTTTGTTAATAAAAATGCAGCACCTATATCATAATCACTCCTGACATCACTAAGATTCATTTTTACTAAAGATTTAGCAACAATTCTATTATAGGTAGGCATTACATGTTCAGTATAAACCTGATCAGAATGATTTAATACAAGATATATTGAAGATGTTTTATATTCAGTTATACATGATATAATTTTCGACAAATCTGCATCTTGTGCGGTTTCAATAAAATATTTATCACGTATTTCGTTATTTACAATATTAAGAACTACAGCTCCGTTATCTCCTACAGATATAACGATTTTATTTTTAGACATTTTAGAAAAAAATGACATTGCTTTTACACAAAATTATAGTATTAACATTAGCTTTAATAATCCATATAAATTAAAGACTCATCTCTCTACTATTAATAGTAATAAATAAAGATATCTTAATAAAAAAAATGAGAAAAAAATATAACTAGATCTTTGAATTAATAATATTTTTACATGCTATAATAACAAAGTACGACTTAACTAATTTTAAGCAGTACATGCTATGCAAAAAAAATAATTTATAAGCACTACTACACTATTCAGTACAACTTAAATGCTAATAATATTAACCTCACCTGCCCCAAGCTATTCATATAACACCATTAATCAACCAAGCCAACAAAAAGGCATAATAGAACTAAAACACTAGAAACTTTATATACCATTTATTAAGTACTTATATAATGCTATTTTAGATTAAAATACAAATACTTCATTTAACTACAACTACCTGCATACGCTGCTCTATTAGATATTATTACACCTGAAATCTCTTGCAAGTCATGTAATTCAATTACTGGTAATACTCTAGGATTAACACTTCTACATCTTGTTCTCCTACTATTACTGATACACCTTACCATGCTTCGTTTTAATTTATCATAGCCACCCTTACTGAAAAATAAAACCATAACTACAAAAACTACAGCACACACTACCCCAATTAATAAAACATTTTTATTACTATGATCTATTCTTATATTACTTTCATCTGTCCCATTATTTGTTAAATAATAATCTGACATACTTACATTGTTTGTAAGGTTTAATCTATTTGTTAAAACATATTCGGTAGATGCAAAATCCTTATGAAATGCTTGTTTTTTTACAGATGTTTTAACACCAGTCTTAATAGTACTACGTCTCACATTATATTTCACTTTTTTAGGCAACAAACCACATTTAACATCTGAAACATTACTTACACAATCAACAAATTTTGATTCCTTTTTACCTGTTATAGGATGTGCTGTAATATTAGTAATATTTGAAACAACACCGTTGCGATCTACTGACAATGAACTGACAGTATCTGTTGTATAATATCTTACAACACTTTGAGAAGTGCTAAATTCAATACTAGATACTGTACTAGAACTTGAATGTTTTACATCTTCAGTAATATCACTACCCTGAGTCTCAGATTGTATTACGCTAAATGTAGAAGTACCTTTTTCTCTCTCTAATTTAATAGCACCATTTTTAGGAGTTGTTGATTGAATTGTATTAGATACTGTAGAAAACCTACTTCTAGTACTTACAGATTTCACAGCACTATCAGAGTTATACGGTAATGAGCTAGTAGTAGCAGGTTTTACACTAACCTCAGTAATTTTACTTTTTGAAACTACTGATTGCACTGTACTAGATGCTTTAGAAGGATAATCTATAGACATTACAGGGTTTTCAGTACTACTAAGCATATATACAGAGGTTATAGGCTCCAGAGTCATTTCTGTAGCCTCACTTTTAGAAATTATTGATCGAGTTGTTTCATACATAGATGCACTAACAGAACTAAGATTTTGTTCAGTAGCAAAAATATCTCTAGATAGAATTGATCTAACATCAAAATACACATTCTCTACACCACTACACAATTTCTTAGCAGCTACAGTAGTAACATTAATATACTTATCATTTGAAAATGATATATCTGCAGTAACAACATTTGCAAAATTAGCAATGTTTGTAATTTCACGACGTGAGAACTGCATCATATTAACATGTGTAATATTTCCACCTCTTAACTGCAATTCTGGTATTTCATACCTAACTATATAAGATGAACTCACAGTAGTTATCACTATGTTACTATCGATATGTACTATATGCAAAGATGTAACACGATCTTCAACACGCATAAAATCATATATAGCAACCTGCTTACCTTCTTTACTACTAACTATTACCAATTGACTATCATCACCAAACTTACTATCAAACACTATACCAACATAAGCTAAATAAGTATTCTCACCATTACTGATAGCATTAATTACATCAATTCCACTGACAGGAATATTATACTTATCATTATTTCCTAAATTACATCCATAACGATAGTTTACAAGACACTTCTTTGCCCCAAAATTTAAAGTATAATCAATTGAGATTTCATATATATTAGAAAAAAAATTATAATCTTGAGATAGATACTTCCCGACATAAAGTAATTTCATGTGCCCCTTAAACTCTGACACCATAATTAATTTATCACTGTATTTACCATATCCTATATAACCAGAATATTTAAACAAATACTTATTATTAAATTGAACCTCACCAGCAGCAGGCTTAATAATTTTAAATCTACCATCACGACACTGCAGGTCCCACATTACATATAATCTATCTGGCGATTTTGCTCTATCATCATTATCTACCCTTGCAATAACCATAATAGCATCTGGACGACTCTGGTACAGTACAACAGGATATCTAACTTCTTCTTTTAAGGAATGTACAGAACTACTTAAATTTATCTTATCAACATCAAGTAATGTTATAGTAGGTAAATAATTTATTTTATAAATTTTTAACAATAGGCTCTTCTTTATCCTATACTGTTTCAAATCATTCACAGAAAATGCTACAATCAAAAAGTCATTGTCTTTCACTTTTACAAACAACATTCTTGGTAAGTAATTTTTCACTGTATGATCTAGTACAGGTACATCATTAACTTTTACAGAATAAGTGTAATTCCCACTATGTACTTCACATACTAGATCATTTGCTACTAAACCACGCTTCACATAATATAAGGAAAATATAGTACTATTTTTTTGAATCAAATTAACACTATATGCATTCAAAAAACTATTCATTTTTAGTAACCGTATTTGTATATAGATGCTTTATTTACAGTAATAACTTCTAATTTACTTAAAATTTTCATAGATTAAATTAAAGAAATTAACAATGTTTAATAATATTGTAAATATTTAATAAATCAATAATTTTAGTTAATTTTTTATTAAAACATTAAAAACTATACTCTATCCATAAACATAAATTTCTGAATCCCCCAAAATGTTGCTCTTGCAAATATTATTACACTCCACTATTATTAATCGTTTTGTATTAATAAATAAAAGCATGACTAAACATGAATTTCTTATAATTGGGAGTGGACCAGGAGGATATACAGCAGCAATAAGAGCTGCACAATTAGGATATGACGTTGCAATAGTAGAAAAAGAAAATTCACTAGGTGGAGTTTGTCTAAATTGGGGATGTATACCAACAAAGTCATTGCTACAATCCGCATCAGTTTATCACAACATCAAAAAAGCAGACACTTTTGGGATTACAGTAAAAGATGTCAAATTTGATTTTAATAAAATAATAGAACGGTCACGTAACGTTGTAGAAAAGCTAGCCAATGGAATTAGTGGGCTCATGAAAAAAAATAAAATAAAAGTTTATCATGGCACTGCAAAATTATTAGGTAACGCAACTGTAGAAATCACAGATCACTCGAATAAAATAACTAGTATTACGTCAACACATATAGTTATTGCAGCAGGATCTCAAGCCAAAAGTATACCTGGCATAGATTTTGATAATAATATAGTTTGGAATGCTAAAAATGCCATGATGCCAAATAAATTTCCTGAATCTTTACTAATCATTGGAAGCGGAGCCATAGGTATAGAATTCGCAAGTTTTTATAATACATTTGGTACTCAAGTTACTATGGTAGAATTAAAAGATAACATATTACCACTTGAAGATCATGAAGTATCTGAATGTATGCATAACATTTTAAGTAATAAAGGAATTAAAATACACACAAATAGCTCAATTACAAAACTAGAAAAGTGCAATAATTACGCTAAAGTTCAGATTTCAGATACAATAGACTTACAGGTGGATAACATTATATTAGCGGTAGGGATAATACCTAATTCTAGTAACATTGGTCTTGAAAATACAAAAATTAAAACAGACAACGCAGGTTTTATCATTACTGATAAGCACTGCTGTACAGATGAACCAAGAGTCTATGCCATAGGTGATGTTGCTGGCTCTCCGTGTTTAGCACATAAAGCAAGCCATGAAGCAATATTATGCATAGAAAACATAGCTGCAGGAGAGAATAAAATACCACAACATAAAGTACACACTATTAACAAAAATAATATACCCAGCTGCATATTTTCTATACCACAAATAGCTAGTATTGGACTTACTGAACATCAAGCAAAACATCAAGGGTATAATTTTAAAGTCGGAAAATTCAATGCAAATTGTAGTGGAAAAGCAGTAGCTATAGATGAAGTAGAAGGATTTGTTAAAGTTATAATAGACAAGTCTACTGGAGAATTATTAGGTGCACACATGATTGGAGCAGAAGTTACAGAAATGATTAATGGGTACATTATTGGGAAACAAGTGGAAATCACTGATCAAGACATAATATCAGCTATATTTCCTCACCCCACATTGTCAGAAATGATCCATGAAGCAGTATTATCATCAAATAATGAGTCACTAAATAGCTAAACTGTAATATCTCAATGTAACCAACTATAACACATAGCTACCATAATAAGGCACTGATGCTAGAAAGTATATGAAATCAAGTCAAAATTGTATGATAATTAATACTACACTCTTGATAAACTGTCATAAAAATATTTAACGATCAAGACTTAAATTTTTTCCTACTATACAGAACTCATAGATAAAACAGCACTAAAAATTTCCCATTATCACACTCAAATAATATCATATCTACAGGAAGGTAAACATCTAAACAAACATAAATCTTATTGGATATAACAATCTGACAATTTCATACAAATCTATCACACACAACTTCACTATTCACATAAACACTTATTCTATTAACAGATTCTTTTCCAGTTATCTAAATCTAAAGCAAATTAACAATCAAACAACGCACCTAACTTATCATCACATTACATACAAAAACATAAAAGCTGCACCCTCTCATCTACTGTTCTCATCATTTACCAGAAACATTAGCAAATGCATTCATTAACAAATCTAACTTCAAAATAAATCTATTATTCAATTATAG
>CDGH01000019.1 GCA_000825765.1 Ehrlichia minasensis | reverse complement strand
CTTAATATTGAAGAGCAATTAATTAATAATCCAGAAATACAAGTAAATCCAAATATTCAAATAGAGCCAACTATTGCTGATGCAATGCAAGAACCAGATAATTCAAATGCTCAGATAGAAATAGCTGTTGCCAATTTAATAGGAGAGCTAGGAAATATCAATGAAATACATCCAGACGTTTCAGAAAATCATATTATTCAAGCAGCAATAAATGCAGCTACAGAACAAGAAACAGTCAGTATTACACATAATGATATAAATAAAATTATGAAAATGGATGATAGCGCCGTAAGTAGGCAAAAAATAGTAAAAGAAACAGTTGCTAAAATACAAGAAAATATTAACGATATTGTTTTACAGATAGTAAAAAACACAATTATTAAAACAAAAAAAGATGTTAATTGCACAATGCAAAACCTTGAAGATTTGCATGCTAACACAACACAGGAAAACCTAAATGCTCAAATAGAAACAACTATTGCTGATGCAATGGAAGAAGAACAAGTAGTACCTGATATAATAAGTACAATACTTCAAGAAAATCCAAATAATACTCAAATAGAAGAAGAACAAGTAGTACCTAATATAATAAATACAGTACTTCAAGAAAATCCAAATAATACTCAAATAGAGGAAGATCTTGCTAATGCAATAGAAGAAGAAGTTAATATTCAAAGTGATGATATTTCAAGTAATAATGAAGCAGTAGTTGAACTAGATATGAGTGCTCGTTCACTCAGACATTCTGCTTCTACAGAATTAAATGATTTTTACTCTGAACAGTTGAATACACGTTACAACAATATTAATAGATAACATTTTGATTTTGTTAATAATCAATATACTAGTTACACAAATATGTGAAAACTAGTATATTGATTACTTAGCAGAATTTCTCAGCGAAATACATATTAATTAAATGACAACATCATTATGTAAAACACTAATGTTACAATGTCATTGCACAGAAATATACATTCATAGTTAATTTTATATAATAGAACAGTAAAATCAATAGCAAATCATATTATCTAAAATAATTAGAATACTCTGATCATTCTAACGTTGTTACGATAACAAGCATTTAAGTAACACAACATAAGAATTCATTAACAGCAATACATTTAAACTAAGTATTCCTAGAACTTTAAAGGTATACACTAATACAAATAGTAAAGAGATAAACAAAAACAAATGAATAATTTAAAGGTGTTAAAATATATATTATAATAATAACTTTTATAAAACTTATATAAATAAAAAATGCATATTAATTTCGACATTATAAAACAACAAATAATCTAAGCAAGATACACAAAACTTCACGTATTACCAATACTAATCTCAACATACACATAGATCTAACAACATCACATACATATATCATAAATACTAATAACAAAGAATTCTTGAAGTCTAGGTCAGATAACAAGAAACAAAACACATATCAATAAAAAGTATTACAAATAAATCTTATATAAATTATACAAAATTTTTTATCGCAATTATAGTATGTTCATTTTCTCTTACTACAAACGTGTAAGATAAAAAATAACTTCATATAATTTATTAATAAAACAAGTAAGAACACCCTAAAATATATTTAGTGTACAACATTCAGTTTGATATCTTATAAAATATCAAATCAACATTATACGATTACATTTATATTAGAATAAGTTGATTCTTACACCTATATACTATATATTACGTAATAGTTAAGTACCATTTTTGTTAACTGTATAAAATATTACAAAAGTTTTATTTATGAGGTTTCTAAATTGTTGTTTATTGTAAATTTACATTTCACGTCTTGAGGTGATTTTTACAGCATTCTTTGCTTGCAGGCTGATTTATAAACATATATGATTTCAATTTTTAATGGGTAAATTATGGAAAGTAATGATGGAAAGTTAGAATCTATTAAAGATACTGTGACTAAAATCGTCATTGATTGTTTAAAGCTCAAAGATGAGCAAAAAGCTACTCTTTCTGGCAGCACAAATTTAGCAAAAGATCTGAATCTTGATAGCCTTGATTTTGTAGATTTGGTAATGTGCTTAGAAGATCACTTCTCTATAGAAATTTCTGATGAAGAAGCACAAGAACTAGAAACTATAGATAAAATAGAAGAGTATATACGTAATAAAATATCAAGTGAAAACTAACTAAGGTAATTTGCTATGACAAAAAGGAGAATCGTGATCACTGGTTTAGGGTTGGTTACTTCTTTAGGAAGTGATGTAAAAACAGTATGGGAACTTTTATCTAATGGAGTATCAGGAATAAGAAAAATCAATAGATTTGACACATCTGACCTTGATTGTAAGATAGCTGGACAAGTAATAATGAAATCTGAATCTGAAAAATATGTTTTTAATCCTGAAGACTACATTCCAGAAAAAGACTTAAAAAAAATGGATAATTTTATTCATTTTGGTATAGCAGCTGCTACACAAGCAGTCAACGATTCTAATTTACTTGATTATAAAGATCTTGATTATGACAGAGTAGGAGTAATAGTAGGGTCAGGAATAGGTGGTCTTGTATTCATAGAAAAAACAGTTATATGTTTACAAGAGAGAGGTCCTAGAAGGATTAGTCCTTTCTTTATACCAGCAAGTTTAATTAATCTTATCTCTGGTCATATATCTATAAAATATGGGTTCACAGGGATCACTGATGCAGTAGTAACTGCATGCTCTACAGGAGCACAAGCTATAGGTAATGCAGCAAGAGCGATTCAATCTGGTGAAGCAGATGTGATAATAGCAGGTGGAGCTGAAGGTGCAGTATGTCGCTTAGGAATTGCAGGATTTGCAGCTATGAAAGCACTATCAACAAAGTTCAATGATACTCCAGAATTAGCATCACGACCTTGGGATAAACAAAGAGATGGCTTTGTTATGGGGGAAGGTGCAGGAATAGTTATACTAGAAGATTATGAGCATGCTAAAAAACGTGGAGCAAAAATATACGGAGAACTGTTAGGATATGGTATGACATCAGATGCATATCATATGTCAGCACCTCATCCAGAAGGAAAAGGCGGAATGAAAGCCATAGAATTAGCACTATCTAGTGCACAATTAAATCCAGAGTCTATCAATTATATAAACGCACATGGTACTTCTACTCCTTTAGGAGATAGTACAGAAATTCAAGCAATAAAAAGCATATTTAAAGAAAGCATCTACAAAGTTCCAATATCATCCACTAAATCCTCTATAGGTCACCTACTTGGAGCTGCAGGAAGCGTCGAAGCTATCTTTTCTATACTCGCTATGAATACAGGAATTACACCACCTACATTAAACTTATATGAATCATCAGAAGATCCACAATTAAATCTTGTTCCATTCAATGCACAGGAACATAAGGTTAATCATTGTCTTTCTAATTCTTTCGGCTTTGGTGGAGTAAATATATCACTAGTCTTTGGAAAATTATAAAGTCTTGCTTCTATACTTTATATTTGATAACATATAGACTTGTTTTATGTTGATAAATCAAGTTTAAGTGTGTTTTTAAGATGCATAACTAGCAGTATGATTTTAACAACACACTTCTTAGTCGATAGTTGCCACCTTTATTTATTATAAAACTTTCATTAATTGTTTGATTATTATTAGTTAATATTTTAACTTATATTATTAAACATCAATGTGAAACTAATTATGAAAACTAAGAAAGAGTTATCTTATCAAGAGTTTATCTCATGTATCAGATTAATAAGAACACCAAATATAGGTCCATCAACATTTCATGCATTAGTCAAATTATACAAAACTTGTCAATACACATTAGAAGTACTGCCAAATTTAATAAAAAGATCTAATACAAATGATAAACTATACAACATATGCTCTACTGAAACAGCAGAATTAGAAATAGAAAACATCAATAAGATTGGCGGAAAAATAATTACAGTATTTGATCAAGATTATCCAGAAGTTTTACGCCATATCCATGATTACCCACCAGTTTTAACAGTACTAGGCAACACATCTATATTAAAAGAAAAAACAATTGGTATAGTAGGAAGTAGAAACCCATCAATCAATGGAAAAAATTTTGCTTATAAGTTATCATATGAACTAGCCAACTCTGGTTTTGTAATAGCATCTGGATTGGCAAGAGGAATAGATAAATCTGCACATAGTATAATCTTTCAACAATTACCAACAATTGCTGTTATGGCTAGTGGAATCAATATAGTATATCCACAAGAAAACACACACTTATATAAAACTATAATAGATAAAGGAGGATTAATTATTACAGAATTTCCTTTTGCAACATTACCAAGAGCACAATTATTCCCACAACGTAATCGTATAATTTCTGGACTATCACTTGGAATAGTAGTTGTTGAAGCTTCAATACAATCAGGATCACTCATTACAGCAAATTTCGCATTAGAACAAAATAGAGAAGTATTTGCAGTACCTGGATCACCACTTGACCATAGATGTAGTGGAAGCAATAGGTTAATAAAAAATGGAGCAAAATTAGTAGAATCAACAGAAGATATAATAGAAAGCTTACAATTTAACAGACATAATGCCTACATTCAAAATTCACTATTTGATAACACTACACAAAACAACTATCATTTTAATGAAAGCAACAATACAAAGGATATCATCTTACAACATATCAGTCACAGTCCAATTGAAATAGAAGAAATTATTACATCTACTAACTTAAATATAAGCAGCATTTTGATAGCATTAACTGAGTTAGAAGAATCAAAAAAAATAGAAAGATTCCCTAATAACAAAGTCGCTCTAATACATTAAAAAATTCTAAGAACATTAAAATTTTCAAATAAAGTCACCTTATTAGCAATTTTCACAAATTTATACGCATCTTCATATAATATTTTTCCATGGCTACACTACAGCAATTACTTTATAGGTGCATTTACTGCCAATGTTATCTTGCATCAGTAATTTTTGCTTTTATTTGAGTATTATTTGGATTTTCTTGCAGTACTAGACTTGTTGCATTGGATACCACTTCTACCAGATTACGTTAGTAATATCTATCTACATTTGAGTACTTGTAATACTATACAAAAAATTTTCTAGTTTCTTTATCACACATTAAGTATCTTTTCAAGTTAGCTATTGTTTTCTTACTTGCAATTGTCAGTTGTTTCTACTTCAGTAAGCATTTGTTTATTATCTTTTGTATATTCACAATACTACCAGATGTTTCTATAGTCTATATCACTGCTGTAATAGCTTTGAAATGAAGGACTCTATGGAGGTGTTGGTATTATCTTAAATTATATTCAGAAGGTTATATGTACCAGTAGGTGAAACACATATGGCTGTTGAAGCTCCAAAAGGTGAATTTGGTGTATATAGTATCCGATGGAACAACCATATCGATATGGAATTAGAGCTTCTGGATTTGCTCATTTGTAAGCAATAGATATTATAAAGGTCATATGTTAGCTGATTTAACAGCTATAATTGGGCCTTTAGATATAGTATTTTGAGAAATAGATAGGTAAAATAATGTTTAGCACACAAAAAAATAATAATACAACTTACACTGGAGAATTTAAATTCAGTAGGGAAAATCTAAAACAGGTAAAAGATATAATTAATAAATATACTAAGATAGAAAATCTAGCTGCAAGCTTAACTCTTTTGCATACATTAACAATATCTGTTTTTATTCTAGTAAACAGTAAAATTAATCACAACCTAGTATTTAAAAAGTTAAGAAACATAAACTCAAATAAAGTGTAATCTATCAATAAACAAGTAATTATATGTAGAAGGATCTTGCATAATCAAGTCATTGCAATACATCATAGAAACAGAAAACAATAACTATAGAAATTTTAAAAATGTATCAAATTTCATATAAAAAACATTATTACAACATAAAAGGATTATACATAATGAAAGATTCTAATACACTAGAAAACCTGACAATCAGCACTTAATACTTTAACAACTTACTGTATATAAACTAGAAAAAATAAACTATAGAAATTCCAGCTTAAAGATTACTTTCTTTTATATAATGCATTATTACAGTATACAAAATTATATATAAATAAAGTGATTCTAACCCCATCACAAATTTTACAAACATTCAACCAAATAAAATTTTCACATTATAAGTCACATATCTATAAACTAGCAATTATAGACAGTCATAATTAAAGCAACATAAACCCCAACATATTATTATTACATCCAATAACACTATACAGTATAGAAAAATCACACATAATAAAGTTATTTTAATACACTAGACAATTCTGCAAATTCTTAAACAGAATTCACAAATTACTATTAAATACTACATGACAAGTATATAAAGATACTAATTGATATAACACTGTGTTTTGAAACTAATTTATAAAGATATACATAAATGAATAAATTGCATTTTTTGATGCATATATACTATAACTTCCCACACAAGATAGCAAAAACAGAAAATCAAGTACAACACCTCATAAACACAATATTTAGAACACAACTAATTCTAACCAAAAAAGAAGAAAAACTCATATAACCGCTAATTAACTTATCAACTGGCAAATTAATACGAACTATATAATTTACTATCTCCTCGCAAAAAGTTTATCTAACTCAACTAAACTAAGTTCAACATAAGTTGGTCTACCATGATTACATTGCCCAGAGTGTGGAGTACTTTCCATACTTCTTAGAATAGCATTCATCTCTTCAATTTTTAATTTTCTACCACTCCTGATAGAACTATAACATGCTATTGTACCACATATATCTTTAATCTTATCATCTAAGAATAAAGTATCACCTACTTCTATAATACTATCAACTATATTAATAATAAGAGATTTAACATCAAAGCTTCCAAAAATTGCTGGTACTTCCCTTACTATTACTGATAAATTACCAAGTGGTTCAATAAGTAATCCAAGTTTCAATAATTTTGCTTTATATTCAACAAGTAGTTCCAAGTCAAGATGGTTATTCATTTCAATAACTTCAGGTATTAATAGTATTTGACGTTTAATACCCTCTTTTTTCATAACTTGCTTCATATATTCATAAGTCAATCTTTCATGAGCTGCATGTTGATCAACAATAACAATAGAATATTGAGTTTGGGATACGATATATCTACTGTGTATTTGGCATAATGCATGACCCAACAGATAATTATCAATTAATAATTCGTTTTCTATCTTTTTATAACTTACTTGCTTCAACTTATCATTTTCTAACTCCATACTCCCACTTACAACACCTACGCTAAAATCATTAAAATCTTGTAGTGTGTTGCTGCTTAAATTAATATCATCCTTCTTTTCTTCAAATATATTAAATTTTCCTGATTTTTTACAATTAACAGATTCTTCAAAATTTTTGTTAACAATTTCACATTCAGATTGAACATCTTGCAAATCTTGACAAAAAGCATTGCTATCATTTAACAAATCACTTGCTTCCATACTTGTAGAATAACATTCTTGTGCATCATTAAATGACTGTTGTTTAGTTTTAAGACGTTTCAGAAGTTCAAAAGTGACATCATTACCAATGTTACGCGAGTTATTTATGTTTGCAATATTATCTCGAACAAAATGATCACCTTCAAATTCATTAATAGATTTTAATTTTGCATTCATGTTAATAGACAACACTTCTTTAATTGCATCAACCACAACTCTATATACTAACTTTTTATCTTGAAACCTAACTTCAGATTTATTTGGGTGAACATTAGCATCAACTTGATCACATGGGATATTAAGATACAATACAACAACTGGATATTTGTCTTTCTCTATAAAATCACTGTAAGCATATCTCACTGCTCCTATAAGTAAACTATCATAAATAGGACGACCATTAACAAAAGTATATATAAGACTTGATTTACTACGACTGAGCGTAGGAGATCCAATGTAACCTGATAACTCGATCTCCTCTTCTTTTACATTTATTGGCAAAGAATTTTTACAAAACTCTATCCCCAAAGCTTTTATTTCAGACAATCTATCAATATTTGATTGTTGCTTTAAATATTTAAATATCTGTTTATTATCAACAGACAATGAAAACATTATACCATGATTAACCATTGCTAACTTGTTAATCATATCTATAATAGATTGAATTTCTGTTTTTTCTGTTTTCAGAAACTTTAATCTATTAGGTGTAGCAAAAAATAAATCTCTCACTTCTATATATGTACCATAAGAAAGTGAATCTGGTGTTAATTCTTGCGTTCTATCTCCACCTTCAAATACTATTAACCATGCAGTATCAGAATCTTGATACTTTGAAATCATTTTCACCTTAGCAACAGCTGCTATAGAAGTTAACCCTTCCCCTCTAAAACCTAAAGATTTGACTTTAGTTAAATCACCATCAGGAAGCTTGGAAGTAGCATGAAGAGTAAACGCAATTTCTATATCTTCTTTTTTTATTCCAATACCATTATCGCTAACAACTATTAAATTACGTCCACCACGTTCTATTGCAATATCAATAGTAGTAGCATTCGCATCTATTGAATTCTCAACTAACTCCTTAACTACACTAGCTGGACATTCTATAACTTCCCCCGCAGCAATCCTATTAATTGTCCTAGGGTCTAATAGTATAATCGACATATGCTAACACTGATAATTGTAATACAGCTTATAAGCTATAGAAAATAGCAATGATCTTTCAATAGTATAAACATTATTACATAACCTTTAAGTAAACTACTAAGATGATACATTGCAATAATTCTACAATCCAATCTTATCAATCTATTTTACTTACTACAATTAAAAATACTACATCACTACCAAATTAAATAATGTTACCTGGTTAACAGCATTTGAAAATACATATTCATAAAAACAAATACACATTTCCTATTTTTTTTATATAATCATTAAAAGCTCTTCTCTTCAAGTGTATCAGTATATGGGAACGTCAATGTTACTATAGTACCCAAATTAGGTTCACTTTTTATTTTGAAAACACCATCCATTAATTCAACTAATTTTTTACTTAATGGCAACCCTAATCCTGTACCCTCATATTTACGAGCATGTCTACTATCTACTTGTCCAAAAATAGACATCACTTTATACAAATCTTGTTGTGCTATACCTATAATTGTCAACAACTTCAATATCAATGACCTTCTCTTCAAGGTTATACTCTACTACTAATTTTACAACCCCATTTTCTGGTGTAAATTTTATTGCATTAGACAATAAATTAATTATAACCTGCTTCATTCTTTTAGGATCTGCAACCATTATGACTTTATTAGACGGTAATACTTTTTCAAGTTTAACTTTTGCCTGTTCAGCTCTTGGAACCATCATGTTAAAACATGAAGAAATAATCTTACTTAAATCAAACTTTACAAACTCCACAACTAATTTATTAGCTTCAGCTTTAGAAAAATCTAGAATATCATTAATTAAACTTAATAAATGAACACCAGAATTATGAATATCATTTATATATTCTTTGTAATGAACATTATCTATGGTACCCATAGATTCACTTTTCATCATTTCAGAAAATCCAATAATAGAGTTTAACGGAGTACGTAGTTCATGACTAACATTAGCAAGAAACTGGGATTTGCTTATATTCTCTTGCTCTGCTACTTCTTTTGCTTCTTTTAATTTTAGATTAGCATCATACTGTTTACTCAGTATTTTAGTATTTTTATAATATATACACCATGTTACAACAACAAATATAATAATGATTAATATAACTATTATCAAAAATATAGTATAAAAATTTACAATAAAACTAGATAAATTTTCCGAATTTTTAATTATCTTTAAAAACATTAAAGGATGACTCTCTTTATTATCTAATGGGAATATAGGAAATATAGATTCAGTAATTGCACTATTATTTACTTTATGATCTACATATTCTCCCCTCAATAATGAAGCCATATCTTCAGAATGTAATAGCAAATCTTGATCTGCAATATCATCGCTATTTCTATTAGAAAATATTATATTCCCATCTACATTATACAAAATAACATGAAACCCTTTTATTTCTCCCAACGCTTTTAAGAACTCAGCACGCAACTTTATTAATAAGTTCATATAGTAAGTATTAGTTGCCACATGACTCGGAGCCTTTGCTAATAATTGAGCATACTTATTAATAATAGAATTAACAAGTACTGCTTTAATATTCACATTTATTTCTTTTGATACTTCATACAAATAATCATCCCTCAAATATATATGCGTGTAACCAACTGCAAAAAACAAAGTAATAACTAAGAACATCAATAATAAAACTCTAAAATACTTCATAATATATATCCAGCTGCTCATATCATGATAATATGTATACGATGTTATTTATAAACTTTTTCTTAGTTGACATATAACAATATCATGCTACATTCATATATACAGTAGGTTTACTACTTAAGTTTTAACTTTTCTATAATATTGGAGCTGTATAATTATGAGTAATTCACCTCTTTTATCTGTTTATTCACCATCTAGTGTTACATTTTCACACGGGAAAGGAGTATACTTATACAGTTATGATGGAAAAAAATACCTAGATTTTCATGCAGGAATAGCTACTAGTTCTTTAGGGCATGCTCACCCAGTATTAGTAGATGCATTAAAAACACAAGGTGAAAAGCTCTGGCATTTATCAAACTTACATACAATACCAGAAGCCATAAGATTGGCACAAAAGTTGGTAGATATTAGTTTTGCTGATAAAGTATTTTTCAATAATTCAGGAGCAGAATCTGTAGATTGCTGCATTAAAATAGCAAGATCATATCAATGTGGGAAAGGTAATCACCAACGTTACAGATTTATTACGATGCAGGGGTCTTTTCATGGAAGAACATATGCAGCATGTTCAGCAAATGAACCAAGTAAATTTTCTCCACTACTCAAACCATATGTTGAATGGTTTGACAGTGTGAATCCTGATATTACATCTGTAAAAAACGCAATTAATGAGCATACAGGAGCTATATTATTAGAACCTATTCAAGGTGAAGGAGGAATAAATGTACTTGATGAATCTTTTCTAAGAGAGTTACGTGCAATTTGCGATCAAAATGATATATTATTAATTTTTGATTGTGTACAATGTGGTTCTGGAAGAACAGGAAAGTTCTTTGCATATGAGCACGTTGGAGTAACTCCAGATATATGTTGTCTTGCAAAAGGATTAGGTGGAGGGTTCCCTATATCAGCATCTTTATCAACTAACAATGCTTCTCAATTCATGAGCGTTGGCATGCATGGTTCTACTTTTGGAGGAAATCCTCTAGCAACTACCATTGGTATGACTGTAGTTGAAGAAATTTTAAAAGACGGGTTCCTAGAAAATGTCACCAAAAATGGTCATTATTTACATAAAAAACTAGAAGACGTAGCCAATAAATTTCCAATAATTGAGCAGATAAAAGGTAAAGGGCTCATGATAGGAATGAAATTCAACACTAATGTTAATACCAGAGAGTTAATGTATGAATTAATAGACTGTGGATTACTCACCAGCACTGCTAGTGGTAACGTTATTAGAGTTATACCACCTTTAATAATTAACCAACAAGAAATTGATGAAGGCATTGCTATATTAGAAAGTTGTCTAAAAAGTAAATATTGTTAATAAAAAAATTAACTTGATTCTTAATAACTGACATGTTATTATTTGTGGTAAATTTTTGTGTAGCACTCAATAGTTATTCAACATAAAGTTATTGCTTCACCTGTTTTTAATCAATGGGTATATTTATGGTATTAGAAAACAACAATATTACTGATGATGATGATGCACAAGAAAGCACAAGCGCACAGGAATCCACAGAAACAGTCAGTGAATCCTCTTCTTCCACGTCAGTAACACAGTCAACACGTGACAAAAAACTAGATAATATTGACTTTAACACATTGTTTTTAGCAATTTCTTTTGCTGGATTGTTAATAGAGGCTGCATCTTCTACATTTAATCTAGTTTCAACTTATGTTCACGTCCCTGAACATATCAAGCACACGGTAGCTATCGCATTTTATGTAATATGTATACTTGCTTCACTGTCCATGGTTGCAAGTTCAACGCTTGCAATCAAGCAATCGCTAAATTATAAGCACAATCTTCAAAAAATATCAACAGGTCCAAGCAAGGAAGCTCAAAATAACATAGATGAAGGATTGTTAGGATATGGTAAATTAAAACAAAGACAAATTAATATTAAAGTTTGCGAAAACGCTATAACTATTATTTCAGAACTCTCATGGATAATAGTTTCTGCTATGTCATTAGCAATGATTACTGCAAATTCTGGTACTCCAGAGCTTGAATTTGCAAGTTTATGCCTTGCAGTTCTTGCACCTTTTTTAGCTTTTATTTCTTGCGCTTTAAGATTATCAGATGCAAACATATCAAGAAAAACAGCTACCTCTACAAGAGAAAAAAGGCAAGCTAATAACTTCGCAGTCTTATGCGGTATTATTTTACTTTTTGAAGCAATTCATTGCAGTTGCCATATAATTGAGGCAGTTACGCTTGGTGGGCAGATGCAAAATATTTATGATTTTCAAGATGTTACTATACTTGGCTTAGAGCTGGCAACAATATGTATGTTTATTATAGCATTCTTTGTAGAAAAGTACCTTGACAAAAGAGCCGAAAGCTCTGATCATGGTTCTATTCCTAGTCTATTAAATAATGAAAACACAAGTCCACTACTACACCAACATGCTCAAATATCTTAAAAATTTAGCAACTAGTTGTTTTAGTAATACTTCTTCCTTACTAGTATTATAAATAGCTTTTTAATAATTAAACCATCAGTTATCACTCTTTTTATTTTCAAACAGACAACTCATACAACAAGGATTGTATTACCATATAGTTATTCTTAATTTACAATAACAAAAATTTGTAATTTTGGTTTTACAATATATTTGAAATTTCCTACAACTTACATTCATTACACTTTTTATTATTACACCAGATGCTTGTCCAATCTGTATATTATTTTTATCAGGCAGTTATTCCTATAATTAATAATACCATCACTAACCTTCAACACTAATATATACACAACATTTATGATGATCATGTAATTTTGGCATTCTAAACACATTTACTAAGTTTTTTTCTTACATTTATTATTTGCTACCTGACAAATGCTTCTAAAATAACGGATTATACACTATTCATCAGGTTCCATAGTTAAGTAATAACATTATTAATTTTCATATTTGATATATATTAAACAATAAAAACTCGTAATTTTACCATTCTCAATATATTCATAAATTTCTACAACTTACATTCATTACACTTTTTATTATTACACCAGATGCTTGTCCAATCTGTACATTATTTTTATCAGGCAGTTATTCCTATAATTAATAATACCATCACTAACTTTTACATCAAAATATACCCATTAAAATTTATTATGATGATAAAAATTTTACTTTGACTTGCTCAAATACATTTTATAGGATTTTCACAGCACACGTTTATCATATTTTACTATAAACGCCACAAAACCCTGTAAAGATTGAGTATCCTTTGATGTTAGCTGGTAAACTTTATAACAATCAATCAACAAATCAATTACTATTAAACATGAGTTATACAATAGTGTTTGATCGTTACTCAATCAGACTACATCATTTATTTACTATGAAATTTCATACATATTTACCAATAAATTGAACATTATCTAATAACACAACACTGTTCTAATGACTCAATAATATCAAGTAACAGATTATTAGTATTAACTTTATGAATTACTCAAACACCGATTGATCATTACAGCATCTTACAATGTACTTACTCTAAAACCTCACTACAATGCTTCATAATCAGTCAAGATATTACCCAGTAACACAACACTTCCTAAATGCTAAATAATATAAATCATAAATGATGATCATTAAACACATTTTTGAATCACCTAATCACATTTAATTGATTGACAATAGTTTACATAAATTTACTCTTATGTACTTATTACTCTGAAGCTTTACTACATATTTACAACAAACTGAATTTTATACAATAGCTTCATAATTGTAGATAATATCATCCTTTTTTATCACAAAATTATTCAAGCAGTATTTCTCTTTTACCAGTATTTGCAATACCAATGACACCATCTCTTTCCATACGTTCTACTAAATTTGCAGCCCTGTTATAGCCTATTCTTAACTGCCTTTGTATATAACTAACAGACGTTCTTCTGTCTCTCATTACTATCGACACTGCTTGTTGATATAACTCATCATCCCGTTCAGGTAAATTATCATCCATACAATAATCATAATCCTGCTGAACTTGAGTAATACCTTCTATATATTCAGGAGTTCCTTGAGACTTTAAATACTCAACTATATCCTGTACTTCATTATCACTTACAAAAGCTCCATGAACACGTATTACTCTACCACCGGATACCATATATAGCATATCTCCCATACCAAGCAACTGTTCTGCTCCTTGCTCACCAAGAATAGTTCTACTATCTATCTTCGATGTTACAGCAAAACTAATTCTCGTTGGAAAATTTGCCTTTATTACCCCTGTTATTACATCAACAGAAGGACGTTGAGTTGCCATAATTATATGAATACCAGCAGCTCTTGCCATTTGAGATAATCTTTGTATTGAAGATTCAATCTCTTTCCCAGCGACAAGCATTAGATCTGCCATCTCATCTACTATAACTACTATATAAGGAAAAACCCGAGGTTCTATTACCACTTTTTCAAAAATCGCCTCTCCTGTTTCTTTATCAAACCCAGTCTGCAATATTTTTTCCAAAGTCCTATTTTCACTAATCGCTTCTTTAATTTTATCATTATAACCAACAATATTACGCGCTCCAACATCAGACATAAGACGATATCTATTTTCCATTTCACTCACTACCCATTTTAAAGCAGCAATGGCTTTTCTAGATTCAGTCACTACAGGAGTTAATAAATGCGGTATAGAATTGTAAACAGACAACTCCAAAACCTTAGGGTCAATCATAATCATTTTACATTGATCTGGAGTCAAACTATAAACCAAAGACAAAATCATAGTATTAATTGCCACAGATTTCCCAGAACCTGTAGTACCAGCAATAAGAAGATGCGGCATTTTAACTAGGTCAGCTATTACTACCTCCCCATCTATACCTTTTCCTAAAGCTATAGGCAATTTAAGTTTAGAATCTCTATACTGTGCACTTTCGAATAAATCACGCAACATTACTATTTCCCTGTAGTGATTGGGTAACTCTATCCCCATAACATTCCTACCAGGAATAACCGATATACGAGTTGACAATGCACTCATAGAACGCGCAATATCATCAGACAACCCTATCACTCTGGATGACTTAGTACCAGCAGATGGTTCAAACTCATATAACGTTACTACAGGACCATACCTAATATTAACTATTTTTCCATGTATAGAAAAATCCTTAAGTACCTTATCAAGCAAACTAGCAACATTATCATCTGGATGAAATTTTCTTTGATTTATTGGATTAGGTTTAGATAAATAATCAACACTAGGTAAAATAAATTCTTTATTCTTTTTTTTTTCTCTAATTATCTGAGTATTTATAGAAGGATTCATCTCTTGAGGTTTCACCTGAAAATTCACTTGAGGTGTATTATCAACCACCTTTTCTTCATCATATTCATCTTCAATGTAATCGTCTTCTTCATCCTCCTCATCATCATATTCATCACCTTCTTCCTCTTCATCATCATATTGATCATTATCATCAATTTCTTGATGATCCTCTTCATCTTCTTCTTCAGCATGAAAATCTAATTCTTCCTCATCTGCAGAATCCAATTCTTCTATTAACTCCTCAACTGACTCACCCACTGATTCTTGGACTGATTCTTCCATTAATTCTTCTGTCAGTTCTTTTGTAAAGCCTTCTGCAAAATCTTCTGTAAATTCATCTGTTAAATCGTCTTCTAACTCTTCCTCTTCACTTAATAAATCTTCCTCCACATCATAAAATTCTTGAATTTGCCCTACGTTTTCAGGGATTTTCTCTTTTACAACAGAATTATTAACATTATCAACACGATTCATTATTCTATTAGGTACATCTAACAACAAATCATAAAGATATAGAATTTTCTGCCAACCAATAACACCAACAACACCCATTACTATCATAGGAAGCAAAACAATTACTGGACAACTTTGAAAATAAATACCTAAAACACCACCATAATGATATTTATACATAACCTTAAAAGAAGATACCAATCCGCTGACACCAATTACAGTGATTAAACTACTAACCAAGTACAAAGCAAGGTTTCGCTTAACACAATAGAAAACATTAACAACATAAAAAATCATCAAAGGAATGAGTACAAAACTCGCTACTCCAAATATTTGTATCAAAATATCAGCTACATGAGACCCAACAACTCCACCCCAGTTTTTTACAGAAGCATCAGTTGCTATATTGAAAGATAAATCATCATAGTGATAAGTAAAAATTGATAAAGAGATAAATGCTGTAATAAAAGACAGTAAAAATATTTTTAAATAGAAAAATGTTTTATTTAGTATAGACTTCATACTCACAACTATCTTACCCAAAATAGTAACGCAAAGCATATCTCACAAAATTAATAAATATCAACAATATAAGAGGAGAAAGATCAAAACTACACGAAACAGTAAAAGGAAAAATCTTTCTTACAAAACCTAAAGCAGGAGACACTAATTTAGATAATAATAAAAAGACATTACTAACAATTTCATTATACCTATTTACAATATTTAAAAATATCAACCAGCTTAGTA
Organism: Ehrlichia minasensis; assembly: GCA_000825765.1. Classification (GTDB taxonomy): domain Bacteria; phylum Pseudomonadota; class Alphaproteobacteria; order Rickettsiales; family Anaplasmataceae; genus Ehrlichia; species Ehrlichia minasensis. The sequence goes on along the minus strand of CDGH01000019.1, from coordinate 3,421 downwards.
TTATCCATAGCATCAAAGAGAAATTATAAATACTTAACAATGTATCAAGCAAATACACTAAAGGATGCATAAAGTAATAGCTCTCTTAATATGAAACTTTGAGTGTACAATACACTAAAACTATAGTCAATCAAAAGAGAAAAATTCAACTTGAAAAACTCAATAGTATTATTTATTATATAAAATTTACCGTAATATTTGATCCTAGATGGGTTTGTTAGTAACTTCAATACTTAGTATACTTATACTATTAATTTTATCTGCATTTTTCTCTGCCGCAGAAACAAGTATTACTTCAATCAGTAGCTCACTTGTACATAGGTTAATGTTACAGGGTAACAAACGAGCCAAAATAATCAACACACTAAGTCAAAAGAAAAAGCTTGTCATTAATACTGTATTGATAGGTAACACTATCATAAATATCACTGCCTCTTCTATTGCAACAGCAATTTTTTTTGAAATTTTAGGTCCACAAGGAATACTATTTTCCACCGTCATCATGACATTTTTTATATTAATATTTTCTGAAGCATTACCAAAAAGTTACGCAATACTCAATCCAGAAAAGATAGCTTTACTTATATCGTGCCCGCTATCATTTTGCGTATTGATTCTATCTCCAATAACACTATCAATACAATATATGATAGACTTTATCTTAAAAATTTTAGGTATGCATAAGGATAAAGAAACTATCTCAGCAGCAGAAGCTATGAGAAATTTAATATCATTACATGATAGCAAAGGAACTATGCTTAAACAAGACTTAAACATGTTAAGTAGCATATTAGACTTAGCAGAAACAGAAATTTCACAAGTAATGACACACAGAAAAAATATATTAGCTTTTAATATAGACACAAATATAAATGATCTAATAAAAAAAATAATAGCAAGCCCCCATAGCAGAATACCATTATGGAAAAACCAAGAAGATCAAATCATAGGAGTAGTACATGTCAAAGATGTAATAACACTAATACGAGAAAAGGGTAAGAGCATCACTCAAAAAGACATACATAGAATAATGACAAAGCCATGGTTTGTTCCAGATACAACTTTATTAAGTGTACAGCTTCACAACTTTCTAAAAAATAGGAAGCATCTTGCTTTAGTCATAGATGAATACGGAGCCCTACAAGGAATAGTAACATTAGAAGATGTTATTGAAGAAATAGTAGGAGATATTACAGATGAACACGACATCACAACAGAAGCTCCAATAAAACAAATCTCTGAAAACATATATCATATTAATGGGTTCACTTCCATTAGAGATATCAATAGACAATTACGTTGGAATCTACCTGATGAAGAAGCATCAACTTTAGCAGGAGCAATTGTATATGAAGTTGAACGTATACCTGAAGAAGGAGAAGAGTTTTTATTATACGGGTTAGCATTTAAAATACTCAAGAAGAGTGGTCATACAATCTCTAGCATTCAAGTTGACATATCACCAAATAATACATCAATTGAACAACACAAAAAAGAATAAGCAAAACTCATATCCATCAACAGTGATATTTTATGTTAGAACACTATAACGTGAGCATAATCAAGTATAATTTTGCTCAAAACATTTAAACACATCATATAATTTAGTAAAGAGTATAAGTAACAAATTTTTAAAATGCTATCACATTTAAATCATATAAATTTTAAATTCAGCACATAAGTATTGTAATCATTAAATAAATCTGTATAGTCAACACTTTACGTAAAACTTACAAAAGACAAATAGTAAAACCTTTTATAATAACATTAAACACATACTGTATTCTATATAAAGCCTTAGCATTAGACAAATTAACACAGTGTAATAAATTGCACACAAGAATAATCTTATTACGCATGTATTTTATTTAAAACCACAAACATTATATAAATATGGATAAGAGCAACATTATATAAATTTTAAATGCAGTACCAAAGTATTGCAAATATCAAACAAGTTTTATACAAAAGTAACATGAACAACTACAGCATATAAAAAATATTAAATTAAAACATTATAAAGCCAAAAATACTGAATTAATAAGCATTAAGAATTACAAACAGTACCTTAGCATCAGTATTATTACCTACATCATTTTTAAACAACAATCACACTCTACAAGTATTAAAAATTTTAATAATTATCATTAATATAGTAATTTCTAATCACTATCACAATAAAATAACTACTACCAATAAGTTTTGATGATTCAATAATATTAGAATTAATCTTCCTAAAATTTTACAAACCACTAAAATCATATCTCCATTAACAATTACAATTGATATACCAAAAGAGATAAGAAAAAAGTTTCTGTAAGAAATCAAAATAATTGTCAATATGTTGATTATGAACACGTGTTAGTCAAGATTAAAGAAACACAAAGAATACGTATACAGAACGGTTGCCTATTATAGATGTTACACAAAAATCTGCTAAAGAAATAGCTGCAACTATTATTCAGTATTTTAATAAAATGCAATATTAGTAATAAACATTTTTTTATGTCAAATTGTACAAGAATATTACATAAGCACACTTTTTCTAATAATAGATATTATACATTTCCATAATTTGCTGTGATGATTATACATGTAATGTTGAGTACATTTAAAGTTTTATGTAAGATAGTAGACCTTATATTTTTATTGTGGTAATAACTTGAGACATCAATGTAACTTAGTACATTTACTGTTATAGAATATACTGCGTATAAGCGATATTTAATTATTGATACAAAAGTTATATATAGTTGGCACATAGATCTTATGTTTGAATGCGATGAAATATACATTATAGATAAGGATGATTTAATACATTATAGTCATACTTCACAATTGAAAAACATTGACGACATCACTAAAAGTGTTGGGTTATTGTACTCTATAAAGAAGAAAAGTATATATGCCATTAATGTCGCAAATAAAAGTAACAATAAATGCTTAGACTATTACTTTAATGGACAAGAAGGACTATGGCTTTCATATAATAGTAAATCATATAATGACAATGCAAAATTTTTGCTTGAATATAAAAAGGCATATACATTAGAAAGTAAATGCTTAAATCCTTTGGATTTTCAGAAAGATACTCTAGTTATAGCTAGGGCTCGTACTAATCAATCTGTTGGAAACACTAGTTTTTTAGATGAGCAATGTTTTCCCGATATTATACTTGACAAAGATGATCAGCTTGAGAAAAATTTCCCTGCTATAATCAATCCCATAAGGTTTTATCAAATAGTACCAGATTTGTTTTGGCTAAGGTATGTGATTAATTTAGGAGTTAAAGTAGTACAATTAAGAATTAAAGATGAACCTATAGAAAATACAGAAAACCAAATAAAAGAAGGTGTGCGTCTTGCAAATCAAAATAATGTAAAGCTATTTATTAATGATTATTGGCAACTTGCAATCAAAT
>CDGH01000018.1 GCA_000825765.1 Ehrlichia minasensis | reverse complement strand
GACATTAATTCTTCTCTAAACTCAGTATTCATAGACTCACACAAACCTTCTTTCAATACTGACCCAAAATTTTCCCAAAATTTTTTGTAATCATTAATATCATTCTCAGCTTTCTTCTTAAGTTCTGATAAGACCCTCTTCACTATGGATTGTTTGATTTTCTCAATAATCTTATTATTTTGTAAAGTTTCACGACTAATATTTAAAGGTAGATCTGAAGAATCTATTATACCTTTTAGAAATCTTAAATATTGAGGTATAATCTGTACATTATCTTCAGTAATAAATACCTTATTAACGTATAGCTTTACTGAACATTTTCTATCAGGGTGAAACAAATCAAATGGCTTAATAGATGGTATATACAACAAATTAGTATATTCTATTACACCTTCATTCTTATTATGCAATATCATCCAAGGTTCACCGCCAACATGAGCTACACTACGGAAAAAATTCTGATGTTCTTGTGCAGATATTTCATCTTTTGACTTTGTCCAAATCGCAGCATCACTATTTAACTTTTCTTCTTCTCCTGCATCATTTAAGAAATAAACTGGGTAATTAATATGATAAGAATATGTAGTAATAATATGCTCTATACGAAATTTATCAACAAACTCAGATTCTTCAGGTTTTAATATCAAAGTAATCTTAGTACCACGAGGACATTGATCATCTTCTAGTTGAGAAATGATAAATTCACCATCCCCAGAAGATCTCCACTGGTACCCTATAGATTCTCCAGCTTTACGAGACTCAACTATAACCTCACTTGCCACCATAAACGCAGAATAAAATCCTACACCAAACTTACCTATTAATTCAACAACACCTTGAGAAGAAGTTTCACTATTTATCGCATCCAAAAATCTTTGCGTACCAGAATGTGCTATAGTACCTAAATTGTCTATTAGGTCTTGCCTATTCATTCCAATACCATTATCAGATATATACAATCTGTTTTTATCCTGATCTACACTAATCACAATCTTAAAATTAGTATCTCCATCTATTAAGTCTTGATTAGATAAAGATTCATAACGTAACTTATCACACGCATCTGAAGCATTAGATATTAATTCTCTCAAAAAAATATCTTTATTAGTATAAAGAGAGTGTATAACAAGCTTCAATACTTTGCCCACCTCGGCATCAAACTTTAATTTCTCAGAATTTACAACATCTTGCATATCAACCCTCTCAAACTACTATAAATAAATAAGTAATAACTACAGTAATAATTTTCAAGCTCCGAAATTATTAATTTTCATAAATTTGTAGCAAATCCATCGCATTTTTATATACAATAGGTTCAGAATCTGCACTAACTACTATTTCCTTTATTACTCCAATGGCACCACTTATATCATTATTCCTCAACATAGACACCGCGATTGCTTCTTTTATGGATGATGTGTAAACTTCAGATTTTTTAGATAAAAACTGTTGAATTTTGTTTTTCAATAAATCCAAATTATTTCCTTTAAGCAATGCTATTACCTCTAAATACTCTGCCAATTCTCTTAATTCAGGAGTCAGACGTTTATCAGCAGCCAAATCAGCATATATTGATTGTGCTTCTTGTGTTTTATCTTCACCATACATGCTTGCTAATTTAAATTTAGCTAAATATTGGTAGCTAGACTCATCACTTTTAGCAACATCGTTCAATATTTTTATCATTTCATCATCGCTAATTTCATTCATTAACGCATCATACATCATATCACCCATGTGTTGTGATATCTTTTCATGATGATTATTTATCCATGAAACCATTCCAGCAAATACTATTAATGACACCACTGCAACAACACATACCCATTTCAACTTTGAGAGAGTCTTAACTAAGTTTAATCTCATAAAATGTCCAACAAACTACCAAGATGGTATCACTGTAAGAAAATAAATGTACACAGTCAATCATTTTAGGCAAAAATAACAAATACTGACATACCTCTCACTATCAATTCATTCAAACACAACAACTTTTATTTCCATACTCACACAAATCTTTAACGATACACTGATCACACAATGGTTTCCTAGATTTACATATATATCTCCCATGTAATACCAACCAATGATGTGCATATAATAACCACTTCTTTGGTATGACATTTAACAATGCATATTCTGTTTTTAATACATTATTTTCATTTACCAACCCTATTCTATTACTTACTCTAAATACATGAGTATCAACAGCAATAGATGACAATTTTAACCATGTGTTTAAAAAAACATTTGCACTCTTTCTTCCTACACCTGGTAATTCAATGAGCGCATCAAAATCTAAAGGGACAGTACCATTATATCGATTGACAATAATTTCGCTTAATGCAATTATATTCTTAGATTTCGCATTATATAATCCTATTGTGTTTATATAACTTTTTAGCCCCTCTTCTCCAAGATCTAACATTTTCTTTGGAGTATCAACAACATCAAATAATTTATCCGTAATCTTATTTACACTAACATCAGTAGTACGGGCAGATAAAACTATTGCTACCAACAAAGTAAAATCATTAGTGTACCTCAACTCTATCTTTGGGTGAGGATTATGCTCTTGAAATTTAGAAAATAGTAAATTTATCTTCTCCTGATTCATTGATCTGCATACATAACTTATACATCATCATCAATCTCAGAATTATCCTTAGCATCAATTATTTTTGCTACAGAAACAACTTTCTCATGTTTCTCAGTTTTAAACAAAGTAACACCCTGGGTACTTCTACCAATAATTCTAATATCACTGACAGCAATACGGATTAACTTACCTTTATCCGTAATTAACATTATATGGTCATTAGATTCAACGGGGAAACTAGCCACTACATTCCCATTTCTTGTAGTTGTTAGGATATTAACAACACCTACTCCACCCCTTAAAGTAGTACGATACTCATACGCAGAAGTTCTCTTTCCAAAGCCATTTTCAGTCACTGTCAAAATAAATTGTTCATTTTGCACCATATTCATAAAAATATCTTGATCTAGCCCAAGATCAGCCAACATTTTTACCATTCCTGTGCCAATAACACCTCCTTCTTTAACAGCCATACGCTTATCTAAAGGTACTTTTAAATATAGATCTTTCTTTTCAGAATCTATATCCATAGCTAGCAATACTGACATAGAAATTACATTGTCCTGCAAAGACAATTTAATTGCTCTAACACCATCAGACATTCTACCTTTAAATTGGCGAACATTACTTACAGAAAACCTAATACTTTTTCCTAGTCTTGTAGATAACAACACATGATCTTCTTCTTTACATACTTTAACAGATATCAAAGTATCACCTTCATCAAGTACCATAGCTATTTTACCATTGCTAGGTACATACTGAAAATCTGCAAGTGCATTACGTCTTAAATTACCTGAAGCAGTTGCAAACATAATATTTAACGCTTCAGCATCTTCTACATTATCAGGCAGAGGCATTACACTAGTAACTGCTTCATTTTCACTAAGTGGAAAAATATTTACCAATGACCTACCACGTGATGTAGGTTCACCTAAAGGAAGCTTATAAACTTTTAATTTGTATACTCTACCAATGTTAGAAAAGAAAAGTACACTAGTATGAGTATTAACTACAAAGAGGTTAGTTATTACATCTTCTTCTTTGATAGCCTGCCCTATTCTTCCTTTCCCACCCCTTCGTTGAGCACGATAATTTGAAAGTTTAGCTCGTTTAATGTAACCACTCATAGTTACAGTAACTACCATGTCTTCCTTTGGGACAAGATCTTCAACATCAGTTTCAAAATGTGAGTAATCTATAGTAGTTCTCCTAGGCACAGCTAGCTTAGTTTTAACATCCACTAACCCATCCTTAATAAGCTTTAGCAAAGCTTCCTTGTTCTTAAGAAGTTCAGTATATTGTCTAATCATGGACACCATTGACTTTAAGTCAAGTTCCAATTTTTCCTTTTCTAAATTCGTAAGACGTTGTAACTTCATTTCCAATATTGACTTAACTTGTACTCCTGTTAATTGACATACATCATCAACCACAAGGCTCTTAGTATCAGCAACAAGTTCTATCATCTCTCTAACAGATGTTAAAGCATCCCACTTACATTCAAGTAATCTTTTAGTAGCCTCTGCTGTATCACGAGATGACCTAATAATAGAAATCACTTTATCAATATTTAATACAGCAATATACATTCCTATATACAAGTGAGCTTTTTCTCGAACTTTCCTTAACCTAAATTGCGTACGACGAGTTAGAACTTCTTTTCTATATTTAACAAATGTAGATATAATGTCCAATAATGACATTACCTTTGGTTTATTATTATCTAATACAAGTGTATTAATACTGAAAGTCGTTCTCAGTGGAGTTAATCCCAAAATTTGATTCAACACCACCTGATAAGATACTTGCTTCTTTAGTTCAATTGCAACTCGGATTCCCATTTTATTAGATTCATCTCGTAAATCTAATATTCCCTCTATTTTTTTTTCTTTAACTAATTCATGGATACGCTCAATAAGCTTTGCCTTATTGACCTGATAAGGAATTTCATCAATAATTATAGCTTGTTTACCAGATGGCAAATCTTCTAAATGAGTTTTACCCTGAACAATAATCGTTCCCTTACCTGTCATAAAAGCAGAACGTATACCAGCATCACCTAAAATAGTACCACCAGTAGGAAAATCAGGACCACGAACTATATTAATCAACTCATCAAAAGTAACTTCAGGATTATCTATATATGCTATACAAGCATCTATTACTTCTCCCAAATTATGCGAAGGAATATTAGTCGACATACCAACAGCAACACCACCAGCACCATTTACTAATATGTTAGGAAATTCTGCAGGTAATACTACAGGTTCTACTTCATTTTCATCATAATTAGGACGAAAATCTACAGTATCTTCATCTATATCATTTAATAAAAAATGTGCAGCTCTTGCCAATCTAGCTTCTGTATAACGCATAGAAGCTGGAGGATCACCATCTATAGATCCAAAATTACCTTGACTATCAATCAATGGTAATAATAAAGAAAAATCCTGAGCCATCCTTACTAACGAATCATAAATCGCTGCATCTGCATGAGGATGATATTTCCCCATCACGTCACCAACAACACGTGCAGCTTTTTTATATGGCTTACCATAATCATAACCTGATTTATACATAGAATACAAAATTCTTCTATGAACAGGTTTCAATCCATCTCTTATATCAGGAATTGCCCTACTAATTATCACGCTCATTGCGTAAGATAAGTAAGAATCTTCTAATTCTTGTTCTATAGAAACCGGTATGACATTATTGAGATCACTCATCTAATACTTATTAACTAACATTAAAAATATATCAAACATCTTAATTCTCAAGCACATCAAGGTCAAGTAATTGTTTATAAAACAAACAACCAATAATTCTTATCAAAAGGTAAACTCAGTATTAAGTACAATCACACTAAACAATTGTATTAACAAATATGCTTACAATTCCAAAGTTGAAATTCAAGATGTAGCAAACAAAAAATTATATCAATCTAAAATTCATTCTTAATAAAAAGTATTAATTTTTTAGATAAATATATAGCTTTTACATGACAACACAAAATATATATAATTTCATCACTTTGCAATAAACACATTTTACAGTCTACTATCTGTTACATTCTACTATTACTAGAAAATCTTTCATAAATACAATTAAGATCTTACTTTGACTGTATAAGAAAAAGAATATAACATACTCAAAATAACCATGAATTTATTGCATTATGGAAGATTACATTACTTCACTTAATGAAGATCAAAAAGAAGCTGTTATTAACATAAACGGTCCAATATTAATATTGGCAGGAGCAGGTACAGGTAAAACTAGAACTGTGACCTCAAGAATAGCGTACATAATCAATAATAATTTTGCATTACCTAGCCAAATACTAGCAGTGACATTCACCAACAAAGCAGCAAATGAAATGCTTGCTAGGATTAGTGAAATGACTCCTGTATATAATATTTGGCTAGGAACTTTTCATGCAATAGCAGCAAAAATTTTAAGACAACATGCTGAAACAGTTGGATTAAAAAATGATTTTACAATCATTAATACAGATGATCAGCTACAAGTAATAAAAAATATTGTCAATGACATGCACCCTGAATATGGATCAGATGCTCATAAAATTATATTAAATAAAATACAAAGATGGAAAGACAGGTCTCTTACGGCAAATAATATAACCGACACAGAGTTATACAAACCTATCAATACGGTTGCATTAAGTACATATCATGTCTATCAAGAAAGACTAAAATTTTTAAATTGTGTTGATTTTGGAGATTTACTACTATATAACATTCAAATATTTACTACACAACATGATATATTATCTTACTATCAAGAAAAATTTAAATACATAATGGTTGATGAGTATCAAGACATCAATACAATTCAATATCTATGGTTAAGACTATTAGCACAGAAATATAAAAACTTATGCTGTGTTGGAGATGATGATCAATCAATATATAGCTGGCGTGGAGCAGAAGTAGGAAATATTTTAAAATTTTCTGATGATTTCCCAAACGCAAAAGTTGTAAGACTAGAGTGCAACTATAGATCAACATCTAATATCCTAAATGTCGCTACAGCAATAATAAACAACAATAAATCACGGTTAGGAAAAAAATTATGGACAACAAATGAGAAAGGACAAAAAGTCAATTTAATGAAATTTTGGGATAACAAAGCAGAAGCACAGTATATATGTGAGTACATTAAAAATTTACATGATTATCAGTTCAATGAAACAGCAATTTTAGTCAGAGCAGGATTCCAAACAAGAATATTTGAGGAATATTTTATCAAGTACAACATACCATACAAAATAATTGGTGGCACAAGATTTTACGACAGACAAGAAATTCGAGATATTATCGCCTACCTAAAAATAACAGCAAACCCCAACAACGACATTGCTTTCGAAAGAATAATTAATAAACCTAAACGTCATATAGGAGCATCAACTCTTAATAAAATATATTTATGTGCTAAACAAAACAATACGTATTTTCTAAATGCTGCAAAACTTTTAGTATCAGGCAATCAATTGTCTGATAAAGTTTCTAGGTCTTTAAATCACTTACTCAATAAAATTGATTCTTGGAAAGAATCCTTATTATCTGATTCAATATCAAATACTGTTAAAATGATAGCCTACGATTCAGGGTACATAGACATGTTAGAAAATGAAGGTGAAAATGGGCTGGCAAGAATAGAAAATATAAAAGAACTTTTTTCTGCACTATTAAGTTTTAATGATGTAAAAGAATTCTTAGAACATATCAGTCTTGTGACAGAAATGGATTCATTAGATTACAATGACAATTACACATATATTATGACATTACACGCAGCAAAAGGCCTAGAATTCCCTATAGTATTTTTACCTGGGTGGGAAGAAGGAATATTTCCACACGAAAAATCTTTACAAGACAGAACAGGAGAAGCACTAGAAGAAGAAAGAAGGTTAGCTTATGTTGGAATAACACGAGCACGTGAACAATTATTCATATCATGTGCAGCAGTACGAGATATCAATAACTGGCGCCAACAAATGAAAATATCAAGGTTCATTAAAGAATTACCTGCAGAACACGTACAAGTTATAAAGAATATTTCAAGTTATTACTAACATCATTTAATTCACTACCATACCTCATAGAATAACATTAAACCATCACTACAATAAATACCTAAAATTGAATATGCTATAACAACTGCATTAACATGTATGCAAGTACCACCATAGATCATACAATCACCTAGTAATACTTTTAACGCTTCATATTATACAACAAATAATTGTCTTAATCATTTATATAAATTCTACAATAGAATTTATTAACTATTAAATAATTACACTTAAAATGTTATACGTATTATAAATATTTCAACTATTAATAGAATCCTTATGTTAAGTCAATTCAGAATTATATGGCAAAGGTTATCTACGCCATCATTTATGAGAGCATTAGATGGCTTTAGTATCCAAAAAATTAGAAATACAAAATACGATGTCTGTAGAACAGGTGAACAAACCTGGAAAGACATGCAAAGAGACAGACTCTTGATAAACTACTTATCCATTGACTTCAATAAATTGATTGAAGATTTCAATAGAAGTAACACAACACCACTACAAGACGAGGAACATCGTATAGTACTACATTCAATATTTAATTCAACATTTAATACTATCGCTGGAAGACGAGTTCATCCACTTCTTATAGATGAATGTATAACAATGATGAATCAAACATCATTACATGGTTCGTTATGTACAGAGCTAATGCGTTATGTTGGACAAGATATACAACAAAGAATATTTCCTGAAAATGCCATTCTCCCAGCTGCACAAAATTTTGACACTAAAATTCAAGTAATCTCAGATACACAATTAAAAATAGAATACACAGAAGCCATGAATTTCAGAGACGTAACATCAGGAGATAGTGTTTGTAGTGCAAATGGAACATTTGACTTCTATATTAATGTGAATCCGGACAATTCAATAACATATAATAATCCTAAAATAAAACTTGAGTTACCAACACAAATATCATCACAGATATTCAGTACTAGGATGGTCATGATAAGAAATATGTTTTCTCCATTGCGTAACACAGTTCGCAGAATATTATCATTCATCACTAGAAGTAGCTTTAATAGCATAAAACAATATAAAATAACAGATGCAAATGAAATATCGACTATAGAATACAATGTACCAGGGCATACTTGTACACCAGTATTACTAACACAATATAAACTAATAAATACAATAGAAAACACCAAAGAAAATACCACAGAAGAAACACCAGAATCACAAAGACGCAACACAGAACCTCAAGATCATACTCCAGAAAATAATCAAATTACCGTTTCTGCAATGGTTCATGCTGAACCAGCAATACTACCTATAACAGAGACAACCAATGAACTAAAGGACACTCAGCAATCAGGCAATACACAGAAAATATTAACTTCAGCATCTGAAATAGGTTATCAACAAACAAGTAGTGAACTTCATACACAGTTAGATCAAGCAACAACACAATTATTTGGTGATGGAAAATCTACTTCATCTCGTTCCTTATAATAAAATACACATTTTATATAACAGATTTATACCTGATTACATGCCAGTATTATCATATTCTTATACTTAAAAATTTTTATACAGTAAAGCATAGAAATTTTCTTACATAGCAAAATTACTGTGTAATAGGAAGTATTTAATATAAGCAATAACTTTCTATACATTTAAAAGCTCATCTTAACATACTTGTCTTTTTGACAATTTTTATATAAATATAATTTATATTATATGGCAAGATAAACATTACATTGTCACAAGATAAAATATTACAGGTTATAATCTTGTATGTAGACTAACAAACCACTATAACATGTTTCACACCTTGAAACTCTTTAATAAATAACAATAAAAAACACATTAGTATACAAAGGTTACAGACCTGATATTCAATTCATAATAAATCATCATGCAATAAAAAATATAAACTTTAGTGATATCACATCAAAACCACAAACTACTTTAATACACAATTCAGAAACAGGAAAATCAAACATATAAATTGAATATCACAATAACAACACCATTCTTACTTCTACAATATGGCATTTACAGAACCACTATTACAAAATATTACATTTATACAGCATATATTGTACCTTAACAGTCTAAACATTTAATCATTAAACAATAACTATACAAATAAAATATCCATAAACTACAAGTATTTTACCATATACTATAGAAAGCATTTAAAAACACTAATGTTTCAGAAATATAAAATTTATCCTATAACATTGCAAGATTAGTACCATTAAAAAAACGTTAATAAATATGTGCTATCGATAACTTATTAAGCAAATTTATATTCAGTTCAAAATACTAGATACTTCATAATAAATCAATAATACATATTTTTTACAACATAGAATATCAATTTATTAGATAAATTTATTCTATTTTTATATTATAATATATAGATTTTAAAGAAAAGAATTAATTTATTAGAGATATTATGATAATATACACATAAAACATACTGATAGTATAGAACATGCATAATATAATTTTGATAATCAGCATCACTATAGCATTAATCATGCTAATAATTATGCTGTTATTTATTAAAAATATGAGTAAAAGATCTAACAAACTATTTTTTGATAAACAGTTAACTAATATATCTAGAGATTTTATACAAACTATATTTTATCCAACAAACCATGAACAACAAAATATAACAAACCCATTCCACAATATTTTTGCAAAGAAATTAAGTATAAGTATACATGATCTAGACGATAAGTTATTTGAACAATTCCCTCAAGTACTACAATCTTATCAATTAAAAAATACATCTAATCCATACATTTATAAACATTTTCAATATATATCACAGGTATTAAAAATAAGAAAAACTGATAACAATTTTAAACAATACCGCCACATAATAGCTCTAGCTGCAACTTTAGATGAGATGTTTGTAAAATTTAATAATGCAGAAATTCATCCAGATATAATACATGAAATAGTTTATCACTTCTATCAAAACACATATGAACAAGCAACAACAAGAATATTAAATAATATTTTTAACGTAGAAAAAACACTGACCCACATTATTAAAGCAAAATCTACACATATACTATTTAGAATATATAATGATAATTTAATAAATATAAGTATAAATACTCACATTTCATTATCTGAAGCTATGACACCCAACAAAACACATAATTTAAACGCTATACTCTCTTTTGATATATCACGCACAACAAACTCAAAGGTATCCGACAACACCTTATCATACAATTATACATATCTAAATTTATTCATCCCTAATAGTATGAAGCAATATACTACACAAGAAAAAATCACAGTAGAAGATGTACTATCTTCTAACATAATACAAAATCCTAATCATGCTATATTAAATCACAACAACCAATATGAATACAATCCTGATATTCTTTTATTAAATTATTGCATACCAAACCCAACAGCTAAATCTTTATTTAAAGATAAATCACAAGCAATATAAAAATGCTTCAGATATTTTTAATACTATTCATCACATTTCATGTCATCAACTATTGTGTATTTTTATTCGCAAACCAGCATACAAACTAATATACTCAAAAATAATTATGATCAGGTAACTTATATATTTAATTTTAAATAGTATAAATACACTATAATTATCACATTATTAACAGAAAACTTAAGTACTTAATAAAATTAAAAATATTTAGTAAATAATAGAAGCATCACATGCAGCTCAATAAAAAATAACTTTAATTATTTTTAAATATAGATTAACATTTTTATAAGTTAATTTTTTAACAAAGAATATATGGATAATAATATCCAATATGCACTAGCAGCAATAATCTTACTACTAATATTGTTTTTAGTAGTATTGATTACCTTAGTTTTCAGAATGCTGCATAATTACAATTATCATAAATTGCACCAATACAACACATTACATCAAGATAATACAATAAATATATCTCCAAAAAATATATCAAGAAGCTTATTACAAAACATAATCTCTATAGCAGATCACCATAAACAACAAGTTATTACAGGAGAAGCACTAGTGCCATATGTTACATTACAAAGTAATGGACAAACACCATGTGACCAAGCAATAAAACTTCACATTTCAATACATGACACTCACTATAAAGAGTACTCATATTTTCAGAACGCACACGAATTATTCCTTGAAAATACCAGAAAATACACTAGTTATTTATTCAGGGTATTAAAGATACCAGAACAATATTCTACTACCCATTTCAATAAAACATATCATCATAGAATTGGATGGTCAGCAATCCTTGATACGATGTTTACAACGTTTTGTAAAAAATCAACAGACAAAAATTTCCTTCCACCTAGACCAGAAATAATACAGGAAATCATAACTAATCTTCGTTGGGATGGTTATAATATACTAGCATATAAAATTCTTTATCACATGCTATACAAAACACCAAATACCACACAAATAAATATTTCTCAAAACTCTAACATTACAAAATTAAACTTCACATTAACAAATACACGCTATAGAATTAAAGTTGATATTACAACAAAAGTGTTAATATCTAGAACTGAGGCACCAACTATAAAATATCCAATTGATATAACACTTTCTTTTTATATATCATGTACAAGTCAAGGAAATGATCATTCTATATGCTATCAAGATACAAATCTCAAATTGCATATTCCCACAAAATTAGCAGATTGCATAAACACAGGTCCTATTATTAACGATATACCAGAGGATCCTAACTATGCAATGTTATTCAAAAAACAACAAATATCTGGTACTCACCTCTTGATAGAATATAAATTACCAAATCTTGTAATTACACCATTATTGCAAAAGCAAAATTATCACTATTTAGAATCACAAGCACAAAAAGTGCAAGCAGGAGAACAAACAACAGAAACAAAACAAGAAGTAAGTACCAGAAATAAAACATCCAACACTCAAGATATATTAAAAGATCAACCATTAAATGGTGTAACTACACCATTCCTACCACAGCAAAATTATCAAGGATCACAAAAACAACAAGCAGTAAATACTATACAAAAGTCATTACAAGTTTTAGGTGATGCCTCATCTTACTTTATAAGACAAGATTGTAATTATTCTTCACAACAAAAGAGACAAGCAAAAAAACAAAAAACAGAAATAAAACAAGTAGCAAATGTTGCAAAAAAAATGTTATTACAACCTTTTGGTGATGCTTATTCTTACTTTATAGTTAACAATAGATAGCTTGTAAATATTTTTAATTAATATTAAAAAAATATTTTATATAAGATTTTAATAATTATTAGAGTAAATACTTTTATATTTATAAATTGTACTTAATAATAGTAAAATTAATTATTATTCTCTATAAATATTACATATGTATACTTTAGGAATTTAACCATGAATGATAATACTAAAATAATAATTGCTGTGTTAACAACAGCATTCTTAATATTTATTGCATTGTTAATATATATTATAATTAAATTTCTAAAACATCATCACAACATTCCATTTGACGTATGTATTAATATATCAGAAGAAAGTATAAAAAAATCAATGTTCGCACTTACTTGTGACGATCAACCAAACACTACTGCTATAAGATGTAGTACATCACATCGAGACTTTAGTGGTATAAAATATCATATAAATGACATACCAATCAATATAAATGACTTTCCCAACAACACTCTTGTGTTAAAAAACATGTTAGAAAATGGTACAAAACAAACAGATAACTTATACTATCAATTAATAATGAAACATAAAGCAGCTATAATACAAGCGTTAAACATAAGTGATAAAACATGCTATGAAATATTCCAGGATAGGATAATTATGGCTGCAATTTTTGAAGCTGCATTTAAAGGTATTACTAATATAACACCCAGTATCAACATAATACATGAATTAGTAAGTCACTGCAATCAGGCAGGTAACTTCATCATGCCAGGAGAATTTTTAACAACAATCTTTAAAGAACATAAAAATTTTTTCCCAAGTACACATTCCAAAAATAACAAAGCATTATTCACTATAGAAAATGCAGAAGAAATAACATGTTGTATTGTTTCAGATATTGCAATGTATAAGTACACAAATACTAAAGAAATTAGTGAATCTCAATTGTCTTATTTCCAATCTAAGCTAACATTTACTATATCATCAAAAGACTGTCCTAACTTTTCTTATACACGTTATAAAGATATTACTTTAGAGATAATAGTACCTGAAAAAATGAAAAAGTATATTACAACTTCAGACATCACTGATGAATCTTATAATAGTAATATTACATTAATTAATAGGACAAAAACTGTAGATAATGAAACACGCCTTATATATTCATTACCAAACTTTAATATTCCTTCATTAATAAATAGAGAAAACTTAGATGCTATGTCTCGTAATAGTTCAATTTCTATTGAATGCTGTAGAACAGCAAAACAACACTAATATTATAAATAAGATTTGCAACATTTTAGTAAATAATACAACTCATATTAATTAATATATTTACCAAACTAGCGCAAGGAGATATAATATTATTAATTTTCACTAACACAATATATTAAGCAACAATTATTTAACCTGAGCAATAGCTTCTATATTGCATAAAACTTCATGGAAACTTTTTATGTATGAGACAATCGCTATATCAATTGCTTTAGTAGCACTATTTATACTCTTTATATCAATGCTAATCATAATATCTTTATGCCTTAGCAAAAACAATAAAACTGAAAAACCAGAAATTTTTCAACAGTATTTTTCTTCCCTCACAGTAGAAGATATGCCAAAACTTATGCTTTCCATTTCAAATGATGGAAAAAACGATACTACATTCGATATAATCACTGGCACAACATTTCTTACTGATCTTCATCGAACTGACATTAAAATTCAAAACCAACAAACTGATAGAAATGAAATAAAAAACATGTCCTTAAGCTACACATACAGTCAGCAACAAGACCCATTTACAGATATGTACTTATCATACCTATCAAGTATAAATGCACATGATGCACAAAAAAGTATCTTAAATTTATCAAATAGAATTCATGGAGCTGCGATTTTAAATAACATTTTCTCAAAAATAGATGGAAATATAGAAATCCAACAAAATATTATACATGAATTAGTGACACACTTTCATCAAGGAGGATATTTAAGTACTGCATATAATATAATAAATAACATTTTCAATCCAAATCTAAAAGTAAGTGATTATGCAATACAAGGAATCAATACTATCACATCTATAAACTTAATAAATAATTATACAATAACACAAAATATTGAAAATTATATAGTTGTAACACATATAAATGACATCGACAATACTGATGCACTAAAATATAAAATCAAATCTCAATTAACCTTTTCAATGCTATCAACCCCAAATAACATTTATAGTCCTATTTCATACGAAAATATAAAATTAACATTACATTTTCCTGAAAATATGAAACGATATATTATAAGGACAAAACCAGTCAAATACTATAACAAAAATATAACAAATGCCATACTAATAGAAAAAAGCCACAATAGAGTAGTATACCAACTACCAAATTTTATATCATATAACATATTACAACATTGTGGACAATATTTACAGAATGTACAGAGTACCACAGTAGCATACACACATAACAACAAATAAAATATTTATCACTATTTCTTCATAAAAAATAAAAAGGATAAAGATACATTAGCACGTCAGTTACTAAACTTTAGACTTCATAATATATTACATATTTAATAAAAGTATTCACATGCATAAAAAAATCCACAGTTATTATCTAAGAACATATATACTAAAACATTACTAAACTTTTGAAATATTTTACATACTTTATACATGTCATTGATTGTAGCTTCTAAGTAACTTAAGATAACAACATAATAAAATCAAAACACATAACAAATGGTGTGCAATACTATTAAGCCAGTACAGATCTTAGTTCATTATCATTGTATTACAACACTTTAGATAAAATTAGCAATATCATAATAATATTAATAAGATTTCAATATGAAATTACATACCAAATTAATCATTATTAGAAAAATAAAATATGTTACTTTTCAAACAACTTATACAGTCATCTATAGGATACTCATCCAATTACTTATACTTAACACCAAATAATCCTCCAGCTATTAGGAGATTTAACAATATAGAATTTCTACATACTAAAAGCATACTCACAGAAGAGATAGAAGAAATTATAAAATCAATATTAAAAGCAGAAGAATATAAGATATATAAGGCCCAAAAATTTTTTAATACTACACTTAACTTTAACGACTCCCATCAACTATACATATATATTTCACATACTAGTCAGTCTTGCAAAATTACAGTTGACATTATAATAAATGAACTTACACTGGCACCAGAATTTGAAAAAGAACTTAATAGAATAATTAGCATATATTCAAAAGGTCTATTATTATTTACTGGTAACATATGTAATACAAATACTTTATTATCCATTCTACATCAGATTAATAATAACCAGAAAAAACACGTATTGGTTTTCAGCAATAACCAAATGTCAATTCAAAAAGCCAATAAATCACTAATCAGCATATATAATTTATCACAAGCTGAACCTACATTCATAAAAAATCAATCAGCTGACATTGTACTTTTCAGTAATTTTAATAATATTAATTTAATAAATACAGCCATTATGTGTATTAACATGGGATTATCAGTTATAGCATTTACTGATACCATTTCATGCTCATGTGCTTTAGAAGGAATTTCAGCATTATTTCCACACAAAAAATCAATTTTAAAAATACTTTCAACACATCTAGTAGCAATAATTACACAAGTTTTTATAAATAAAGTTTCTACTGATAATTTACATCTATATGAAATCATAGAATGCGATACTACAACACAACAATTCATTAGAGAAGATAATCTTTCAGAAATTAAAAACTCAGGTATTATAAAAAATATCAATGAGCTTATAGAAAAACATCAAATACACTACCATGATGTACACAACATATTAAAGAACTTATCAGACACTAAATTATATACTGAACCTGATCTCAATGATCTTTTCTAACTGTTATATAAAATCAATGTTTTGCAATGTCACTTCATAAATTTACATATATAACATTTATTCATACATAAATTCACAGCATCAACCAGCTATACAAAGTCACATACGCTAAAATTATACATTACAAAAATATAAAAATTATTTTCACAATACAGCTATATCTAAAATAACATACTGCACAAATTCACTAAACAATACCAAATATGCTTCAAATTTATCAAAATTTTTAAATTATATTACACAATATAAAATACAACACCCATAACACAATAACACTTAAAATAATGCCCTTAACCAATCATTACAAATTTATATCTATGATAACAACCTCACAAAAAACACATCAACAACATCAATACAGAAGCTATTCAAAAAAACCAATACATCACTTCATTAACAAGATAATTACATATTTCACATATAAAACTTACATGTTATAATGAAAAAAAGATATTTCATGAACAATGCTTGATGACTTTAAAATAGATCAACTCGTTAAAAATAAGTCACCTTCATCAACAACTGTAGTTGTCGCTATGTCTGGTGGTGTTGATAGTTCAGTAGCAGCAGCATTACTTCATAAATTAGGGTACAAAGTTATTGGCATTACTTTACAACTATACAATAACACTAGTGGGAAAGGAGGATGCTGTGGCAGCAGAGATACTCAAGATGCAAAACAAGTAGCATCAAGTATGGGTTTCCCACACTACACTCTCAATTATGAAAAAGTATTTAGAGAAGAAGTAATAGAAAACTTTATAGACACATATGCACAAGGAAAAACGCCTATACCATGTGTAAAATGTAACCAAGTTATCAAATTTAGAGATCTACTCAATACGACTAAATCATTCGGTGCAGATGTTCTAGTAACTGGTCATTACATTAGAAAAGTAGAGCAAGATGATGAGATATATGTATACTCAAGCAAAGACACGAAAAAAGATCAAAGCTATTTTTTATTTGCAACTACAATAGAACAGCTAAAGTTTCTTAGGTTCCCACTAGGAAATTTTCATAAAGATAACATAAGAAAATTAGCAAAGTACTTTAACCTGTCAGTAGCAGCCAAACCGGATAGTCAAAACATATGTTTCGTAACAGACACATATAAAAACACAATTTCACACCTAAGGCCACAAACTGTAAAAAAAGGTCACATTATAGACATTAACGGAAACATATTGGGAGAACATAATGGTATAGTAAACTTTACAATTGGACAAAGAAGAGGTATTGGATTAGCATCCAAAGAACCATTATACGTTACAAAATTAAACCCAGATACCAATGAAGTAACAGTAGGTCCAAAATCTGCATTATTGCGAAACAAATTACACATAGAAAACATAAACTGGCTACTTAAAGATAAAATTCCATGTAATGGACTAGGTGTAAAAGTGAAATTAAGATCATCTCACTCCGGTAGTACAGCAATTATCTATCCAAATGATATAAACAAAGCAACCGTACTATTACAAGATACATATTGTACAGTAACTCCTGGACAAGCATGCGTTATATATGATGGAGACAGAATGCTCGGTGGTGGATGGATATGTTAAGAATGCAAAAATATTTTATAAATATCTACCTAAAAAATTACAAGACAAAGCAACATAGACATAATTTCACATTAATCTTACGAAAAACCCACTCTTAACCAGAGTATTATACATATTGCCACATATCCTACAGTACGATTTATCAACAGACTGTTCTAATAGATTACTTTTCGCAACATATTGTTTCACAAATAATTGTTTCACAAATAAATGCATACCTAATGTAAAATACAGCACACAATATATATCTGCCATAAACAACCATATAAATACAACACCAGGACAAGCACAGGATACTATCAATCCAGTAAAAAACTTTGAATATCATTAAAATAAAGATTGTGTATTGTCTATACGCCACACAATAGGCAAGATTAACAAAAGCAAACAATACATTCTAAAATATTTATGTCAAAATATTAATGACTTTTAATAAAACACAACAAAAAAATTACTTATACACACAACAAGACCCATATAAGTATTTCTATAAAATAACCTTATTTATTTTAAAACGTCACACTTAGCAGCATTGTATCAATTACATTTTACACAAACCATTATCAAAGCAGATGCATATATAATAATACTACACACATTCCTTTTTTTACATACAACCTTTACTATATTTTCAACATGTCACTTTATATATTCTAGACAATAACATATCATCATTATATAAAATACAAAAGTATCTTTGCAGTAGTAAATGAATACTCTTTATTTCCTAAATTAGCAGATAATTAATATATTACAAAAACACATCAGAACCTTTATTTAACATACTTCAAATAGTTCACTTTCTGTTGTTTATTTCAACACATTACCACATTTTAAGTAAAACTACAGTACCATATAACTCAGAAACACACTCATAGAATTACAGAAAAAAAGACAAGATATTTATGTGTCACTAGAATCATGATTCCCATTTTACACTCAACAGTAATATTAATTATTATATATCCAGCAACATTACAGTTTTAAAACTCTTGAGATACTTTGTAAGTATAATAACCACGTGTTGTTTATATTCAAAACAACACCAATGGCTATAGAGAAGGTAAATAATTTACATAACATTATAGTACATTTACACTAAGTGAGTATCAATCAATATTATCAAGAGCTATATAACTTTAGAAATACAAATAGCAACTTTACATGCTTTCTTTATAAAAAAAGATAAGATATTATAGTTACCAGCATTACCAGAATTATGACACATGGCAGTATCATGATGTTCTATTTCTTCATTACGAAATTGTATAATCTTATCTTTCAACTCACTATCATCTAAAGTAGTAATTTGATCTTGATAATGATCACTTATTACTTCCTCTACAGCAACAGTACATGCCATAGCAGCATCTTCACCCATTAAAGCCGTAGTAACACCTAACATTACTCCCATAACATGCCATACTGGTAAAAAAACAGTAGGACGTATTTTTCTATCTTTCATAACAGAATCAAAATAATTAAAATGCTGCTGCTCCTGTTTTTTCATCTCTGAAATTTTCTGACCAACAGGCATTTTACGAAAAACTAACTCTTGACCAGAGTATATACAGACTGCTCCATATTCTCCAGCATGATTTACACGAATAGACTGCTCTAATAGATTATTTTCCTGTAACATATTGCTTCACAAATAAATGAATACCTAATGTAAAACATAATACACAATATATAAGATTGCATTCTGCAATAGATAACCCCATAAATACAACACTAGGACGAGCACAGGATACTACCACATTCACATCTAGTAAAGAATTTTTAATATCATCAAAACTCAAAGATTGTGCATTGTCTGTACATCCTACAATATCTGCCACCCACCCATGCTCGAGAGCAACATGATAACCTGAAATGAATATATTACACATATAACATAAACACATGACAAAAAACACTATTTTGGAAGGCTTAAATAAATAGACAACAAACAACCCAATATTAATAAAGTACGGTATACGTTCATATAAACACAATTTACAAGGAAGCATACCAAACAAATATTGAGCTATATATGCTACAGACAGTGCAACAACACTTGCTATAAAAAGTAAAGTTACATTGTAATTTTTTATTATACCCATCATTTTACCTGAATTTCATCAAAGTAAAAATATATTCATTTAGTGCTACTGCATCATGAATAGTTAAGTCAAAACATATAAATGCAGCAAGATACATTACTAACAATGTGTAAAGTACTAATATCAACCCTTCAGATACTATAGAAAAACAATTATTATATGATATTTGAAAATTAGAGATAGGCCAAGGTTTTATTATCTCAATTATATTAAAAAAGACAAATGGTATCAAAAAAAATATTAAAAAACGCATAAATTCATTAAACCAAGTAGGACATATAAAAATACTCTCACATATTCTTCCATAAAATACAGACAAGTAGTTATACACTGCAATTATTGCAGGCATAGCTAATGCAACAACTAAAAGTTGTCCTAATGCTATTTGTACTACTATAATATCACTTCTACTATCAGTAGAATTATGAGATTGAAAAACAAAGATTGATATTATAGACACTACAACAAGTACTAATGATATTTTCAAAAAAAATGCAGCTATTAAAGCACTTGTGACTAACAACCCATACGATACATAATACATTCCATATATCAAATAAAATAATATATAAGCCAATATTAAAGATAATACTGCAGCCCAATGACTTTGCCATGCTGGTAAATATCCTGTACCCAAAAAAGTGCTTATTAATCTAGTTGGTAATATTTTACCTATAATTTTAACCAAGATTTGAAGCCAAGAAACTAACATAAACAAACACTACTAGTTAAAGCTAAAATTCTATATTTTAACTGATAAAAAGAAAATACAAAATATAATTAACGTTGATTAATATCTAATATCACTAACAAAAAATAGTCACTTGACTAGTAAGTAATTTATTAATATGCTTAGGAGGTTATTACTTAAGTTACTTGTTGTTTATGGCTAAAAAAGGTTCTACTTTACTTGTGAAACTAGCAAGCAGTGCAAAAACTGGTTTTTTCTATGTAAAAAAGCGCAATCCTAAAAAGTTAATTAACAAGCTCTCTTTTCGCAAGTATGATCCTGTAGCAAGAAAGCATGTACTGTTTAGTGAAGAGAAGCTAAAGTAGTGCCATTTGCACATTGTTCTACTGATTTCACAGAAGGTGAAACTTGTGTGTGTATTAATCGATCTGGCCTTTTAGCTGCTATACTATGCCTTCTCTGTGAAGTGTTACTCCTCATTTGTGATCTTTCTGATGTTTTGTTGATAACGTCTTGATTTACATCTATCATTACATCTTGCATTTTCTTATCACCACTTCCTTCAGTAGATGATGCCGAAGATAATATTTTATCACTAATATTTGTGCCCACGTATCCACTACTAACAGAAGCAGAAGAAACTGAATTATTGTCAGATGTAAAAAAACGTGTATCACTAATTTCAAGACGCAACAATTTTTCATGTTCCGTCAATTTAATATGATACATACCAAGTAGACAACAGCCCATACAAATTATAGCTAGTAAAAAAACAGTAATAGCAATAAAAAATATTTGTGTATTGCCACCTATGCCAAATGCATTTTGTAGTTCCTTGTTATATTTCAGAATACAAAATATTGCAATACATGTAATTAGTACAAAAGTTAATATGAGAGATACACCTAATTTAGCATAACTACATCTCTCCTTTTTTAAGCACCTATTCTTAATAATTTGATAAACTTCTTTTGTTATTAATCCTCTGTGCATTAATTTTATTACATAACTATTATCATTATCAAAAATCAAATTTTGCCTACTATCTTTAATTAGAAGACTTATAACCTCAGCATTACCAGTTTTTATCGCTACATCTAACGGAGTTTCATTATCTTTATTTGCATGCATTAATTTAATATCACGAAAAGATAATATTTTTTTCACTAAAGTAATATTACGTGACGCTATAGCTTGATGTAACAAAGTATTACCATTGCTATCACTACTTTCAAAAATCTTCTTCCACTCATTACCTTTACATTTCAGTTGTTCACACAAAAGCTGCAATAATAATACAGCACACATAACCCTACCATTCGCAATAGCAAGATCAAAAGCAGTCTGACCTGCATTATTTTTCTCTGAAACAATGTGTTGCCACCCTAATAGTAAAGCTTTTGTAAGCAGTCCAACCTTATTAGACACAACACACTGATGCAATAAATTATTACCATTACGATCCACAGTAGTTATTGGAGTATGCCCTTCACTATTCTTAATCGATAAATCTATATCACTACATGATAACAAACAACTTACTACATCTAATTTTCCTTCCTCAATGGCAAAATGTAATGCTGTACAACTCCTACCAGTATTCACCACTTCATCTATTTCACCATCACTATCATATATAGTTGCTTGAGCATTAACATCCACACCAAGAGTCAGACAACATAATATAGTATCAAGAGCACCACCAATAGCAGCATGATGCATAATATTCCTGCCCATACTATCTCTATCATATATAGCACCTGGCTTATGCTTCGCTAACAGCTGCAACACCTCTACTGAATTAGTACTTGCAGCTAAATGAAAAGGTGTTAATTGAGATTTAGAAGGTTGATGAAAAATTTTTGAATCACTCTCTAACAAAAACTTTGCACATTTTTTTGCATTATACAAAGCTGCAAAATGTAGTACTGTATAACCGTAAGCATTTACAGCATTAATATCTAATTTATACTTCTCAAACAGAAGCTTTAATAGACTTATGCTATCTGATCGCACTAATACACAGAGAATATTATCATTATCTGTGCCGTAACGCATATTAACTAGCTGCATATCCTGAACATCACTATGCTGCACTTCTGGCAAATCAGTCTTCGCACATTCTGCTTTAGCTTTTTTTATTCTTTCTAATTCAACTACGCATACAGTCTTTATTATATTTTCATGCGCTGCTTTACATATTCTAGACAACAATGATTCTTCATCACACACAACACGAGTAAAGTCTTTGAACATTTGCGCAATGTTTTTATTTTCTTTAGCATCTAAATCAAAATCTTCAACTTTGGCTTCTAGAATATGATTAACGCACTCTAAAAAATTATCAGAAACATTATTTCTTTGCTGTATTACTTGCAGTAACGCACTTTTTATTGCTTTTTCCAAGATACTATTGCGTTTTTCAAGTCTGTTTAAAACACGAGACATCACTTTAACTGCTAGGACATCTTCATGTTCTAACGCATACCACAGTGATTCTCCATTCAAACTTACATCAGTATACTCTATAACATCTTTACTAAAACACCTGACTCTAAGTGTACTTATTTCAGTACCTTTTTTACTAAAAGTACTATTAAAGACTAATGAAAGAAAAGCTTCTCTTTCTACTGAACCATCAGGAAATACCAACGCTAAACTACAAATATCACATATATAAACATGACCTTGTAAAACTTGGTTTTCTAAAGCATAATTTGAATGTATTGACTCAATGCTATTTACAATACTGTAACGTCCTTTTTCATCCTGAAATACAATAAACTGCAAATCTTGTTTTATCTTCTTTTTTTTCCTACACCTTAAAAATGATAAAAGTTCATTAAAAACAGAGGAAAAGTTATTAGCTAATGAAGCATCAGTTAACAAACTGTTTATAGCAAGCAATCGATCAGGAGGTATTCCTTGCGTCCTCACTTGACTTAATTTTGCAATATCCGATTCGGACAACACAAGTTTAGTATCATTAACGTTATTATTACCAGATAAACCTAACTGCTCATCATCTATCACTTCATCACTTTCATCTTGCAATATACTAGTACCGTTATTCAACATGTTAACTATCTTCATCTTAACTATGAGCTATATTTAGTAAGTTAACACTATGAAATATATCTTAATAATTGCGTTAAAGTAGAAATCATCGATTTTAAGTAATCATACTAAATTAATATTTTGTCACAACCCGACACAAAAATGAAAAAGTAAAGTTTAAAAAAACACTTAATTTATAGAAAACAAATAGTAGAAACAAAATATTAATAAATTATATTAATTACCTAAGTTCTTAGTATAGTCACATATTTATTAACTATTTTTATAGAAAAAGGTACAACTTATTAATATTGACTAATTTTTTTATAAATGTTAGACTATTAATGAAAATATTACCCAATATTTAAAAAATCTTAACATATTGGTACACGCTTAATTATTGTATTAATGGAAGAAATATTATGCCAAATAGAACACAAAACAATAACACTACACAAGAAACCCCAGTGACTAGTAACACATACAGTACAGAAGAAGAAAATATGATCAATCTTAATATTGAAGAGCAATTAATTAATAATCCAGAAATACAAGTAAATCCAAATATTCAAATAGAGCCAA
>CDGH01000017.1 GCA_000825765.1 Ehrlichia minasensis | reverse complement strand
AAAAGAAGGTGTGCGTCTTGCAAATCAAAATAATGTAAAGCTATTTATTAATGATTATTGGCAACTTGCAATCAAATATAAGGCTTATGGTGTACATTTAGGACAGAAAGATATAAAAGATGCAAATTTTAATGAAATATTTAATGCAGGGTTAAGGTTAGGTATTAGTACTCATTGCTATCATGAATTAGCAATAGCTAGATATCTACGTCCTTCATATATTGCATTTGGACCTATTTTTCCAACTACATTAAAGAATATGGATTTTATGCCACAAGGTGTGGATTTACTAAGTTATTGGGTAAAAAACTCACGTTCTAGTATTGTGGCTATTGGTGGTATTAATCTGTCAAATGCTGATTTAGTAATTGAAACTGGAGTAAATGGTGTAGCTGTTGTATCTGCAGTTTTAAATAGTAAAAACCCAGCTGAGGCTACACATGAGTTTATACAGAAATGTAGATCTATACATTAATCCATTGCTATTAATGCAAGAACATGCACTTAACACAAACATAAGATCTATATGCCACCCTATGCCATGTGTATCAATAATTAAATATCACACCAATATATTCATAACAATAAATTATATTAAATCACATTGATACCTTAAGGTATTACCATAATAAAATATAAAGTCTACTATCCTATATAAAATTTTAAATGCACTCAACATTACATGTATAATCATTGCAGAAAATATGGGAAACATAATATTATTGTTAGAAGAAGCATTGCTATATAATACTCCTATACAATTTGATACAAATAAAATATCTATTACTAATGTTGCATTTTATTAAAATACTGAATAATCGTTGCAGCTATTTCTTCAACAGATTTTTGTGTAACATCTATAATAGGCCAGCCATTCTGCATACATATTCTTTTCGTTTCTTTAATCTCAACTAATACATGTTCATAATCAACATACTGATAATTGTTTTGATTTCTCATAGAAACTAACCTCGTTTTTCTTATCTCTATTAATCTATCAATATCAATAGTCAAACCAACAATAAGTTTATTTTTCATATTTGATAAATCTACAGATAAGTTAATAGAGTTTACTAATGGTATATTTACTACCCTATATCCACGATAAGCTAGATATATACTAGTAGGAGATTTTGAAGTTCTAGAAACACCCAAGATAATTATATCAGCTTTATCTATATCCCAAAGATTCTGCCCATCATCATGTGCAACAGTATAGTTAATTGCATCTATACGTGTAAAATATTCATCATCTAATCCTATACTAGTATTAACATACGGATCTTTTTTAATATGTAAGTAACAGGACAGTTCTCTAATAACACGCGATAATACAGGGATACATGGGATTTCTTGCACCTCAGCTTTTTGCTTTAAATATCTTCTTATATCATCATCAAACATTGTATACATGATAAAATTATACTTATCATGTTCAATCAATGACATGATTTTATCTATCTGTTCACAACTGTTAATGAATGACCACACAAACTCATTCACTTCGATAGATCTAAAGTGCTCCAATGCAGATCTAGCAACCGCAGCAACAGTTTCACATGTAGAATCAGAAATTAAATGTAAATTTAAAATGACAGAAGTGTTCATATAAAAAAGGCAATTAGTAGAACATAAAAGACTTATCCAAAAAACCTGTCTTATTTAATTATATATACAAAGTACAAAACAAGTAATTCTAAATTATAAACTTTTCATTAAAATATTATCTTATATATCTTTTAAATACTAAGCAACATCAACTATGATGAGCTAGAGATTAATATCAGTATAAAAACCCAATAATAAAGTTAAATAAAAAAACTTATAAAAAATACTGATAGTAAACCACAGCGGTACTTAATTAGTAATGCATTACACGATAAATTTTCTTATTACTCACACACTTCTAACTACACATTACTAAAGAACAAGCTTATGAAGCAATTGGCTAATATGATTTATAAAAAACCCAATAACAACACTAATATTTATTACCAACTTGATAAGAAAACTTACAAAAAACTTTTATAGTAAGCTATAGTTTTCTAATTAGTGAAACCTCAGTATATCAAGCTTTGTTACTATTAAAACATTTTTAAATATCATAGAAGACATGAATCAAGTTACACTACTAAGTAAAAAACTTATACTTTTGCAACTTCTCTACAAGAGAAGCATAATACATTACCTCGGGTTACAGATTTCATTTCTTCTCGCGTCACATGAACATCACATGAAATACATTTCACACTTCCAGGAACTAAATTATCGTCAACTACAATCCTATCATCAAAAGTAAAACAATCACCTTTCCAAAGATTTTTTGCATTTTTAGTACTTTTAAAATACTCTAATATTCCTCCTTTCAAATGATATACTTTATTAAATCCTAAATTCTTCATAAAAGCTGTAGCTTTTTCACATCTAATACCACCTGTACAATACATTGCAATAATAGGATCTTGCTCTATTTTATCAGATGCCCAAGAGACAGCCCATTCTGGAAAATCACGAAAACATTCTGTTTGAGGATTTATCGCATTTTCAAATTTTCCAAAGTTAATTTCATAAGTATTCCTAGTATCTATAGTATAAACATCAGACTTAGAAATTAAATCATCCCAATCCTGCGGACTAACATATTCTCCACAGACGGAATTATCAAAATTTTCAATACCTAAACGGACCAACTCATTCCTTAATTTAACTTTCATTTTAGAAAAAGGATTATGCATAGAAAAACTCTTATGATATTGAATGTTTTTTAATCTATCATCCAGATCCAGAAAAGAGAAAAACTGATTTAATGCACTCTGATCACCTGCTATTGTAGCATTAATTCCTTGTTCAGATAAAATTATAGTACCTTTTATATCATGCTGTACACAAAACTCCTTCAATACAGGTTGAATATCATAATAATTAGATAAGTGTATAAAACGATAAAAAGTTGAAACAACATACCCCATATCAGGTTTCTCTTTAACATTCAAATATATTCTAATATATTTTATAAAGGTAACACTGTCAATTGAGCATAGCCAACTATGAACACAATACAACACTATTTCATTTTCTGATTAAAGATCAGTATTTAATTAATACAAAACTAATATATAAAATTCACATAAAGATAAAGTGTTACAGTACATACTACTAACACATCATAAAACATGCATATTTTTTTCACATTACACAGTTATATTAAGCAACAGAACCATTTAAGACATTATAACCAAGTATAAAATCATCAATATCACATGGATTTTTTCCTTCCATCTGTACTACAAGCGGTACTAAAACACTATTTTTACATTTAATATTCATACGAGAATTAACAACTACACCAGGGTTTAAACCTTGCACATTGCTATCAGAATAATAACTAGCCTTTAATATCCTTAATCTTT
The DNA here is from genome assembly GCA_000825765.1 of Ehrlichia minasensis. Taxonomy (GTDB): domain Bacteria; phylum Pseudomonadota; class Alphaproteobacteria; order Rickettsiales; family Anaplasmataceae; genus Ehrlichia; species Ehrlichia minasensis. The sequence goes on along the minus strand of CDGH01000017.1, from coordinate 6,376 downwards.
TTCCATTAAACAATAAAAAAGCTCTAGGATATAAAGCTCTAACCTTTCTACATATAACATCAGCTGTTTCATTAAAGTCTATACGAAAATCTATTATTTTATTAGTATATGTCGCATCATCACTACTTTGTTTAACGGGAACTAAATTATCAATGTTATTCAACACTTCAATTAACATTGAACTTCCCAAATGAGCGAGTTTCTTACTCAAAGTATCAATATTATCTTGCTCATCTATAGGAATATCCCTTTGCAATAAAATATCACCTTCATCCAATTGTTCATTCATTTGTATAATAGTAACTCCAGTTTTATCATCACCAGATAAAATTGCATAATGTATAGGTGCCGCACCACGCCACTTTGGTAATAGAGATGGGTGTATATTTATACATCCATACTTAGGGATTGATAACACACCCTGTGGAATAATTAACCCATATGCAACAACCACAATAACATCAGGATTCAAAGATAAAATCTTCTCTTGTTCACCATCATGTTTTAAAGATTTTGGTGTATTAACCTCTATATTATTTTGCTCTGCAATAATATGAACAGGTGTCTTAGTAAGTATTCTACCTCTTCTTCCAGCAGGCTTAGGAATTTTTGTATACACAGCAACAACTTTATGACACCCATCCTCTAAAAGACAAGAAAGTGCTGATACAGAAAATTCAGGAGAACCCATAAATATTATCTTCATAGTAAAACATATTCAGTGATACACAGCATATTTACATCAAATGTATATACAAAGCAAGTTAGACACTAATTTATTACTAACATTAAATAATATAAAGATATGAACTTGTATAAAAGTCAATTTAACCCACAAGAAAGATATACATTGTAAATACTATATTTTTAAAGAAATTTATGTAAATTTAGAACTAACTTCAAGAGAAGTACATAAAGTGGGGCCGGTAGGACTTGAACCTACGACCTGATCGTTATGAGCGACCCGCTGCTAACCAACTGAGCTACAGCCCCTAAACATAGCCAATAGATTTATTTACCATATACTACAGTAATTTACAATAAAAAGTTGACGCTATGATTATTAAAAACATAATTATATTTCACATACTAATCACAACACAACTTATATAAACATTCAATTTTATAAGCTTATCAAAAAAATACCATAATTTTACAAGGCACTCTCTCTAAATATTAGCAGACATTACCTCACAACAACACATTTTCAACTTAATCACATAAAATTGAATAGAATAAAACCATTTATTGATTTAAAACAAAATATCAGTATACAAATTATTGTTTCAACAATACACTACGCTGTATTTAATACCTATATGAAATATACATATCATCATGATACCACTAAAATAATATATATCAGACATCACATCAAAATGTACATTCCATAATAAATAACACTTACAAATTATCTATTCTTTATTAATAGCACACTAACACATAACTTAATCTCACATCATATAAAACACTTCTTTATTTACTAAACAACATATGCAAACACAAAATTGCTATTAATAGAGATTAATGCCTAAAATATCATACTAACATAACAATGATTGATATTGCTTCAACACACTATATTTAATACATCAAATTATCTCTACAATACATACAAGACACTAACATTATTCAATTCTGTACAATTCCAGTGCGCTAGTAGCTATTATAGAGGAGGTATTGAGTTGAAGAATGATTTTTAACATTGTGTTCATTACTAAAATGAACACCTAAACAATAATGTATACAACCTAACAACTAATTCAGTATTTTTATAAATTTGTGTGTAATGAGAGGTATTAACTAGTTTTGCAGATGGAAATAGATAAAATATTTTTTCAAAATAATTTTGAAGAATTATCTTCAACATAGCTTCTATTGCTAAATGAATACACAGAAATAATGCAAACAGCGTAATGCTAACTCAGCACCTTTCTTAAATTTGAGGATAATGAGGTATTGATTAGTTTTGTAGATGAAAATAGACTAGATATTTTTTTAATAATGTTGAGGAATTACTTTTCCCATTCTATTTATTACAAGGTGATCACAAGATAATAAATACAAACATGCAATAGCTGCTTGTAATATATTTACGATAAATTTTGGTGTAATATCAAAGACTATAAAAATATTTGTCAAAGTCACAACAAAAGATCATAGGTAAGCTAGATTAGAAAAATCACAACTGACTTACTACTAAATGGCACTTTCAATTTGCAAATTATTTTTAGATTAGATCTACAATCCTATCAGTGCTGAAGCATTAGCACTTTGCATACAAAAATTTACAATACTCTTAAGTACATAAAGGTAGCAGTACTAATATTTAGAAATACAAGATGCTTAACTAAAAAACTAGCAAAAACACTTCACTCTCTTAACAGCACAAAACTTACCTAAATCTAATGCTGTATTGCATCTAAATCATCTATTTCAACCATATCTTGTGTTACAATATGATCCTGTTTTACAATATCAACAACTTGATTAGCTAATGCTGCACTAATTACTTCATCAACATTAGAAACAAAAACTAGCTCTAACCCTTCTTTAATATTATCTGGAATTTCTACTATATCCTTTTCATTTCTAGATGGTAATATTACTGTCTTTATACCACTTCTTAATGCAGCTAATAATTTTTCACGCAAACCACCAATAGGTAATACTCTTCCCCTCAAAGTCACCTCACCAGTCATAGCAACAGTATTTTTTACTGGAATATGAGTCATCAATGATACAATTGAAGTACACATAGCTACGCCTGCAGATGGTCCATCCTTTGGAACCGCACCTTCAGGAACATGAACATGTATATCATTTTCTAAGAATTTCTTAGGATTTATTCCAAAACTTAAACACCTAGAACGTACATAACTATATGCAGCTTTAACAGATTCCTGCATTATTTCACCTAACTTACCAGTGTATTTGACTTCACCTTTACCAGACATCAAAACTGATTCTATTGTTAGAATATCTCCACCTGAATCAGTATATGCTAACCCTGTTACCATACCTACTAGATTCTCTTTTTCTATCATTCCAAAAGTAAACTTTCTTACACCTGCATATTTTTCAATATTATCCATGTCTATAGCAATACTTTTTACTTCTTTGTTAATCAGTATTTCCTTCACTGCCTTTCTCATAAGATTAGCAATTTCCCTTTTAAAATTCCGCACACCACTTTCTCTAGTATACATTCTTATCAGGTGATATATTGCATCATCAGAAATACTCCATTCTTTCTCTTGTAGCCCATGATCTTTATACAACTTTGGAATTAAATGTGTCCTGGCAATTTCTAGCTTTTCATTTTCTGTATATCCAGATATATTGATTATCTCCATACGATCGATCAATGGCTTACTTAAATTTAAAGTGTTCGCTGTCGCAATAAACATAACATTTGAAAGATCAAATTCTACTTCTATATAATGATCAACAAAATGCTTGTTATGCTCAGGATCTAATACTTCAAGCAATGCAGCTGTAGGATCACCACGAAAATCAGATCCTATCTTATCTATTTCATCTAATAAAAACAAAGGATTACACGTTTTTGCTTTCTTCATTTCTTTAATAATCTTACCTGGCATTGCACCTACATAAGTTCTACGATGCCCCCTTATCTCAGATTCATCATGTATCCCACCTAAAGACATATGTATAAAATTTCTACCTGTTGCTTCAGCAATTGATCTAGCAAGAGAAGTTTTCCCCACACCAGGAGGCCCAACTAAACATAATATAGGCCCTTTAGGCTTTTTAAGACGCTTTAAAACAGCCAAAAATTCTAATATCCTTTCTTTTATCTTATGCATTCCATAATGGTTATTATCTAATATTTTTATGGAATTACTCATATTAATTTTTGCATTTGAATATTTACCCCATGGCAAATCAAGTACACAATGAAGATAACTAGATATTATATTCGCCTCAGGAGACATAAAATTCATTTTTTTATATCTCTTTAAATCAGCAGTAAGACGTTCTTTAGCTTCATCAGACAATGGAGTAGAATTTATCCTCTTTTCAAATTCACTAGCAGAATCTATATCTACACTTGAACTATCACTTTCTTCCAATTCTTTTTGTATAGCTTTTAATTGCTCATTTAAGTAATAAACTCTCTGAGTTGTTTCAAATTGAGACTTAACACGATTACGAATTTTTTTCTGAACATTTAATACACTAATTTCTAATTTTAAGAAATCATATATTTTTTCTAACCTTTTAGTAACATTGAATGTTTCAAGAATTACCTGCTTATCTGAAATTTTTATACTTAAATGAGATGCTATAACATCCGCCAAGTTACTTAACTCTTTCATATCATAAATTGATGCTGCAGCTTCTGCTTGTATTTTTTTACTCAACTTATTCCAGCTATCAAATTCACTTAATACTGATCTTTTTAATGCTTCAAGTTTATCATCGATTACCAAATCACCTTCATATACAACAGAGACATTTGCTTTGAAAAACATATTATCTTCAACAATATCTATTACTTTAGCTCTATTTTCTCCTTTAATTAGAATCTTCACTGCACCATCAGGCAGTCTTAATAACTGCACTATTTCCGCTACTGTACCTACCTTATATAAATCATCAGCAGTAGGATTATCAACTGAACCATCAATCTGGGTCAATAATAAAATTTTGCAATTATTGTGCTGAGCAGCATATTCTAAAGCATTAATAGATCGTTCTCTTCCAACAAACAATGGTATTATTACCTGAGGGAATACTATAGTATCACGCAATGTGAGTACCGGTAGTAAAGCTTTATTTTTCATATAATACCTTTAATGTTTTAAAAACAAGTGCGAGCTTACCATTAATTCCTCAACCATCTTCTTACTGATCACTACTTGATTAATACCAGTATCACCAGGACTTTCAAACATTAAATCAAGCAATAATGCTTCTAAAATAGCCCTTAATCCTCTAGCACCAGTTTTTCTTACAGCAGCTTTTTTTGCAATTTCTGACAATGCACTATCATCAAACTGCAGATTAATATTATCCATTTCAAAAAGTTTCTTATATTGTTTTACTAAAGAATTTTTTGGTTCAACTAAAATACGGCATAAAGTACTTTCATCAAGCTCACCTAAAGACGTAATCACAGGAATCCTACCAACAAATTCCGGAATTAAACCAAATTTCACTAAATCTTCTGGTTCTGTATAACAAAAAATGTCTTTATTCTTTGATACTTTCTGTACATTTGCTTCAAATCCCATACTACTACCTCTATGACGAGATTCTATAATTTTATCTAATCCATCAAATGCACCACCAAATATAAACAAAATATTATCAGTATTTATCTGTATAAATTCTTGATGTGGATGTTTTCTACCACCTTGAGGTGGTACAGAAGAAACAGTACCTTCTATAACTTTTAATAAAGCTTGCTGTACACCTTCACCAGATACATCACGAGTAATAGAAGTATTTTCAGATTTTCTAGATATTTTATCCACCTCATCAATATAAATTATACCACGTTGTGCTGCATCAACATTAAAATTAGCTGCTTGCAACAACTTCAATAATATATTCTCTACATCTTCCCCAACATAGCCTGCTTCTGTTAAAGTTGTAGCATCAGCCATTGCAAAAGGAACTTGCAAAACCCTAGCCAAAGTACGAGCTAATAAAGTTTTTCCAGATCCAGTCGGCCCAATCAATAAAACATTTGATTTGGAAATCTCAACTTCACTAATAACACCTGAGTTCGATAAACGCTTATAGTGATTATATACAGCAACTGATAAAACCTTCTTAGAATGTTCTTGACCTATAACATATTCATCAAGAACTTTCTTTATCTCTTTTGGTTTTAAATCAAGGGTATCCATCTTTTTATAAGATCTACCCTCTTCCTGTAGTATACCACTACATAAATCAATACACTCATTACAAATAAAAACTGATGGCCCAGCAATTAATTTACGTACCTCACTATGAACCTTTCCACAGAAAGAACAGCTACAAGAATTTTTTTCATTATCTGGCATATCTCTCCAATATTAATTACTCTCCTCAATATCAAGACGCTTCTCAATAACTTTATCAATAATACCAAAATCTTTAGCTTTCTCAGCTCGCATAAAATTATCACGCTCCATATTTGCAACAACTTCCGGCAAATTTCTTCCTGTATGTTTTACGTAAATATCATTAAGCCTACTTTTAATATCCAAGATTTCTTTAGCATGTATTTCTATATCAGTTGCCTGACCTTGAAAACCACCTGAAGGCTGATGTATCATAATTCTGGAATTAGGAAGTGCATAACGCATCCCTGGTTCTCCAGCAGCCAATAACAGAGACCCCATAGAAGCAGCCTGCC
>CDGH01000016.1 GCA_000825765.1 Ehrlichia minasensis | reverse complement strand
TCCTTTACTTTGTTGTCTTTATTAAATATGGTTTTACTGCTAAAATTATTGAAGGAGTAATCTAGCAATTGTTTTATCTCAGATAAACGTTCTTCTTTAGTTTGTAGACCATTAATAAACATGAATATTTTTCTTCCTTCATGGTTTGCTGAAACTATAGCTCCATATCCTGTATCTGTATATGCTGCAATCATACAGTCAACCCTGTTATCATCTGGCAGTAGCATGTTGAGACTTTCTTGGTATATATTGTTGTACTTAAAATCCTTTTTAGAAAAGAGATGATAATATTCTGGGAAATCTTTGAGGAGATTTACTATTAAGGTTATTAAGTCACGTGCTGACATTACTTGATTTTGGTCTTGAGCTCCTATTACATTAGTGAAATGAGACTTTGTTAAATTAAGTTTTTGTGCGATGCGGTTCATTTCTTTCACAAACTCTTCTTGTGACCCTGATATACCTTCTGCGAGAGTAATACAAGCGTCATTTGCAGATGTTGTGATAATTCCATTGATTAAATCTCTTACTGCAACCAATTG
>CDGH01000015.1 GCA_000825765.1 Ehrlichia minasensis | reverse complement strand
TCTGCGAGAGTAATACAAGCGTCATTTGCAGATGTTGTGATAATTCCATTGATTAAATCTCTTACTGCAACCAATTGTCCTGCTCTTAAAAAAATAGAATTACCACCTTTTTGCCAAGCTTCCTTACTGGCTTTGAATTTGTCTTCCATTCTTACAAATCCAGCTTTTATGTAAGAAAATGTGACATATAAAGTCATTAGATTGCTCATGGAAGAAGATACAAATTGTTCATCAAGGTTATGTTCTAATAGCATTGTTTCAGAAAGAAAATCGAAAACTCCTGCTTGTGATGCTTTTGTTTGTACAGGTAATGCTATTGCACTATTGACATGTAACTGAATAGCAAGAAATAAACAAGACAACAAAAGAACTACATAACGCAACATTATAAACATCATTAAATCTATGAGCTTTTATATATATCAATCTTTGTGTTATATCAATACATTAATTGATGTATCGATTTTTTTCTAAATTTTAGTCAGAGAACATTTTTGTTGCAACAATTTATACTAACTAATTTATTATTAAACTATTGGTTGAAAATATTTTTCATTTTATATTAAAAAAGTTATACTATTACGCTGTGTATAATGACATTTAATTTTGTGTTGATACAATTTTGTAATAGAGTTTATAACATTGATGTAATCATATATTATATAAACATCCAGTTAGGTTTAATGGTGTTTTATGCATAATATAATTAGTTATAGGAGTTTTGTCCCTAACGTAGATAGTACTGTATTTATTGCATCTACTGCTTCTATTGTAGGCAGTGTTTATATTGGTAAAGATGCTAGTATATGGTATAACTCGGTACTGAGAGGAGATGTTGGCCTAATTAGTATAGGTGAGGGTACTAATATTCAGGATAATACTGTAATACATGTTGATAGAAATAACGGTGATACAGAAGTTGGAAAGATGGTGACAGTTGGTCATGGGTGTGTATTACATGCTTGTCAAATACATGATTATGTATTTGTTGGTATGGGTTCCATTATTATGGATAAAGTGGTGATGGAAGAGAATACAATGTTGGCAGCTGGGTCTCTAGTTACAAAGGGTAAAGTCATTAAATCTGGTGAGCTGTGGGCTGGTAGGCCAGCCAAATTTTTTAGGATGCTTTCTAAGGAAGAGCTAAGTCACATTAAAGAATCTGCTGATAACTATATAAGATTAGCTCAAGAGTATTTAGAATTTAGGTAATCAAACTGTTTGTGCTGTATGTTGTAAAGTAAATCTCTCATCAAATTACTTGAGTGAGAATTAAAGTTTTTTTGTTAAATGCTAATTGTTAAACATGAGATAAAAATGTGTTATGGTAACTTATTATAGTTTTCATATAATAGAAATTCCATGATTTGTTGAATAAGAAGTAGTGAAACTATGGATCTTGTTGCTAGTTAAAATTATGTATTTTAATTCATAAATCATAGCAACTTCTTTTCAGAGGTCAAACATGAATACAGTATAAAAAATGGTACAGTTGATATAGATTGCATAATAAATACAGGAAACAAAGTTTGTATTAACAAGCAAATTTTAAAAGATTTTTTTAGAAGTATTTTACTTAATTAATGTGAATAAAGTGTAGATTTGTTGATGTGGAAGATTTAATAGGTAGTAAATTGTGATAATGTACTGTAGCATTTTGAAAATTGTTTTAAATATTCGAAATATTTATCGATAATGAATATAGTTTTTGTGGTAAAGTTAAGTTTTATTTGTTTTATAATAGAAACTCACGTTAGTAAAAAACTAGATTGCGTACTTTAATTAGTACTTCAATCACAATGGTATCGGTAAAGTTGACATCTGATTATATATTGAGGTTATTTTATAAGGTTTTTTTATCTTTAGTGTGTATGGAAAAACTGACTGTTAATTTACGTGACAAAGTTTATAAATTTTTACGGTGTTAGAGTTTTTATTAAGATTTAATATATGTATTATTTGGTAATTTAAACAGCGATATATTCTTAAATGAAATTAAATTTTTAGGATGTGTGTATAAAAAGTGAAATTTAAATGTTGAATTGCTATGATAATTTAAATCATAATTAGTTGTCGAATTGTATATGATTGCATATATAATCTAAGTCTGTATTGGGAATTTTTAAGGTACATTTTATGAGCGAGATACAAGTAAAGGCTGAGAATCTTGGTGGCGAGTCAATATTGGAGGCTCCTATTAGAGTTTCGGTAAATGTTGGTGATACGGTAAAGCAAGGTGATATGTTGTTTATCATAGAGACTGATAAGACTTCGCTTGAGATTGTCTCTCCTGAGGATGGTGTCGTTGGTGAAATATTTGTTACTGATGAAGCAATGATACAAAGAGGGCAAATATTGTGCACAATAAATACTGTGCAATCAAGTGCTGTTAAGTCATCTGATACTTCTTCTGCACATAATACTACTACTACAGTGGCTGATGACATGCAGCAATTTATACAGAAAAAAGATGCACCATCTGCAACAAAGCTTATGAAAGAAAATTCAATAGATCGAGATCAGATAAGTGGTTCTGGTATTGGTGGTAGAGTTACAAAGTCTGATGTTTTGAATTACATGAAATCTGGTATTTCTGAAGAAAGCAATATTGATCGATTGACTGTTGCTTCTGAAGAAAAAAGGGAAGAACGTGTCAAGATGAGTAAAATTAGACAGGTAATTGCTGCAAGATTAAAAGAATCTCAAAATACAGCTGCAATATTAACCACTTTTAATGAAGTTGATATGAAGAATGTTATGGATCTTCGAGCTAAGTATAGAGAAAATTTTGAGAAAAAATATAGTATAAAACTTGGTTTCATGTCGTTCTTTATAAAAGCAGTAATATTGGCATTAAAAGAGTTACCAGTAATCAATGCTGAAATATCAGGCAATGAAATTGTATATAAGCATTATTATGATATAGGTATTGCTGTAGGGACAGACAAAGGTTTAGTTGTGCCAGTAATACGTGATGCTGATAAAATGTCTTTTGCTGAGCTTGAATTAACGCTTACTGCTTTAGGGAAGAAAGCGAGAGATGGTAAGTTAGAGGTTTCTGATATGGCAGGTGCAACATTTACTATTACCAATGGAGGTGTATATGGATCATTGCTTTCTACTCCTATAATTA
>CDGH01000014.1 GCA_000825765.1 Ehrlichia minasensis | reverse complement strand
TTCTGATATGGCAGGTGCAACATTTACTATTACCAATGGAGGTGTATATGGATCATTGCTTTCTACTCCTATAATTAATCCTCCTCAATCTGGAATTTTAGGTATGCATTCAATACAGAAGCGTCCTGTTGCAGTTGATGACAAAACTATAGAGATTAGGCCAATGATGTATATTGCTCTATCTTATGATCATAGGATTGTTGATGGGCAAGGTGCTGTGACATTTTTGGTAAGAGTGAAACAATATATTGAAGATCCTAGCAGAATGTTTTTAGAAGTATAATCAGGTAAGGCTTTAGAATGTGTTGTTTAATATGATGATGGTTTATTTGTAGTTATGTGTTGTAATATTTTTAATAGAAGCGTAGCAATTAAAATTAAGAAAGAATATTTTTGCTATAAATTTAGTATAAAACTTTAATGTATTTTGCTTGATGATAATATGGTTCTTGTTAAATGGTGTGTTCAATGTATTCATTAAGTGTGAATTAATATGTTTGACATCTTAAGTAAGATATTTTGAGTAAGATAATCAGTAGTGCTTCTAAGTATGTTGTGTTATCTTGTGATTGTAGTAGTTTGTAAGTAATGTATAATTAAACCTGTTTAATCTATGTGTATGAAGTTGAAAGTTATTAGTTTTCGCAGTATAAATTTGGTTTACTGTTTATGATCATAAAGTTTTTAATAAGTGGGTCTAATGTATTTAAATTAAAGTAATGCAATGTGTTGAATTCCTGGATAAGATATTTTGTAATATAAATTTGTAAGTTCTAAATGTGTTGCTACTGCTTTATAATCATGAATGGTTTATAAGTGGCGTATTATAATATCTTTAGTTAAAGTGTAATAATATATTGAAAGTTCTAGTAGGATATTTTTTGTAAAATGTTAACATAAAGTTGAAAATACTCCGTATGTTGTGAGGTGTACTGATAAAGAATAGAGTTTTTTGTGATATTTGTTTTGTCATATAAAAATAGAGCTGGTTTAAAAATTGTTAACAGTTGATAAAATTTTTGTAAACCTGTTAGATATGTATAAGTAGTAGGACCTTCTAGGATTTACTGTTTAAGTATCTGAATATATTTGTTTTGTTTCAAGCATTAAAGGTTTATATTTGTGTTAAGCCAGTAAGGGGAAATTCTTTTATTGTAAATGTAGTGTTTTTATAGCACAAGTAGTAATGTGATTTAATGTAAAATTTAAGGTTATGAAAAAATATGAGTAATTTGGAAAGAAGTATTACTATTCATAGTAGAGAAGACTTTCAGTATATGCGTAATGCTGGAAGGCTCGCAGCTGAAGTATTGGATTTTATTACGTCATATGTAAAACCAGGAGTTTCTACTAATGAACTTAATAATTTGTGTCATGATTTTATTATTAATGCAGGTGCAATTCCTGCTCCTCTTGGCTATAGGGGGTATCCTAAATCTATTTGTACTTCAAAGAATTTTGTTGTTTGTCATGGTATACCTGATGATTCTCCTTTAAAAAATGGTGATATTGTCAATATAGACGTTACTGTTATAGTGGATGGATGGCATGGTGATACTAGTAGGATGTATTGGGT
>CDGH01000013.1 GCA_000825765.1 Ehrlichia minasensis | reverse complement strand
AATGGTGATATTGTCAATATAGACGTTACTGTTATAGTGGATGGATGGCATGGTGATACTAGTAGGATGTATTGGGTTGGTGAACCATCAATAAAAGCAAAGCGCTTATGTGAGGCTGCATATAAAGCACTAATGGTAGCAATTGAACAAGTAATGCCTGGGCAAAGGCTTAATCAAATTGGTTTTGCTATTGAAAAAGAAATGAAGAAATATGGATATTCTATCGTTCGTGATTATTGTGGTCATGGTCTAGGTAAGGTGTTTCATGCTTCTCCGAATGTTGTGCATTATTATGATCCAGATGATACTGTGATTATTAGAGAAGGAATGTTTTTTACAATAGAACCAATGATAAATGCTGGGAAATGTGATACTATACTTAATAAGAAAGATGGATGGACTGTTACAACTAGAGATTTGTCTTTATCAGCGCAGTTTGAACATTCCTTGGGTGTTACTGAGGATAGTGTAGAAATATTTACATTGTCTCCACAAAATATGCATTGTCCTCCTTATACGTGTTAATTTATTATGGATACTGTAATTTCTTTGTACAATAGTGCTGTTAATTTTTTATCTGATTATGATATAGAGAACCCAAAGCGTGATATAGAAATAATAATAAAGCATCTTATCAATACTAAAAGCTTAGTAACTATACTTGATCCATATATGTCTGTTGATAAGTATGATGTGGAGATGTTTTGGGAAATGATAAAGCAACGTGCTGCTAATGTTCCTGTATCACATATTATAGGTAAAAGTGAATTTTGGAGTACAGAATTTATTGTAAATTCTAATGTTTTAGATCCTAGACCAGATAGTGAAACAATAATTTCTTCTGTGCTTACAATGTATCCTTGTAGAAATCGTAGGTTGGTAATAGGGGATTTTGGTACAGGTAGTGGGTGTTTATTAGCTGTTTTGTTATTAAAGTATAGGAATGCTATTGGCATAGCTATTGAAAAGAGCGTGAAAGCATATAGGGTTGCATGTCAGAATTTTAAAAATCATAAGTTATCTAGTAGAGTAAAAGTTAGGTTGTCTTCTTGGGATAATTGTTATGATGTGTTTGATTTAATAGTTAGTAACCCTCCATATATTAAGAGAAGTAAAATTGCAAAATTACAGCCTGAAGTAAGATTATATGAACCGATGATTGCTTTAGATGGTGGACCAGTAGGGTTGGAAATTTATTCGCAGATTTTCTTCGTTATAAAAAGGTGCCTAAAGAAAAATGGTGTTGCTATTTTAGAGATAGGTGAAGATCAACGTCAAATTCATAGGATGGTACATAAATATGGGTTAAAATTCTGTGATTATCGTAATGACTTATCTGGGAGATTACGTTGTATAGTAGTCAAGCAGGTGTAAAATCAAAAAGTATTCTAAAATCATAACTTATGTTTTAAATGTTTAGATATTTTACTAAGTTTTTATCTATCGATGATTGCTCATTTATTAAGAAATTAGAGTTTGATGTCAAGTGATTATTTATATTATATTTATGTGTTATATTTCTTTATTAAAACTTTAATATTATTGTGTTAGCCCACTTATTTTGTGCAATCTGTATAAGTTGTTAAGTTTATTTCTTTATTACACATTAGTTTTTTATATATTTTCTTTCAGTAGTAACTAATGTATCAGTAAAATGTAATGCTAGTTTGTCTAACTTGTACAATCTAGAAATTGTAAAGTTTGTTAATCATTATTAATAATAGCAATAAAGACACTATTAAGTTTTTGTATCATTTTTTTAGTCATATTGTATAAATAATATAATACTAGTTTATTTATATATGGTTGTCATGGCAGTTTGTTAACTGGTGGTGATGGTGTAATAAAACTGCATTGATTTTTTTATATCTTTTTTAAATAATAACTGTATAAAACAATACTAAATACTATGATTTTAATTTATCATCTATATGAATTTTCAGTAACTGTATATTTTGGCTATTGATAAATGACATTGAGTAACCCATGTTATTAAACTTTGTGTAGTTTTTTTGGTAATTAATTATATTAATGAACGTAGTGTTAAATAGCTTAATTTGTAACTATATTGATCACTATAGTTGTGTGTATGTCCGTTGTGAGTGTTGACACTGTTAAATTTTATAATATTTACTAGTGGTAACTATGTAAATTAAGTGCAGATATTATAGCTCTAACTTGCCTGATTCATACAATCTGTATAAATCATCACAGCCACCTATGTGTTTACCATTGATAAATATTTGAGGTAATGTCCTCATTCCGTTGGATTTTTGTATCATTTCTTCTAGCAATGTACTATTATTTGTAACGTCAATTTCTTCAAAGGAAATGTTTTTTTTGTTGAATAAAGCTTTTGCTTTAGTACAATAAGGGCAGAGGTCTTTAATATATATTATAACTTTTGTCACTATAGTATCTCTAAAATTAACTGAAAATACTAGATATCATAGTAATCGGAAAGAGTAAAGGTAGGAATTTTAATAATGAAGGTAATATATGGTTATCCTAGTGAGAAAAGAGATCTCAGTAGTGTTCTTGCATTTGGGAATTTTGATGGAGTGCATTTAGGACATAGAGCTATAGTTGACGCTGTGAAAAATATTTCAATTAAAGAAAATATAGCCTCTGCAATTATTACATTTGTTCCACATCCTGCTGAGTATTTACATGGTAAAAAAAATTTTCTTTTGTTGAGTTTTGAGCAAAAGATAGAATTGTTTAAAAGCTGTGGGATAGATTATCTATATGTTATTGATTTTGACAAAAATTTTTCACATCTATCTCCTGATACTTTTATAAAAGATGTATTGGTCAATGGCTGCAATGTAAAATATATTGTAACAGGACATGATTGTTTTTTTGGTTATAGATGCTCAGGGAATATAGCTTTGTTATATACCTATGCAGGTATTTGTAATTATAAGGTTGTGAAAATAAATCCTGTTTTTATAAATGATGGTATATTATGTTCTTCTTCTTTGATTAGAGAATATTTGTCTGAAGGAAAATTAGATTTAGCAAATAAAGTTTTAGGTAGGCCATATCAAATTAGTGGTAAAGTAATAAGAGGGTTAGCAAGAGGACGTGTTATTGGATTCCCTACAGTTAATATTGCTCTTGAACGTACGTTAATACCTAGAGCTGGAGTGTATTCTGCATGTATAAGGATTGATAATAATACTACATGGTTGAATGGTATAGTAAATATTGGCTTAAGGCCTACATTTAATGATTTGAATTCTCCTATTTTAGAGATGCATATTTTTGATTTTAGTGATGATATATATGATCAATATGTCACTATTCAATTATTGCATTTTATACGTACTGAACGTAAATTTGATACTGTTGATCAATTAAAACAGCAAATTAATGATGATATTGTTCAAGTAAAAAAATTTTGATGAAAAAATATTTAGTAATAGTATGTTTAATAATTTTCATAGATCAGCTAAGTAAATGGTATGTAGTAAATTTGATAGGAGATAAAGGTGTAATAGAGCTACTAAGCTTCTTGCGCTTTACTACAATGTGGAATGCTGGAATTAGTTTTGGTATGTTAAGTAGCTTTGAGTATAGTAATATTGTTTTTTGTAGTATCTCAGTTTTGATTACTTGTATTTTATGCTACTTATTTGTAGTACAATCGTATTATAGGTTACCTCTTGCAATTATTATTGGAGGATCAATAGGGAATATCATAGATAGAATAAAATATGGTGCTGTTTATGATTTTATAGATTTTTATATTAATAACTGGCATTGGCCTGTATTCAATCTGGCAGATTCTTTTATATTTTTAGGTGTAGTAATAATAATAGCAAAAAGCAAAACTACATGAAGCAGATTAATTGTAACCGCTATGACACTTTAAATTTGCAACATCTCTTTTGTATAGGAAAATTATACAACACTAATAAAAAGCTTACAGTGAAATACAGGCTTAAACATTAGAATCATTATTGAGTCTACTGATGACAACCTTGGCTGGACTGTTGAGACACTGCTATAATTTCACAAGAGGCTAGATTAGCAACATCTACATCAGCTGCTGAGAGAACTGCTGAAAAAATGTTTGGTACTATTTCTTTATCTCCTTTTGCTTCTTCTAAGGTTTGTTGATTAGATAATATGATAACATGATTTTGTCTGTCTGGGATGATAATGTTCTTTACAGCATACGTTAAAAATGAAAGTACGAAAATACCAAGAGTTGCAGCAGCTGCAATAGCAAATGGATTGCTAAAGTCTAGTATATTATTAAAGAATTTACTTGGATCAGTGCCCATTACCTTTCCAAGAAATGCTCCAAAGAGAAGAAGAGAAACTCCTGCTACTACAAGAACTGAGAAAGAAAAAGTACTTGACTCATATCCAAAGTGATGTTTAATAGAATTTTTTTTGATTTCCTGCCTTTTAGATAAACACATACTTGCTGCTATTGTTAAGCAGGCAATTAAAAGAACTGCAAGGCTAACTAATCCTGCTATTACATGTGGATCTGTTAATTGCAGTTTATGGAACCTGTCCATGCACGCAACAGCACAAAACAAGAATGTAGCTAAACTTAACACTGCAAAAATCGCAGCTGTTCTTTCTAGAGGTTGAAAATTCTTTATACTAGTAGGACTACCCATAAATAAATACCATTAAGGTGAAACACTTCAAAATTTTAACTAATTAGTATTACTTTGTCAAGAGCTGCAGATTGTCGACAACTATACTGTTAATAGTAATTACTCCAATAACACTATCTAATATTTAGGATTATATCTACTTTTATTAAGTAAGTAAAATTGTATTTTTATTTAAAAAAATGAAATTGAATAATTCAGTAGGAATACATGAGGTACTGATTATTTTAATTAATTGAATTTTAATTCATTGATATGTGTACCTATTGTCATTTTTTAAATATACCTTGCATTATTAGAGATAGCAATAATCCTGTGAAGAAAATTTGATATAGTGATCACTAATTTGTTACTTAAACATAAGCGAAACTTTATACTATACCAGTAGAAGTTTATAACATTGTGCTAGCTTCTTAGTAAATTAATATTTTTTGCTTAATTAAGCTACTTAGACTTGGTTATATAAACTGATAGAATACCTATAACACAACTTGGGTACTTACCCAAGTATGTGTTTTTTAGCATCTATTTGTTTACCATTTATGTTATTGTTTTTTCCTACTTCAATTATTACTAATTCATTAGATAAAATTTTCTTGGCAATTTTATTTACTTCTTCTATTGTTATTGCCTTGTAGTGGGAATTATATTTATTAATATAACTTGGGTCCAGGCCGTGTAACTGTAAGCCTAATAATATATCACTAACATTATTATTGTTTAACATGGATAAAATAAAAGAATTAGTAATACTAGATTTTGCGATTGCAAAAGTGTCTTCATCAACTCCATATTTCCTAATACGCTCTATAATATCTGTTAAAACAGATATACATTTTGTTACTGTAGTATTATCAGTGAATATTCTACCAAGTAACACATTGCTATGATCCATATTATCTAGTGAACTACTGCTATGGTAGGTTAATCCTAACTTGTCTCTTAGTTCTATCATTAATATTGAATTCAGACTTAGTCCGCCTAGCATAGTATTGAACAAGTTTGATGCGTGGTAATCTTTATCATGATATGGTACTGTATCTGTAGCAAACATTATGATACTTTGTGGTACGTTTCTCTGTACATATAATAATAGGTTTTCTTTATTGACAGTCGTATCTGGTATGGTGGTTTTGTTATTACCAGATGGCAATTTGGAAAGAATATATTTATCTAGTAAATCTGATAATTGCACTGGATCTACATCTCCTGCTGCGCTGATAACGATTTGTTCCCTGTCAAAACTATTTTTTATATATAATGAAACATCTTCCTGGCTAATGTTATTAATTGTATTTAATGTTCCATAAATTTTGTTAGAATATGGATGCCCCTTGAATATGGCATGATTTATTTCCGTTTCAGCTATAAATTCAGGAGAAGCATATAACGATTTAACATGTGCACTCTGCTCTGCTATTATTCTGTTGAATATTTCTTGATCTGTGACAGTGTTAAATATGCAATCACTGAGTAAACCTAAGGCCTCTTCAAAATTTTCTGATAAGGTTTTTAATGATATATAAAAATTATCTTGGTCTATATCGAATTTTAAATCTATACCTTTGCTTTCTAATTGTTGTGCAAAGCTGAGAGCATAGTTGTTTTTTGATCCTTCATTTAATATTTTTGATGTAAAGTATGCAAGCCCTTGCTTATCAAAAGCATCGTATGCGTATCCTGCTTTCTTGAATGCAAATTTTAAGGAAATTGTTGGTAGGTTATGATGTTCAACATATAGATAGTTTATTTTATTTTTAGTTGTAGCTTCTTTTATGTTGATATTGAGATCATTTGCATGTGCATTAAATGAAAAGAAAATTAATATTAATATGTAACACAATATATTTCTCATAACTATTCTCCCTTAGGTAATAAATGCCCGGTTAATCTTATATTGTTTTGAAAGATATTTTCCATAGTGGAGTTAACATCTTGGATACTTACTTTGTCTATAGTATCGTAAATGTTACTAATTTCTGATAACGGTACTCCTAGTATTAGATGCATGCCGTAGAAATATGATATGAAAGTTAGTCCATCAAATGCATAAGTTAAGTGTGCTTTTACTTTATACTTTGCACTTTCTAAATATTCTGCTGGAATTCCATTTTCTAAATAGTTATTTATGCATTTATGAATTTCTTGCTCTACAGTTTCTGTGGAAATTCCGTTTTTAGGTACAGCTTCAATAGAAAGGTAATTATCACTGTCAGTTAAGTAATTATAGTCTGTTTTTATCGATGTAACTGTTGGATTGTTAATTACCAAGTCATTGTAAAGCAGGCTGAATTTACCATTACCAAGTATTTCTGCTAACATCATGTTAAGTATGTAGTTTTTATTTGTAATACCATTTGGTACTTGATACATTAAGAACAACTCTGGAATTTCTACTGAACTATCTTTTAATGTTAAAGTCATGTTTGTTTTGTGTGGTGGTTCTACTCTAAGTTGACTTGAAGGTTTCTTATTATTAGATGGTATTTTCCCATAGTATTGTTTTGCAAGTGTGATTACTTCTTGTGGATCTGCATCTCCAGTTACAATTAATATAGCATTATTAGGACTATAATGTAGTTTGTAAAATGCTTCGGCAACTTCTTTGTTATAGTTGCTAATTTCATGTTCCCATCCTACTACTGGTCTACCGTACCCATTGTAATAGAATGCATTTTCCATTTCTTCTTCTAATATGCTTTTTGCTTGGCTTTCAACTCTCATTTTTCTTTCTTCTAAGACTACCTTTTGTTCTCTTATTAGCGCTTTATCGGTAACCTTGAAGTTTTGCATCCTGTCTGATTCAATATCCATTGCAAGAGATAGATATTGTTTTGGTATTAATTCGTAGTATATAGTGCAAAATTGAGATGTACTTGCATTGAAATTCCCACCTATATTACTGAGTGTATTAATGAGGTTAGGAAATTTCTCTGTTCCACTAAACATTAAATGTTCAAAAAAATGTGCTAATCCAGAGTATCCTACTGGATCATCAGTTCCACCTACTTTGTATAGCACCATATGCATAACTGCTGGTGCACGATGATTTGGAATCACATATACTTCCATTCCGTTATCTAATTTTTCATGTGTAACTTTAATGTTAAAGGATAAAGCATGATTGGCTATTGTTAAGAAAGCTATGAAAAAACAAGTAAAAAATTTCATCATTACTATAACCTTGCAATTGTTTATTTGGGAGTTTATATGATAATTTAATAATATCAAGTTATATAAAAAAAATAAGGATAATGTCTTTTTATTGTGAAATTGTTAATAACAGTTACAAAATTTAGGTGATAGTAATGCTTTAATTAAGTATTATTAATGTTTAATAGTATTTTTATATCTAGTAGTTAAATTGATTGAAAGCTTTTGATAAGATTTTGTTATTAAAAACAGTTAACTGAAGTTTTTAAAAATTTATTGTGCCTTGTATATATCAGTTCTGGAAGGTTACAAACTGCAATTTAGGTGTGGTGTTCTTGAATAGCTTATAATTGAAAAAAATATGTTGAATGGATAAAGATCTTTGCTCAATATTAATCTAATGCGGATTATTTTTTAAGTCAGTTCATAATGTGCTGTGTATGAAGTTTATTGTTTATCCTTTATACTTAAAGAATACATATGAAAGGGTAATAAGTTTTACATCAGAAGTTTCAGGATCTGTTTCTATATCTGGATCTATAAAGAATGATACTGGCATTATAGTTTGTTGATGAGGGTATAATGTTTGTTTAGTAAAACAAAAGCAAGCTACCTTATTAAAATATTTTCCTGCTTTATGTGGTGTAACATTATATACAGCCATTCCTGAAGTATCTTCGTCAGATAGATTCTCTGCTCTATAGAAAATTAATTTTTGTTCTCCTGGTTTTACAAATACATGAGATACTTCTGGATAAAATTTCCATGGCAGTTGTTTATTTATATCTGCATTAAACCTGACTTTAATAATGGTGTTACCTATTTTAGAATTTGATATATTACTTGTTCTTACTGTGCCTCCATAGCCTGTTACTTTGCAAAATATACTATATAGTGGTACAGAAGCGTACACTAAGCATATCATAGACAGTATTATTGCTATTAATCCATAAATAGTGTTTCTTATCTTTGGTTTCATTTTATTTGATCTTTAATTTGATTTAACATTAAACTTGCTGCTTTCTGTTCAGCTAGTTTTTTATTGTTACCAGTTGCCTGTATTGTTTTGTATAATGGAATTCTTAATTCTACTGTGAATGTTGGATTGTGGTCTGGCCCGGATTTATCTATGATATGATATGTAGGAGCAGGTAACCTTTTTCCTTGTATAAGTTCTTGTAGTATAGTTTTTGCATCTTGAGGTGGAATGTCCATATGTGTTGCAGCATGTTTCCAGAATGAATGAATGAAATTTTGTGCGTCTGCTAAACCTCCATCAAGATATATTGCACCTATTAATGCCTCTAATGCGTTTTCTAGGTTATTGGGATTATTAGCACCACCACAAGTTCTTTCTCCATCTGACATGATGATAAATTGTCCTAAGTTTATAGATTGTGCTACTTTTACTAACTGATTACCACATACTAAAGCTGTTTTTTTTTTAGCAAGATTGCCTTCTGTATCCTTGGGAAAAATGTTAAATAGCATTTCAGATATTACTACGTTGAGTACTGCATCTCCTAAGAATTCTAATCTCTCATAGTTAAATTTAAGGGAATCCTTTGATATTGTACTTGGATGAGTTAATGCTTCATGTAGTAGTTGAGGATTTTTAAAATGATATTTTATAGTTTTTGATATGGTTTCTATCATGTTGTTTTAATTGTAGTGGTATGTATTATGTTTAAATTCTGATTTTTTTATAGTAATGTTGTTTTGAATATTATAAAACTTAATATAAATTGTAAAATCTGGATTGATTATATTTAATCCAGCAATTGTTATAGGATTTACATTAAAGATTACAACTGCTTGTGTTTGTGTTTTTTTGTCTTGTAGAGTGATTATCTTATTATTGTCTACTGTGCTTATATTTGTGAAAATTATGTCTTCTGTGTTTTTAATGTCAGAGCTTAATAGATTAATAATAGGATTGTTAATGATAGAATAAGAATATTCTTCTAGTTCTTTGTCGTAATAAGAAATAGTTGTTCCTTGTATTATAATAGAAGCTGGAGTAGGGGGGTAATAGTCCCACTTTAATAATCCTGGTTTTTTCATTATTACCATCCCGTACTGAGCTACATTATTGGTAGAACTTGTTTGTACAAACTCTGCTTTGAGAGAATGTATAGCATTGAAATATGAAAGTGCTTCTGCTTTAATTTCCTCACTTGAATATGCATGTACGCTGAAAAAACATACTATAAAAAAAAATATATATACTACGCTAATTTTCATATTACTGTTTTAGCTTGACTGTAACAAACATTGATATATTATCTCTGCTTATCAGTAATGCTGCAGATTTATTTTTACGTACTTTTTTCATAACGTTTTTAAAATCTTCAAGATTGTTAATTGGTGATTGATTAATTTGTAATATAATATCACCTTTTCTTATATTTTTGGTTGAAGCGTTACTTGTATAATCTACATTTAATATCACTACTCCTTTCACTTCTTCTTCTGCAGTATCATTAGACATGATTTGGTTATGTTTTATATTACCTACTGTTAACCCTAGTTCATGTGATTGAACTGAGTCCTTAGGAAATTCGTTTTCTGAAGGATCAGGATTTTCAAATTTTCCTATTTTTACTGATACATTTATAATATTACCATTGCGTGATACAACTAATGTTACCTCATTATTTGCTTCTGATCTTAACACTAATTGGTGTAATTGTGATATTGAATTAATTTTAGTACCATTAAATTCAAGAATGATATCACCTGGAAGTAATTTTGCTTTATCTGCTGGGCTACCTTTAACTATATTTGTAATTAAAGCTCCACTTACTTCTTTTAATTTAAATGGTTCTACTAACTCTTCAGTTATTGGTTGCATAACTACTCCGAGCCAACCGTGTTCTACTTTTTTACCTTGAGATAATACCTTGATAATAGGAACAGCGCTGTTTGATGGTATAGCAAATCCAACTCCTATATTACCTCCTCCTTTTTGTGTTGATAGTATTGCTGTATTAATACCAATAACTTTACCGTCTACGTTAAATAGTGGCCCTCCGGAATTACCTTTATTAATAGCTGCATCAGTTTGTAAGAACTCTGTTGCTGTTCCAATATTAAGATCTCTTGCGCGTGCAGAAATGATACCGATACTTGCGGAACCACCAAGGCCAAATGGATTACCTATAGCAACTACCCAGTCTCCAACCATTGCTGTATCAGAATCTCCAAAATCTAAATAAGGAAGTTTTTCATTAACTTCAACTTTTAATACTGCTAAGTCTGTTTGTGGATCTACTCCTAAAATTTTAGCGGGAATTGATTTGTTGTTACTGAATGTAATATATACTTCTTTTGCGTTATGTACAACATGGTAGTTAGTAACAATGATTCCAGATTCATCTACTACAAACCCTGAACCTGCACTTAATATTTCTTGTGGTACATCTTTTTTTATTTGTTTACCTTCTAATATACTACGTAATAATTCTTCAATAGTTATTAGTGGGAATTGTTCATTTGTTACATCATGTACTATACTAACATTAACAACTGCTGGTGTAGATTCTTTGATTAGTTTTGAAAAGCCCGACCTAGGATCATATTGTTCTGCGTCCTGAGCTATTAAATTACTTATAGGAATGTTTGCTAATATTAGTGTCAGTAATAATAAAAATATTCTCATTGATTAATTACCTCTTTCTTTATTAAATAAATTAATAAAATCATTGTTAGGTGATAAAATTATCCTTGTATTTTTTCCATTAAAAGCATGTCTATATGCTTGCATTGTTCTGTAGAAAGTAAAAAAATTTGGGTCAACTTTTAACGCATCATTGTAAATTTTTGAAGCTTTGGCTTCTCCATTCCCTCTAATGATTTGTGCTTCTTTAATTGCATCTGCAATGATAATACGAGTTTGAAGGTCTGCATCTGATTTAATACGTTGAGAAGCTTCTTCTCCTTCTGCTCTAATTTCTTTTGCTTCTTTTTCCCTATCTGTTTGCATACGCCTGAATATAGCTGTGCTGTTTTCTTCTGGGAGATCTGCACGTTTAATTCTGACATCTATCATTTCTATGCCGAATTTTTCAGATTCTTTGCTAACTCCTTCTTGTATTATTATCATAACTTCTGATCTTGCTTCATTTAAGAA
>CDGH01000012.1 GCA_000825765.1 Ehrlichia minasensis | reverse complement strand
ATGCCGAATTTTTCAGATTCTTTGCTAACTCCTTCTTGTATTATTATCATAACTTCTGATCTTGCTTCATTTAAGAAGTTAATAAGTGATACGTTACCTATTTTTTCACGGATATTTGATTCAATAATAGAACTCAGTCTGTTTTTTAATCCTGTTTCAGTTCTAACTGTTTGGTAGAATTTGACAGGATCTACAATTCTATATTTTGCATAAGAGTCAACAATAAACCTTTTTTGATCTGCAGCAATGACTTCTCTTGAGTCAGAGCTAATGTCAATTATTCTTTTATCAACGTAGACAACTTTTTGTATGAAAGGTAATTTGAAATATAGTCCACTATCATGTATTTGTTTAACTACACGTCCAAACTGTAGGACTATTGATTGATGGGCTTCATCTACAATGAATATAGAATTTAGTGATATGACTACTATTACAACAGTTAAGAATCCTAATATCAACTTAAATGGTTTACTACTCATAAATTTACCTACTATTTTTAGGATCTGCTAGTGGAAAATAAGAAAGCATGCCTTTGAGGTCATCACTTACTACCACTTTGTCATTTTTATTCAGTATTTCTTCCATCGTTTCTAGATATAATCTATTTCTTACTGCATCTGGCTGTTGTGCATATTCATTATATAGTGCAGTAAATCTTTTTGCATTACCTTCAGCTGCGTTAACTACTTCACTTTCATATGCTTCTGCATCTAGTTTAATTTTTATAGCTTCACCTTTAGCTCGTGGTAATACTTGATTGCGGTATGCATATGCTTCATTAATCAATTTTTCTTTATCCGCTCTTGCACTTTGTACATCTCTAAAAGAACTAATAACTTTTTCTGGAGGATCAACTTTTTTAAGTTGAATTGATAAAACTTCAACTCCCATCTCGTAATGATCTAGAATATTTTGTAATAATGTTTTTGTTTCTTGTGATATTACAGCTCTTCCTTTACCTTCAATTGCAAAAGATATAGAACTTTTTCCAATGACTTCACGCATTGCACTTTCAGCTGCATTTTTTACTGTATCTCCTACTTGATTATCCCTGACTTTAAATAAGTAGTTGTATGCATTATTGATGCGCCAATGTACATCAAAGTTTATGTTAACTATGTTTTCATCTCCAGTTAACATTACACCTTCTCCATGATCTGAAGTACTATCTGTATAAAACTTTGAACCTATTTCTTCTCTATTGATTGTTTTAACTTTGAGCTTAATGATTTGTCCTATTGGTGATGGAAAATGGTAACGTAACCCAGGACCTACGGTATCGTGATATTTACCAAATAGTAATTCTACAGCTTCTTCTTCAGGTTCAACCATATAAAACCCAGAAGCCATGTATAGGGACATAATGACTAAAAATGCTATTATGAATTGAATTTTTCCGTGGCTATTATTTCTTTTCTTATTGTGTAGAAAAGAGTTTAGTGTATTGTTAAAACGATTAATAATCTTATTAATGTCATTGGAATTTTTATATCCTTTCCCTTGGTTGTCTTCTCTATTGTTACTGCTCCAAGGATCATGATCATCAAACATATGCATGCCAACCTATTTCACTAAATGTTTTGTTCATTATTAAAACACTCCATACTGTATTTATATACAACAAAATATAACTATTGTTAACATTAAAAATATCTAAGTTACTACAGTATAAGTGCTGCAAAAATTAAAAATAGCCTCATTGTGCATAGCAATGTGTTAAAAATCTATTAAAAATACTTATGTGTGTCAAAATTTATTTTTTTAATGATTGGATATAGAAAAAATTAATATTAATAATTTAAGATTTTTTAAGATAATTATTAATAGCATGTATAGATCTATTAAATTTTTAATATGGAGTTGTTATGTAAAGTATAACTTGCTCATATGTATTTATATTAGTATTTTTGTTGAAAAACTGAAATAAAAGTATTATATAATTAAATTTATTTATTAATCAAATGAATAATGATTATAAGTACATATAGATGCTAAATATTACGGATAAGAAATGTATTTGTAAAATTAAAATATATTAATTTTTTGTCTACATTAAATATTTGATACAAACATCTAAAATGCTAAACTATTAATAATAGTTGACTTTCTAAACGATTTATATGTATAGAAAAACCGAAGGACTCTGCATAACATATTCAGTAGTAAAGTTTTTTGGTACAATTAGTTAAGCAGTAGTTTTGTACATGAGTGTTTTGTTAGTATAAATCCGAATGGTTTTTTCTAAAATTATGGAAAAAACATAGAATGGTTTGCTATATAAACTAATTTTTAGGAAAAGTCTTTTATTTCTTTAATAAACATTATAGAGTGTTTTGTTAGTATTGTTGTTTAATAAATTTGTGAGGGATTAATAATGGTGTATAGTATAAGTAAATACTTATTGTTTTTTATATTCATAACGTTTTTTATATTGCCTACTAATAATGCTTT
Source organism: Ehrlichia minasensis (assembly GCA_000825765.1). Taxonomy (GTDB): domain Bacteria; phylum Pseudomonadota; class Alphaproteobacteria; order Rickettsiales; family Anaplasmataceae; genus Ehrlichia; species Ehrlichia minasensis. The sequence continues at coordinate 3,827 of CDGH01000012.1, read as the reverse complement.
TAGTAGTGGTGCTAAACAAAGTACTACTGATGATGATACAGTTACTAAAGTAATATGTAATGTTGTTGTGTTTGTACAAAAATTAGGTCTTCCTATAATGACTGGGGTAATACTTGGTTCAAGTATTATGGCAATATTTGGTAGGTTACCATGGCCAGCTATTGTAATGTTAGTTGTATTTACTGCAATATTCTTTGGTGCAGGTAAGTTGATATCTAAATTTGCTGGTGGAATAGATAGTGTTAAAGATGGAGGACAATTTGATTGCGGTAAAGTAGCAGGAACAAGTTCTTAATTAGTAATTGTAAAATTACAATATTATTTATTCTTTAAGAATAGCTATGTTAATTATGTTAACTATTTTTCTGATATATAAAACTCTATTTCTGAAAATTCTTCACAAATTGAGTTGATTAGATGAATACATGTCATTAAATTAGCAAGTCAGTTATACTATGAATAATGTTAATTTTTAACATATATTTAGTTATAACTGACTTCTAATATTTCTATAACTACTAAAGTAGTTATATTATTATTTTAAAATAAATTAAATGTTGTAAGGGTTAATTTTAAATATAGATTTATTAATACACTGCTTTTTAAGACATAATATTTACATTTAATTTAATAGTAGTTATTTTAATTTGTTAATAATTTATTATTCTTTTTTGTTACATTCAAAATGTAGCAATCATTAAATTTGTAAAAAAATGCTTAAGTTGTGGTTTCCACTAGCGTTGTTGGGACACAGCATTAAAGTTCAAAATAAAAAAGATATAATATGTATCTTATTTTAAAAACGCATAGCCAATACTTAAACTTATATTAAAAGCAAATAAGTTTTAAGGATCATTTTTCATTGTGATTAAGAAAAATTGAATAGTACACTAAATTGTATTGCTAGTTTTAAACTAGTATTTTGGCAAGTTCTTTGTCAGAATTGATTTTTAGTACACTATAATAGTTTTCAAGTGTTTTATTGGATAAGACTATCATATATTATGGAGTTACTTATGAGTACTAGAAATGCTGATTTTAATTGTATTCTTATTTTTTATCACTTTGTTTTTTGTAGGTTTGTTTCTTTATATTTATAAATAGTTGCACTACCGTTGGTAGTGTTCAAAAACATCATCAATTTACATTATATTAATTATTTTATGTTCTACTTAGGGCTGTTATACAATAGTTGGTTGAGAGATATTGTTGATTCTTAATATATCAATATTGTTATTATATTAGTGGCATGAATATTTGTTAATGGGGTTATGATGAAATAGTAAACTTTTTATATCACTATGATTGTTTTATCTGTCAAAAATTATAAGTAAGTTTTTAAGTTTACAGATAAGCATTGGAAGAATTAGTATACAATAAGTTCTTTGTATTTATGTTTTGATGTAACAGTTAACACTGATATCTTCTGCATGTCTGTTGTAAGTTGTAGTGTTTGGTTTGTTATTGTTAAATAATAGATATATATCATTTGCTGCAAATAAATTGCTTTTATATAAGTGCTATAAGTCTTATCAGTGGAAGTGTTGTGTTAAAATCAATAGTGATAGTTATATGTAAGCTATAGTGTTGGTAATGAATGTTGTACTATTAAAAGTTTTAATTGCTCATTGGAACAATGTCAATTACATTTTCAGTGATGTGTTAGTGAAATAAGGTTTACTAATAAAATCTGAACCAAGTGTTAAATATCCAACTGCTGCTAGAAGTGTGTATGTAATGTTATTGAGTGGTTTAGGATTAATTAGGTATAAGTTATATGTTAAGAGCTGTTTTTGTTTTTCTAGTAATTGTAGGGTTTATTGGTATTACACCATTAGCTTTTGCAAATGCTACTGCAAGTAGTGGTGCTGATGCTCAAGATGAAGTAAGTAAGGTTATATGTAATGTTATAGTATTTGTGCAAAAGTTAGGGCTACCAATTATGACAGGTGTAATACTTGGGTCAAGCATTATGGCAATATTTGGAAGATTACCTTGGCCAGCAATAGTAATGTTAGTTGTATTTACGGCAATATTTTTTGGTGCTGGTAAATTGGTAGGTAAGTTTGTACATGGAGTTAATAATAATCTAACTCAGGGGTCAGATTGTACTTCAACACCTTCGTCACAAAAATAGCTATAGAATATGTGCTAACCTTGTAAATCATAAATTTGTTAAAGGAGATGAATCTTATGTTGAGAATAATAATATTATTTTTTACCATTGTTGGATTTATCAGTGTTGCTCCATTAGCTTTTGCAAGTGCTAATACACAAAGTACTACTGAGCAGGATGAAGTAAGTAAAGTTATATGTAATGTTATATTGTTTGTGCAAAGATTAGGTTTACCAATTATGACTGGTGTAATACTTGGTTCAAGTATTATGGCAATATTTGGAAAATTACCTTGGCCAGCAATAGTAATGTTGGTTGTGTTTACAGCAATATTTTTTGGTGCTGGTAAGTTGGTGAATAAGTTTGTAAAAGGAGTTAGTAACAATTTGACTAGTGGATCGGATTGTTCAGATTCAGCTCCAGCAGCAACGCAAAAATAAAACGTATTAGCCCCTTAATATAGATTTATATTTGAGGATTGTAGAATATATAAGTTGGAGTATTGTTTAATTATATGTAACTGCTGGTGGTGTGTATGATGGTAGACAGAATAATGCTAATTCAGTGTATTAAATAGATAAGTTGTATTTATACAAGAGTTAGTGTTACAAATTCTGACGTGTGACAGTAATTGATTCAAGTATTGAGCAATATTGTAAGATTAACTAGGCAGGCAATAGTAATGTTGGTTGTGTTTACAGCAATATTTTTTGGTGCTGGTAAGTTGGTGAGTAAGTTTGTGGTTGGAGTTAAAATAGTCTAATCTACCGGATCAGATTGCTCTGCAAATTCAGCAGCACAAGCAAACAGATAGCTAGATAATAGGTATAAATAAAGTGTGTATATATTAGCCTTATAAAATCTTGTTATAGGAGGTAAATCTTGTGTTGAAAATGATTATTATGTTTACTTATTGTTGGGTTTATTAGTGCTATGCCATTAGCTTTTGCAAGTGCTAATGCGAAAAGTACTGAACAAGATGAAGTAAGTAAAGTTATATGTAATGTTATATTGTTTGTGCAAAGATTAGGTTTAGCAATTATGACTGGTGTAATACTTGGTTCAAGTATTATGGCAATATTTGGAAAATTACCTTGTCCAGCAATAGTAATGTTGGTTGTGTTTACAGCAATATTTTTCGGTGCTGGTAAGTTGGTGAGTAAGTTTGTAAATGGAGTTAATAACAATTTAACTAGTGGGTCAGATTGTACTTCAACTCCGTCTGCAGCAGGTAAGTAAATAAACTTTAGTATGTATTATCATTGGTAAACTTATTAAGAGCATAAGTTCTGTAACTATTTCAAAAATATAAATTGTATAGTGCAGCTGCTAGTGGTTCTGATAGTATTGATTAGTAGACACAATGATGATAATTTAGTGTATTGAGTTGATAAATTGTATTTATGCAAAAGTTAGTGTTACAAGTTCTAACGGGTGTGGTAATTGATTCAAGTGTTGAACAATATTTTAAAAGTTACCTTAGCAGCATGTATAAGTGTGAGTTGTGGTCATTTTTTGTTATTGTGAAGTAAGTTCTCTTCTGGGATGTACAAGGAGCTTGGTTGCTAAGGTAGCAATAAAGCTGTATTGGGAGAATTTTGCTTTATCAATAGAATAAAGATGTATTTGTGAGATATACTATAGCTTTAGTTGTTATAGAAATGTAGTGTTTGTTGTAGTATGTATTGTTGATTTTGTGTTTTTGATGTTC
>CDGH01000011.1 GCA_000825765.1 Ehrlichia minasensis | reverse complement strand
TATACTATAGCTTTAGTTGTTATAGAAATGTAGTGTTTGTTGTAGTATGTATTGTTGATTTTGTGTTTTTGATGTTCATTTTAGTGTAATGAGTGCTTCTTAATTTAATATTGAGTTTGTGAGTTTATTCTGTATTTATACTATTATTTACTATGCTTTTAGTGTAATATGAACTGCTACTAATGTTCATGGTTAGTGTTGTGTAGAAAATAAGTGTGGGATTATTGGTTTTTATACTATAAATTTCATATGAGTTGTCCATTAGTGATCAATTTAATTTTAGCATAAAGGAAAATTTAATTTTATATTTAGATAATGATTAGCAGATATTGTCTTTATAGAGTTAGTTTTACTGATGGATGTTTGTTAAATATTTATAGGGTTGAAAAGGGTTTCCTATATGTCTTTTATTAAAGAAATGATTGGACGTTCTTCTGATATGCATAATTTTTCTGCGAAGGGACGAGATGGTATCTGTAATAAAGGAGATTTTGTTCCTTCAGCTTGTCATTATGATGAGAATACAATATTGAATAAGAATGGAGAGCTTGTACAAATAATAAAAGTAGAAGATTATGTATTGACACATCATGTTAACGAGAAAGATTTAAGAGCAGCGGTACGTAATAGTATAGTTAATAGTATTAAAGTTCCTGAAGTTTCTTTTTGGATATATACGGTAAGGAAGCAACATAGTTTTAATTTATTACAATGTAAAACAAATGATGTTTCTGATGTTTTAGGTAGTGCTCATGTTGATAATATAAGTAAACGTGTGACGTATATTAATGAGTTGTATATAGCAGTTGTTACTAATCATTTGCCTGAAAGTATGAAAGGTGTGCTTGGTGCGTTGTCATTTTCTTATATAAAGAACAAACATAAAGATTTTTTGAAAAATAAAGTAGTTAGATTAAATAAAATTACTGCAAGTATCTTAGAGAATTTAAAAAAGTTTGAGGCAAAAAAACTAGGATTGGTGGTGGTTGATGAAGAAAAGGTGAGATCAGAATTAATAGAGTTCTTATATTATTTAACTGTGATGCATCATAAGGAATGTTTCCTTGATGTTGCAGATATTTCTAGCATATGTAGTAACCATGACATCAATATAGGATTTAATACATTTAAAGTGTCATGTGATAATGTTCAAAAGTTTGGTGCAATCTTAGCAATTAAAGACTATCAAGAGTCACCATTAGATGCAGTAGATGAATGCCTTCAGCAAGATTATGAGTTTATAATAGTTGAAATTATCAAGTTTGTAAAAAGTAAAAATGCATTAAAACTTTTTCAGAAACAAGCTACATTTTTAGAGTTTAGTAATGATGTGCAATTAAGAAAATTATCTAATATAGATGATTTTGTATCGGTTGATGCAAATTCTTATTTGAATTTCTGTGAAAGGAAAATAAATTTTGTGATAATGTCAAATACTTTGTCACAGCTTCGTGGTAATATAGATAAAACTATTAGCTCGTTGGCTTCACTTGGTATTGTTTGTGTAAGGTGTGATTTGACTATAGAAGATGATTTTTGGTCACACCTGCCTGGAAATTTTGCTTATGTTTTAAATTTTAAGTGTACTTTAGTGAAATATGCTTGTGCATTTTCTTTGTTACACTATTTTCCTTCAGGTGCACTTCAAGGTAATAAGTGGGGACAGGCAGTTACTATGTTCTTTTCTAATAAGGGTAGACCTTATTTCTTTAGTTTTCATGTGATGGATAAAGGAAATACTTTGATGGTTGGTAGCCCACAATCTTCAGTTACTATGCTATTGAACTTTTTATTGTCAGAATCTAGAAAATTAAATACGAGAATTATTTCATTGGATTACACTGGTAAGTCTATTATTTTTGTTAAAGCCATAGGTGGTAAATATTATAGAGCAGATCATAGACGTGACTATCAGGAAATGTCATTTAATTTCTTTCAACTTGAAGATAGTGACCTTAATCGTAAAATAGTTGCTGGTGTTTTACAAAGAATGTTAAATGTTAAGAATGTCAGTGAAGAAGTAAAGGATTCAATAAGTAAAATAGTAGATCATATTTTTACTTTACCAATTGAATCTAGGACTATAAGCAACATTGCTGATCATATAAGTGGATTGGGTAAGAATGTTAATCAATGGTTAAATAATGGAGAGTTTGCACATTTGTTGAAAGAGGATTCTAACATTGATTGGAAAGCAAAAGTGTTAGGCTTAAATGTTGGGATTGTATTTTCTAAACCTCAGTGTGCTTCTGTAGTTGTTTATTATTTTTTGAATATGTTAATTAATTATCTTGATGGATCTCCTACTATTTTAGTAATAGATGAAGCATGGATTTTAGATTACATTTTTATAAATGATAAGGAATTTGATGAGTGGATTAATACAATGAATCAACTAAATGTTGTCGTTGTATTTGCTGGTGAAAATATTCCTGCTATTGTTTCTAGTAATATTATTTATAGATTTAATCAATATGTTGAAACGCAAATTTTCATGCCAAATTCAGTATCAACTAATAAAATGTACATGAAAGCATTTAACTTATCAAAGTCAGAATGTAATACTATGTTTCAAATGCCATCTCAAGAAGGATATTTTTTTATAAAGCAAGATAGTGCTTCAGTGGTATTGTCTTTTAACTTACCAAATATACCAGAAACTAATATTCTTGTTGCTAATAAAAATACAATTCGATATATGTATGAATCTATTAGTAGCCATGGAGATGATGTCAAAGAATGGTTACCTACGTTCTATAAGAAGTGTAGTGCTTAGTGCTTTACGTTGCTTATTATAAGATTTAAATAAAAGTTGATATTTTTTTGTTGTATATTATATAAGCAGTTCTAAATATTTAAAATGAACTAGGATATGTGATTGTATTCATTTTATTGTGTAATGCTGCATGTAAAGCATGTGATAGATATGTCTTGTATATCTTTGTGTTGTACAGGTAATGTTGGTGAAAGTAGTTAAAATTTTATTATATGAGAAATATAGGAGTACAAATATTAACAGTGATATTACATATAGTAGTTTAATGTGATCTAAAACACTGTTTTATATCTAAAAGATTTGAATGCCTTAGTTATGTAGAATTTGTTGTCTTTTAAACTGATGTTTGTAAAGAACTACGGATTTGAAAATCTAACAACTATAAAATTGTCGAAGTATAATACTGTTAATCACTGATGATTATATTATAACTATAATGGTAGTACACATATTATTGTACTGTTCAACTCAACGTTTTAATTAGTATATTTTGTATACAGATGTCAATAATTATACTATAGTTCTGTTTTATTGTCTATTAATCAAGAAATTTCATAAAATAGCGTTAAATTTTTATTTAGTAATTACTGATAAATCATTATTTGTTATGTTATATCAATAGATTTGTTATAGTATGGTGACATATATGCAAAGAGGATTGTGATGTGAAATTATATTTTTTCCAAATGTAATTGAGTATACAATTTATGTTTTATGGGAAAATCTTGTTTCAATGTAAATAAATTATGATATATCTGATAAATGAAATATTTTTGTTTCTATATTCTAGGAAATATCCTTCAGGAGATATGGGTTTTTTTAATGTTTTGCGTTAATAATAGCTAAGTATGTTTATGGGAAGATGGTGGTGTAAAAATATAGTCTTGTACTTAGCAATATTATTGTTTTCCTTTTATCCGATTCTGGGTAAAGCTGAATATGTTACCCCTGAAGAATTAGGTATGTATTTTGGGCTGTACAATGGAAAAGATTTTTCATCTAAAGAGTTTATAAAGGGTTTCGGCTATAAAGTAGATTTAGTTACTTATTTGAAGCACTTCTATGGATATTGGTTTGGTATTCATTTTTCTGATAACAATAAAATTTTTAATTACTTGGAAAATGATAGTGTATATATCAAGTTTGCTGGACATAATCAAATAAGAAGCCCGTCTTTTTATGAGTATTATCGTGGAGATTATAAAGATCTAGAAAATATTTATGCTGCTCAACTGGGTATAAATCCTGATAGGGATAGTCGTACATTAAGTGAGCATGATATAATGTTTATGCAACTGTCTGCTTACTGGGGAAAAGTTGAAGAGCATGCTATTCCTATAGGTAGTTGTAAATCTATTTATAAGAGTAAAACTCCTGGATTGTATAGAAGTCTTTCAGCTAGAGCGTTTTTAACTAAAGATGGTGTTCACAAGATGGTGTGTGTGTGTCTTACAGATGACTGTAACCCAAATACACGCTGTCTTTTTGGACAAGTACGTTGTAAAAAAGTGAAAAAGTCTGTCGATCCTCCTCCTTTTTGTAGTATGTTAGATTCAGCAAATATAGTTTCTATTACTCCTTTAAAGTTTTCTAAGCAGACTTTTTTTAGACCTGGTGTTAGAATACATATTTATTCTGGTTCTGGAAAACCTTATGTGCAAGATCTGTATGCTCAATCTTATAAGATAGGTGATAAAACTTCTTATGACATTTCATATGCTGGGATTCCTTATAAATTTCAGATCTACAAAGCTGGTTATGATATAGTATGTGCGGAATATATTAATAATGGAGTACCAGAGAAAAAGGTATGTCTTCCTTCCCCAGGATTAGTGCGTCCTAAAATAACTTCTGGTTCTGGTGGTATACATATTCAGTATCAAGATTGTCAAGGATTACCTAGTTGTGATGTTGATGTATCCCCAGGCACAAAGGATAGCAATATGTTTTTTTCTGTAATAAAGCCTAAAGTTAGCTTAGATGATTACACGTTGGTTAAGCAGTATGAATGTGAGGATGGTCAAGTTGTTCATGATGTAGGCAAATGTTCAGGCGGATCTGTTAAGGAACTAGGATATGCAAGTGATAATAATGGTAATGTTACTTGTGTTGTTGATATGCCTTTTGTACGTATGAAATATTCTCTTAAGAAAAATAATAGGGATTTATGGTTGAATCGATATGAAAAGATGTTTTTGGGTTATGGGGTTGTTACAGATAAAACTGATGATGGAAAAAAATCTGAAAGCTATGTAATGTGTGATTATGAGTCTGCAATAAATATTGCAAATATGCAGCAAGAGAAACTCGATAAAGTTAGAAGTGTAAAACAGGATGTATTTTTTGATATTGCAGGTCATTATGATCCTAAGGGCAGTCCGTGTGTGAGTAATGTATTGTATAAATATGATAGTACTAGGTTTTATAAGAAAGGGAGAGGAGTATCTTGTAAGGATGGTGCTGCGTCAAATAATTTGATTAGTGGATTTGATGGTTGTAGCTCACTTTATGACAGTGATGATGATTTTACTAATTTCTTTCATGAAGAGGATAGTGAGTTGGATAAAATTAAACCTTTAAATCCAATTTTACAGGGTATGTGTGTTAGTAATTTTCCATCTTATAGTTATGGGAAAAGGTCTATAGATAGAAAAGTATTACAAAATGCTTATAAATTGAGTATAGATAAAAAAAATTCTACTTGTGATTTTCTTAAAATAGAAGCATGGGGTGGAGGAGCATCTGGAATGTCAAGATCTGGTAAATCTGGTAGACCTGGTAACTATGTTATGGGGATATTGAAATTTGATAAAAGTGTGGTTGATAAGAAATTAATCATTGATATTGGTACTGGAGGTACAGGGTCAAACCATTTAAACAATGCTGGTGGGGATACTATTGTAAAATTATGTGATGATGATGAAAACTGTACAATAAAATTAGTTGCTAATGGTGGTGGTGCAGATGGTAATTATTTAAAAGATAATTCTGAAGGAGTTGATAAGTTAATACATTATAGATTTGCTACTGGATTGCGTGATTCAGGGCAAGGTGAAATATTAATACCATATCAAAGTCCAGATGCACCTTATGGTAAATTACAGAAGGATAGTAAAGAATGTAACTGTAATAGTAATACTTTAGAGAAAAATTCTAATAAATATTTTGGTGCAGGAGGATGTTCTAGTATTTATAATTGTGCTCAAGAGGGTGCTAATGGTATGGTCAAACTGACTTGTGAAAAATGGTCAGGTTCTGTTGGAAAAATAAAACTAATAGATGAAAATAGTTGTAGCAATGTTTTGACCACATTTATAGAAAAGGTTAATAAATCAACAGATAGCATGCCAGATAAAGTAAAAGAATTCTTGGGTAAAATAAGTGACGTTGCTTTTTGTAGAAAAGTGCGGAACATGGTAGGTTTGATAACTGCTTTGCATGATTATTTTTCTGTAATTGATACCTTATTTAGTAGCGAAAATATATCAGAACATGGTTTACCAGGTTTTCGTAGAAAGTTATTAACTGAGTTAAGTAATGAGAAGGTTCAGTTAGCATTGAAAGAGTTGGGAATTTATGATGATCCTGAAACTATACTTTTATACATTGACGCTATTAACTTTAATTATGGTATTAATACATCAAGACTACCAAAAGGTTTGTTGAACTATTATGTTGCTGATGATAAGTTTGACTATGATCTTTCAAAGCATGATGTAGGGTATAGTACATTACCTGATGATGACGCAATGATGTTTAATGTTGTTGATGAGGACCCAGAGAAGTGGTTTAGTGTAAAATTACAGAATCAACAATTTGTACAGAAGTATGGTGAATTTATTGATTTTATACATAAAAGTGTAACTACAGATAAAAATGTTCATAAGAAAAACAATATCGTTGTTTCTTGGATGTATAATTTTTTTGGTGCTGATAAACAAATTTTTGATAGTTATGCTGCTTCTTTTGTTGAATTGATGTTAGGCATAGACCTAGACAAATTTATGAAATGGAAACAATGTGGTGATGCTAATGTCAAGTTGTTTGATGCTATAGGTCTATATAAAGATAAATTACCTGTAGAAATACAAGAGTTTATTGAAAAAATAAGTAATCCAGGTTTTTGTGTAGGATTTTCTGGTATGACGTTACTCAGTGAATATGTATCTGAATTAGAGAGTTATATGAGTGACAACTTATTTAATAGTCTGAATAAAAATAATATAATAAATAGGAGATCTAATAAGGTAAGTAATATAATTGAGCAGTTGGACGATAGTGTTGGTAATAACTATAGAATTTTTCGTGATGTTGGTATTTCGAATAGTATACGAGAGATAACTTTATTAATTGATGCGGTAGTGTTTAATTATGTAATGTCTAAACTGAATATTAGGAGTGCTCAAATAGATAATGTGTTTTCATTATTAAGTGATGTAAGTGTAGTGTACACTGATGGATTCCCTTATGATACAATTGTAGAGTTACTGCGGAATAGTATGAAATATGGGCAAGATGGTGTGTTTAGAACCAGTATGATAGGATTGTGGTCTTATACTTCATATTATGCTTTTAGTATTAGATGGAGTGTTGAATATTTTAAATCTTTTGTGAAATTGTTGTTGGGAATAGATCTTAAATCTGTAAAACTACAAAGATGTGATCAAGACCTAGTTGATTTGTTTGATATGTTCAGCACTAGCAATTACACATTGAGTAGTACGTTGCAAGATTTTGTAAAAAAAACAAATGATAAAAATTTCTGTAAGAAGATGTTACAATACCCAGAGTTAGGACGTGTGTTGTTGGAATATAAAAATATATTGGAAGATATATTATATTCAAGTGATATATTATATTCAAATGATATGTTCGATGATATATTCAATGATACTTCTAGTATTAGTGCGCAGTTATCAGATATAATGGGGTTACGTTCTAGGATTAAATATCTTTTAAATGATCCAGCTATATATGCAATTTTTACTGACGTTGGTATTACGAATACTCAAAAACAAATACCTTTGATTATTGATGCAGTTATATTTAATACAGTGGCATTGAATACGATAACTAGCCAGTCTAGTGTGAGAAAATTGGTTTCATTTGTTGTTAAAGATAAATCTTTTAGCATTGTTAAATCTGGTGATACAGTTCGGAAAGGTAATGTAAGAACCTATAAGATGAAATTAACTAGTACTGTTACAAAGTTTCCTGAGAGTGTTATCTTGGAATTATGGAAAAATGCTAACAATATGCAATATGGAAATCATGGTAATTACAGGACGAATATAATTGCAATATGGTCTTGTATGTTATATCTTGCTTCTCGAACATCATGGAGTAATGAAGAATTTGAATCTTTTGTAAACTTGATGTTGGAAATAGATGTAAAAAATATACAGCTGCTACAGTGTGATACTGATAATGAATTAACTAACTTTTTGAAAGTGTTAAGTAATAACACAAGTAAGTTACCTTTAAAATTGCAAAGTTTTGCAAAAAAAATAAATGAAAAGCGTTTTTGTGAGAAGCTGTTACAACTTGATGAATTCAGAACTACCTTATTGGAATACATGAAAGTGTTACAGAATATATTATATCTGAAAAATTTATCTAAATATTCTGTTGATAGTGTAATGCGACAAAGCCTTGATAAGGACCTGCTAACTGTAGAAAAATTACGTTTTGATATTATAAATCTTTTGAATGATAAAACTATACTTAAAGTTTTTACTGATATAGGAATTGATGGTGATAAAGAGGAAATAGCTTTGTCTATTGATGCAGTTATATTTAATGCATTTGTTAAAAATGAGTCTTTTGATGATAAAGGACTAAATGCATTGGTAGAAGAACTTGGCAAGAGTTATAATACTTATAATAGTCCTACATTCTTTCCTGCTAGTACTATTTTTAGATTAAAGTATGACGCTAAAGAAATGTCCTATGTGCATAGAACTAATATAGTTGCATTGTGGTCTTGTATGTTAACTATTCTTCCTAAAAAAATGTTAACCAGGCAAAGTTTTATTAATTTTGTAAAACTGACGTTAGACAAGTCCTTAGATAGTGAATATTTAGATCCGTGTAATCAATTATTTTCTGAATTTATTACGTACTATCATAAGGTTGGAAAAAATGGTAATTTGCCTGAGAAGGTTATGGGTCATCTGAATGCAATAAAACAAGGAAAGATTTGTGCACAATTATCAGCGTTATCAGAACTTCCAAAGTTTGCAGATATGCTTGAAAAATACACTGGTCTTGTGCGAGAGTTGATGCGTCAAACGTTTGTAGAGCGGCGACCTAGTAACCCTGAATATTGGGTGCAAAAGTTAAAAACACCATATGATTTTATATCAGACTTTACTTATCAGCCAAAAGTATATCGCATTTTTGCTGATAACGGTATTGCAGTGAAGCAGGGAGATATAGTTGCATTATTTCATGCAGCTATGCTTGGTACTATGATTGATTCTTTTGATTGGGTCTATAGGAGTGCTCCTAAAAATATTACATTCGTAATATACAATATGTATAGATTTAATACATATGGTAGTGTTTTTGATCTTAACTATCATGTATCTGTACTGTTTTTAGCTGAACGGATGAGATCTGGGAGTAAGATTATACCGTTGGCTTATTATGCATTTTCTATGATGGGATGGGATGTAGAGAAGTTTAGGAATTTTGCGGAATACGTTAGTGGGATCAGAGCATCTGGTTATGAAGTGCATTATTGGAGTTAATTAAGTAGTTGAATACACTGTTATTTATTGGCTTGTTATGTGTTATGAGAAGTCACGATTCCTCCTTTTTTGAGGATACTGTAAATAGATCTATATGAAAAATTCGTAATTTTGTTATTCAAATTGTGCAGGTGATACTGAAGATTTTATAAATGGATTTTCAAGAGTTATAAGTATAAGTAGCAAATAAGTTTAAGATTATGATATGCGATAAAGTTTTTGTCTGTACAAGATATAAGTGGATGAGATGCTATTTTACAAATTGTTATTCAAAATCTGACATATAATGCTGAAAGTTCTACAGCAAGTTTCTGTTTGTAAGTGTTCTAAAAAATTACAGAAAGAGATATATGGTCTATTTAGCAATATAAAGAGTATAGTTGAAATTTTTTCTGTACTGTAAAATGTGGATTTTTGTTATAGTACAAAAATTTACAGTGGTATTGTATTGATGTTTTACTATGTGGAATGGTAAGGAAGTATGATTTACGATACTCATGAAGTGGTGAATATAGTGTGATTGAGGATATAAAGAGTATAGTTGAAATTTTTTCTGTGCTGTAAAATGTGGATTTTTTTGTTATATGTACAAAACAGTGGTGCTAATTGTTGTTTTACTATGTGGTGTAAGAAAGTGTTATTTAAGATATTAAGCAATGTATTGATTACATTAATATTAATGCTTATTCCTTAATAACATCTTATATCATTAATTACATCTTTAAGTTTCTTTGATGGTCTTACTAGGTAGTACTGAAATTTTGTGAAAAGTGATTAGATTTTTAAAATTTGAAATGTATTGACAAATTTAAGATAAAGTCATCTTCTCCTCTATGCTATCACGCAGTGTATTAAAATATAATTTGTTAAGTTTTTGCCTAAGTAGAATTTATGATGTTCAGTCATTGATTTGTGTGGGTTGTGAATTTGTTGAACGCTGAAAAATGAATTACTGATCTACTATATAAATGTTATTGCTTCTTTATCTCTTTATATATTAATTAAAAGTTAATGTATTTTGTAACTGTAGGTTGTATTTTACAGAGCTATTTGCTTTATGTGTTGTGATTTTCTATTATAAATAGCATGTTTGATGTTATACATAACAATTTGGTTGCATAATATGGAGAAGTGTTAATAGTGTTGTTAGGATATGTAGTTTGAAGTTCTGTTAGTCTTCTTTAAATTAGTGTAATGTACATAGTTTGTATGTGCTAATTTGCTGCTAATATCCTATATTTAATAATTTAATCTTTAATTGATGAATTTTGCACTGAAGACCATCTTAAGTAGTACATGGTTAGTAGTATTATAAACTGGCTGCTATGGTAAATAGACCTATAACCATATGAGTAATTGACGATGTAATGTACAATTTTAGATATACATTCGTGGATGTGTGTATCTTCTGTTAAATGGTGGAGTGTGTGTTAAGAATAATAGTTCTTGTGGTATTTTGTTTATATTTTACTTTTCCTGACTCTAGCTTAGGTTCAGATGAATGTAGTAGTAGTAATGTATTTTATACCTTAGATCAAATTAATAAAGGTCCTTACCCTTTTTGTGAAGGCATATACAAAGAAATTCCTATTCTAGATTTTCGTATTGTACCATTTTATCTTCAGTCATTTTTTGATCCTAAATTATTTCTTATGCACCCTACTAAAGGGTTAGAACTTGTACCAAAAAGCAAAGACTCAATTTCTTCTGATTTCCAGTCTGTAATGTCTAATAGTGTGAAACCTGGACAGGCTGGTTTTGACTTATCAGATTATGGTATTCAACTTTATGGGATGCATAGAAGTGGTATGGATAGTTTATGTATCTACTATAATAGTAGGGGGCAATGTGTAAAACAATGTTTGCCAATACCTGCGTTGAAACGACCTGTATTAAAATCTGATGATAAAGAAGAAATTGTTGCTGAGTTTAAAATCAGGAGTGTAATTGAAGGTAACCTGAAAAGTGCAACTAGTCGTGATTATGAAGAGAAAATAGAGAAAATGTCTTTAAAAGATTTACAAGCTATTCTTGGTCAGTCTGTTAGTCTAGTACTGCCTAAGATTAATGCCAAAAATCATGAATTTGAAACTGTGGATGTTTGTACTGAGAAAGATAAGGATGAAAAATGTGTTAAAAGTAAAAAAGAGATTGCGACTAGTACGTATGTCGACAATATAAAATGTTTAGGTGGATTAAATTATGCAGAAAATGGATATTATGTTAAAAGATATGATGCAAATATAGGAGGACATAGGTATTTTTGGTTAAGATCAAATAACAAAAAGCTGGTACGTCATATATATAGTAATGGGGTCTATTATCCATGTGATGATAGCATGAGTTATGATCTTAATAATATATCAATGAAATCTTTTGTTACTGCTATTAAAAGTCATGATACACATTATACTATCCCTAAAACTGTATATAGTATTATGCCATATAATGGGAATGCAAAGTCAGGTTTGTGTAAGAATAGTGAATTGTATTTCCATACTTCGACTTATCTTAGAAAAGTTAAAGATGAGAAAGAATGTATATTTGGAGAGTTGAAGTATTCTTCTGATGAAGCAGAATATGCTAAAAGTTGTTTATATAGTTATACAAGTGATGATTTTGAAACTTTTGGCATATATAAAAATAGGAGTGAGCTGAAAAACTTGGATTTCTTCCTTCAAAATGATGGTGTTTTAGATGGATTAGTAGAAAAAAATTTGTATTTTGAAGGCATGTGTATAGATAAATTTCCTAAGTATGAATATAAAGTGAAAAAGCATATAGATGGTACAGTGACAAAGCAGTATGTGTACGAAATAGGTAATTATCATAAGTGTGACTTTATAAAAATTGAGGCTTGGGGTGGTGGTCAAGCTGGGTATATGAATAGTGGTACAGCTTATTCTGGTACTCCTGCATATTATACTCTTGGTATATTGAAAAATGATGGCAATAAGTTAAATGGGAAAAAATTAGTTATATACGTTGGTGAGGGGGGAAAATATCCTAAGGAGTATGGAGAGGATACAGTAGTAGCACTATGTAGTTCTGATAATTTTAATGATAAATGTGAAATTTCGCTTGTAGCACGTGGGTGTACTCATGGTGGTTGTAGAGAAAACAATTCTTTTATTGATGATAACACTGTAGTGCATTATAGATCTGCTACTGGAATGGATTTTAATCAGAGCAGACCTTTATGGTTGCAGCACTATAGATTGATTCCATGGGGAAATACTGATTTTCCTGATGGTATTGTTAGGTTAAACGTTAATGATTGTAATGGGCCATCTGATGCTTTTGAAAAGAATCCAAATCAATATCCTGGTTCTGGAGGATGTGCAAAATTAGGTAGATCAATTCAGCAAGGTGCAGATGGGTTAGTAAAGCTCACATGTGAAGTGTGGAATAGTGATTTGAAAGTGCAAATTAAAGATATGACTTATACTTATAATGAATCAAAAAAATCATTATGTAATGTAAGTGGTGATAGTGGATGTTTGAAGTCAATTTGTATATATTCTTCAAATGATGAGACTATGAAATTTAGTACTCCTATTACTATGTTTGGTACAGAAGAGTGTAAACCTATTGTAAGTGACGTGCCAAATCTTTTTGTCAATCTTTTAAAGGCAGGGGATAAAATGACTGTAAGTCGTACTCACAATGGATATTGTTATAATAACCATAAAAAGAATTCAAATTTTATGTATGGTATTGATATTGCAGAATATGAAAATAATCTTCGTATTAACTATAGAAAGTGTTGGCAGGACAATGAGCATAATAATATAGGTTTATCGTGTTATAGAAACAGAGCAAGTAATCTAAAGGTATCTGAAGACCAATATGTATGTTGTTATCACGATATGAAAAATACATCACATAGTAGAGATATTTGTTGGAAAACAAAGGGTGTTGATCTATTGAAAAAGTTTAATTATGGTACTCTACCTTTAGCATTGAGAGAAAAGTTTGATAATGGTAGCAAAGAGTTGCTTACTAAGTTACCTCCATCTAATACTACTAAACCTTTTACAGATAGAGCGGATGTTATTACAGATATAAAATATGATTATTCTAAAGAAAAAGCATCATTCTGTTTGGATACTAAAGATGGTATAAAAAAAGGATGTCTACAAACTGTTTGTGTTTATGAAAAAGGTGAAAATGATGTTTTTGCTTCAGGAGCTTATATTATAACTCGCAAAGGAACGCAGTGTCCTTCTAAAGATAGCATGCGAGTTGAAGATTCTGAAATAAGTAAAAATATTAAACTATCTTGTAAAAACGATGGGAAATGTTGCTATAGTTCTGATAGTAAAAAAAATGAAAAACTGTGTTGGGCTAATGAAGAAGTTTCTTTATTATGTTACGAAGATGATGATACCAAAGATAATAATGTTAAAGGTAATATTAAAAGTGAAAATAATAAATCCGATGGAGTTTATAAATGTTGTTATAGTAAATTAGAAAATTATAAATCTCCTGCAAAAAACGATAAACAACGTATTTGTTGGAAGACAAATCTTACAGATTTGGTTAATATGCTTGTTAGTGATGCAGTGGAATTAGAGAAGTTAAAGACAAAAGGGCTTGATGGCAAAGCGCGAAGTAAGAATTCACAAGTGAAAGTGACAGAAGAGAAGCTAGTTGAGTTAGAATATATTTATGATCAAGAAAAAGAGACTTTTTGTCTTGATACTACTGATAAATTACAAAATAGAGGGTGCTTAGCTTCTTTGTGTATTTATTCACAAGATGGAACTTTAAATAACCAAAGTAATTATCCAGAGACTAATTTGTGTTCTGCTGTAAATGCGATAAATACAGATCGTAGTGTTGCTAAAATGGGTAAAATTGGTCAGAGTATTAAGATGTCATGTACAAATGAGCATTGTTGCTATGGTAACGGTGTTGGTGAAAGAATGTGTATGACTGATGAAAAACTTGTTTTATCGTGTTATGAGACTGGCAATATGCCTAACAATTTTGATTACACTTGTTGTTATACTAGTACTGACAAAACAGGTGTAAATGTTTGTTGGAAAGTGAATGATACTATATGGCAGATACTTGGTTATTATAGATTACCAGAAGCAGTTAAAGAGCAGATAAATGGACATTATAATAAAACCATGATAAAAGTAATAAAGGGTGAATCAGTAAAGACTAGAGTTTAGTAAGTATCTGTAGTGGGCAGTGAAGTATAATGCTTTCATGTAATGTTAATCTTTGAAACAGGGAATACAATTTAAAATAGTATTGTATTACTGTTATGAAAAGTAGTTGAGATTGAACTTTAGTGCAAATAAGAGAAATTCCTGAAAGTTTGTAATGTGTCTTTATAGGATGTTTATATTATTGCAGGTAGTATTGAAGTGCTGTTATTATGCGTAATAAATAAAGCAATCCAGTTTAAAGATGAATAGGTAAAGACTAAAGTTTAGTAAGTATCTACAGTGGACAGTGAAGTATAATACTTTTTGTAATGTTAATCTTTAAAACAGGGAATACAATTCAAAATAGTATTGTATTACTGTTATGAAAAGTAGTTGAGATTGAACTTTAGTGCAAATAAGAGAAATTCCTGAAAGTTTGTAATGTGTCTTTATAGGATGTTTATATTGTTGCAGGTAGTATTAAAGTGCTGTTATTATGCGTAATAAATAAAGTAATCCAGTTTAAATAATTACACAATATCCTATAACACGTTTGTTCCTGTGCTTTCTTTTTATATTTGTTCTTTTACGAACAGATAGTAAAGCTAATGTGTTGAGTAGCAGCTCAATTTTAGTTGTAGTAGTGTAATTGGTAGAATCCAGTCTTAAAAGATGCTTTTTGTTCTTGTATATGATAAGTAGTATACTGTACTATGCATTTTTAGATGTTATTTTAAATTTGTTTGTGTATAGGAAATTTCCTAGTATTGTAGTTGACATATGTAATTTAGTGATAGATGTTACTAGGTGTATAGTGATCTGATGTATATTGTTATGGTTATTTCTTACTCAAAAATGAATTTATAATAATTATGTTGAATGATGCTATCCAGGTAGTTAATTGTCCGACTCAACTTATTTTTGAAAAATAAAACAATAGAGTGATTAATTTATTATACTTATTGTAAAATATAGTTAATATAGAAAGTATTAGCATTAATATATTAATAATTATAGCGATTTTTCTTTTTCTGTTAAGTATGTGTATGATGATGTTTGGGCATGTTTTGAATATTATAAAAAAAATAGGATATGTTTTTGTATTAATATTGTATGCAAGTAATGTACATTCATTGGAAGGCCATCAGGTTCTTACTGAAAAACCACGTTTGGGTTATCGGTATCTAAAATTTTTTAATGATGAAGTGACAATAGATAATGTTGTGTTCTATACTGTTATTAAGGCAGGAGAGTGTAGAACTGCAGGAGTGAAAGGATCTCCTCATATCGCTTATTTTGATACAAGTAATTTTGCATATCATAAATTATGTGTGTGTGGTGTATCTTCTTGTGAAGATTTGCCAGACAAACAATCTGAATGGAGTTCAAAATGTGAAACAACTGCAGTCTGTGAAAAAACTGTTCAGAAATTACTTCCATTGCAATTTTGTAATATATTGTTTGAGGAAAAAAATAGGATTAGGTTTGTACCTATAGAATTTTCACGTCAGATGTTTTTTGATCCAGGTATTAGGCTTATAGTAGTAGATAATGGTAAATTATATAAACAAGACTTTTTCTTGGGTATTGGTTTTATAAGTAGAGATTGTGAAGTTACTTTTGCTGGAAAATTGTATAAGTTTAAGATTTACAAAGTGGGATATGATAGAATATGTGCTGACTATTATGATCAGGAGAATTTTCTGACTAGATGTGTTCCTATTCCTATGTTACCTAAGCCAGTATTACATGAAGAAGAAGATCGTAAGATGAAAATAAGCTTTAGTGATAGACTTATTATTACACAAGATATGCTTGTTAGGGACGAAATTGTAGATCATTTTGGCATTAGAATTGTAAGACCTAAAATTAATTTTGATAATCATCAATTCTATTTGTATAAAAAATGCAGAGATGGTAAGGTGCTTAAACTAAATGAATATTGTCGAGATGATGCAGTGGGTCAAATAAGACATCAACATGATGATAAGGTTACAGTAAAATGTATAGATGGAATAAACACTACTTTTGGATATGTGTTAAAGTCTCATGATGTATATGATAAGCATACTTGGCTTAAACCATTACCTGATAAAATGGTACGTTATGTGCTTACAGGTAAAAAACAGTATATTCAATGTGCTGATTATGAATATGATCTAACAAATAAGGATCAAGATTTTTTAGATAGTATTTTAATCAATGAAGATAATTATTATTTTTTTTCTGATGAACAACATCGCAATAAAAAACTCAATCTCTACCAAGATGATAACCCATGTAACAATTTGAAAAATTCATTTTATTTGTATCAAAATACTAAGTTGAAAGTAGCAGATAGCAAATCTACCGTATTACCTCCTGAAGTTTTTACTCAGTTTATAAAATCTGATAGCCTTGATTCCAATGTTGAACATTTTAGTATTAAAGACCAAAAGATATCATATGCAGATCCAGTGATAAAATCTTATAGGTTTGATACTCATGTGCTAAGGTACTTTAATGTTGATAATAACGAAATGTTATCTTTAGATCCAAAATTACAGCTTGAATTACAACCACTAGACTATCATTCTATGGGTATGTGTATTGATAATTTTGAAAGTACAACTTATGTGCCAGAAAAAATTACTAAAGGTGATGAGAATTTTGATTCTACCTTGCCTGCGCAGGGAGATAATAAAAGTGTGAATGTATTGTTGCATTATCCTAAGTTGGCCGGGATATACAAGGTACCTGATAAATGTGATTTTATAAAAGTAGAAATGCTTGGTGGTGGGCAACCTGGTAAAATTGATGTTAAAAGTTGGATAGGTAAAGAAGGACAACCTGGTGAGTATGTTATGGGTATGTTTAAAACAAAAAAATCTGATAAATATTTTGTAAAAATATCTTTTAAAGAAATGGAGAATGCATCTTCTAAAAGTGGGAATGATGAGCATCTTAAAGATAATAATTATGTAGGTATGGATACTGTAGTTGAGTTTTGTAAAAAAGATGAACGTTTATATGATGGTGAAGTTTGTGAAGTACAGTTAACTGCAAATGGTGGCGGAAAGTTGCAGCATGATATTAAGAAGAACATAATCAGTAATAACTTGGTTCGTAATAAAAGAATGTTGTATTATAGGGTAGTTAATGGTCATGTGAGTCGTAGATCTGAAAATGTACCACATGATAAAAGAATAAGATTTATTCCGTATCAAGACTTTATGACAGAGGCTTTATGGGAAGAAATAGGAAAAGATGAATGTAAATCTGGTAAACTTTTTGCTGAAAATAATAGTAAATACTTTGGAGCTGGTGGCTGTGTAGATGTTAGTACTGGTTCTACTGAAAAAGGTGCAAGTGGTATGGTAAAAATTACTTGTGAAGATTGGTATCATGAATAGGTTTGGTGAATTAGTTGTGGTTATATAATAGCGAGTAATTATTGATCATTTTAATTTCAAAGTATGCCTCAGTTGCTAATCCTTGAGTAAGATTTATTTCGTGTCAAATTTAACTGGAGTTTTATGTGAAGGAGTAGAATATGATAAGTGTAAATCTGGTGAATTTTTCGCAAACAATATAAATATTGTGGATCTTGTAGGTCTGAATATGCTAGTTAGTTTTACTAGAAGGTTATAAGGTATATATTGGAAAATACTTGTAAAGATTGATAACAAGAATAGATTTGTGTGAATTAGTTGTGGTTATATAATAGCGAGTAATTATTGATCATTTTAATTTCAAAATGTGCCCCAGTTGCTAATCCTTGAGTAAGATTTGTTTCGTGTCAAATTTAACTGGAGTTTTATGTGCAGGAGTAGAATATAATAAGTGTAAATCTGGTGAATTTTTTGCAAACAATATAAATATTGTGGATCTTGTAGGTCTGAATATGCTAGTTAGTTTTACTAGAAGGTTATAAGGTATATATTGGAAAATACTTGTAAAGATTGATAACAAGAATAGATTTGTGTGAATTAGTTGTGGTTATATAATAGCGAGTAATTATTGATCATCTTAATTTCAAAGTATGCCTAGCTAATTTTTTGTTATAAATGTGGTAAGATTTGTTTCATATCAAACTTATTGAAATTACAAATATACTACTTTCAAGAATGTAATAGCAATGCTAAAAGTTAAATCTACTTCCAACTTCTATCCCAAAATGGCACACATCTAATATTACTGTCGCAGATGGTTGTGCTGTAATACTTGA
>CDGH01000010.1 GCA_000825765.1 Ehrlichia minasensis | reverse complement strand
CGCTTCTTACTAGAATTTTCTTATAATTCATGTTAATAAACCTTTTATAAAAGATAATAAAAGTTTAAGAATAATAATGGAATAAGTATAAATTTATTGGATTTTTTGCTGCCGATGGATATTGTGAATCTGGTAGATATGAATGCTGATTAATTTTACTGGGAAAGTTATAAGAAATATTTTGGAAAGTACTTATAAAGATTAATATCAGTAATAAATTTGTATGAATTGATTGTGGTAATATAATTAGAAGAGTGATTATTGGTTGTCTTAATTTCAAGATATTACTAACCAGTTGTTGATTCTTTATAAATGTAGTGAAACTTGTTTCATATCAAATTTGACGGAAGTTTTGTGTAAAGAAATAGAAAAAAATAAGTGTAAATTTATTGGATTTTTTGCTGCCGATGGATATTGTGAATCTGGTAGATATGAATGCTGATTAATTTTACTGGGAAAGTTATAAGAAATATTTTGGAAAGTACTTATAAAGATTAATATCAGTAATAAATTTGTATGAATTGATTGTGGTAATATAATTAGAAGAGTGATTATTGGTTGTCTTAATTTCAAGATATTACTAACCAGTTGTTGATTCTTTTTATGAATGTAGTGAAACTTGTTTCATATCAAATTTGACGGAAGTTTTGTGTAAAGAAATAAAAGAAAATGAGTGTAAATTTATTGGATTTTTTGCTGACAATAGATATTGTGAATCTGGTAGATATGAATGCTGGTTAATTTTACTGAAAATACAGATAGTATGTTGAAAAATACTTGTGAAAATTGGTGTCAAGAATGGATTTGTATATCTCTGTATGAATTGAAAATGTATCTGGTAAGCATAGTATATTAATTCCATTAATGTTAAAGCATTAGCTTTTGCCTTAGCAAAATATGTACTTAATTATATATTTAAGTATCATTAATGCTTACTATGTATTAAAATGACTTTATCTAAATAATCTATACCTCATGATGTTTCAGATTTAACCTGTTAATATGACCCATTTTTCTGTTGTGACTAGCTTTTTTTTTGCCATATATATATATACTTTCATTCATCTTAGTTTTATGTTGGTGGTAATTATATATATCATCTCCTAGTATATTATCCATAGTGCATGGAAAAAGTAACTTTACAGGTTTTAAAGGCAAGCCGCAAATTGCTCTTATTAGTTGTTCAAATTGACTAATATTGCAGGCATCTAAGCTCCAGTGGCCAGAATTGTGCGGGCGAGGGGCTATTTCATTGACTATAAGTTCTTGTTCATCTGTGATGAAAAATTCTACTGCTAATATACCGACTAAGTTGAAAGATTCTGCAATTTGTAATGCAATATTCTTTGCTTGTATGTTTATCTCTTGAGAAATTAATGCAGGAACTGATGATGTTGCTAAGATGCCATTAGTGTGATGATTTTCTGCTACTGGGAAAAATTCTACAGAACCATTAGTACTTTTTGATATTATAATAGATATTTCTTTATATATTTTGACAAATTTTTCTAGAATATATTCTTGTGTCCAATTGAGAGTTGACATAGCGCTTAAATCATCTAACTGTGTTATTAGGTATTGACCTTTTCCATCATAGCCTAGTTCTGTAGTTTTGAGTATGGTAGGATATCCTAATTCCAAAACATTGTGTACTAAATTGTCATAGTTATCAATTATTCTGAAATCTGCGGTTTTAATTCCTAAGTTTCTTATATGTTGTTTTTCTCTTATTCTATTTTGAGAAATGTGTAAGGCTGTTTTACCTGGATAAACTTTAGTTTTCTGTGATAATATGTCTATTGTAGTACTAGGTATGTTTTCGAATTCTAGTGTTGCAATGTCAATACTAGATGCAAATTCAAGCAGTAATTCTTTATTATGGTAGTTATCTAATATTGTGACATTGTTAGTGACATTTACTGATGGACTATCCTGATTATCAGTTAGTAGATGTGTTTTATATCCTAGATTTATTGCAGCTATGGATATCATTTTTCCTAATTGTCCTCCACCTATGATTCCAATTGTGGAACCAGGGCTAACATGTGAGTTGTGTAACATGATAGTAAGTTTGTATTATTACATTTCTGAGAATTAATGATAATATTTATAAAAAAAGTAAGTCAATTAAATAAATAAAAGATATGCTATTGTATGTTGCTTTCGTGCTATCAATATAGTACTAATTAAGTGAAATTTGTATTGTTAAAAGTGGAATGTAATGCTTAATTAATAGATTATTTTATGCAATAGTTAATATTTTAATTATTGTAAATCATAAATTTTAGGTGTTGTATATTGATATATTAGTAAAGTTGGTGTATCATTTATTAGGTAGCTAAGGGTTGTTTATGACATTGCAGTATTACAGCATGACTAAGCTTATTGAAGTTAAAGTCGTTCCAAGTTACTTAGAAGAACAGTCTGCTCCACATGAGAATTGTTATATATGGTTATATAACATTAGAGTCAAAAATAGAAGTAATTCTACAGTACAGCTCTTGAGAAGAAGTTGGAAAATCATTGATTCAACTGGTATTATCAATGAGGTTACAGGTCTTGGTGTGATAGGGAAGCAACCTGTTTTGAAACCTGGTGAATTTTTTGAATATACTAGTGGTGCATATTTGAGTACCCCGTCTGGAATGATGCATGGAGAATATCAATTTATGGATGAGGATGCAGCTCAGGTTTTCTATGTTAATATACCAGTGTTTTCATTAGATAGTCCTTATGTTAATACAAAACCACATTAGTAGGTTTATAATTTTAGGGTGTTGCACAAAGATATCTGTAGGTGAAGTTAAAGCTTTGTTTTTGTAGAAAAGCTTGTGGGTGTGTGGTGTGAGCCTTTTCAATATACTTTACTTAATTTTTGATGAAAATTTGTAATATATAATTTAACATGTGTACATGCTTTAAACTAAGGTGTGAATAAATAATATCATTATTTAACAAATATATTATTAGGTATTTTACCTTATAATATAGAAGTCAATTTATATGTATTTTTAATCAGTGTTGAATTGTTGCAAGTTATATCTTGATAAGAAATATATATGTTATAAATTCTGATAAGAAATTGTTGTGAATACTTTAACTTAAAGATTTAATGTTATATAATAAAATTTCTATTGAGATATTAGTTATTTGTGTGAAAAATTAAGTTGAAAGGAGTGTATAGTGTGGAATTGTTAAATTCTCTTGATTCAAAGAAAAAGTTAATTACAGTAAAAGGTTGTTATGAGTACTTTAGCTTAAAAGCTGCATGCAGTAAGTTAGGTGTTGATATTGCTAGGTTGCCGTATTCACTAAAAGTGTTGTTTGAAAATTTGCTGCGTAATGAAGATGGTTATAGTGTTAGGCTTGAAGATATAAAAAAATTAGCCCAATGTGTTAATAAACATGTAAAATACGAAATAAATTTTTCTCCTGCTCGTGTGTTAATGCAGGATTTTACTGGTGTGCCTGCAGTAGTTGATTTGGCTGCGATGCGTGATTATGTAAGGGAAAATGGTGGAAATCCTAATATTATTAATCCTAAAGTGCCAGTTGATTTAATTATCGATCATTCGATACAAGTTGATTTTTATGGTGAAGAAGATGCATTTAATAAAAATGTGTCTGTAGAAATACAAAGAAACTTAGAAAGATATAAGTTTTTAAAGTGGGGACAACATGCTTTTAAAAATTTTCGTGTAGTACCTCCTGGAGCTGGTATATGTCATCAGGTTAATTTAGAGCATATTGCTAAAGTTGTATGGAACGAAGGAGATTTGGTATATCCAGATACATTAGTCGGTACTGATAGTCACACTACTATGATTAATGGTTTATCTGTATTAGGATGGGGTGTAGGTGGTATAGAAGCTGAAGCTGTCATGTTGGGTCAACCTATTACTATGCTTATTCCTCAGGTTATAGGCTTTAAATTAACAGGAAAATTATCAGAAGGTGTTACTGCAACGGATATGGTGTTGACTATTACTAATATCTTAAGAAATAAGGGTGTTGTAGGGAAGTTTGTTGAATTCTATGGAGATGGATTAAGTGGTTTATCTATTGCTGATAGGTCAACTGTTGCTAATATGTCTCCTGAATATGGTGCTACATGTGGATTCTTCCCTATAGATCATAAAACTTTGGAGTATTTGGAGATAACAGGACGTGATCTATCGCTAATAGATTTAGTAGAATCTTATGCTAAGGAACAATGTTTATGGCATACTAAAGAGGAACCACGTTATGATGATATAATAGAACTTGATTTGGCAAGTGTACAGCCTGTAATTGCTGGTCCAAAGAGACCTCAAGATAAAATTTTTCTTTCTGAAGTTAAAGCGACTATACAGAATTTGTTGAAAAGTTCAAAACCTACAACAATTGATGTAGAAAATAGGTCTTTGCGTAATGGTGATGTTGTGATTGCTGCAATAACTAGTTGTACTAATACATCTAATCCAAGTGTTATGATTGCTGCTGGACTTGTTGCACGCAAAGCAAATATGTTGAATCTGAAAACTAAATCATGGGTTAAGACTTCATTGGCTCCAGGTTCACAAGTTGTGACAGAATATCTAGTGAAATCTGGGTTACAAAGGGATTTAGATGCTTTAGGGTTCCATTTAGTTGGATATGGGTGTACTACTTGTATAGGAAATTCTGGTCCATTGAGTTCTGAAATTGAGGAAGATATCAAGAAGAACGATTTAATAGTAGCATCTGTTTTATCTGGTAACCGTAATTTTGAAGGAAGAATACATCCTTGTATAAGAACTAACTTTTTGGCTTCCCCTCCTCTTGTTGTAGCTTATGCTTTAGCTGGTACTGTTGATATTAATCTTAACTCAGATCCAATAGCTGTAGATGATAATGGCAAGCATGTGTATTTACGTGATATATGGCCATCTAATGATGAAATAAATGAGGTTATTGGCAAAACTATTGATAAACAGATGTTTGTTGATAAATATAAAGATGTGTTTAATGGAGGGAAATATTGGGAAGATTTAAAGTACGTTAATAGTGACATTTATCTATGGGATACGAGTAGTACTTATATACAAAATCCTACATATTTTAAGAATTTATCTATTGATGTAGATAACACTAGCAATAACATTAATATTAGTAATGCGAGAATCTTAGCTTTACTGGGTGACAGCGTTACTACTGATCACATTTCTCCAGCTGGTAATATTGCTGCGAATAGTCCTGCTGGTATGTTCCTAGTACAAAATAACGTTGTAGTACAGGATTTTAATTCATATGGGTCACGGAGGGGGAATCATCATGTGATGACTCGTGGAACCTTTGCTAATATTCGTGTACGTAACGAAATGGTGGATTGTGAAGGCGGATTTACTAAGTACGTACTTACTGGTGAAGAGATGTCAATATTTGATGCATCACAGCTTTATCAACGGAATAACATACCATTAGTTGTCATTGCAGGAAAGGAATATGGTAGTGGATCAAGTAGAGATTGGGCAGCTAAGGGCACTTTCTTTTTAAATATTAAAGCTATAATAGCTGAAAGTTTTGAACGTATACACAGATCTAATCTTATTGGAATGGGTGTGTTACCATTAACGTTTAAGGAAGGGGATACAAGGAAAACTTTACAGTTAACAGGGGATGAAGAAATTAGCATTGTTGGTGAAATTGGTATCAATAAAGAAGTAGAATGTATTATTTTTAGAAAAGAGAATAATGTTAGTCAAAGTATAAAGTTAGTTTGTAACCTCAATACCGCTATTGAAGTTGATTATTTTAAAAGTGGTGGTGTTTTACAATATGTGTTAGTAAAAATGATGCGTGCTAACTTATCAAAATAGTAATTTTTTGTTTAATACAGGCTTTTTTATTTAGTAATGTAAATATGCTATAGAATATATGGAACTATTAGTACTACAATGGCGGTATGGTGTTACTTATGGATAGATACATTATTAAGTTTTTTGTATGTTACGGCATTTAAAGAGTAACAATGTTACTTATTATATAATTAATTGCAGTAATTAATCTGTACTTCAAGTTTATTAATATGGATTATGGAGTTATGTTGTATGTATGGAGTAAATAATAAAATCTTTTGTATGTTTAAAATTTTGAAGGTTGAGATGTTTTGTGTTGGTTAAGTTTTAGTAGTTAATCGGTATTTCAAATCCAACTAAATATGAAGCTGTAGAGTTACTTTATATATGTATAGAGTGAGTTATAAATCCTTTTGTATGTTATAAAATTTTGAAGGTTGAGATGTTTTGTATTGA
>CDGH01000009.1 GCA_000825765.1 Ehrlichia minasensis | reverse complement strand
GATGATAGTTGTGATAATATGTGTGTAGTGCCTCAATTATTCTGATTGGTTGATTATGTTCTGTATTTGGTCATGAAAATTTTTATTTAGTTTGTTAAAACTACGCATTATAATGTGTGGTGCTGTAGAAAATTCACCTGTACTATTAATTGCATCTTGTAGTAGTTTAGCAGAGCATGAGTCAAGTGATTTGTCACTTGCTAGATGTGAGAAGATGTTTTCTACATTTTTAGCTATGTTTTTATATTTGCTTAAGGGATGATCAGTAGGGTATTGTGCTATATTCTTTACTATTTGTAGCTCATTGGATGTGAAATCATGAAAAGCAAGTTTAGTCAATTGCTGTAATATCTTTTCTTTATCATTTTCTTCTATGATTTGCACTTTTATCAATATGTTTACAAGTGATTGTAGTACTTCGTATATTACAGTGTTAATTGATATTAAAATAGCATTTTGTTTATTGTCTATTGTAATGTCATTGGTGTTTGTATGTGTTTGAAGTGAACTAATTAATTTTTTGTTGTCTTCTGAAGATAAGTCAAAGTATTGTGTAGATATTGGATGTAGCATTATTGTATTATTTCTAATACTCATGTTGATACTGTATAGTGGTTGATGATTGAATCTACAAATAACTAGATTGCTGGTTTTTAAAATATTACATCCTTGTTCTAAAGATTGTGCTATAATGTTTGTACTGATTGTAAAGCTATGCTGTAGCATGTGTGTTATTATCTTATTGAGGTCACTAAACTCAAAGTGTGTGGGGGTAATTAATGTAGCAGACATGTCTTGATATTGTATGTTCACTTCATTGTTGAATAGGGTTTTAGCGGCTTTATTTTTATCTAGTACAGTAAATATTTTAGTAAAATTTTCTATTTCATTTTTTTCAGTGAAAAATATTGTTATATTACTATCATCACTAATAAGAATATTTTGTATCACCACCTTTCTCTTTAAAGTTGAATATTAATATTATGCTCAACATTTATTAATAAATAAATAATATAGTGAGCTATCATTGAATATTTTTATAAAATATACTAAAATTATATTTAATGATGTTGGATATAATAAATTTAGTAAGACAATTTTATTGTAAATTACTTAAGAAAAGTACAATTATATTTTACATATTAATATATGGATTATATTATTACTGTAAATACGGTTAGCTTTACATATATGTAAAAGTTGTAGTTGCTGTTAAGTTAAGGAGTAGTTTACCAGATAAATCTTATATAATTATTGTATAACATATTGTTTATAAAAGACTTATGTAACTTACAGTATCAGGTGTTTTTTACAGGATATTATTGCTATTTAGTATCCATATTATAGAAATTAATATTAGTAGTCTTTATTGTATCAACTGCTATAAAAGTATTGGTTCCTATAATTCTGGTTAATTGTTATAGAAAATTTATGCATATAATCTTTATGCTAGGTTATATAGCAGCCATAGTAAAAGTTGATAAAATTTACCATTTGTTTCATACTTATTAAAACTTAAAATTTGTGTATTTTTATGGTTATAGATCAAGTAGCTTTTAATATTGGGCCTTTGCAAATAAGATGGTACTCTTTATCATATGTATTTGGTATAATGTTTGCTTACTGGTATATAAAAAAGGTAGATAAATATCAAGTTTTTAACAAAGAGAGTTATGAATCAGTAATATCTTGGTGGGTGATTTCTGTAATTCTTGGTGGCAGAATCGGATACATATTGTTCTATAATCTGGATTTTTATATACACTTTCCTATTGAAATGCTTAAATTATGGAATGGAGGCATGTCATTTCATGGGGCTTTAGTTGGAGTAATGACTGGTATGTATATTTTTTGTAGAAAGAATAAAATAGATGTTCTTGCTGCTCTTGACTTAGGTGCATGTGCTGTACCTGTTGGTATATTTTTTGGACGTATTGCGAACTTTATTAATGGTGAATTGTATGGTAAAGTAACCGATATGAAAATTGGAATGACTTTTCCTGCAAGTGGTGACCTACTTTATAGACATCCAAGTCAGTTGTATGAAGCTTTTGGTGAAGGATTTTTGTTATTTGTAGTGACGAATTCTCTTTTCTTTTTTACAAAAATCAAAACATCTAAAGGAATGCTGAGTTCTGTTTTTTGTATATGGTACGGTGTAATAAGATTTTTTATTGAGTTTGTTAGAGAGCCAGATGCGCAAATTGGATATATTATTTTTGATCAAATAACTATGGGACAGTTATTGTCTATTTTTATGATAATTATGGGTTTTTATTTTATAAAATTGGCTAAAACGCAAGATAAATCTTCAATTTAAAGATGTTGTTTTTATGTAATTTTAGAAAATTTTTATAAGTTATGGTTTGAAAGAACAAGTTGTTTTGAGTATTAGTGTTTGTTTTTTAAAGTGTTAGTTGTGGCTAATTAAATTAGTCTGTAAGACACAGTTGCCTTTTGATGGAAAAGGTAATATAGTGTGTGAATATACTAAAATTAATATAATTTTGGCTCATGTAATGAACACACCATTATTAACTCCATTTACTTCAAGTAGCCAAAGAGCCTCACTATTACAAGGTTTGTATTTAAATATAAAAAGTAACGGAAATGATCTTTTTCCTGCTACTTATTGTGTAGATGTGAGTGTAGAAGCTGTAAATTCTAGGTCATTAAATGTAGAATAATGTACTGTTATATTTGAATGATAAGCCTACATATGCTTGATGATCTAGTGATATTTTGGTTGATGTGCAAACTTGTATAAGCAATAATGTAATGAATTACAGGCTGTGGTAATGTAAATATGGTATGTATATAGTACGTTTGATAGTATTCTTGTACGTTATTGGAAAGTAATACTAGATGATATTTCATAGTTTACTGTATGTTATGGCCTTATATTTAGAAGTAGTATTTAATTTTTAAGGCAAATACGCTTATTTAAAGTGCAAAATTATTCAGTAGTATTTGTTGATCTTATGTATGTTAGTTTGTACATATGTGGAATTGTCTTTTCAGTTTAATTTAGAGTTGTAGGAATATAAAATTGGTAACGCTGCTGCATAATGTTAAGTAGTTTATGGTGTATTATGTGTTTTGTAATCTATAGCGGTAGTGTTAAATTTTGTAACATACTTGTTTAAATAAGAAGTAGTTCAGTAGTGTTTGTTGGTCTTATATGTGTTAATGTGTATATGAGAACTGGTCTTGTCAAATGGGTTTAACATTGAAATAAAGAGAAATTGATATTGCGTGTAATATTATGTGATTTATTGTTTGTGCTTTTATGTTTATGGTGGAGTAGTATTTAATTTTTGGAATATATGCTTGTTTCAATACATTGTTATTCAATATGTATAGTGTGGCCTTGTGTGTATAATGTCAATTTGTGCGCATAGCTGCAATTTTTCAGGTTGATTTAAAATTGCTAATAAAGCAGTTTCGGTAATCTGTAAGGTTATAGTGTATTGTAAATTGTGTATCCATAACTGTAATGATTTGTTTTGGTACAAGTGTGCTTGTTTAAGTGCACAATGTATATATAGTATTAGTTTGATGTACGTTAATATCAACTTATACATATAGGTCTATCATATTAATTAGAAAAGTTGGTCTCAAATATCTGAAACGCTATATAATATATGTAGAGTGTGGTATATGCATTTCGTGTCTGCTATTAGTTTTATAATAAATACTCTTGTTTGAAAAGTTATTCAGCAAAGGTAAAATTTAATTTTATACATGTTATTTGTGTACATATTGGTCTCTTCAATGAGTATAGTTTTATGTTACATTTGTTGTGTAGCAAAATAGTTTTTTAGAAGGAATGTACTTATTTAAAGTGCAGGTTATATAATATAGTGGTGGTACTTGTCTGTTACATCTGTGGATATTGTGCATACAAGTTTCTGTTGATTAAGAT
This sequence comes from Ehrlichia minasensis, assembly GCA_000825765.1. Classification (GTDB taxonomy): domain Bacteria; phylum Pseudomonadota; class Alphaproteobacteria; order Rickettsiales; family Anaplasmataceae; genus Ehrlichia; species Ehrlichia minasensis. Next base: position 28,295 of record CDGH01000009.1, on the reverse strand, counting down.
GTTGGTAAAGTAGTTTTGTAAGTTCTACATGACGTTGTAGTGATTGTAGTGTATTATTTCTAGGTGTAGTAGTGTTTGTTTCAGTACAGATATACTATTTGTGTCTGCATAGAATTATTTAACATAAGTAAAAATATGAATTTTTCACTTATGCATCCTTACGTAAAGTGATGCATGTAACTTATTCAGATGTGAAGTTACTGTTCTTTTGATGCAAATGATCTTTTTAAAGGTTGAGATTCATCTTCATTATTTTTGGTTAATTCTTTTCCATTAATTATATTTTTAATGTCTTCTCCAGTTAAAGTCTCAAATTCTAGTAAGTTTTTAGCAACTATATGTAATGATTCTAAATGCTCATGTAAAAGACTTTTTGCTCTTTCTAGTGCAGATGTAACTATGGATTTAACTTCTTCATCTATCAAATTTGCTAAGTTATTAGAGATAGTTTCATTTTTTTCATCACTATGGTATAGCGGACCTACTTTATCACTCATACCCCACTTCATGACCATTGCTCTTACTAAATCTGTTGCCTGTTTTATGTCTGATGATGCGCCGCTTGTTACTTTGTGGTATCCAAAAATTAATTCTTCGGCTGCTCTTCCACCCATTGCTACTGTTAAGTCTGCGATCATTTTTTCTCTTGTATGAGATACACGATCTGACTCCGGTAACCTCATTACTAACCCTAGACTTCTTCCTCTTGGAATTATTGTTGCTTTATGTATAGGATCCGATGCCGCTGTAAAAAATGCAATAACAGCATGTCCTGCTTCATGATAGGCTGTTAATTTTTTTTCTTCTTCTGTCATCATTAATGATTTTCTTTCAGCTCCCATCATGACTTTATCTCTTGCATATTCAAAATCACTCATTGTGACGATTTTTTTATTCAGCCTTGCTGCTATTAGTGCTGCTTCATTTACTAAATTTGCAAGGTCAGCTCCTGAAAATCCTGGAGTACCACGCGCAATGGTTCTGATATCTACATCAGGTGCTGTAGGGACTTTTTTGATGTGTACGTTAATGATCTTTTCTCGCCCGTTAATGTCAGGAATACTAATAGTGACTTGTCTGTCGAATCTTCCTGGTCTAAGAAGTGCAGAATCTAATACATCCGGACGGTTGGTTGCAGCGATAATAATTACTCCTTCATTAGATTCAAAACCATCCATTTCTACTAATAATTGATTTAATGTTTGTTCGCGTTCGTCATTTCCTCCGCCTAAACCAATTCCTCTATGTCTTCCTACTGCGTCTATTTCATCAATAAATATGATGCATGGTGCATTTTTTTTGCCTTGTTCAAACATATCACGTACGCGGCTTGCACCTACACCTACAAACATTTCTACAAAATCTGAGCCAGATATGCTAAAAAAAGGAACATTTGCTTCACCTGCAATTGCACGTGCCAATAAAGTTTTTCCTGTTCCTGGTGACCCTATTAACAAGCACCCTTTTGGTATTTTGCCTCCTAATTTTTGAAACCTTTGCCTATGTTTTAAAAAATCTACTATTTCAATTAGTTCTTCTTTTGCTTCATCAATACCTGCTACATCGTTAAAAGTAACTTTATTGCGGTGTTCAGTCATCAGTTTAGCACGTGATTTACTGAAGTTAATAGTTCTATTACCTCCTATTTGCATTCGTTTGAGAAATATGAACCATATTATGACAAGTAGCAGCATAGGGAACCAAGATATCAATATGCTCCCTAATATTCCAAATAATGTATCTTCAGGTAAAAAAGTAAAGGTAACCTGCTTACTGTGTAATGTTTTTATTAAACTGTCGTATATTACACCAGTTGTTTGGAATTTAGAACTGTCTTTCAGTCTTCCAGTAATATTGTGTTCGCTGATGTTAATAGTTTCTATTTCATTATTATCAATCTTGTTTAAGAATTCTGAGAATGGTAATTTTAGTACGTTTCCGTTAATAACTTTGTCGTTAAATTGGACATATGCTGCAGTAACCAGAACAATTACTATAATCCAAATTGATAATCCTTCAATGATTTTTCTCATAGTAAAGGCTCCTTGCTTATAAATTCACTATAAGTTAAATTGATAAGATTTTGTTTTACCAATACCTCTTCAATTCTGATGTATGACTTAATGTCAATATAGTCATTCTTGTTATTATTTTGTAGGGGGTAAGCAACAATTTTATTTTGGTGTTTTAATACAGGTAAACAGCGTACAGCTTCCCTATTTAATTTTTTAAGATCATCTGGAATATTGCTGTTATTTAAGCTACAAACAGTGAGACTGTTTGCATTGTGGTGTGCAATGCTTATTTTAAATCTGTTATCCCATATTATTGGTGTATTTGTAGGATAGGTAACAGTTAGTTCTTTGATAGTTGATACCTCTCTAATGACAGAAATAGTATTGTTCTGGTTTTTTACAATTTTACAATTACACAAAGTTTGGGCTGAATTGAATTCATTGTTTTGTATTTTGTAGAATATCCTGTTGATCTTGTTGTATCTTGGCTTATATTTTTGTTGACCAATAGTCATGATAGAATATGTTAAAAGCCTTAATGATATTTCTTCTGGAAGGTTTAAAAATACATCCAATTTAATGTTAATATGTCCTAAATTTGTGAATTCTAAGCATTGATCTGTAGCTTCCCTTACATAATGTAAGATACAATCTAAAGATCGTTTTATATGTGTTGATGCAGTATAAAGTCTGTTAATGAATACTTCAGAGTTATCTGTAGTTTCTAACATATTACGATATAGTGTTCTTTTATACTTTTTGTTGTTGTTACTTGGGTCGTTTATCCAGGAAATATTATTTTGGTTTGCATATTGTAGCAATTCTATCCTACTAACGCTTAAAAGTGGTCTGAGTATACATATTCCGTTTAGATATGTACATTCTTGCATACCAGCTAACCCATCTAATCCACTACCTCTTTCTAATCTAATCATAATAGTCTCTGCTTGGTCATTTTTCTGATGCGCTACCATTAAATAGTTTATTCTATTCTCATTACACCATTGCAATAATAAGCCATATCTTATTTGTCTGGCAGAAGATTGTATATTGCTTTCTGGTAATTTGCCATGCCAATTTAATATATGGCATTTTAAGTTTAAATTTTGTGAATGTTGAAATACAAATAACGCTTCTTGCTCTGCTTCTTGGCGCAATCCATGGTTTACTGTCAGGATTATTGGAGTATTACAATTACTATATTGTGCTGACAAATGTAACAAAACCATACTATCTATCCCACCAGAAACTGCAACTGCATAAGTACCGTTCAAGTTTTGTATTTTCTTTTGGAATAACAGTTTTAAATCTCTCATTAATTTTTACTAATAAAAACAAATGGCGGAAAGAGAGGGATTCGAACCCTCGATACAGGATTACTGCATACACACTTTCCAGGCGTGCGCTTTAGACCACTCAGCCACCTTTCCAGGCTGACATTATTATAGTTGTGAGTTTTTATACAGTCTAGTGGTAAAAATGTTATTGATTTCAGGAAGTGATTTTATTAATGTTTATTTTGTGTTCTCTGAAAATTATGTTCCTACTGAATATCAAAGATTTTTCTTTAGTTGGTATAATACTACAGTTCTTTTATTGTGTTGCGGTATTTATTTTATTATTTGAGATACAATTGTTTCTTAATGTATAGTAAGTTTTGCTGTAATAACTACTAAAGATTTGTGAATAATCTGTTTGAATTTTCTTGGTGTATTACACTATGCTCTAGTAAAGATTTGTATCCTTGATATTGTCGTACTTCATTTATTAGTTTTATTATAATTTGGATAATAAGGTTAGTAATATGTATGTCTTGATTATCAGAGATTAAATTTTTAATCTCATTAATTATGTATTAATGATTCTATATTACAGTTCAGAAAGAAAATATATATATTTATAAAATTTACGCATTTATAAATGTAGTTAATGTTAAGTTTTTGTAATGCGTGTTATTGCTGATTCTTAAATTTGCTAATTTACTAACATTCTGTTTAAAATAAAAGTATATATCATGTATAAGAGTTTACTTAGCGTAATTTTTATTACTGGCGTGTTTTCGCTAATTTTTGCGCTTCTTATGTTTATCCCAACAATAGTGAATTATTATACTGGCTATGTATGGCAACACTTTTTTTGTACATGTCTTTTTGTAGTATTATTTAGTTTGATATGTATTTTTTTGGGAAGGCCATCTAATTTGAAACAAATGAATGTTGTTATTGTTACAGTGATTATATGGATTGTTTTATCTGTAATATCTGCAATACCATTTATTTATGACTGTGATCTCCATTACATAGATGCTTTTTTTGAGTCTGTATCTGGCTTAACTACTACTGGAGCTACAATATTAACTGATTTGCAAAATCAGTCTCCTGGAATTTTAATTTGGAGAGCTTTACTGAATGCGATAGGAGGACTGGGAATTATTACAAGTGGTATTTTTCTACTGTCTTACTTAAAAATTTACAATTTACATGGATTATACCGCTCTGAATCCTCTGAGCAATCTAAGAAGTTTAAATATGGAATTGTTAGATCATCAATGTACATTTTTATTATATATTGTATGTTAATGGCTTCGTGTACAATACTATATTGGATTTCTGGTATGTCAGGATTTGATGCTATATGTCATGCAATGTCAACTGTATCTACTGGTGGTTTCTCTAATTATGATAATTCTCTGCAACATTTTAATAATGTGTACATTGAAGTTATAGCAGTCATATTCATGTTATTGAGTTCTTGTCCTTTTATGGTGTATTTGAAAATTATTACAAAGCAGTGCTTTTATGATGAACAAATTGTGTTTTTTGCTATTATTGTTTTTCTTTTTGTAATGATATCTGTAATAAATTGCTATTTTGATGAAACAATGTCAGGTTATTCTTTTCTTGATATTTTGAGATACTCTGTATTTTCTGTTGTGTCATTAAGTACTTCCACTGGACTTGTAAATTGTGATTATACTAATTGGCATTTTTTCTCAATTTTTGGTATTTTGATGATGCTAATAGGTGGCTGTAGCGGTTCTACTAATAGTGGAATTAAGGTCTATAGAATTGTGTTATTGGTAAAAGCATTGCATGCTTATATGAGTAATATTGTATATCCTACGCAAATAAGTACTGTCAAATATAATAGAAAATGTGTAAGTGAAGATTTCATTTGTAATATAGGATTATTCTTTTCACTATATATTTTTTTGTTGTTTATAGGAAGTGCAATTGTTTCTAGTAGTGGAGTGGATTTTATTACTGCTTTTAGTGCAGTGTCTGGAACTTTTAGCAATGTGGGACCTGGTATGGGACATGTTATAGGTCCAAGTGCTAACTATTATAATTTATTGCCTTCAGTGAAAATCCTATTGTCTTTTTTTATGTTAATGGGAAGATTAGAAATAATACCATTTTTTTCTTGTATGTATCTAATGGCAAATGTTCTGTTGAAAAATAGGTAAAATTCTTATATTTGAAGTGCATTATGTATATTTAAGATATATATGTTATTGCTTATAAATGTAAAAAAAATGTTAAGTTTTTGAGCTATTAGTTGTGATAGTTAAAATGTTTGGTTAGTTTTTACACTAAATATGATATTTATAAGAAATATTGCAACTAAGTTTTATTTGTGTGCTTAAATTTGAAAAAAGCTTGATATTCTTTTGTAAGGATATAACATTGAGTATTTAGAGTAGTAATATTGTAAATTTTAATCATTTAGCATGTATATTGTATGTTACATTCTGCTGTTATCACAGATCCAGGAAGGGGTATTTTTGCTGTTGTAGATCTTGGATCTACGAAAATAGTTTGTTTTATAATTAGAGTTTCTCGTAATAGCAGTCCTGAAGTTATTGGAATAGGGTATAAGGCTGCTGAGGGAATCAGTGGTGGTACTATTACTGATATGGAGCCTGCAAGTTATTCTGTATTGTCTTGTATAGAATCAGCTAAAAAGATGGCTCAGGAATCAGTAATAAATCAAGTTTTTGTTAATATTTCTGGATGTGATATTTGTTCTACAAATGTTGTCAATGAGATTAATGCAGCAATTCATGAAATTTCGGATATTGATATAAGAAATATAATGTTACAAACTTATAATAAATGTCGTGATGACCAAATTATAATTCATAACATTCCAATAGTGTATTCTCTTGATGATTTAAACAATATTACAGAGTTAAAAGGATTATATGGAAGTAAGTTGAAAGCAAGTATGCATGTGATTGCTGCTTCTAAGTTTGCATTGTTGAATATAGAAAACTGCATAACTAGTTGTAGTAGTTTGGATGTTACTGGATATATAGCAGAACCTTATTCTTCAGGATTGTCATGTCTTACTGATGATGAGAAAGAAATTGGGGCAATGGTTTTAGATATTGGAGGTAGATATACATCTCTTGGAATTTTTTATAAAGGGAAATTAATATATGCAGATAGTGTACCTTTAGGTGGTATGCATATTACTAATGATATTGCATATGGTTTGTGTATTAGTGTTAGGGATGCTGAACGTATAAAAGTATTATATGGTGATGCTATGTTAGTATCTCCAGATAAGGATGGTATAATAGAAGCTGATGTTGGTGAGGATGAAATTATCTCAGTTGTACGTTCTGATTTAGTAAAAATAATTAAGCCCAGGGTAGAAGAAATTTTTGATATAGTAGGCAGTAGAATAGTTAAACAGAAAGATTTAATTAATAGGGTAGTAATTACAGGTGGTTCTAGCCAATTGATTAATATTAAAGAAGTGGCTAGTTATGTATTAAAAAAACAAGTAAGGATTGGTTTCCCATTAGAGTTAAAAGGAATAAGTAATGACTATAAGCGTAATCCATCTTTTTCTGCAGCAATAGGTACAGCTTTACTGGTTTCAAATAGGATACATAATAAAAGAAAACCTATACAGAGAAAAAACAACATATTAAAGAAAATTTTAGACTTGATACCAGTAAAAGCTTAGTGTAATTTTTTCCTTAAATCACGATCTAATGTAGAGATGACACCAGTATTATCCTGCTTTTGGGTATAATTAGATTCTTTAATTAATTCCTGAATAGCACTTGTTGCAACATCAATGGTACTAAGTTTTAATGATTGTGTCATTGTTGATACTTGATGAGATATCTTTTTTATAGCTACATCAAGATGTTTCTCTAAGATATTTTCTATATCCTTTTTGTTAGAAGTGATGATAAGGTCATATTCTTCATGTGCTTTCTTTAGTATCTCTTTAAGAATTTTTTCAGTTTCAAGGTTTTGCACAACTACACTATCTAATAAATCTTTGGATTGCTTTTGTACATCAGAAGGTAATATAACTTCCTGTTTTACCTTATTCAGCCTTGTGGATAAAAACTGATTAATTTTTCTGTACAAAGGACGAAAAACTAATAAAGCTCCTATGCAAAATGCAAGATTAATAACGAAATATGAAGATATCATATTTTCTCCTTGTATAATCTAATAGTAATATCTCGTAATTTGTCTTTATCAGTATACTCAGTTCCTAACATTTTTTTATAATACAGCAAAGCTATTTCACATGTAAGATCAATTAGCTCTTGTTCCACTTGATGTTTTAGGTTATGCATATATTCATCTGCTGTACTAAACATTTTCTTTAGTTCTTCATTTAGTGCAGAGATTAAATCTGCATTAGTATTCTTTACCTCTTGAAGAGCAGAGCTTATAATCTTATCTGCTTCAGCTTTTACTTCATCTAAACTGAACAACTGCTTCTTTAATTCGTGTTGTATCAGATTTAAATCGTTTTCAACAGAATCAATAGAACCTCTTGTAGTATTGTACCTTTTTTTTATAACATTTTCAACTTTTGGTAAAATATTCTTACTAATTACTAAGTACAAAATGCCAAAAGATAAGAAAAACCAAAATAACTGAGATGGGTAAGAGGTTATATCTAATTGTGGTATTATATCCATGATTTACACTAGGCTACAAAAATTAGTAATAGAGCTAAAAGAAAAGAGAATAGACCCATAGCTTCAACTAATGCAGCACCAGTATAAACATATTTTTTTAGTTTATCTTCGGTTTCAGGATTGCGTGCTAAGCCATTTAGCATGGTAGAAAATATATTTGCTACCCCTAGAGCAGAAGCAACCATACCAAAAACGCTTAATCCTACAGCAATGAACTTTAAAGACTCCATACACTCCTACCTTTATAAAAAGTTAAGAGTATTATAAGTTCATCAATATATGAAGTCAATTGATAAAATTTAGTGTTTATTAGCTGTGTTTGATAAATATACACAAGTTGGTACTGTAAGTTGTGTTCTTGTCATATTGCAGGAATGTTTCAAAAGCAGATTAAAATGATGATAAAAATTATAGATAAAACATAAAAAATGTATTCATATTTATTAATTTGTTATTTGTTTAGTATTTTGATTATCATGTTGTACTGGCAAAATATAGTGGCTTATGAGAATTTATTGGCTCAGGCTAGTTAGTTATAACAAATTAGTATTTTATATGAATACATGCATGTCAGTATTGTAGTAATGTTTCATCAGGTAAAAATTATAGATAAAATAATAATGATGTATGCATTGTTTTGACGCTGTTGCTTTTAATATGTCCTGTTATTGTTTGGCAATGAAGTATAGTAGTTTGTGAGAGTTTCTTGACTCAATCTGATTAGTTATAACAAATTAGTATTTTATATGAATACGTGCATGTCAGTATTGTAGTAATGTTTCACCAGGTAAAAATTATAGATAAAATAGTAATGATGTATACATTGTTTTGACGCTGTTGCTTTTAATATGTCCTGTTATTGTTTGGCAGTGAAGTATAGTGGTTTGTGAGAGTTTCTTGACTCAATCTGATTAGTTATAACAAATTAGTATTTTATATAAAATACGTGCATGTCAGTATTGTAGTAATGTTTCATCAGGTAAAAATTATAGATAAAATAGTAATGATGTATGCATTGTTTTGACGCTGTTGCTTTTAATATGTCCAGTTATTTTTTAATAGTGAGGTATAGTAGTTTATGAGAATTTATTGGCTCAGTCTAGTTAGTATACGCAAGTTAATATTATGAACATGCATGCGTGAAGGTTACAGCATATTTAAAAAGTTATAAGTAAAATGTAAAGAATGTATTCTATATTTATTGCATACTGCTTATTAATTAAGTATATTTTGTTATCATTTTGTAGTAGCAAATCATATTATAAGAGTTTACGGATTTGGTTTTGTGGGTGTACACAAATTAATACTGTGAATGTTAAGATATCTCAAATCTAATGAAGTGTTAATAAAAAACGCAAATGAGAAGGTCTATAGTTGCTGTTACTATTAAGTACTTGCTATTATTATTTTATGTCAGCAAAGCATATTAACTTTTTAGTGTTCTTTAACTGCATCTGATAGATATACACAAGTTAATACTGTAAATATGTATGCTTGTAATATTGCAACGAATATTTCAAATCCAATTAGAATAATGATAAATATCATAGGTAAAGGGGTGAGAAATATATTCATTTTTACTACAAATCCTGCAATTACTTTAATTATAGTATGTCCTGCTATCATATTAGCAGCGAGACGTATTGATAAGCTTACAGGCCGTGCACAATATGCAAATAGTTCAATAAATACCATCATTGGAGCTAACCAACCTGGGGTACCTTTTGGTAATAATATACGTAAGAAATGAACTCCTTGATGTTTAAATCCTATGATTGTGACGCTAACAAACACTACCATGGATATTGCAAATGTTACTGCAATATGACTGGTAGCAGTAAATCCTGATGGTAGGATTCCTAATAAATTACATGTTGCAATAAACATGAATACTGTAAAGACCAGTGGAATATATTGTAATCCTTCTTTTCCTACATTACTTTCTATTGTTGATGCAATAAACTCATAGATAAATTCAACAATTGATTGTATTCCATTTGGGATGATACTTTCTTTCTTTAATCCAATGTAGCAGAATAGTGCGACCAAAATTGTCGATAGTACCATAAACAATGATGCATTGGTAAAATCTATGTTATACCCGGCAACGTTAGGTAACTTAAATATAGTCAGAATTTTAAATTGATCTAGTGGGCTTGCTGACATTTATGCTCCATACAAACACAATATTGTTAATAAGAATTATTTGTATTTAATCATATCAACTGCAAAAAGTTAGTCAATTAGAGTTACACTGCTGTGAAGAATTATATATGGTTTTGTAAGTTCATGTATATTTATTTGGTAAAATGAAATTATAGTATTGTGTTATAAATGATAGGATTTCAGAAATAAGTAGAAGTATACTAATATAATCTGCATAGATGTATGTTTTTAATCAATTACTTTAATCTTGTGACTTTGTATAATATGTTACTGTATAGAACTAGTGTTTGTTGATATAGTTGTGTAGTTTGTTGATAGAGTTGATTCTATAAAAAAGATGTAAATCATAGGTTGATATGTACTTTAGTAAATAAAATGTTTTTTGTGTTACTAGTTTATTAGATAATATAAATAGCTGACACATTCCTTGTTTCTTATTATGTATAATGAATTTCTAAAGCAGATTTTGATTGATGAAAATTTTTGTGGGTTGGAATCAGTAGTTAATACTATAAAGAGTATACATATTGGTAGAGGAATAAGTAATGACATATGTGATATAGTTAAACAATATGGTAATAATGGTTTTATTGTAACGGACGTTAATATTGCACCTCTGTTGAGTAAATCTGTGTTGAATGGTTTTGAGCATTTAATAATACCGTATTTAGCTTCTGCTTCTCAAAAACTAGTAGAATTAGTTAAGGAGAAATCACAAGATTCAGATGTTTTGGTATCCTTTGGTAGTGGTACAATTAATGATATTTGTAAATATGTGAGTTATGTGACAAATAAGAGTTATATCTCATTTCCTACTGCTCCTTCCATGAATGGATATACATCATCTAATGCATCTATAATACTAAACAATGGGTATAAACAATCACTACAATCTCATTTACCTAAAGCAATATATTTAGATGTTGATATTATTGTCAATGCTCCAAAAAGATTAATAGTAAGTGGTTTTGCTGATTTTATTTGTAGATCTACAGTGCAAGCAGATTGGTTGTTGTCACATTTATTGTTAGGAAGTGAATATACTGAATTGCCGTTTTTAATCAGTAAAGAAAGTGAAAGTGCATTGATTGTTGATCACTTGGGATTAATAAGACGTGATGAATATAGTATTATGGTTTTAATGCAAGCTTTGCTTCTGTCAGGGTTAGGTATGTTTATTGTGGGAGGGAGCCAATCTGCTAGTCAGGGTGAACATATGGTTGCACATACAATAGAGCTTTTGCAAAGTGATATGTCTTTCTTCCATGGTGAATTTATTGGTGTAAGTACTATCACCATGGCGTGTTTACAGCATAGAATTTTGAAAGTGGTACCGAAACTTTATCCTACATTGATAAATGCTCAAAACGTGAAACAATATTTTCATATACAATATGCTGAGGAGTTTTGTGATATATTAGAGAAGAAATTTATTAATCAGCAAAGAGCAGATTACTTAAACAGCCTAATAAGTGATAAGTGGTCTTTTGTTGTTGAAAATATTAGAGAAAAGGTATTGTCTGATTTATTAATTAAGGAAATGCTAGTTAATATAGGATGTCCTAATAAACCAGAACATATTGGGTGGAACACTAGTAAGTATAGTAAGGTTATAGAGCTTGCATTTGTTACTAGGCAAAGGTTTACATTTCTTGATATTGCACATCATGCTAGGTTACCAATCATTGATGATATATAAGCCTTCAGTATATTTTAAGTTTTACTAATATTGTAGCGTTAAATAGGATGATTTTAAATAATGTGATAGTTAACTATTAATATATCTTTAACTTCCATAATATGTTAAATGTATTTGTATGATAATGAAAAGATTTAATGCTTGCTGTAAATGAAATTGATTTAGATGATACAATTTTTAAATGTTTTCATTGTTGGTGATTATGTATACTATAATACTTATAGTGCAATATTCATTTTGTGCTAAAAAAGTGTAAATAGCACTGAGTCAGGTAGTGTTGTTGTGTATTATTGTAATCTATATGTATACTTCTTAATTATATGGTGGATTATAAGCATAAAATCCTGATATTTAACTGTTTTTTTATATGATAATCATGTCTTTTTCTTCTCATGATACAATAACTTTTTAAGTACAATATTTAAAGTTAGATTATATCTTAACTTGTATTGTGTTACTTTTAAGTAGATATATTTACAATACTTTTTTGTTTGTTATGTAAAAGTTGGATAGTTTTGGTTTACAATTATATAACTCCGCTAAAATCTTAGCTTTATTTAGTTAATAAGTATTGATAGATTTTTTTATTTCAGTTAGTGAGATCTGTTTTTACATTTCTTAAGTTTGTTTTGTATGTATTGACTTCATTTAATTTACTATGTGATAAATCTGCGTTTTCTAAGTTTGCATTAGAAAAATCTACATTTTTAAGTTGTGAATTCTTAAAATGAGAAGATTGTAAATCTGCAAAGGAAAAGTTGACATTTTCTAATTTTAAACCTGAAAAATTTGCGTTCTTTAATATAGAACTTGAAAAATTTGAATTATTCAAGTTAATTTTTCTAAAATCAAAATTGGAAAAATTGACATCAAATTTTTTATTATTTGTTATAGTGTTCTGTAAAGATTTAAGAGATGTAATTGCTGTTTTAGGAAGTTCTGTTAAAATAAAGTTTTTGTTCTCAATCATTATTGTGTTTTCAGTGTCACAATTGTTGGTTACAAAATTAGTTAGAATATTTTTATAAATGCTTGATCCAGTTATATTTGAATTTTCTATCTTGGCAGATTCTAAATGATTGCTGAAAAAGCTAACTTTATGTATTTTATTCTTGTTAAATGTTGAAAAGTCAAGGTTGGTGTGACTAATATTACTGTTTTCTATTGTTGAGTTAGACCATATTGTATTTGTTGCAGTTACTTTATCATATGTACTGTTTTTAATGGTATTATGATCTATAATTGCGGAAGTGAGTTTGCTTGAATAAATACTGGAGTTATGCCATTTTGCGTTTCTTATTGATGTCATTGTAAGGTCTGAGTTTAGGAAAACTGTGTTGTTGATAGTTGTATTATTTAAGATAGCATACTTCATATTTGATTTTGTAACATGGGTGTTATTGAATAGAACTTCTTGCATATCTGATTCTTCCATGATGGCATTGATTAAGTTTGCGTTACTTAGATCTACGTTGGATAGTGTAGAATTTTTTAAATTTACACCAACTAGTGTTCCATTACTCATGCATACTTTGTGTAAGTTTGTATTATTTAGGTTGGTATAATACGCATCTACAAGGTGCATGTTTGTATGACTTAAGTCAGCATTCTGGAAATTTGCAAAGGAGATGTTTGATACTTCCATGTTACTGTGACTTAAATTGCTGCCTGTTGCATCTGATGAATCCAAATTTACTCCATACAAGATTGTATTTGTTAGGTTAGAAAATTGGATTTTTGAGTTGTGTAAGTTTGCTCCAAAAAAATTTGAATCTGATAAGTTACAATTTTGAATTAATATACTTTCACCTTCAATGTCATGAAAATTTGTTTTTTCTATTCTAGAATTAAGTATTGAAACTAATGTTAGCTCTGCTTCAGAAAAGTTTGCAAATGAGCCATCTATTTCTGTCAAAATAGAAAAGCGCATGTCTACATCACTAAAGTTTGTGTTGTTGATCTTTGCTTGTGTAATTATAGTTTTTTGTAAGTCTGCAGATGTAAAGTTTGCAAAATTTAGATTTGAATTTTTTATATTAGATCTGCTTAAATTGGCATTTATGAATGATGCTCCTTGCATATTGGTATCTGTGAAAGTAGAACTAGATAAGTTAGCTCTTGTAAAATTTGCATGTAATAGATTAACATTATTGAAGACTGACCCTCGAAGGTCTAAATCACTAAAGTCTGCTCCAGATAAATTATTGCCAAACTCTTTTCTAAAATCTAAAGGTATGCCTTTAGCATGGCATTTTACTATAAAACTTACAAAATCTTCTTTGGTAAGTGATGTACGTTTCACAGTAAAGAAGTTTTCTTGGTTTGTAGTGTCATCTTGTTGTTGATTTTGATTTGTTGCATTAGCATGACATATATTAGCGTTGAAGAATAAAGCACATATTATTAGAACTGTAAAATTGTATTTTATGTAATGCTTCATATTATATTTGTATAATCTGATAATGTAATATAGCTGATTATAAGTAATAAGTGTCATAAAATTGTTAATGTTAGTTTCTTAATTATATATTTTTTATTGCATATTAGGTATTAAAAGTTTGTGCTGTACTTAATTTTTGACATAACATACTTATGTAACTTTTCTTATGTATCTTAGCTTCATTATCAAATAACGGATAATATACTTGAAATTATATTACTGATAATAAGTTGTAAGTGATTTCTTGTGTTGGATATCTATATTTTGTTATTATATATCATAAAAATAGGTTGATATTTTATTTTATAATTCTCATAAAAATGTTTTATTTACAGTGTAAATATTACATCTGGTGTAGTAGCTTACTTGCAGATTGATAATGGATAATTAATATCATGTGGTTAAAATTGCTTATAATTTTTGTTCTGCCATTTTCTACAATGGTCTTGCTTGGTACATGGCAAATATTTAGATTGAAAGAGAAAATTAACATCATACATAGTATGCAAGATCCACCTTCTAAATTAGAGAATCATGATATAGTAAAACAGAATTATAAACATGTGAGTGTGAATGGAATTTTTGACAATAATTATAAATTTTTTGTTTTTGCTAAAACATTAGGTTATTACTTATTGCAACCGTTTCATTTAAGTGATGGTAGATATATATTAGTTAATAAAGGTACGGTATTGAATAAAGAAGATAAGTTTGAGCTTTTTGATACAAATTTACTTAGTATTCAAGGAATTTTATCATGTGATAGTAATAAAAAAGTAGGATGGTTTGTTAAAAATGATGTTGATGCTAATATTTGGTTTTGGTTTGATATAGAGAGTATGATGAAGCAAATTAATATACCTTTAGAAAGTTGTGTAATATGGGCTGATAATACTTTTGATGCTATCAACCCTAATGTTCCACTAAAAGTTAGAAATGATCATCTTGAATATATTATTACTTGGTACTTGTTGGCTTTGATATGGTTGGTAGGGTATGTATACTTGTGCTATTGTAAATAATATTTGGGATAGTATATAGATCTTGTATGTTAGATTTTTAATAAGTTATTTTATATTTGATATAAAGTATTGCACAAGTAATTGAAAATTTCTTAGTGTAGTACCTGATTTACTGTGTGTTTTGATATACGTAATATATTCGTGTTATTGCACTAGTCTGTAGACTGATGTATTTAATGTAAATTTATATAGTATTCTAGAACTTATTTAATGAGGGGTAGCTGCAGTAATTTGTTAGTTTTGATATGGTTGATAAGATATCTATACTACTGTAAATAATCTGGAAGGTAATGTATTGATAGCAATAATATTTTAGGAATGTTTTTGAATAAAGCGTATACACTGATTTACTATTGGTAATTTATGATGCATCGTTAGATTTTTTTTTGCAAATTTGTAATAGTACTATGACTACAAACATGCACCCACCAATTATTGCCATGAGACCACCAAGTGTGAAGCAGTGTTTTGCAATCTTTGATGCTGTATCAGGTAAATATGCTACTTTTCGTAAGGCTCCATATCCACCTAACCATTCTAATCCGGTTATATGTAAGAATTGTCCTAAGCTATATACATATATTTGTAAGTTAGTATAAAAGTTGTTTGTATTTCCAAAATTTAATTTTGGTAAGAGCCAATAAATAAATCCCATAAATGCAAGAGTCATACCAACAATAGATCCATGGTAGTGTGCAGGTATTGTTACATTTCCATGGATAGTCAATATGCCTAGTATACCGCCATAGCTAAATAGTAATGTTGTGCATATTAGACTATGATAATGATTCTTTAATAATGTTTTTAAATTAAATAGTGTTAATATGAAAACAAATATAGGAATTATTCCTCCAAGAGTACGCATATGCCATATGAAAAAGTCTATGGCAAATTGAGAATCAGATGGGTGATATATGTATACTATTGGTCCTATAACAGTAGATAAAGTGTTGATTATAAATATAGTATTGATTAAGTTTTTATTGAGTAGTTTATTATTTGTTCCAAGCATGATTAGATACACTATTAGTAATGCTTGACTAAAAGCCATTTGTAGTATATGTCCTCCTCCCCAAAATACGTTTTCATAGAATGATATTATAGAAAAGTAATTGTTTTTGTGTATTGTATAATAAGACATTGTAAAGCATAGGACAGCACATATGAATATTATTGAAATACCTTGAACTCCTAATGCAACATCTTGGTGGATTTTTAAATTGTGAGATTTAGTTGATAATATTGAATAAAAAAGTATGCTTGCAATGAATATTATTAATCCTGATAGAAAGCATGTGTTATTGATAACAGGTACATAGTTGTTTTTTATTGGTTCTGCATTGGGGAGGAATACGGATATCACCATTAAAAGTGTACCAATAAATGCAAGATAACACAAATATGTGAAGCATTTTGAATACTTGTGAGTGGAAATCATCAAACTTGAGATTATGGAGACAATAGAGGATGCCCATACTAATACTGATAGGTTGACATGTATTACTAGTGACGTATCGAAAACTTTATCTACATCCAAGATGAAAGATTTTGATATGGGGAGTCTAAGCAATATGACAAATATAGATAAAAGTCCAGATATTCCTAAGGCAGATACACCTAGCACCAGCCACTTATGACACAATTTTAAGTTATAGGTATTAACATTGAGCATTGGTGTAAACAACCTTACTAAAAGCTGAATTATAAATCTACTGTTAAAATACTCAAGAATATTTAATCTTATTCTGGATATAATTAATATTAAATTTAATAAGGCAACATTAGTACATTATGTTAGTATAAAGTACATGAATGAAAATAACTCATAGAATACAAGTAGTGTTTGTTATTTAGATACTGTATATTTGATGTTATATACTCAAGCAATATATAACTTTAATATAAATATTGAAGTTATTGAGATTATCATTATTATAGGGTGGGATATAGGATATTATGCATTATGGTTGATGATTTTAGAAGAACTTTACCTAATTTGTTAACTATATTGAGAGTATTTGCAATTCCTGCAATAGTGTATAGCTTTTATATTGGTGATAATAATTCAAATTATATAGCATTTATTATCTTTGTTTTTGCATGTGTTACAGATTTCTTTGATGGTTACTTGGCACGTATATGGAAAACACAATCTAAATTTGGGAAATTGTTTGATCCAATTGCAGACAAGCTAATTGTTGCTGCGACTGTAATTATGTTAATTTACATTGGTAAAATCACAGGTGTGACTATTATTCCTGTGGTAGTGATAATTTGTAGAGAAATTTTAATTTCTGGGTTAAGAGAATTTTTGATTTCCATGAATGTTGAACTGCCAGTGATTAAGTTGGGAAAAATCAAAACATTTATACAAATGGCTGCTATTGCTATGTTAATGTTAAATGATAGTTTGATATTGTATATTGGTGAAGTGATACTATATTTTGCGGCTGCATTGACTATATATTCTGCATATCTTTATGTCTGTATTGCGATAAAGTACATATGTTTGCAAGAATGATAGTCTTGTTTTAAGAATTCATCTAATGATTAAAGACACTATGTATTGTGCCACAAAAATCTAATATTTATGCATTAAGGAGTGATACTATAGAGCATGTGGTAGATAAGAATATGTACTATATGTCTTTAATTTTATATGTTCTAAAAAATATATTTTTCTGTGTATGTAAGAAAGTTCTTATAATCATTCGAATAAGAATAGTTTGCAAGTACTGTATTTGCAAGTCTAATGATGCATTGGAAAGTCTACTATAGAACATGTGGTTGATAAGAGTATGTGCTATATGTATTTGATTTTATATTGTTCTAAAAAATATATTTTTCTGTGTATGTAAAAAAGTTCTTATAATCATTCGAATAAAAATAGTTTGCAAGTACTGTATTTACAAGTCTAATGATGCATTAGAAAGTCTACTATAGAACATGTAGTTGATAAGAGTATGTACTGTATGTTTTTAATTTTATATTGTTCTAAAAAATATATTTTTCTGTGTATGTAAAAAAGTTCTTATAATCATTCGAATAAAAATAGTTTGCAAGTACTGTATTTACAAGTCTAATGATGCATTGGAAAGTCTACTATAGAACATGTGGTTGATAAGAGTATGTGTTATATATCTTAATTTTATGTTGTCTTTAAAAACATATATTCTATTTGTGTGTATAAGAAAGTCCTGCTCATGATGCAAAGACAAGTAATTTTCATTAACTATGTTTGCAAAATCTAGATTTTATACATTAATGTAGTCATACTATGAACATTTGAAATATATACTGTATGTGTTTGTATTATGATGAAATGTTTGCAAAGATAATAGTTCTTACTTTACATATATGAAAGAGAGTATTTCTAATGTAATTGTAATAATAAATAATTTTCAGAAACTAAGAGTGGTCTAGTATTGATGTAGTAAGATAATAATATTTAACATGTGTATTAATGTGGATATGTTCTGTTGTGTTTTTTATATTTTGTATTATATAAAATACATATGTTTATGAAAAAGTTGTCTTTCTAGTATTAATATGTGTTGGAAGAGCACTTTTAATGTAATTGCAAACACGTAGTTTCTATAAGCAATATTTAGAAAATTTTTTATATTAATATTATAAATATTACGTTGATAGATATATGCTGTATGTATTTGTATTGTAATGGAATATTTACAAAAGTAATTGTACTCTTTTAGCATATATAGAAAAATACTCCTAATATATTGCAGTAATAGGTAATTTTCATGAGCTATTTAGGGTGGTATAATGTTTATATAGTAAAATAATATTATATTAGCAGTTGCAAATTGATATATATTTACTTATCTTTATTATGTATTGCTAGTGCATGTATTTACAAAATAATCATCTAGTTTCTGTGCATTGAAAAAATAACTTCTAGTAGTTACATTTATAAAAGCTGCTGCTATGTAAATTGAAATTGTTGCAGCAGCTAAATATAATTGCACTGTAGGTTTTTATATTGTCTTACTAGCATTATAGTGTTAAATAACATACTGTCTATCAATGATAAAAATTTCTAATATTAGTAAAGAACATTGCAATTTTTTGATTGTTTGCTTCCTCTATTACTTCCTTATCTTTTAGTGACCCTCCAGGTTGAATGATTGCACTGATGCTGACAGATGCACTTAGTAATATACTGTCTGTAAATGGAAAAAACGCATCAGATGCTAAAACTGCTCCTGTACAATCTTGGGCTTTTTTTATTGCAATTTCAAGACTGTCAACACGGCTCATTTGACCAGCGCCAACTCCTATTGTACGGTGATCTTTTGCGATAACAATTGCATTGGACTTTACATGTTTACATACTTTCCATGCGAAAAGTAAGTTAGAAATAGTATCATCTGATACTGGAAAATTTGTTACTTGTATTAGGTCTTTCTCTGATAATTGATTACTGTTACTTTCTTGTAATAAAAACCCGTTGCTTACGTTTTTAATTATATATTTTGGCGGATTATATTGTGTAGATAATATAACTCGCACGTTTTTCTTTTTTTGTATAATTTCCAATGCTTTATCTGTAATAGATGGACCAACTATTACTTCAATGAAAATTTTGTTAATTTCTTCTGCTATGTCTTCATTAATTTGTCTATTAAGTGCAACAATTCCACCAAAACTACTTTTTGTATCACAAGAAAAAGCCTTGTTATAGGCACTTGTAATGTCATCAGCGATTGCTGTTCCACAAGGATTACTATGTTTTATGATAGTTGCTGCTGGTTGTGTAAATTCTGATACTATATTTATGGCAGATTCTATGTCTACTATGTTGTTATAACTTAACTCTTTTCCATGTAGTTGTTCTAGTGGATATTTATTTTTTACACTACTATAAAATGCACCTTGTTGATGTGGATTCTCCCCACATCTCAGTGTTTGTATTTTTCTGCCATGTATAATGAATGTTTCTGGTAAAGTTTCGTTGCTATCTTTATTAATCCAACTATATATATTACTATCGTAAGATGAAGTTATAGCAAATACCTTTTTTGCTAGCTGTTTCCTGTATGCTAGAGTTGTAGTGTTTTGGTTATTAGCCATTTCTAATTTTAATGTTTCATAGTCATTGATGTCTGATACTACTGTTACATTATGAAAGTTTTTTGCTGCAGCTCTTAAGAGGGTGATCCCTCCTATGTCTATTTGTTCTATTATTTCACTTTCAGTTGAAGTTTCGAGACTTGCTATTTGGGAAAATGGATATAAATTTACTATAACTAGGTCTATTTCATATATTCCTAAATTTAAACATTCTGTAGCGTGATTATCTCGGTTACTTAATATTCCACCATGAATTTTTGGGTGCAAAGTTTTTACTCTTCCACTCATTATTTCTGGGAAATTTGTGTAATCAGAGACTTCTGTTACTTGTAATCCTGCATCTAGTAAAGTTTGACAAGTACTACTTGTTGCAATAATTTCTACTTTTTGTGCAATAAGAAACTTTGCAAGTTCTATAATATTTGTTTTATTATATACAGATATAATTGCTCTTTTGACTTTCATATTTTTCTGTAATTGACATCTACATAAAATAAATTACGCTTCATTTTGTTTAATCATTGCTAAAATTTGTGCTTCAGCAACCAATATGTTATCTACTTGTGCGTGACATTGGAATTTGCATGTATTTTTCCTTCTGTGTATCACATTTACTTCAATGATTAATGTATCTCCTGGAATGACAGGTTTACGAAATTTCGCAAGCTCTATTGACATGAAATATACTGAGTAATCATGTATATTCTCTTCGGCTTCACTTATAACACATACCATACATGCTTGTGCCATGGCTTCTACGATAAGTACACCAGGCATAATAGGGTTACCAGGAAAGTGACCAATAAAAAAAGGCTCATTAAAAGTCACATTTTTTACTGCTGTTGCAGACTCATTAGGTGTACATGCAATCACTTTATCAATCAGTAAAAAAGGATAGGAATGTGGTATCATTTTTATGATTTCTTGAATATTGAATTGCATATGAACTACCTAATTAACATATCACTTCTTTATTTCTATATTTGGTAACTCTTTATTTAGTCTTTCAAGTACTTCATTAGAAAAATCTATGCCGTCAGTAGCATAAAATACTTGGTTCTTTTTTATTAGAAATAAGATTAAGTTGATATTTTTTTCTTTTGCTATTTTTGTTGAGATATTTTTGATTTTGTTATAGACCATTTCCATGGCATTCATATACATGTTTTCTAGTTCTGCTCCTTTTACAGAGATGTCTTGTTGTAAATTTGATACTTTTGTTTTAAAGTCTGCAACTTTCTTTTCAAAAGCTTCAGAACTTAAAATGGTTTTTTGTTTGCTTAGTTCTTCTTCAACTTTATGCAATTCTTCTTCTCTTGCAGCGAAATCCTGTTGTAGTGCTGCACGTTTGTCATCTAATTGTGTTCTGATGCTTTTTACTGATAATGCTTCTGATATTATTATATCACGGTCAATAAAAGCTACAGGAATATTTTGATCATTTTTTGCTAAAGCCTGCTGATTTAGCACGATGGCTAATATGAAGATAGTTAAGAATAATTTTAATCGCATAGGATACCTCGTTTACTGCATTGAAAATCTTATCATATCTGTAACATCATAGTCTTCTTTTAAGATAGGGAAACCAAAATCTAATCTCATTGGTCCAAATGGAGAGCGCCATGAAAAACCGAATCCAGCAGAAACCCTTAGTGATTTGTTTTCATAGTATTCTTTATCTGTGTAGTCAAGACCAAATAAGGTTGCTGCATCAATAAATAAAGAGCCTTTGATCCCTAAATCATCTGGTAACCCTATAGGGAAATCGACTTGATTTATCATGCTAAAATAGAACTTTCCACCTAACGCATCTAAAGTCTTTTTATCTCTTGGTCCGATCCCTGATACATGAAATCCTCTAATTTCATTACTACCTATTATGAAGCGTTGATTTATTTTTACTTGTTCATCGCTTTTGTATGAGAAGACATACCCCATAGAGGTTTTAATGCTTAGTAAGATATCATTGCTAATTTTTGGAAAGAGTTCTCTACTGTAATTAATTGAACCTTCAGTTTTAATATAGTGTAATGTACCACCTAACCCAGAGAAATTCTGACGGAGTTTAATGAGGTATCCATCTCTAATTTTGGATAAATTGTCAAACTTGCGGAATTGCAAAGCATAACCAATGGATGAATCAATGCTTTTACCACCTTGTTCTTTAATTAAATCAGATGCGGTATCTTTGATATTAAATATATTGACGTGCTTATAAGCGTAATTTAATGAGAGACCTAGGTCATCTGTTATGTCATGGGATGTGTGTAGCATAAAGCCAGCATTACTGCTACTAAAAGCGCTATCTGAATTACCTATAAATTTATTAGGACTATAGCTTTTTCCTCCTGGCTTATTTTGGTGTGCGTAGAATAAACCAAAACCTATAGCTGAGTCGGTATCTAAAAAATTTGGCATTACAATGTCAATACTGCTGGATAAAGAAGAAGTAGATTTTTCTGCTTGTAAGGATAATACCTTCCCAGTACCTAATAAGTTCCTCTCTTGTATATTTATTTTGCCTACAAGTCCAGTGACACTGGAAAACCCTGCAGATACAGCAAATGTACCAGTACCTCTTTCTTTGACTTGAAATGTCAAATCAACTAAGCTGTCATTTATCTTGTGGTTTTCTACATTGACAGATTCAAAAAAACCTAACCCTAATATATTTTTATAAGACCTATTAATAACACTTGCATTATATATATCACCTTCAGAAATGTTTAACTTCTGTCTAATTACTTGATCCAAAGTAGTCTTATTATTAGTGATATTTATCTTATTAATATAAACTTTGTTTCCTGTGTATATTATGTAATCTATGTCAACTGTGTCATTTTTTATGTTATACTCATATTTGACGTCTGAAAAAAAGTTGCCATTATTGCTTAAATGTTGTGTTATTTTTTCAATTGAATTATTAATGACTTCTCTGTTGAATGTGTCTCCACTTTTTGACATTACAAGTTTCTGGATTTCTTCCTTTAATTGTTGATGATTAGTGACTTGTTTATCTATAATTATATTACTATTGCCAAACTTATATCTTATTCCCTCTTCAACAGAAAAAATTAAGTTGATATTATGATCATCTCTTAGTTCTGGGACTACTGACTTA
Source organism: Ehrlichia minasensis (assembly GCA_000825765.1). Classification (GTDB taxonomy): domain Bacteria; phylum Pseudomonadota; class Alphaproteobacteria; order Rickettsiales; family Anaplasmataceae; genus Ehrlichia; species Ehrlichia minasensis. Next base: position 4,782 of record CDGH01000009.1, on the reverse strand, counting down.
ACTTTAAAATCTATAAAACCTTTGGATATATAGAAATTGTATAAACCTGCTTGGTCAAGCATTAATCTTTCAGAAGCAAATTTTGTGTTACTGCTGAATATTTTATAAATATAATGTTCAGTTGACTGTATGGCTTTTTTTAATATAGCATCTGAAAAAAATTTGTTACCAATAAATTTAATATTTTTTATTCTTGATGTTGGGCCTTCATTTATTTTAATAATGACATCTATTTTGTTATTTTCTAGTTCTTTTACTTCATAAGCAATTTTTGCACCTAACTTGCCCTTACTTTGGTATAGCATTAGTAAATTTGATATATCTTGTTGCAATTTTGATTTTGTAAACACTGCCAATTTTTTTAACTTTAAAATGTCATTTTGCAAATCTTTTTTGTTAAATTCTTTGTTACCATAGAAAGTAATGTTGTTAATAACAGGATTTTCCTTAACATTAATTACTAGGTAATTATCTTTGTTAACGTGTACATCAATATGTGAAAATAATTGTGTTGAGTGTAAGTTTTTAATGATTTGATCAATAGTTTCTTGTGTAACATTATCTTCTAAGTTGATTTTTGAGTAGAAATATATAGTTTTATAATCCAGTCTATGGTTTCCATTTATTTGTACTTGCTTAACCTTAATATTTAAAACCTCTGCGCAAGCAAAAGAAGAGAAAAATAATATTAAAATAATAGTAATGTATTTCATAAAACTACTTAAACATACTTTTGATATCATTAAAAGTGACAAAAATCATTAAAGATAGAAGAAGCATTAACCCAATAGTGGATACATACCTCTGATATTTAGGGTTAAGTTGCTTACGTCGTAATATGGCTTGAACAAAATATTGAAAAATGTGTCCACCATCTAGCATAGGGATTGGTAGCAAATTCATTACACCTAGATTAATAGAAATCATAGCCATACACAGCAGTATTTCATTATGTTTCACTGATTCTCCAGAATATTGTGCAATGCGTATAGGCCCACCTAGCTCAGAAATACTACGCTTTCCTGTTAACATTTGCCCTAATACTTGAAAAATTGACTTTGACAAGAGGTAAGTATAGCTGATAGATTGAACAAAGGCACTGGGGATACTCAGCTTCTGTAATTCATAATTACTAAGTACATTACTCATTGTTATTCCTAAGAATGCTCTTTTCTTAGTTTGACTAAAACTCCCTTTTTCTTCTTTAATACTTGGTTTGATTTTGACTGTATGAATATGCCCATCTCTTGAATATTCTATAACTAGCTCTTGAGTATCTTTTACATATTTCTCAATATAATGTTTAATTTCTTCAAACCATTTGACATTATGGTCATTGATTTTCAAAATTATGTCTCCAGGTGCTAATCCAGCATGTTCTGCTGCACTGTCTTGTAATACACCACCAATAACAGAATTGTGCTTCATTATTCCTTTAGTAGTAAAGAACATCATAAGTACTATTATAGCAAATATTAAATTTGCTAATGGCCCAGCAAAAACAATAAGGAACTTTTTGAATAAAGGCTTTTCGCAAAATGCTCGTGATTTTTCTTCTGCTGATAAATGACTGGACCCACATTGAGAACTTGATGGATCTTCATCTCCTAACATCTTTACGTATCCGCCTATTGGAATAATACTAAACTTCCATCTTGTTCCAGATTTATCATTAATTCCGAATAATTCAGGACCGAATCCTATGGAAAAGACTTCAATTTTGACATTACATAGCTTTGCAACGATGTAATGACCATACTCATGAACAAAAACAATAACGGACATTATTATAAGAAATGACAGCAAATAGAATGACCCACTATTTAGTATATGATATATATTATCAATAATACTTGCCATAAATAGAACACTAGATGTCTAAAACTAATTGGATAATATAGTATATTTATATAGTTGACAACATAATATGTAATAATTTTAATTAGGCAATTTAGCTATGTTAAGCATAAATGTTATGGATGAATTATTAACGAAACGCAAAAAGTTGTTATATAGAAGTTTGCATAGAGGATGTAAAGAAATGGATATAATACTTGGTAATTTTGCGTCGTATTATATACATCTTTTATCTGACAAAGACATTGAGGCATATGAAAAAATTGTTGATACTAATGATCACCAGCTTTATAAATATATTACAGGAGAAGAATTGATACCACAAGACTTAGATAGTAACATTATGAGAAGTATTATCGCACTTAATGAGTCATTGGTAAAATCAAGGTTAGTATAGTAATTAATATAGATGTAATACATATTGATATTTTAAGTCATATTAATTGGTATTATAAAGGGGAGTTTTATTAATTATTGATTTACTATATAAATAATTTAGAATTTAAACCTGATGCGTTTTATATTTATATAGTAATAGGTTTAATACTTTATCATTGATCAATGTGAATTTGTTGTTAATAATTTGTTAGCTATACAAACTTATAGTTGCTATCTCTGGGTTTTTTATAGATTTAAATTTGGTATATTGTATAGTATAATTTATATAAATTATGTTTTTTAGTGTTAATGTGGATTTAATATACATTTTGATATCGGCTTTGCTTGGTGGAATTATTTTAAACTGTATGCCGTGTGTATTTCCAGTGTTATCATTAAAAATAATGTCACTGATTAAAAGTGCAAGATATAAGAAAAAAATGTCAGTGAAAGGTGAGGGTTTGTCATATACACTTGGGGTTATGACAAGTATGTTTGTACTATCTTCAGTGCTTTTGATGTTACGTCATTTTGGTCACTTAGTAAGTTGGGGATATCAAATGCAGTCTCCAATGTTAATTACACTCTTGATGTATATAATGTTTTTAATGGGGTTGTCTTTTTCTGGGTTTTATGATTTTCCGTTTATTTTTCCTAATTTAAATGGCATTAATACTAAGAGAGAAGGACTAATAGGTAGTTTTTTTGTTGGTGTATTGTCAACATTTATAGCTACTCCGTGTACTGTTCCTTTTATGGTATCTGCTGTAACTGTGGCTTTAAATCAACCAAGTGCTTATTCTTTGTTAATTTTTCAAGTTCTTGGTTTTGGGATGGCATTACCTTATTTATTATTATCATTTTTTCCAGGATTATTGAAAATTCTTCCTAAACCAGGTAGGTGGATGGAAATTTTACAGAGGTTTCTTGCTTTTCCACTGTATTTTTCTGCAGCATGGTTATTGTGTATCTTGGTAAAACAGAAGGGAACAGAAATATTATTTACTGTGTTATCGTGTGCTATATTATTTGTCATGGGGATATGGATTATGAAATTAGTAAAATCATGTAAACCTGTAAGTAAATTTGTGATTTGTTTGTGTTTGTTACTTCTTACAACTTCTCCTTTGTATTTTAAATCAGTGAAAGAGTTTGTAATGCAAAATAAAGAACCGAAGCGCATTACCACTATGGAATTTTCTCAAACAAAATTGGATCAACTTCTTAAGGAGAAAAAGACAGTGTTACTGTCTGTAGGTGCAGATTGGTGTTTAACTTGTAAAGTTAATGAACAGGTTTTTCAGTTAAGTACTGTACAAGCTTTATTTGCAAAGAAGAATGTTTATTATATGAAAGGTGATTTAACTACTAAGAATCCTGAAGTAACAGCTTATATTGATCAACTAGATAAGAATAGTATACCACTTTATGTGTTATATGTAGGTGGAGTTAAAGTGAAGGTATTACCGCAGGTTCTCAGTGAAAAGACAGTAATTGATATTATAAAGCAATATGTAGAATAATTTTTTTATTGCTAGTAATAATAATGCTTGTGTAATAGTTAATTGCGTTAATAATGTTTGTTATATTTGAAAGTTTAAAACAATATTGTATTGTTAAAATAAGCGTTTTATGAAAAAGATTTTTGTCAGTGTTCTTAATTTATATTTATCACTTTCAAAAATAATGATGATTAAATAATTATTACTGAGTGTTTAGAACTTGCAATGTTGTAATGTGTTACTCAGTTTATGTATGTTAATGAGTTACGGTAAATTACTAGAAAAATCATACAGATTTTGTAAATAAGTTTTTGATTATTACTAGTGTTATATTAATGTTAAAATATTTACTAAATACGGGTTGTGCTGATTATTAGTTAGAGATAGTTTGATTGGTAGTAGGAGGCTGTATTTTATTAAAATGAGGAAGCATTTAAGAAACTTATTTGTGATTTTCTAAATTGTTGTTCGTAAGTACACCTGTTAAAGTTCGATAATAGGTTGAAGTATTATTTGTATGGACTACAAGTTACTTTGATTATTGTATTAAATGAAAAACTAAGTTTTTAAAGTGGGAAAGGATATAAAAACTCATTGTCTAATTATTTTTAGTAATTAGACTTGTTAAATCAAAGTAATTTAAAAACATTATTTACTCAACTGTATTGGATACTTATTGAGCAATAGCTTCATCTGCTTTTTGAAAAAATATGTACCATATTCTTTCAAAAAAACTTATTTTTTTTACAGTACCTGTCGCATATATAGGTATTATTTTTTCTGTAAACCCTGGTATTTGTATATGGCATTTACCAATTTCTTGCCCTTTTTTTATTGGTGCAGAGATTGTATTATCATGTGAAAAAAAGGTTTTTACTGTGTCATATGAGCCTTTGGGATATGAGATGGTGACATCTTTGTTAAAGGCGGCTCCTACATGTTTTGAGTTGCCTCCTCTTACTGCTATTTCCTTTACTTTGTTGTCTTTATTAAATATGGTTTTACTGCTAAAATTATTGAAGGAGTAATCTAGCAATTGTTTTAT
>CDGH01000008.1 GCA_000825765.1 Ehrlichia minasensis | reverse complement strand
CGCTTCTTACTAGAATTTTCTTATAATTCATGTTAATAAACCTTTTATAAAAGATAATAAAAGTTTAAGAATAATAAAAGAAGTAAATAAAAGCAAGTCTAGAATATAAAATTTCTTTCAAGTTTACAATAAAAGTAATTGATATTTAAAAGAATTAAAATAAAAACTTTAATAAAAACCGTAATTAACTTCATCAGTTAATTAATAAAAACATTACTAGACTTACTTACTATAGTTTTACTACACATCTATTTATACGTATAAAAGCTGTATTCAGGCTTTAATTACATTAATTTTTAAATGGTTAACTGACAGTATAGATGTTATAAATACACTTAGCATGCTCATTTATTGCATTATAACATATCTTAATATGTATTGCTAATAATTTAGCTAAAGCTTTTTTTTAATACCTTAGGTATTTTATCAAGAATATTTGATAAAGTTTGGATCTTTTTGTTTTGAGTTGAGAAATTTAGTAAATATGACAATTTATATCTTTATGTTTAATTGTATATTAAATAAATGAGAAACTAATGAAAAGTTTCTCATTATTTAATGGTTCAAATAATTAAAATGTCAATCTTGCACCAATTTCACCACCAAAATAACCAATATTAAGTGTAGCAACTGCAGATGTAATTGGAGGTGCTGTTGCAAGCTTAGCAACGTGTTGGACATCTAAATTTTTAAATTGATTGCCCATTACTTTATGATAATATAAGCCAGCAAAGAGACTAATGTTAGATGGTAGAGAGTAAGTGATACCTAACTTACTTTGATGTGCAAATTTGATATGTAACACATCGAAAAATTCTATAGCATCTACTCCCACTCCTCCACATATGTAAGGTGATACTAATAAATTATTTAATGAGAAATCATAACAAACATTTATTATAACAGATGTTATAGACAACCCATCATTTCTCATTACAGTGTGATAAATAGTATTAGTACCACTATTTATTTTTTCTTTGGGTTCAAATTTATTTGTGTTACTATTCATTTCACGTGCCAGTGCAAAATAGCGGTAAGCATCTTTTATTTTAGTGTATCCTCCAGGATCTTTAACATCGAATTCCTCATAAGACCCTTCTACTTCAACTCTTGTGCCTTCGACAAATGTATAACCAATAGTTCCATTAAAGTTGACTGCGTTATCCTCAAATACAGCTGTGTAAGGGATAGTAAAATTTCCTGGATTACTAATGCCTACGCTAGCATCAGACTTAGTTTCAATAGAGTCAACGTCTTTTTTTAAAGCTATAAGGTTTTTAGTTATAACGTTTGTTTCTTTAACTGAAAAGCTACTGAAAACAGAAACACTAGGTTTATATTGCCCACTGATATATAATCCGTAGTGTTTGTTATTTGTAGTCTTTGAAAAAGATATATTAGGTAATGACAATAAGCATACTAATGCTGTATTTATTATAGTAAATTTAAGTTTATTATTCATAAAATTTTCTTAGTTATTTGTAATTAAAATATAAATCTCACTCCAATTTCACCACCGAGATAGCCAATATCAAGTGTAGCAATTGCGGATGTAAGGCTAGGATACTCTTCTAAATGATCTACATATTGAACAGGTAAATTTTTAAATTTGTTACCCATTACTTTGTGATAGTATCCATCAGCAAATAGATTAACATTTGGAGATACGGAATAAGTAAAGCCTAACTTACCTTGACAAGCGAACTTGATATGTAATGCATTAAGAAATTCTATAGCATCTATACCGATACCTACGCAAGTATAAGGTGATAGTGGTAGATTTGGAAAAGAAAAGTCATAACAGCCATTTATTGTAGCAGAGGAAATTGATATTCCATCATTTCTTATTACAACATAATGTACACCTTTTGTATTGTTGTTATTCTCTTCCTTTTTGATATGAATAACTGAGCTGCTACTTTTATGCATTTCACGTGCTAAAGCAAAATATCGATAAGCATCTTTTATTTTAGTGTATCCTCCAGGATCTTTAACATCAAATTTTTCGTAAGAGGCTCCTATTTCAATTCTCAACCCTTTGGAATAAAAGAACCCAAGCGTACTGCTGAAGCCAGCAAAATTATCTTGAAATTTTGGGACATAAAGAACTGTAAAGTTTTCTGGCATGCTAATACCTTTGTTATTTTCATAACTAATTTCAATAGAATCAATATCTTTTTTAAGAGCCATAAGTTGTTGTGTGTTAACACTTGTTTCTTTTGCTGAAAAATTACTAAAAACAGAAACACTAGGATTATACTGCAAGCTAATATATAGTCCAAGTTTATTGCTGTTTGTGTTTTCTGCAAAAGAAACATGGGGTAGAGATAATATGTAAAATAATGCTACACTGAATGTAATTAATTTGTGTTTCTTGCGCATAAAATTTTCCATTTTTAGTTATAATTAAAATATAATTCTTACTCCAGCTTCACTACCAAAATATACTATGTCAAGTGTAGCAACTGCAGATGTAACTCTGGGAAGCTCTTTAAGTTGATATACATGTTGAACCTTCAGGTTTTTAAATTTATTACTTGTTACTTGATAGTAATATACGTCAATAAATAGGTTGATTTTATGTAGTAATTGATAACTAACCCCTGCTTTGCTTTGATAAGCAAATTTTACATGTAAAGTGTCAAAGAATTCTATGGTACTTATACCCATTCCACCGCATAAATAAGGTAATACAGGTAAGTCACTTAAAGAAAAATCGTAACAAATATTTACTATATTGGATAAGATAGATAACCCATCATTTTTCATGATAACATGATAAATATTTTTTGAAGATCTGTGCTGATTTTTTGGTTGAAATGTAGACGTTTCTATTTCGCGTGCTAAAGCAAAGTATCTATAAGCATCTTTTGTAGTGTACCCTCCAGGATTTTTAACATCAAATTTTTCATATGATAATTCTAGTTCAATTCTTGGACCTTCAGCAAAAGAATAACCAATGGAGCCATTGCAATTAGTATAATTGTCTTGAAATTCTGCAGCATAAGGTACTGTAAAGTTACTTGGTGTACTAATATTATTATTATCAACAGGGTCAGCATTTTGTTTAAGACCTATTAGATGTTTTGTGCTATGGTTGGTTTCTTTTACTGAGAGGTTACTGAAAACAGAAACACTAGGTTTATATTGTCCACTAATGTACAGACCAGAATGTTTTTCGTTGTTTATTTTTGCAAAAGATATATTAGGCAATAACAACGTGCACATTAAAAATGTACATCTTATTAAGAACTGACTTTTATTATTCATAGAATTTCCCATGTTTGATTGTATTAAAGTGTGAGCCTTACTCCAATTTCACCTCCAAAATATCCAACATTAAGAGTGGCAACTGCAGATGTAATTGGTGGTTTATCATGAAGTTCTTTTACGTATTGAACTTTTAAATTTTTGAATTGGTCACCTATTACTTGGTGATAGTACCCGTTAGTGAATAAACTGATATTGTGAGATAGTTGGTAAGTAACACCCAACTTACTTTGAAAAGCAAGTTTAAGATGCAGCGCATCAAAAAATTCTATAGCATCTACACCTATTCCTGTACAAAAATAAGGTGATATTGATAAATCATTTAAAGGTAGATTATAGCAACCATTTATCATAATAGATAATATGGATAACCCGTCATTTTTCATGACTGTGTAGTAAGCCTTGGTGACGTTATCTGCTTTAGGGCTAGGTGATAACGCAATATCTCCTTCCATTGCACGCGCTAGTGCAAAATAACGAAATGCATCATTTAAGATGTATTTACCAGGACTTTTAGCATCAAATTCTTCGTAAGAACCTTCAATTTCAATTTTTAGTTGTTCGGAAAAAGAATAACCAATAGCTCCACTAAAGTTGAATGCATTATCTTGAAAATCTGCAACATAAGGACAGTTAAAATTTGTTGCTTTGCTGATACCTGTAGCACTAGCACCTGTACCATTATTACTAGTATCTATGGAGGTAGAATCAACATCTTTTTTAAGAGCTACTAGTTGTACTGTGTTAGTATTTGTTTCTTTTACTGAAAATTTGCTAAAAATAGAAACGCTAGGTTTATATTGCCCACTAATATACAACCCAGAATGTTTTGTACTATTACCTATGAAGTTTGAAGAAGATATGGCAGGTAATGATGATAAGCATATTAATGATGTACATATTATAAAGAACTTACTCTTACTGTTCATAAAATTTTCCATGTTTATTTATATTAAAATATGAATCTTACTCCAGCTTCACAACCAAAGTACCCAATGTTAAGCGTTGCAACTGCAGATGTGACTTTAGGTGCGTTTGCTAATATGTCTACATGTTGAACATGTAAATTTTTAAACTTATTACCTTTTACTTTATGGTAATATCCATCAAGAAATAATCTTACTTCAGGAAATATTTGGTAACTAATGCCTACTTTACCTTGATAAGCAAACTTAACATGAAAACCATTGAAGAATTCTATAAAATCTCCCCCTATTCCTGCGCATATGTAAGGTTCTGCTTGTATATCATTTAATATCACGTTATAACAGCCGTTTATCATAACAGATGAAATTGATAACCCATCATTTCTCATTACAGTAAATTTTTCTGTATCGTCGGGATTAACATTTTCACTCTCTTTCATTTTACGTGCTAATGCAAAGTACCTATATGCATCTGTAGCAGCTCCATCAGGGTTTTTTACATCAAATTCCTCATAAGAAGCTTCTACTTCAATTCTGAGGTTTTCTGAGTAAAGGCATCCTATTGCTCCGCTAAAACTTATTTCATTGTCTTGAAATTCTGCAATATAAGGGGAGTCAAAATTTGTATGTATTTTAATATTACTGCTGTCAGTTTTGCTGTCTTTTTTTAGCCTCACTAGTTTTACAGTGTCAAAATGAGTTTCTTTTACTGAAAATTTGCTAAAGTGCGAAACTCCTGGCCTGTATTGCACGCTAATATACAAACTAGGTTTAAAATGTGTATGACTATGTACTTCCATAGAAGAAGCATCAGTTGACAACAGTAGATTTATCAATAGCGATATACCTATTAAAAAAAAACTTCTTTTATTACTCATAATATTCCTTTAAAACATAAGTCTGATTCCAACTTCTCCACCGAAATAACTAACATTAAGTGTAGCAATTGCAGATGTTGCTTTAGGTGCTGTATTAAGTTCAACTACATGTTGAACGTTTAAATTATTAAATTGATTACCTATAACCTGATGGTAATAACCATCGATGAATAAGCTGCTTCTAGTAGAGAAAGAGTAACTAATACCTAGTTTACCTTGATATGCTAACTTAATGTGTAAAGCATCAAAAAACTCTATGAAGTCTCCACCAATACCAATACAAACATATGGTGATATTTCTAAATCTTCTAAAGAGAAATCATAACAACCATTAAATATAACTGAGGTAATAGATACTCCATCATTTCTCATAACAGTGTATTTTTGTTTAGCAGGTTGTTTATTATTTTTTTCTCTAGCTAATGCAAAGTACCTGTAAGTATCTTTTACTAAACAATCTCCAGGGTCTGTAACATCAAACTCTTCATAAGAACCTTCCAGCTCGAACCTTGCACCTGTACTATCAGAATAACCAATGGCACCGCTAAAGCTAATGATGTTATTTTGAAATGTTACATTATCATAAGGAATATTGAACTCTGTATCATCTGATAAGTGGCCCATAAGAGATATTGTATCATGTTTTAACCCTATTAATTCTTTGGTGTAGTGATCAGTTTCTCTGACTGAGAACTTATTAAAATAAGAAAATCCTGGTTTATATTGGCCACTTACATATAGTCTAGAATATTTATCAATGCCATTGTTGGTTGTTTCTGAAAAAGATATGTTAGGTAATAATAAACAAGCTAATGTTATTCCTGTTGTAATAATTTTCTTTTTTCTCATAAAACTCCTTAAAATATAAATTTTAATCCAAATTCACCGCCAAGATACTCGATATTGAGAGACGCTATTGCAGAAGTTGCTTTAAATTCGGCTAAATCAGTGATGACATTTTCAACGTTTAAATTTTTAAATTGGGAACTTATTACCTTGTGGTAATATCCATCAGCAAATAAAATTGTGTTAGAAGATAATGGATAACTAATACCTATTTTACCTTGGTAAGCAAACTTAAAGCGTATAGCACTAAAAAACTCTATAAAATCTCCACCAAATCCTGCACATATATAAGGTAATATCTTGGAATCATTTAAAGCAATATCATAACAGCCATTGATTATGATGGATACAACAGATATACCATTATTCTTTATAATTACATATTTGTATAGTTGTGCATCTTTTTTGCTAGCTAAAGCGATGTACCTGTGAGCATCCGTTGTTGTATAATTTCCTGGATTTTTAACATCAAATTCTTCATAAGATCCTTCTACTTCAATTCTTGGACCATGATGAGCAATATATCCAACAGCTACACTGAAGCTAGCAAAGCTATCTTGAAATTTTGGAGTATAAGGAACATTAAAATTGCCGTCTTGTTGTGTGATGATGTTACTAAGTAAGATAGAATTAATATATTGTTTTAACCCAAACAATGCTTCAGTATTAACATAAGTTTCTTTGACTGAAAAGTCACTAAAATGAGAGACACTTGGCTTGTATTGTCCACTAATATATAGCCCGGTGTGTTTAGTATTGTATGTGACATTATTTGACTCTGAAAGAGATTGAATAGGTAGGTATGCTGCTAAACATACTAATATTGATCCTAATAAGAATATTTTTTTACTATTCATAAGAATTTTCCTGATAATTTAATGTATTTTTTGCCAAAATTTTATTACTGAAACTCCTGGTACTTTTGTTATGCCGATTTGATACAGAACAGATGTACTGAACGTATAACTCATGTTGATGGATGAGACTTGTTGTATGTGTAGCATTAGAAAAATTATAACTTTTATAAGCAGATTTATAGTTACAGTATAACTTACTAGAGTTTTTTTGTGTTACATTGTATTTTATAAAGTGCAAGCTATTAAAATTTAATACTCTATCTTTAATATTTCTACTATAAGAAAATGTTTCATAAGAACTTTGTGCACTTTTAGATTTTGAATATTTATTGCATAAGTTATACAAGTTAATGTTGCGAAGAACTGTAATATTGTCTTTAACATTTGTTAATTTTTTTATGATATTACTCAAAATAAGCTTATATAATTTGGTAATGCGTATGGTAAAACTATTATAGTCTTCAGCATTATTTAAAATTGATAAAGTAATGCAACCAGGAAGAATAGATGAAGAAAACATTGGTATATACTCTATAAACTTTGCTTTGTATATCATAGTGTAAGTTGCCATATATATTACTTAGAGTATAAACCTTATTCCAGCTTCACCACCAAAATATGCAACATTAAGTGTTGCTATTGCAGAGGTTGTTTTAGGAAATTCAGTAAGTTCAACAGCATGAATGACATTTAAATTTTTGAATTGATTGCCTATAACTTTGTGATAATACACATCAGCAAATATATTAAATCTAGAAGATAGGGAATAGTTAACACCTAGCTTACCTTGATATGCAAGTTTGATATATAAAGTATCAAAGAATTTAATAAAATCCTCACCAATACCTGCACATATATAAGGTGACACAACTAGATTATAAAAGGACATATCGTAGCAACTGTTAATCATAATTGATGCAATGGATAATCCACTATTTTTCATAACTACGTATTTTTTATCTTGAGGATTTTGTCCAGACATGCTACGTGCCAAAGCAAAGATGGCAGTATTTGTTACTTGATAGCCTTGAGGGCTTTTAACATCAAATTTTTCATAGGAAATTTCAAATTCAAATTTTAAATTTTCAGGATAAGAGTACCCAATAGCTCCACTAAAACTTGCAGCGTTATCTTGAAATTTAGCAGTATAAGTACCTGAAAAATTTGTATATGTTTTAATATTATCCTCATTGTTATTTGGGTTCAAACTTACTAATTCTATAGTAGCAAAATTAGATTCACTTACTGTAAAGCTGCTAAAATGAGAAACAGCTGGTCTATATTGTCCTGTAAAATACAAACCGCTAAAGTTATGACTTATATCATTGTGATTTATAACTGAAAAAGCTTTGATGGATAAAGATGAAAACAATAATAATAAAACAGTTCCTATTAAGAGAGATTTTTTGTTATTCATAAAAATTCCTTTGTTTAGTTATTTTCAAAATACAAGCCTTACGCCAACTTCACTACCAAAATACCCAATTCTGAGTTTAGCTATTGCAGAGGTAATATTGGGTGATTCATAAAGTCCGTATATGTACTTGACATGTAAATTTTTAAATATATTATCCGCAACTTTATGATAATGACCACTAGCAAAAATGCTTACAGAAGGAGATATAAGATAGCTAATACCAAACTTACCTTGATAAGCAAATTTAATATGCATTGTTTCAAAAAGTGTAATAAAATCTCCTCCAATACCCGCACATACATAAGGTGATATTTTTACATTGTTGAAAGAAAAATCGTAACAACCATTAAGCATAACTGATGCGATGGATATTCCATTGTTTTTCATGATAGTGTAGTGTGAAAGGTATCCATTACTTATGGTCTGATGACTTTTTGGATGAGAGTTGCTATGATCTTTATTCCTTGCCAAAGCAAAATATCTATTAGCATCTGCTGCGCAATTTTTGCAATTTGCGACATCAAAATTTTCATAAGAACCTTCTATTTCTAATCTTGGTCCTTGACCTGAATGGTAACCTACTGCTCCGCTGAGATTTATTAGACTATTTCTAAATTTTGCAATATAGGGAACGTTAAATTTTGTGTTATCCTTTAATATGTGTTTTGTAACATGTGTAACATCATTTGCAAGGCCCATTAGTTCTACGGATTGATGACTATTTTCTTCTATTATAAAATTTTTAAAATAAGGTATGCTCGGCTTATATTGACTACTTATATACATACCAACATTTTGGGTAACTTCATGATCATGTATATATAATGTAAATGATTGAAATGGAAAAAGAAGTAGCAGAAATACTAATATTATATTTATAGAATTAAACCTTTGTACCATAGATATAACCTTATTTAATTAAATATAAACCTTACTCCAACTTCACTTCCAAAATAACCATCAATATTGGCAAGGGCAGATATAACACCTTGAAAAGCATTGATACTGATTGAATTCTGCAAGGGTAAATTTTTGAATTTATTTACAATAACTTTATGGTAGTGCACATTGAAAAATGGTATGACATTGCTATTTATTAGATGACTTAATCCTGTTTTTGCTTGGTATACAATCTTAAAACTCATACCATTGAAGAATTCTATAGCACCTACACCAACTCCTATACATAAATGTGATAATGCTCTGATATTGTTAATCAAAATGTCATAACAAGTATTGGCTATAGCAAATATAATAGATAATTTATTATCTCTTACAGTAATAAAGTCTTGAAAATCTTCATTATACATTTTGGAAAAATGTTTACTTAAATTTATCCTTAATGAGTCATTAGTATTTTTTATGTCATAAAAACCTTCTACTTCAGACCTTAATCCTTTGAAAGGATAACCAATAGTTCTGCTGAAATTAGTAGTACTATTTCCAAGTTGTATATTGTAAGGTATAGTACTGTTAGTACTTGAATTTAAAACACTAATTTTGGTATTTTTTTCTTTAGAATAATGTTCTTGTATTAAAGAGTTACTACACTGAGAAATACTTGGTTTATATTGACTACTAATATATAGACTTAAGAGCTTTATATTTTTTTCTATATTATATATTAATATTGCACAAGATACTCTAGGCAATAGTAAGAAAGCTAATGCTATTGTATATTTTATTACATAATTTATTATGTTACACATATAGCCCCTTAACTTTAAAATATAAAACTTAAACCAATTTCACTGCTAAAGTACTTTAAATCTAGAGTTAATAATGCAGTCGCACATTTTCCTTCTGGAACTTGTTTTAATTCAACAGGCTGAATGAGTGGTAAGAATTCAAATTTATTTCCTATAACCTTGTGATATTGTCCACTAATAGAGAGAACTAATCTTGAAGTTATAGGATAACTTACACCAACTTTTCCTTGATAAGTAAATTTTACTCTCATAACATCGAAGATTTCTATAAAATCTCCACCAATACCTAAGCATATGTATGGTGTGAAATTTTTATATTTTGTTTCGCTGCATAAGTTTATTATATTAGATATAATAGATATGCCGTTATTTTTTGCTACAGTATAATCATTTGCAGATGGCATCTCATGTATGGTAGTTGTACGTGGTATAGCAAAGAACTTGTGCCCTTCTCTGGAATTGTATCGCACAAGACGTTTTGTATCAAAATTTTTGTAAGAACCTTCAAACTCTATCCTTAAGTTTTTTACTAATAACCCAATGGATAAAGCCAACCCTGATAAATCGTTATCATAAAATTTATAAGAATCCTTGTGACGTAATGCAGAAAAATTATAATGAATTATTAAAGAACTTAAATCAGTATTTGGTACAACTGTATTAAATCCAACAGGATCTTCTGTATCAAAATCGGTTTCTTTAATATGAAAATTCTTAAAGTTAGAAATAGTAGGTTGATATTTTACTGTAATATAAGACCCGTGTATATTGTTATTTTGATCTATTGAAAATGCAAACCCAGGAAATAATAACTGAGCTAATGATATTGCGAAACTTAAATAATATAACTTATACATAAATATCACTCACTATTATGAAACGAATCTAATGCCAATACTACCAGTAAGAAAAATCACATTCAGTTTTGCTAACATAGTAGTGAATTCTGAGTACATATTTGGTGTACCATACCAATGCCTAATTACTGCATGGTCTATAGGATAGTCCACTAACAATCCGGAAAATTGATTATTCATGTGTCCATGGAAGGACCCATCTACAAAAAACGTTAAACTTGAAGATATAGCATAACTTACACCAGCTTTAGCTTGATAAAAAGATTTCAGACTTGTTTGTCCTAAGAAATCAATAAAGTCTCCACCAACTCCAAGACATAAGTAAGGTGTTATTTCTTTTGTTATCTTTAAAGTAAAGTCATAGCATGCATTAACTAAAAAGGGTGATAAAATAATGCCAGTATTCTTCATACAACGAAAATGTGAAGGTGTTAGATCATGAGTTGCTATGGCAAAGTACTCAGTATCATAATTATAACCAGTAGGAACTTTAATACTGAATTTTTCATAAAAAGCTTCAAGTTCTATTCTAAGGTTATTTATTGAGTACCCTACAATGCCACCTGCTCCAAGTAGGCTGTCTGTATATGTGGGATGATAGCCTAGTATGAAATTTCTATTATTTTTCAATATATCTAAAGCTTTTGATCTTTCTGTTGTATGATGTAAAAGATTTTGTTGCTCTTGTGATAGGGAAAATAACTGATTAATTTTTATTGGACTCTCTGCGAGAGCATTTTCTGTTGTAAAAAAACCAAGTAAATTTGTTACACCACTATCAACGATTGAGAACCTATTAAAGCGCTGTGCGCCTGGTTTGTATTGCACACCTATATAAAAATGACCTATATTTTTTCCAATATTATGTCTAAAGTAATTATTATCAACTGCAAAGGATAATGAAGGGAAAAGAAATATAATACATGTTAATATAAAAGCCTTTGCATAATTCATGACTTAAACCTTAATAACTGCAACTTAGAAAGTGAAAATATGCTCTGCTTGTAAAGACAATTAGTAGTATTGTAATGCTTACTAATGTGATAATTAGCAGAGAAATTTTTTAAACTATTTGTCAATACCTTAGAGTTGCAAAAAATATTTTTGAAATCAGCTAAAAAGATTATAGAAACCAATTTTGAGAAACTTATACATAAGTAATCTATTATTTGACTACCAGAATAGTTGTTTGAAAAGTTTAAGAAGCAAACAATACTAGAAATTTTTTTTAATCTCAACAAGGTATGCTTGTGATTAAAATATTTTAACTGACTCTTGATATTGTTTAACCTGAGTAATTTTTTTACAGGTTGCTTGTTATATTCTATATCAGTAAAATTGTGTAAAGGGTGTGGTGATGCTAAAAGTAGTAGAACTTCACTTTGTGATACTTTGTTATTCATAGCATAACCTTTTTACATATTTACTTAGATAAGTAATAAACACACTAAAATATTATTTTATACCTATATACATATAAATACAAATATAAATTTGTCAAAAAATATTTTTACAATATAAACTTTATTCCAACACTCCCTCCGTAATACGCAATGCTTAATATAGCTGATGCTGTAGTAAGTAAATGCGGTTGATGAGGTGTGGGATCTTGTTGCGTATAATTTAGAGGAAGCTGCTCAAATTTTTTACCAAATAAACCATGATAGAAAATCTCTGTAAAGACTGATGTTCTATAAGAAATAGTGTAACTAGCCCCTAGCTTGGCTTGATATGAAAACTTTGTAGTGTATTTACTTAGAAAATCTACTATATCTATTCCAAACCCTAAACATGAGTATGTTATTATATTATGTGCGCGTGTAAGTACATCATGGCAAGCATTAATTAAAGCTGAAGTAGTTGAAATACCATTGTTTATTAAAGTAACATGTGTATACTGCTGTAGAGATGGTTGTTGTTTAAACTTTAGTGCAAAATATTTTTCGAATCCAACTCTTTTATATCCTTCATTTTTTAAGTGAAAAACTTCATGGGAAATCTCTGATTCTATTCTGAAGTTTTTATTATAGTAATAGCCAAATATTGCAGAAAAACCTAACCTATTGTTCTCATAATGTGGATCGTATTTTATGGTAAAGTTACTTATTGTTTGAGTACTATTCAGTAGGTTATCTGTTGCATCATGTTTCAATGCAAGCACTTCTATAGTCTTTATTGGCTCATCTTTTTTTGTATTGTCTTTTATAAGAAGATTTGATAGATGATTCCTGGCTGGTTTATATTGAATACCAAAATATACAGAATTGTGATCGTTTAGAACCAATGCTGAAGAAACATGTGATGTAAATAATATTAATGCAATATACAAAAGGAAAAATTTATTATTCATGCACCTAAACCTTAATAATTTTCAAGTAACTACACATTTACAACTATAAGTAAATATACTAAAAATGAATTAAGTCAACAAAACTAATTATTATATTTTATGAAATGGTTTGAATGTTATTGAAAGTGTGACATATAGCAATTTGCAATAGTTGCTTATATTAGAAAAAAATGTTTGACTAAAAAAATTGTCAAATACAATTAAGTAATGGATGTATTTATTTGAAATATCTCTAAGTGGTTGGTATATGTGATTCTTGTGTTAACAGAAATACAGTGTGGTTTTAATGTTGTATTATTAGTAATGTGTGTATAACACATAGGAAATTTATTATCTAAAGTTAGTAAAAATAGTTGTTTTATTATCAAGAGAACAGATTTTTGCATTATAAAGACATGTGTTGAAAACAGTTAAATTTTAGCAACTTAACTTTGTCATAATAACATTTATCATTGAGATGTTTTGTGCATGTTGATAATGACAATTGTTATGCTAGTAGTGTCACTTGTTGTTTTTTATAATAAAAACAATATGCTAAGCATTATTTAAACTTAGAAAATGTTCAATCCAACTTTACTTAGATGTTTAGTATTTAGATTATTTACCGTATTTTACTATGTAAATTTGTTAAATAACATAATATCTTATGCCACATATCACATAATAACTAACACAGTAATTAACTTTTAGTTTTAGCAATTCTTAAATACTAAAGCTTATACTTTTGTAGAAAGTTATAAGATAAACCTCAGACCAACTTCGCAACCATAATTATCTGCATTAAAATAAACTGTAGGATCTATATGCTTTGGTGCTGCAGAAATTTCAACTGGATATTGGACTGATAAATTAGTAAAAGCATTATCCTTGGATTTTACATAATATCCATTTGCAAATAGAATAGTTTTTGGTGAAATTAAAAGTCCTAAACCTAATTTAGCTTTAAATAAAGTGTGGATATTTGTACCACCTAAAAACTTGATTATTCCTTGTCCTATCCCAATGCAGGCATTTGGTACTATAGAAGAACTACCAATGATCATGTCATAACAAGCGTTAAACATTAAAGAAATGGCGTTAAATCCTTCGTTTTTCATTACTACGTAATTGTTCTCCTTTGGTGGTGGTGGGTTATCACTGCTTTTAATCTCTGAGTCTTTGCTTAACGCAAAATACCTATGACCATCAGGGTTTTTATATTTTTGTTTGTCAACATCAAATCTTGTAAATGATCCTTCTAACTCAACTCTGAGTCCACCTCCTGAGTACCCAATAGCTCCAGAGAACCCTGTGTAACTTCTGTTGTATACAGGACTGTAACCCTTTTTAAAATCTGCTGCTTTTTTTAGATCTATTGTTTCAATTTCTTCTTTTAAGCTAAATAAAGTTAATTCTTTTTCTGACTTTTCATCTGTTTTGTACTTTGCAGAGATTGGACTAAATTTAGGAAAACCTATGTTGTATTGTGCACTTGCGTAAAAACCAGCCATCTCACTTTCATTTGAAAAGTCAATAGGAACTGGTGATGAAAAAGCATTAGATGCAAATAATGCTATAAAAGAAAAAACAATTCCTATAGCTGAGAATTTAATCATAATATTATCCAAATGACATAATAACTTCATATTAATAAAAACCATGCTTTAAGTCAAAAATAATACTTTAATATATGTAAATCTAATGTATTACGTAACATGCATAATTTAATTTACTCTTGTGCTGATGTTTTTAAATAAACACTTATTAGCATATCACAATCAACACGTACACAATAAATTATAAATATAATTGTATAAACATAATAAACCTACTAAACTATTAATAATTCTTGTAGTATAGCTTAGATAATGAGCTGTACAATGTTGATTTATGATTTGTTATCTAATGATAGTGCCTTAACTAAATTATAGATTATATTACGTACTTTTTCATTTTTTATACAAGTGTATGCTCTGACCATCATTAAAACTTCTTTGCTGTCTATTTTGCTATCATTAAACTCTGGTAAGAACTTTTCCTCGTTGTCTCTTAATGCATGTGGATGTGTGATAGTATTGTCACATGAGATATTTTTTAGATCTTCTTGTAATTTTAACATGATATCTCTTACTTCAACATTAAGTACACTTGCAAGCTGATATAATCTGCTAATTACTATACGATTTGTTCCTTTCTCATACTTTTGTACTTGTTGGAATGTAATTCCTAATTTATTTGCAAGCTGGTTTTGGCTCATACCTCTCATGATGCGTTGTCTTTTTATCTCTTTTCCAACACACTCATCAACTGGATGTGGTCTAACCTTTGTTGCACTTTTTGATTCTTTTGTAGATTCAGCACCTTCTTTCTTGAAGTTTTTTGCAACATAGTCATCTACATCAAGTCTTATTCCTTCCCCTGTAAACTTGTGTTGTTGTATGTTTTTTTCTATCAAATCTTCGATTAGAGGGTCATGTGCTTTTATTTCATTGGCATATTCTGGTTTGTTTTGTTTGTTTTTTGCATGTATAGACATAATCTTTTTCCTATAATAAAGCAACATTATGTAAGATAAATCATGCATAGAGTGAATGCAATAGTTATTTAATGGATATATACTATTGAGTTGGTTAAACTAGAATATTTATTGTGTAATATCAGAAATAACATATTATGCTTTATGAAGTATAATATACTTTTTCCTGACTTTTTATATTGATTGAATTGATAATCTGCATTAAAATGTTAAGTTCAGTTTTTTTCTGTGTAGGGGGATTATTTTGTTAGAAAGAACTTTATCTATATTAAAGCCAGATGTGGTAAAACGTAACATTACTGGGAAGGTTAATTCATATATAGAGAATTCAGGTCTTAAAATAATTATGCAAAAGATGTGCCTACTGACACGTTTTCAAGCTGAGAAATTTTATGAAATACATAAATCACAGAGTTTTTTTGTCCATCTAGTTGATTTTATGGTATCTGGTACTATAGTTGTTCAAGTATTAGAGGGGGAAAACGCTATAAGCTTGTATAGAGAACTGATGGGTGCTACGGATCCTAAAAAAGCAAACCCTGGGACTATTAGAGGAGATTTTGCTGAGAGCATAGATGCAAATTGTGTTCATGGCTCAGATAGTTTAGATAATGCTATAAGAGAAATAAGGTTTTTCTTTAGTGATTATGAACTTTTATCATTAAAGTAATTAGTGTATATCAAATTAATTAACTTATTCTCAATATTTATGTGGTGAGTTTTTGTGCAGTGTAACAAGAGATTTCTATGTGTTTGTAGATGTATATATAAGCTTTTTTATATGATTTAAAGCAATGAATCCTGTAGGTACTTAGCTTATTATAGTTTTCTTTCTGTGTTAAACATGTTTTATTAATAAGTGCGTTAGTGATAAAAAAGCAAAAGTTGTATGCCATATTGATAAATCTTAGTAGTTGCTAAGTGCTGTTGTATTACAGTTGAATGTTATTTTAAAAAGCTTAAGTATTTGAAAGTTTATATTGTTGTGTGCTCTGTCTATAAAGTTTTTAATTAGATGATCATGTATTTTTGTTTTATTGCGTATTGTAGTTCGCTTTGTTTTTCTTATGCATGTACATAATAGTTTTTTAAGTGTTGTAAGCTAATTTTTACTTTTCTAATAATTCCTCAGCGTGGTCTAATAGTTGAGATTTTGTGAGTTGATATGAACTATCTTCCCACAAATCTTTTATTTTTTTTAGAATCTTACCAAGGTTTTTTCCTTCTTGATATCCTATATTGAGCAAGTCTTTTCCAGAAATGGGAAATTCTGGAATAATAAATTTGTCTGCATATTCAATGTATTGTGCTAGATCGTGGTAATTTAAGTTTAATTCTGCGTGCCTTATTTTCATTAAGTTGCAGTATACTTTTTTGCCAAGCTTGTTAATGTATTTTTGTTGTTCAATAGTTGAAATTGGAAGTTCCAAATTATTATTTAATAGTAGAGCGAGTATTTTTTGATCATGATTTGATAAACAGAGTGAGACTTTAATTTTTTCTAATGAACATTTGTTTGTTCTTAATAAGGCTGCTAGTTTTGTTAATGGATCTGCATTTGATAGAATATCAGATGACATTATGTCTGGTGTGATTTCAAAGGGGATGATTTTTTCTAATACTTGGCATTTTTGCATAATTTTTAATGTATTAGTTAAGTTTGTGTGAGATAAAAGTTTAAAAAATTCATCACGAATGCGTTCTTTGGACAAGTTGTTAATGCAAGACGAGTATTTTGTACAACAGTAAATAATTTGATCACTTAATGTATTTTGGCTACATATAGAAGTATAAAATCTAAATGCTCGAAGTATGCGTAAATAATCTTCTTTTATTCTAATCTCTGGGTCTCCAATAAAATTCAACTGTTTTTTTTCTAAATCTTCGATACCAGAAAAGTAATCATATACTATGCCTTGTTCATCACAGTATAAAGCGTTAAAAGTAAAATCTCGTCTTGAAGCGTCTTGTCGCCAATTGTTTGTGAATTTTACCTCAGCGTGTCTTCCGTCACAATTAATATCTGATCTTAGTGTAGTTATTTCATATGCTGTATTGTTCACTATGGCTGTTACTGTACCATGTTTAATGCCTGTTGGAATGGTTTTAATATCAGCTGCAGTAAGAGATTCTATGATTTGGTTGGGTAATAAAGTGGTGGCGAAGTCGATATCTGTAGTTTGTCTTGCTAAAATATTATCCCTTACACAACCACCTACCAGCCTGATGTCTCCTTGAAATTTTTTTACTGCATTTATGATTAGCAGTATATCATAATTATTTATAAAGTTTTCGTACATTTATAACATTGGATTATTGAAATAGAAAAATGTTAATATAAATATTGATAGTATTGTATTGTTTTTTTTGATTAATTATGATACAACTTTTATTTGTATTGTGTTGAACCCTCTAATATCGTTATAATATATATTAAGCTTTCAATACTTACTAAAATAAAATGTAGCAATTATTGCGTGATGCACTTTTGTGTCTATGTGTAACTTTAATAAAAACAGTCTAATGGAGATTTAGCAACCCTATCCAGTATCTGCTCATGTGTTAAGTATTCTAGTGTTGTAAATTATAAAAAGATAAAGCTTGATTTTGTTGAAAGGATTTTCTTATGTATATTAAATTTGTTTTATTGTTTGAGAACTGCTAGTGCTGTTATAGCATCTGTTGAGTGTTTAATACTTACATAAGAATGAAAATGTAGTTATTTATATAGTTTGTGCTTGTTGCATAGTTTTGAGTGAACTTTGTAATTTAGAAAGTTAATCAGTATTATAATAACTATAGATTACCAAATAAAGATACTAGTGTCTTCAAAAGTATTTTATTGTGTTGGAACTCCTGGGTATAAATTGTAACGTCTGCTAAATTTTTGATGCTTAATAAAATAAGAGTATAGCTATCATAAAGCCTATGCTTTTATTTCTGTGTATGGTTTTGATGGAAACAGTCTAATAGAGATTTAACAAACCTACTTAGTATCTACATGTGCTATGTGTTCTAGTGTTGTAAATTATAAAAAGATAAAGCTTAATTTTGTTGAAAAGATTTTTTTATGTGTACTAGATAATCTTGTTTTATTGTTTGCTGCTGATGCTGTTATAACATCTGTTAAGTATTTTAATGCTTAAATATAAAATAAAAATATGTCTATTGTAATTTCTGCACTTTTGTTTTTTTTATGTGATTTTGATGGAATAGTCTAATGAATTTGTCGGGTATGCTCAGTATCTTTGTATATGTTTAGTGTTCTGGTTGTAGATTATAAAAGATAGCTGTTAGAGTTTCTAATATAATTATAGTATCTATTAAGTTTTAGTGTTTACTAGAATTTAACTGTTGCGGTATACACACTTTTGTTTTTATATGTGGTTTTGAATGGAATTAGTATTGTAAATTTAACAAGCTACTAAATGGTTCTTATGTGTTATATAGTGCTAGTTCATGTGAATTATTTAAATTCTTTTAAAAATTAGTTCTGCTGCAATGTGTTTTGTGCTACAGTGAATTTTAAATTTAGTAGTTTTTTGTAATTGCATCTTCTATTATGAACTGTATATTTTCATTACCTCTCCAATAATTGACACTAATTTTGCCTAATAACATAACTGCAGTACGTTCTAACAAAGCTGACCCTAATGCTGTGTCTACACATCTAAAACAGATACCTTTTATAAAAGTTTTGTTGTCATAAATTAAACATCTTATATGGCTCTCTCCTATAATTTCTGGGTTTTTTATTTTTATATTTGTTAAAACAAATTTTGGTTCTGGATTACCTATGCCGAATGGTTCCAAAAATTGTAGCTCTTTCCATAAAGTCAGATTGACTGCTGATGCAGTAATAATACCATCTACTTTAAATACTTTTTGTTTATTTATGTTGTGAAATCTTTGTGAAAGGAATTCGTATAATGTTTTAATCTTATCTTCATTTATAGAGAAACCAGCAGCCATTGCATGTCCTCCTCCTTCAGTGATGATTCCTTCTAGCTTTGCTGATAAAATAGCTGCACCTAAATCTACATCTGGTATTGATCTAGCACTTGCTTTACCAATGCCGTTATCTAGTGAAATTACTATACTTGGTAGAAAAAATTTATCTTTAAGCCTTCCTGCTACTATGCCTATTACTCCTGGATGCCAATTTCCTGAAACAATAATTAAATTTGTATTTGTTGACATAAAAGTTTCTACTTGTTCTACTGCCTCATTAAAACTTTGATGTTCTAACTCTTTTCTTTCTAAATTGAAATTTTGTAGTTTTTCTGAAATTTCTAAGGCTTCTTCTTCATTATTGCTTGATAACAATCTTGCTCCTAGACTTGCATTACCGACTCTTCCTCCTGCGTTAATATGTGGTCCTATGCTGAAGCCTAGTTGATAAACATTTGGTTTTTCTTCTAATCCAATAACATCAGACAGAACTTTAAGACCTATATTTTGTCTTGTTGCAATGATTTTTAGTCCTTGTTTTACAAAAGCTCTGTTTAATCCAATAATAGGCATAACATCACATACAGTTCCAAGAGCTACTAAATCTAGGTGGTTTATTAAGTTTGGTTCATAGTTATTTGTAAAAAATCCTTTTTCTTTTAAGGTTTTGTTTAATGCTACAAGCATTAAAAATGATACACCAACTCCTGCTAGATATGTATATGGAGAATTTTCATCTAACCGGTTAGGGTTAATCACTGCAATTGCATCTGGTAGTGTATTCATGCCTATATGGTGATCAATAACTATTACATCTAAATTTACTGATTTTGCTGCAGATATTGGTTCATGTGCTATAGTTCCACAGTCGACAGTTATGCATAAACTGTTGCCAATTTCTTTTAATTTAAGAAGTGCTTGAGTGTTTGGGCCATATCCTTCGCATATACGGTCTGGAATATATATTGTTGTAGGTACACCTACTTGTGTGAGATACTGTTTTATTAATGCAGATGATGTTGCACCATCAACATCATAATCTCCGAAGACTACTATTTTTTCTTTGTTGTATATTGCTTCACAAATCCTATTCACTGCTTTGTCCATGTCTAAAAGATGGAAAGGATCAGGTAGCAATACTTTTAGTGTAGGATATAAAAAATCATGAATTTCTTCTATACTTATTTTTCGTGTTGATAGTACCCTTGCAGCAATCTCTGATAGACAAAATTTTTGTTTAATTGTCAAGATATCACGCAAGTTTACATTGTAAGGCTTCCACAATGCACCTGTTACTCCAATATAATCTGAGTTTTCTAAATTGCAATGTAGCATATAACACTAATTAAAAAATTTATATTATAGCATTGCTATTTTATGCTTGCTATAGATATATTTGATATCATATTGTTTTGTATATTGCTAATGAGAGTTATGTGCACTAAATTTGAAATGTAGTTTTTAGTCAAAGTTTAGTTGGATGATAATAGATAAGAAAATTTATAAATGCTTTGTATGGCTATGTACTTAATATAATATATTTTTATTGTTTTTAATGTTACATTGTTTATATAATCAGATTTGCATAGTCATTATTATTATTGAATTGTTGTTGAACGTGGAAGAAATATAATGTCAATCCCAATCACGGTTGCTTATGGAGATGGTATTGGTCCAGAAATTATGGAAGCTGTACTATTAATCTTGAGTGAAGCAGAGTCAGGTTTAGTTATAGAAACTATAGAAGTAGGACATAATTTATATAAAAAGGAATGGTCTTCTGGTATTGCTCCTTCATCTTGGGATTCTATTTTTAGAACGAAAGTATTACTTAAGTCTCCTACCATGACCCCACAGGGACGAGGTCATAAGAGCCTTAATGTCACATTGAGGAAAAAATTAGGACTGTATGCGAATATTAGACCATGTATTTCTTATCATCCTGTAATAAAAACAAAATATCCTAATCTCAATGTAGTGATAATTAGGGAGAATGAAGAAGATACTTATACTGGTATAGAGCATAGGTTAACGAATGATACATATCAATGTTCAAAAGTGATTACAAGGTCGGGATCGGAAAGGATATGTAATTATGCATTTCACTATGCTGCTGTTCATAATAGAAAAAAGGTTACTTGTTTGATAAAAGATAATATTATGAAAATGACAGATGGAATTTTTCATAAATCTTTTTCAAAAATTGCAGAAAATTATCCCAATATTACATCAGATCATTACATTGTTGATATTGGTATGGCAAAGGTAGCTGCCAACCCGGAAAACTTTGATGTTATAGTTACTACTAATCTTTATGGTGATATTGTATCTGATATAGTTGCTGAATTATCGGGTTCTATAGGTCTTGCTGGTAGTGCTAACATAGGAGATAATTATGCGATGTTTGAAGCAGTACACGGATCAGCTCCGGATATAGCTGGGAAAAACCTAGCTAATCCTTCTGGCTTGCTAAATGCAGCTATACAAATGTTAGTTTATTTAAAGAAGTTTGATAAGGCAGAGTTGATATATAATGCATTCCTTAAAACTTTAGAAGATGGTATGCATACTGCAGATATTTACCAAAGTCAGTTCAGTAAAGGAAAAGTTTCTACTATGGGTTTTGCCAAGGCAATTATTGATAATTTTGGGCAATCTCCTTCTCAATTGCCAAAATCTATACTTCAAAATAATTCAGGTGAATCAGGTGTGTCTTATACATATAAACCATCTTACACTACTAAAGTTCTTGTTGGAGTAGATCTAAATATTAGTTGTGATAGTGCAGATTTAAATTTAAAGCAATTGATTAGTAATATTCAAAGTGTTACACATGATAAATTGGAGCTTGTACTAATTCATAGTAAAGGATTGGAAATTTGGCCTGATGAGTCTTCTAATTCAAACCTTTCTTATATAGACCAAATATGTTGTAGGTTTTATATGAAAGTTCAAGGTGATAAAATTGTTAATGAACATGTTAATCAGTTACTTTTTAATATGGATAAAAGAAATATAGATGTTGTGAAAATGGAAAAACTGTATTTGTACGACAATCAACCTGGATTTTTCACTATGTAATACTGGTTGTTGTGATTACTATGATTGTTTATAAAATAACATGTGTAATGTCACGTGTTCTCTATGTCAAGTAATCCTATAGCAAACTCTTTTGCTGAAAAATCTTGGAGCTGTTCTACATGTTCACCAATTCCAATTGCATGAATACTGAGCTTATATTTCTGTGCTATTTTTATTACTACTCCACCTTTTGCTGTGCCATCTAATTTAGTCATGATTAATCCGCTAATGTTTACAAATTGGGAGAAAGCTTCAACTTGATTAATGGCATTTTGACCAGTTGTTGCATCTAATATTAGTATGACATTATGAGGTGCATTATTGTCATGTTTACTTATGATCCTCTTAATTTTAGCTAGTTCTTCCATTAAATTTTTGTGATTATGTAATCTTCCAGCTGTGTCAATTAATAAAACATCTACCTGATCATTTAAAGCTTGCTGCATTGCTTGATATGCTATACTTGCAGCATCTGCGCCTTGGTTGCCTGTTACTACTGGAAAGTTTACTTTTTGTGACCATACTATTAATTGTTCAGTAGCTGCTGCACGGAATGTATCACATGCTGCAACTAATACTTTTTTTCCTTCATTTTTGAACTTATGTGCTAGTTTTCCTATAGTTGTTGTTTTACCATTTCCATTTGTACCACATATCATAATTACATGTGGTTTGTTGTTGATAGACAAGGGTTTTTCAGCTTGTAGTAAAATGTCTTCTATGGATTCTGCTAATTTTTGTTTTACTGTGCTGTAGTCTACTTCGTTAAATTTTATTTCTGAAAGTTTTTGTGTAAGTAGTGAGGCATTTTCATATCCGACGTCTGCTGTAATGAGTAATTCTTTTAACTCTTCTAATGTTTCTTGATCAATTTTTTTTCCACTAGAAAAAATTTTTTTTATGCCATCACTTAACTTTGATGAAGTTTTGAATAAGCCTTTCTTGATATTGTTAAAAAATCCATTATTGTTTGTATCTGCCATAATCAAATTGTCCTTGTTTCTAAAAGTTGTGAATTGTGTTTATATAATATACACTCAATGAATTATATTGTTTGATGTATGAAATGTCAGCTTATTTTATTACATCTTCTGGTACTGATGTAGGAAAAACTTTTGTTACGACAGCATTATGTTGGCATTTGATTAAGAGTGGTAAAGTAGTACACGCAATAAAACCTGTTATTAGTGGATGGAATGATACTGATGTTTTAAATAATGATACATATAAAATACTATGTAGTTTAAATATTGAGTGTAGTAGTAATAATATAGCAAGAATTTCACCTTGGAGGTTGTACTATCCTCATGCTCCTAATATAGCTGCCAAGTTGGAAAATATTAGATTGAGCTATAGTAAAATTTTAACGTTTTGTTACCGCTGCATTAGTCAGTCTTATGATAATTTGTTCATAGAAGGAGTTGGTGGAGTTATGTCACCCATTACAGATGACAAAACTTGTTTAGATTTAATATGTGATTTGAATATCAAAGTAATTTTGGTTGTTGGATCTTATTTAGGTAGTATAAGTCATACATTAACAGCACTACGTGTATTGTCTGGTATGAGTGTAAAAGTAGTGCTAGCTATTAAAGATGAAAGTAGCTCTAATGTTGATGATATTGTAAAATTTATTTATGAATATACAGGTAAGTCAGTATATGTTCAGCATTATGTTGCAGGTAGTTTTGATTTGTGGAAAAAAACTTCAAGGGATATAGTGAATTTTCTAAATTTGGATGATAAGTTTTAGAATTTATATTGTGAAGTTGAAAGTAAATTGCTTTGTTGTGTATTGTGATATTTCAAAAGAGGTATTAATTGTATATATTCAGGGTCAGTATGGTAAAATGGTTATCTACCATAATATTTTGTTACATAGATATGATTACTCAATGTTGGATTAATGTAAGTAGCATGTTATAGAAATTAAGTTATAAATCCTACACTATTGTTACCTAAAGCTGCTACATTAAATATATATTTTTTTCGCCACACTCGTTCTCTTGTGTTACATCACAACAACATAGATTGTACAAATTATTTTATCCTGCACATTTTTTATAATGCTCTACACATATCAATTAACAAACATTAATGAATGCACACACTTCCAATTTGCTTTATAGTATTAATGGTAAAGGCATTATTTAAACCATTACTAATATAAAAGCTATAATGTATATTATTGATAAGTTGAGTACTATTTCGGTATTTTTTTTGAAATATTAAAATTTTGCTGCTTATATTTGTCTTGCCATATTTGTAATAAATAGTGTCATGATTTAGGGCTTGACAATTAATATTAAGAATGTTTAGCTTTCTTTAGATCTTATGAAATTTAATTATGTCTGATAGTAAAAATTTAAACCAAGAAAGACAAAAAGCATTGGATAATGCGATCAGTCAAATTGAAAAAGCTTTTGGTCGTGGTGCAATAATGAAATTAAAACAGGGTGCTATTGAAAAAATAGATAGTATTTCTACAGGGTCAATTGCACTTGATACGGCTTTAGGTATTGGTGGGTTTCCTAAAGGCAGAATTATTGAGATTTTTGGACCTGAAAGTTCTGGTAAAACAACTCTTGCTTTGCATGTAATTGCTGAATCGCAGAAAAAAGGTGGGAATTGTGCATTTATTGATGCTGAACATGCTTTGGACATAATGTATGCACGTAAATTGGGTGTAAATACTGGTGATTTGATTGTTTCTCAACCTGATACTGGTGAACAGGCGCTTCATATAGTTGAATATTTAGTGTGTTCAGGTGCTATTGATGTAATAGTGGTGGATTCTGTTGCTGCATTAACTCCTAGAGCGGAAATAGAAGGTGATATGGGTGATCAGCATATGGGCTTACAAGCAAGATTGTTAAGTCATGCTTTAAGAAAATTAACTTCTATTGTATCAAAAGCAAATTGTGTGCTTATTTTCATTAATCAGATACGTATGAAAATAGGTGTAGTTTATGGAAATCCTGAAACCACTACTGGTGGAAATGCTTTGAAATTTTATAGTTCTGTGAGGTTGGATATACGCAAAGTAAGTGCAATTAAAGATAAAGACTTGATTGTTGGCAATCAAACCAAGGTAAAGGTTGTTAAAAATAAAGTAGCTCCTCCTTTTAAACAAGTGGATTTTGACATAATGTATAATGAAGGAATCTCAAAAGTTGGTGAAATTATAGATATGGGTGTAAAACTTAATATTGTTGAAAAAGCTGGTGCATATTATTCATATAATGGTATACGACTTGGTCAAGGCAAGGAAAATGCAAAATCTTATCTTAAAACCAACTATACTACTGCAGATGAAATAGAACAGAAAATAAGGAATATGTTAGCAAGTGATAATGATGTTAGTTGTTTCAATGCAGAAGTTAGTGATAATGTTCATGAAGTAGAAGAAGCAATTTTTTAAGGTGTGGTATGGAAGTAGATTTGTTAAATAGTGATTCTATATATGATGAATTTGCTAGAATTGGGGTAATAATAAATGGTCACTTTGTGTTATCTTCTGGGTTGCATAGTGATACATACGTGCAGTGTGCCCGAGTGTTTGAAAATCCTAATCTTGCAGTAAAATATTGTGCTTTACTTGCGAAAAAAATTGATAGGGTTTTACCAAACATAGATTTAATAGTTGCTCCAGCAGTTGGTGCTATTACTATTGGCTATGAAATTGCTAGACAATTGAGTATTAGTAATATGTTCTGTGAGCGTGTCGGTGGTGCTTTTGTATTACGTCGTGGTTTTGAAATTCAAAAAGGAAGTAAAGTTTTGATTGTAGAAGATGTAATTACGACTGGAAAAACTTCTATGGAAGTGGTGAATTGTGTAAAGAAAAATGGTGGTACTGTTGTTGCAGGTGCAGCTTTAGTTAAACGTAGTAGAGATATTAAACTTCCTTTCCCTATAATTAGTTTAGTTGAGTTAAATATTAAAAGTTATGTTGATGAGGACATTCCAGAATATTTGCGACAAATACCTGTCTCTATGCCGGGAAGTAGGTATTTGCAGGAATAGTTAGTGTTTGACCGTTATAAGAAACAAATTCTTATTCCAGAGATAGGGAAAGTGGGTCAGAATAAATTAAATAGTAGTTGTGTACTAGTAGTAGGATGTGGTGGATTAGGTAGTATAGTTATTCCTTTACTGGCTGCTGGTGGTATTGGTCATATGGTGTTATGTGATAATGATACAGTCCAGTTGTCTAATCTTAATAGGCAAGTGATTTATAAAGAAAAAGATGTTAATCAAAGTAAAGTTGCAAAAGCTCAAGAATTTGTAAAGTCACTTAACTCTGATGTTAATATTCGAATATTAAATGGTTTTGTTACTCCTAAAAATTTTGAAAGGATTTTTGAGAATATAGATATAATTGTAGATTGTACAGATCGACTAGCTACGAAATTGTTTCTTAATGATGCAGCTGTTTTAATTGGTAAGCCTTTAGTGCATAGTGCAGCTATTGGATTTACTGGGCAGATATTAACAATTTTTCCTCATGGTAAGCCTTGTTTGAGATGCTTTTTTGAGTGTCAATATATGAGTTCGCATTTAAATTGTGCTAATGCTGGAATATTGGGGCCAACGGTAGGAGTGGTAGGTAGTATTGCAGCTGCAGAAGTTATGAAATATTTATTGGGAGTTGCAGATAGTTTAGTGGGAAAATTGCAAAGAATAGATTTACAATCTAATAATTTTTCTAAATATACTTTTCAAAAAAATGGTTCATGCATAGCATGTGGTGACAATGTGAGAGTTGATCCTTATGATTATAGTTATTATGAAAGTAAGTTATGTTTTTAGCTAAGATGTTTACTTAAGTTTTTCTTGTATTAGAGTTTAATAATTTTCATTGAGTATGTATTTCAAAAAATAATGCATGTAATAGCAATGTAAAGCTTATAATGACAATTTTATAAAAGCAGTTTTGACAATCGATGTTGACTTTAAGTTAAGTAGGAATAGATATTAAATGATCAATTTACTAAACGTGCATTAAAAAAGATGTGGCTATGACATATAGTGATAATTGTACTGAAATTGTTGTGGGTACAAGTAATATTTACTGAGGTTCTTAGTATAATCCTGAGATGAATAGGTAAGTATAATCCTTGCTAAGTATCCTTTAAAAGAATACTGCGACGGTAATTATAATAGCATTGTTATTATCAAGATAAGTTATATTTTTAGCTTAGATATCTATTTATATTTTGTATGAAATTTTTAAATATAAATTATCACTTGTTGGCATAATATTATTCTTATAGATATTGATTTTTAAGATGTTGGTCTACTACTGTTAGTTTATTACAGTGCTAAATTTTGTTTGTGTGTTAGGTGTTTGTTCTTTATGAGCATGTAATATAGTAAGTCTAAAATTTAATGTATTGTATGGTTAAATGAAAACGCAAGTTTTAGCTTCAATAAGGCAGTTAGTAAAAGCTGGTAATATAATCTTATCAAAATAGTGTAATTGTGGTGCTGTTAGTTTTACAATATATTTGAGTGATTCTGTAATTGTAGAGATAATTTATATTAGAAATATAAAGTATTTTGTTTGTTATGATAATATAATATAATTGCAGGATATGTTTAGTGGATGATATGTTTTCTAAGTTACAAATTAAGCCTATAGTTATTTCATTGTTGTGTGTACTTGCTATATATTTAGTATTGCCTAATTTTATTGATAGTAAGTTTTTACTTTCCAAACAAAAAGTTAATCTGGGCTTGGATTTGCAAGGTGGTGTTTATTTATTGTTGGAAGCAGATTTTAAAGAGTATTTAAAAGAAAGAATGTATGCACTGTATGATGAGCTGAATGAATTCTTATTGAGTAAAAGGATAGAGTATAGTAAATTTGATGTAAGACAAGATAAGCTGGTATTGGTACTAAAGGATAGTAAGAATTTTGATAAAGTAAGGTTATTTGACAATAAAAACGTTAGAGTATCTGAGCAAGAAGATTGTGTTGTAATATCCTTTTACGATAGTTATAAGTCAGAATTGTTGAGAAATGTTATATCTGATGCTATTAGTAATATCAGGCGTAGATTAGACAAATCTGGTACAAAAGAAATTATTATAAATAGTCACGGTAAAGATAGAATATCTTTGCAAGTTCCTGGAGTACATGATACTAGTCAAATTAAAACTTTATTAGGTAAAACAGCAAAACTTACATTTCACTTACTGGAAGATGTGAAGCAGTTATCATCGATTAATTCTTTAACTACTGTTTTACTTAAGGATAATCATGGTAATACTTATCCTATATTAAAAAAAGTTGAAATTAGTGGAGATTCTTTAGTAGATGTATCATCTGGTATAAATAGTCTTGGTAATGTTATTGTGCATTTTAAATTAAACAATGAAGCAGCTAAGAAGTTTGCTAAAATTACAAAAGAAAATTTTAACAAACCATTTGCTATAGTGTTGGATGGTGTAGTACTTACTGCTCCTATAATACGTGAGCCTATTCTAACTGGAAGTGGTGAAATTAGTGGTAATTTTACTGTTGAAACTGCAAAAGAATTGTCAATATTGTTAAAGTCTGGTGCCTTACCAGTACCTTTAAAGGTAATAGAAGAAAAGACAATAGGTTCTAGTTTAGGTACTGAATATATCAAGCAAGGCAGATTAGCAATGATAATATCAGTTATAGCAGTTTCTGTTTTTATTATGTTTTCTTACCGTATGTTTGGTGTTTTAGCTGTAGTTGGGTTAGTTTTTAATATTATTTTTATTGTTGCTGTACTTACATTACTTCAAGCTACACTCACATTGCCTGGACTTGCGGGTATTACTTTGACTGTAGGTATGTCTGTTGATGCTAATGTGTTAATTTTTGAGCGTATTAAAGAAGAATTAAGTTCTACAAAGAAATTGAGATGGGCTGTAGAATCTGGATTTAAAAATGCTATGTCAACAATATTTGATTCTAATATTACTACATTAATTGTTGCTGCAGTGATGTTTGTAATAGGTAGTGGTCCAATTAGTGGTTTTGCTATTACATTATCAATAGGTATTTTATGTTCTATGTTTTCTGCAATTACTTTAACAAAGATGTTGATAGATTTATATATTAAATTATTTAATTTGAAAACATTGAAAATATAATTTATTGTAAAGTTATTGGAAATGCTGTTTATGTCTAGTGATGAGGAAAATGTAACAATAGTTTATTGTAATGGTGAAGGGGATGATGCAGGTTATATTGAACACCCAAAAGTATATTTAATAGTTAAAATTGGTGAAGAAGTTAGTTGCCCTTATTGTAGTAAAGTTTTTACTTTTAATGCTCATGATTAATTTGTAGTTGTTGTTACGTTGGGTTTTATAACACTTCAAAAAAAATAAGGCAGTGTTTTGCTGTGTATTTTTATTGAATTTAATATTTTTTGAAATCTTATTCTAACTAAGTTAGATATTATAATTCTGGGTTTTGTAAAATTTACAGAAAGTTATTTTACTTTCCTGTTAAATTTATGTATAGCACTTGTTCAAATCTTTTTGAATCACTAAATGAACTTATAATGATAGATTTTCAATACTTCAGAATAGTGTTGGTATGTCTGTCTTAAGACTATTGTAAATGCGTTTTAGTATTATTCTTGTATCACTGCTTCTTAAGCTCTGTTTGTATAGTTATAGTGTGATATAAAAAATGCAAGTGATTATGTGTGTTGCATGAAAGAACTTCTGCAAATATTTAATGTTAATTTTTACTTCTATGCTTAAATAATTAATGTGTTATCAGGAATTATGTCGTATTCTTATAGTAAGTAATAGTTCTTTTAGTGTTTATGCTGAATAGTAATGATTATGATACATATAGCAAGTTTATACATGATATAAGGAATACTGTTTTTTATATACAGGGCAAAGGTGTTTTACATTTAGGTAACTTGGTAAGTAATGTTACACCAGCAACTTGTATTATTGATTCTGCAAAAGAGGGTATACGAGAACAGTTCCTAAGTAGGGTATTTGTCCATCGTTCTAGTAATAAGAATGATATAAAGAAGGTTGCAGAGTTTGTAAATTCATTAGGGTTTATACCAGTAGTAAGTGCAGATTATAGAATTGCAGGGAGTGATGGTGTATGTATTTATGATGTGAGTCGCAGGTATGGTGATAAACATGTTTTGATTGTTTCTTCTGTTGGTAGATATACTACACGTAATTTACGTGATGTTATCTTAAACAGTCAAAAAAACTTTTGTAGTAGTTTTGATGATGGTGCTAAAGACAGCATTAAAACTGTTCTGTATGATCCAAAGAGTAAACCATTGAAACAAAAGATATATGATGCAATATCATATTCTGAGAAATGGTCTTTACTTACAACTCAAGAAAAGGTGATTAGATGTATTTTTACAGTACTTTCTCTTAGCATTCCTTTGATTCCTCCACTACTTTTATTATCTTATATTGGAAATATTGACATAAGGGAAGCAGCATATAGTGTGAACTTGCTTCCGTGGCAATATCGTGTGTATATGAAAACATCACATAGTCTTTATGATGTTATTGTGAATAATTCTGATGAAGACAGACGCAAGATGATGACTGATGGCATCATGGAAACAGCCATGGCAAAAGGGTTTGTTGTTAGAGGTGAAGACGGTGATATACAGCCTACTGATTTAGGGAAACATGTAAGTGGGAAACATAATTTGCTTCTCGTAGCGCATAATAAAGAACTTTCTAAAAAACAACTGTTATTAAGAATTACGACTTTTTCAGTATTAGCATTTGTGTGCTTTTCACAGATTATAGCATTGACATGTCATCTGGTTAAAGCTGAAAAGGTAGCTCTGTACTGTTCTATATTATCATATTTTGTAATTTTTGTAGAAGGTTTTTACTTACTTTCACTTAAAACCACATTGTCAAAAGTTTGTGCTGCTTTTTGCTTAGTGTTTGCAGGGTTTATGTTGATGGTACATGCATTTTTACTGTATAAGGACATTACATTTAGCTATGGACCTGTAATGTCTGGTTTAATGGTTATTATTACTGGTGTTGTGTTAAGTATTGCTTTAGCGTGTAATCGGTATTACAAGCAAGATAGAGATTTAGCATTAAAACTTGGGGGTATTAGTACCACAGCTTATTTGTCTATGAAGAGAGATATTGATGTAATTGATGAAATAAAAACTGTCAAACTTGAAGGAGGATGTGATTACCAAATAATTGATGATTTAAGTCTAGCTCTTTTTAATGCATATAATGCAGGAGTGTTTGGTGCGTTACATCAAGGTCAATCTGTCGGTAATCGACAGGGTGAAATGCATAGTGATATGCAGTGCAATGATGGTCTACCAAATGCTAGTATTGATGACTTGCACATTGATAGGAGTAACTTTCAAGATTTAAATCCTTAAACCTAAGTAAAGATGAAACTTGTGTAAATTTTGTAAGAATAATAAATTGAGATTTAAAAAAAGAATTTCTAGTTTTGTAATCAATTAAATTTTATATTGTGGATGATAGTTGTGATAGTATGTATGTAGTGTTGCAATTGTTCCAATTGGCTTTGTATTTGGTCATGAAGATTTTTGTTTAGGTTGTTAAAACTATGCATAATAGTGTGCGTTATTATAGAAGATGTTTC
>CDGH01000007.1 GCA_000825765.1 Ehrlichia minasensis | reverse complement strand
ATTGCTACATTAATGGTAGTAAACTTATTACAAATCCAAACAGAACAAGGTCAGAAACAGCATTACTTAACACACAACCACAAACACCTATAAAAGCTATTACTAGTCAAAACAATATTAAACATGCAATACAATTTTCCAAAAATACTATACACTATCTGAACCATGTAAACATCATTGATAATATAGATGCAGAAAATAGACTACCTATAACTTTTTTTGACTATGGCACCACAACATTCATTCATGATGTACATATAAAAGACAAAAAATTAATCCTAAGAAACTTAAATAACAATATAGCGCTTCACTTAACAAATATTACATCTAACGGTACAAATCTCAAATCTAAATTCGGTGTCAACGAAGTAATAATATACAGTGATGCCATAGAACATGCATATTTAATATTTCATGACACAGATGTAACCATGATTGGTAGTTTTTTCGGAATATTGCATACGAACAGGGGTAATATTAAAATTAATGGAGAAATCAAGAAGCAATCTAAGATTAGTACAAATTTTGGATCAATTGAAATAACAGGAAAAGTTAATAAAGCAGAAATCACAGCAAACACTGGATCAATTGAAATAAAACCTAACCCTAACGACCTCACCGCAGAAGTAGCAACCAATAGTCGATTAACTGCTAAACACGGCACCGTAAAAATCACAGGTACACATTCTAGATGTCGCATTGATAGCAATCACGTAATTACAAACCAACCAAATACTTCCATTCCACACTCATGTCTTCAAAAACTTTCAGTAATAATTTCTTATTTAGCAGATCCATTGTCATTATAAGCATATGAAATAAAACTTATATCTCACATAATCAATAGCCACTTACTGATAAATATAGAAGTGTGAAAATCACATGCAATACATTTCAAACATTGCACGATAGTAATCAAGTAATACAAACCAACCAAATACTTCCATTCCACACTCATGTCTTCAAAAACTTTCAGTAATAATTTCTTATTTAGCAGATCCATTGCCATTATAAGCATATGAAATAAAACTTATATCTCACATAATCAATAGTCACTTACTGATAAATATAGAAGTGTGAAAATCACATGCAATACATTTCAAACATTGCATTGATAGTAATCAAGTAATACAAACCAACCAAATAGCTACATTACACAGTCATGTCTTCAAAAAACGTTCTAATACTTCCATTATTTGACAGACCCTACTGTTAACCATGATCATGCTGCTACTACATCACTTTTATCAATTAACAAATTAATCTACTTTTTTATAAATGTTTAAGTTGATAGAATATACTTCTAACTCAAACAAATAAGATCAACATACTATGTTATTTTTTATACCAATGCGTAGTCCCATCTTTATTATCAGAAAGTACTATTCCTCGACTTAACAAAAGTTGTCGTATATCATCTGCCTTCTTAAAATCATTCTTTGCCCTTGCCATCCTTCTTTCATCTATTAACTTATCAATTTCCTGGTTATTTTCATTAACTCGAAACCAATCTTGCCAAGAATGTTGCAAAATACCAATAAAATTTGCAGTTTTAATAAGAGTTTTAGCCAAAGATGCTTTTTTCATAATATCAGATGCCTTATTAATCTCTGTAACCATTTCATGTAACATTGAAATAGCTTTTGGAGTATTAATATCATCTTTTAAACAATCAACAACATCACTAGATAATTCAACATTATCATCCAATGATAAGTCAACATTTACAGAACTTAAAGCAGTATACATACGATTAAGTGATTCTTGAGCATTAGCTAATGTTGTATTAACCCAATCTAAAGGTTTTCTATAATGAGTATTCAACAACACATACCTTATTAACTCACCTTTAACCCCAGACTCTAATAGCTGTCTCACTGTTAAAACATTACCCAAAGATTTACTCATTTTCTCACCATTAACTGTGAGAAATCCATTATGAATCCAATAGTTAGCGTAATAGCTACCGGGAAATGCACAACAACTTTGAGCCATTTCATTTTCATGGTGAGGAAATTGCAAATCCGCACCACCACCATGAATATCAAAATTTTCACCCAAATAACAATAACTCATAGCTGAACATTCTATATGCCAACCGGGCCTACCTAACCCCCAAGGACTAGGCCAGCAACTCATTAACTTATTATCTATTTCAGTTGCAGGTTTCCACAAAATAAAATCTCCTGGATGCTTTTTCCCTAACTCTATATCTATCCTACTACCATAAATCAGTTCTTTAATATTACGCTTAGATAATTGACCATATGCAGGATAAGATTCTATATTAAAAAACACACTATCATTATTAACGTACGCATGACCATGATCTATAAGCTTCTGTATTAAATTTATCATAACATCTATATTATCTGTTGCTTTTGGCTCATAAGTAGGTTCTAAACAATTCAGCATTTTCATATCTTCATGAAATGTTTTTACATAAACTGAAGTAACTTCACATATACTTTGTCCACTACTTTGTGCAACATTAATAATCTTATCATCAACATCAGTAATATTTCTTACATACGTCACACTAGGATATAGTAATTTCAGTAATCTAAACAGTACATCATATATAACTATTGACCTAGCATTCCCAATATGCGCAAAATCATAGACGGTAGGACCACAAACATAGACCTTGACATTATCAACATTCAAAGGAATAAAAGGTTCTTTAATGCTAGTTAAAGTATTATATATGATCATGTAAATTTTGATAAAAAAGAAAACATACTCACAACAAGTTTAGGACCTAGAATAATTACCATAGTAGTAACAACAATACCAAATAATGATACCAACACTCCAAGAATAACCATCATACCATCTTTATTCAATAGACCCAAAGACATAATTGACACACCACCGGCTGGAATAAAATTTGTCAACGGTAAAGGAATAGCTATTGACACAGCACATAAAAGAGAAATAAACGCTATAACTTTCTCACCAACACTATTAAATATAAACAATAAGCGAGGTTTTGTAAGTTTCTCTGCTTTTTTTAATATAGGAGCAGTTTTTTCAATAATCAAAGCTAAAGTTGTACGTTTAAAAGACTTTTTTTCTAACCACCTAGGCATCCAAGGTACTTGAAACCCTAACAACATTTGAAATGCAAACATAAGTAAAGGAATTGAAAATATTGTCGTATAACCTGGAGGTACAGGTAAAGGAATAGAAAGAGGCAATGAAAACAACAACATCAATATTCCAAAACCACGAGCATGAAGTGCAGATTTTAACTCGAATAATGTAATTCTATCCACATCAGTGTTATTAGTAACTTCCTCTAATAGATCTGAAACTGCTTTATTTTTTTCGTGTGACATATCTTATAAACTCATTTCAAAAACTATATAACACATTCTTTAAGAAGAAATAACACGTATAGTTAACAAGACGTACAGCTAACAACACTTATTTTTACTAATCATAAATCTACAAGTAGCAAAATATTACTTAACAACCTTTCTGATATATTTTTAATCTAAATATGTACATAACTGCATTCTAAGAAAGAATACTATTTAAGCTACTACACATTATAGTTATAATAATAATCAAGCAACATTTTTATATAATTTATTATAATTCCATTCGCAATAAAAAAGTTATATCAAAGTGTAGTTATCCAGATCATTTTAAATATCTATTTAATATATTTAACATTAATTTATAAATTCTTTACTTTACATTACAACATTATATTTAAATTTTTCATAATTTACATACTAATAAAATCAACTAAAAATAATTAACATTTAGGATTTTAAAAATTAATTGCAATTAATTGCATTGTACTTTAAAGAAGTATAATAGTATTTTAAGGAAAATAATTTATTATTACTATTGTCAACTAGTACAATTTAAAAAAATGTATAAAAACTTTAATCAAAAAATTATTTCAGTTTTAGAATTAATAGAAAAAGAAGATGATAACCTATTAAAAAGCTTTATTAAAGAGTTTTACAGTTCATCTTATGATAATAACATAACATTAGACAACAACTTTTTCCTATTCATAGCGCGTGACCTACATGAACTTATTAAAATAAAACAACATAACGAAAGCAAGGTCAAAGTATTTAATACAGAACAAAAAGATAACGATATAACAAAGAATGTAACTATAGTTGAAATAATAAACGATAATCTACCATTTATAATAGATTCTACTATTATTACAATAAAAAAACACAATGCATTAATATATCACTATACAAATGCTGTTTTAAATATTGAACGTAAAGATAAACATATACATACAATATCATCTGCACAATCTTGTTCAAATGATGGAACAAGAGAATCAATAGCATATTTCATTATCAGTCACATAGATGAAGAGTATCATAAATCTCTCAAACATGAAATAGAAAAAAATTTAAAATTAGTTAGCCAGTGTGTTAACGATTGGAAATTAATGCTACAACATTTTGACTCAGCATTAAATGCAATGAAATCTTTTCATTCCAATTCCATAGAAGAAGAAATTACATTTTTAGAATGGCTAAGAAAAGATAATTTCATTTTTTTGGGACATGAAGAATATATTGTAGATCAAAATAAATTATTAATTAACAATAACTCCAGCCTCGGATTACAGAAAATCAACACACCAGATGAACCTAGTAAAGAATTGCCTGAGTCTAAGCAACACATATATATCATACAATCCAATATCCTATCTACAGTACATAGACATGAATATATGATTTGTATTGGATTAAGAATATTTAATAAAGATAACATTTTGATAAAAGAGCATCTTTTCTATGGTTTTTTTGCTTCCATTATTTCATTTCAAGATGCAAATGCTATTCCACTCATTAGAAGTAAAATAAAAGCTGTAGAAAAGAAATCAGGGTTTACTAAAGGCGGACATAGTAATAAAGCATTAGTTGATATATTGCAAAGATTATCCAGAGATGAATTATTTCAATTTTCCGAAGAAGAATTATTTGAAATTTCAATTGGTATATTATCCTTAGCTAATAATCCAAAAATAAAACTTTTTATAATAAAAGACCAAAACCACAGTTTTGTAAATTGCATCATTTTTGTACCAAAAGCATTAGCAAGTACTGAACTTGCAAATAAAATGAGTTATATATTAGAACAAATGCTTACAGGTAAAGTTGTTA
This sequence comes from Ehrlichia minasensis, assembly GCA_000825765.1. Classification (GTDB taxonomy): domain Bacteria; phylum Pseudomonadota; class Alphaproteobacteria; order Rickettsiales; family Anaplasmataceae; genus Ehrlichia; species Ehrlichia minasensis. The sequence goes on along the minus strand of CDGH01000007.1, from coordinate 45,477 downwards.
ATAATCAATACAATATGTTGAATGAGTACAATTTAGTTAGATTACAGTTTATACTCAAAGCACAAGACAAGCTATTTAGTAATTTTTCAGAATCAGAAATTGAAGAAAAATTAATCGCAGCATCTAGAAGATGGGAAGATAAATTACAAGATGTAATGCGTTGTAACTTAGGATCTATTAACCCATTTCTACAATATTTAACAGCATTTCCACCAAGCTACCAAGAGTATTTTAACCCAAAAAGTGCTTATCATGATATTACAAAATTAGAACAGGTTTGCAAATATAATACTAGTGAAGCAGATCTTTACTTAATAAAAAATAGTGTCCATTACCAACTAAAAATATACATACCTCAAGAAAGCAATCTTCAACTTTCAAAAATACTAAACATAGTAAAAAAAATGGGCACAAATATAATCTTACATCATAGCTATACCATTACAGCTAAAATTACCATATATTTACACCATTTTATTCTATCAAATACTAAACAATCTTTTGATCATAATAACATTAAACAACAGTTTGAAACTACCATAAAAAAAATCTTTGCAAAAGAAATAGAAAATGACTACTTCAATAGCTTAATCATATTAGCTAACCTACAGTGGAAAGAAGTTATGCTAATAAGAGCATTAAGTAGATACTTAAAGCAAGTATCATTTAACTATAGTCAAATTTATATTCAAAAAGTTGCTATTAAACATCCAAAAATTTTACTAAACTTTATTAAGTTATTTAACGTTAGATTTAACCCAGCATTAACCAGTAACGAAGAATCCAGTGCTATACAAAGTAAAATTAACGAGCTATTATCAGAAATTACAGATGTAGTACATGATCATATTCTAAGGTCCATATATGCTTTGATTCTAGCGATTTTACGCACAAACTATTACCAAGGAAAAGATTATCTGTCTATAAAACTAGATTCAAGTAAAGTACCAAATATACCACTACCCTGCCCTTTCAGAGAAATATATGTATACTCCAACTTATTTGAAGGTATACATTTACGAGGTGGAAAAGTTGCACGTGGAGGAATTAGGTGGTCTGATAGAACAGAAGATTTCCGTACAGAAATACTAGGGTTAATGAAAGCACAAATGACAAAAAATTCAGTCATTGTACCAGTAGGATCTAAAGGAGGTTTCATTTTAAAACGTGCACCTAAAAATGCAGACTTGCTAAAAAGCACGGCAGTAGAATGTTACAAAAACTTCTTGCGAGGTATATTAGACATTACAGACAACATGATTGATGATAAGTACGTTACACCTGACAATATTATAAAATATGATGAATATGACCCGTATCTGGTAGTTGCTGCAGACAAAGGAACCGCTACATTTTCTGATTATGCAAATGAAATCTCTGAAGAATATAATTTTTGGTTAGGCGACGCTTTTGCATCTGGAGGATCAATAGGGTTTGACCATAAAAAAATGGGTATTACAGCTAAAGGAGCATGGGTAGCAGCTCAAAGGCATTTTTGGCTCATGGATAAAGATATATATAACGAACCATTCACAGTAATTGGTATCGGAGATATGTCTGGAGATGTATTTGGTAATGGTATGTTATTATCTGATAAGATACATCTGATTGGAGCATTTAATCACAATCATATTTTTGTTGACCCATCACCTGATCCAACAAAAAGCTTCCTTGAACGCAAGAGGTTATTCAACTTAACCAATTCATCATGGGAAGACTATGACAAATCCTGTATCTCAAAAGGCGGAAAAGTTTTCAGTCGCAACTCCAAAATACTAGATTTAAGCCCAGAAATAAAAGAATTATTTAATATTACCGAAGATCAAGTTACTCCAAATACACTCATCAGACATCTATTAAAAGCAGAAGTTGATATGATATGGAATGGAGGCATAGGAACATATATAAAATCCTCACAAGAAACTAATGCTGAAGTATCAGATAAAGCTAATGATGTTCTGAGAATCAATGGATCTGAAGCAAAAGCAGCAATGATAATAGAAGGCGGAAACTTAGGTGTTACACAAACTGGAAGGGTTGAATATGCGCACAATGGAGGAAAAATCAACACTGACTTCACAGACAATTCTGGAGGAGTAATATGTTCTGACTTTGAGATCAACATTAAAATATGTTTAAGACTTGCAGTGAAAAATAACTATATATCTTTAGCTGAACGTAATAAGATACTAGATGACATAATGGATGCAGTCCCATCAATAGTTTTAGAATCACACAACAAACTAGAAACAAAAGCCTTAATGTTAGAATGTATACAGGCACAAAATAGAATAGAACAACATCACAGATTATTAAAATATTTAGAAAAAATTCAAGTACTAAACAGAGACATAGAATTCTTACCAAGTGATGAAGAAATCACAAAAATGAGTGCAGAAATGAAGGGATTCACCTGTCCTCAAATTGCTATATTGATTGCATATACTAGAACCTTTATAAAAAATGAAGTCATGCTTTCCAATATTTTTCATCACTCAAGTCATTTACTTAATCTTTATGAATCCCAATATTTATTATCTTACTTCCCTCAATATATAAGAGACAATTTTTCACAATATATAAGACAACACCCTCTAAAAAAAGAGATATTAGCAACATGCATAGTGAACGATATAGTTAATAGAATGGGTTGTATTTTTGTTAATCACATAATTGAAAATATTGGTATCACTGTTGAAGATGTAATTAAAATATACGTTATAACAACACACATATATAACTTATACGAAATATGGAAAACACTAGACGAACTAGATAGCAAAATTCATATTAACATATATACTTCATTAATTAGAGAAGTACAAAAATTTATAGGACAAATTACATTCTGGTTTCTCAGGAACTCCAGTAAATTTACAAATATAGACACAAAACTAGAAGAATTATCATCCCAGATATCTTTGATTGAAGAAAATATAGAAAGTATTTTATGTAATGAATCCTTAGAAATATACAATAATACCCTATCTTCTTTAATGGAATATAATATCAATAAATCAATTGCAAAAAAAATTACAAAATTAAAATTCCTGACTATTTCTCTCGATATAATACACCTAACAAACAGTGCAAATTTACCACTATTAACTATAGGGAAAATATATTTTCAATTAAGATCATTATTAAATTTCAGTCGTATAAGAGATCTTGCAGCACACATGGAACACAATTCTTCATATTGGCAACGTATTGCCATTAGAAACCTAATTGACGAACTAAATGATTACCAATCCATAATAACAGAAAATATCCTAAAACAAGTAGAACCAACTTTATCATTGGCAATAAAGTTAGATAAGGTAGATAGTATAATCAACGATATCATTCAAGAGTGGTATATAAAAAACCAAGAAAAGCTAAACAGGTATTACAATTTTTTAAATGAAATAAATACAACTCAACTTGATTTAAGTAAATTAATGCTTATAATAAAGTCGCTTGATATGTTCATTAATTAAAATAGTTCTTAATGCTTGGTGTTGGTATATCAGAAGTTATTGTGATAATTTTAGTAGCATGTTTAGTAATTGACCCTAAAAAACTGCCACTTGTCACGAAAAGCGTAGGGTTTTACTACAAAAAATTTATAGAAGCAAAAGGAGAAATTTTAAATTATTTTAACAAAGTTTACAACGATTGTACAGAAGAACAAAACAACAACGTCGTCATTAAAGAAATAATAGGAGATGATGGCAAAACATACAAAAGCTATGAAGTAAAAAAAGATAACAAATAAATAAAAGAAAACTTATGACTGCAAAAGTGTTAATAGTAGATGACTTACCTGCAAACATAAAACTGTTGCAAGCAAAGCTCATGAGTGAATATTACAACGTTCTAACTGCAACAAATGGCATGGATGCAATAAAAATTGCTGAAGAAAAACATCCTGATATCATTCTATTAGATGTCATGATGCCAGAAATGGACGGATATGAAACATGCAAAAGATTAAAAGCTAACCCAGCAACAACATACATTCCAATAGTAATGGTTACAGCTCTTGACAATACATCAGATAATAGAGTTAGTGGTCTCAGCTATGGTGCAGATGATTTTTTAACAAAACCAATAAATGACACAGCACTATTTGCACGCATTAGATCATTAACAAGATTCAAAATGGTAATAGATGAATTAAGATTAAGAGGCAAAACAAACGCAGACATGAGTGTGCTAAATAACAACATGATGGATTACGCAAATAAAATTGATAATGTTAGCATTTTAATTGTAGATGAAGATGTGATACGTTCCGAACACATCAACAATATTTTGCAAAAGTCCTTTCAACAAACTGTAGTTTCACATGACATAGATCAAGCATTAAATTTAAGTAACATACAGAATTATGATTTAATAATTACTGATCTGGAATTCTCTGGAGATGGGCTAAGGTTGTGCTCTCAGTTGCGTAACAAAATTGAAACACGTTATACACCAATTCTAGTTTTACTTGATGAAAACGAAGATCCAAAATTATTAAGCAAAGCATTTGATATAGGAATCCACGACTATATTACAACTCCTGTAGATAGCAATGAACTAATTGCAAGAGTAAATGTACAAGTAAAAAGAAAAAGATACCAAGATGCATTAAGGATAAATGTAGACACTAGCATGACAATGGCTATAACTGATCCTTTAACAGGATGCTATAATAGACGCTACTTTGATATGCATTTCCATAATATCATTGACGAATCCCTACAAAAAGAAAAAAACTTATCCTTAATGATACTAGACATTGATCATTTTAAAGAAGTAAACGATACATTTGGGCACACTGTTGGTGATGAATTACTACAACAGTTTAAAAAACGAGTGTCAGATAATATACGTATTACAGATTTACTTGCAAGATTTGGTGGAGAAGAATTTGTTGTAATATTACCAGATACAACAATTAATATAGCAGAACAAATAGCAAAGCGAATTCTTACTGTAATAAAAAATACTCCATTCAAAACAAGCATAGGCAATATAAACAAAACCGTTAGTATTGGTGTAGTAGAAGTACAAAAATCTGACGCTGACAATATCAAGCAATTGATAGATAGAGCTGATAAATGCTTATATGAAGCAAAAAATACAGGAAGGAATAAAGTTGTGACATATTTACAATAGAACTTTACAAGTATTTGCTTTTATATTACAGATTAATTTTAACTGAAAGTATGCTTTTATTACATTGTTAGAATATTTTTCTATACTATAAATTTTTAAATATAAATGCGATTTCTCTAAGTTATATAATGTATTTTACATATCCGTAGTAACAATTCAGTATTTCATAAAGAAACATGGTATATAACTGACAAAACAATTACTAGTACTCAATAACAATACATATTATTATATCACTTTTTTCAATGAAAGACTTTATAACTTATATACAAAATTTACATTACAATAACGGTTTAAGATACATAGATCTTTCATATAACACCACATAGAATTAACAAATTCACAATACTTCACACAATCATTTGCCATATATAAGGCTTATGAGTTTTACCTATACGTAAATCAACATATAACAATTCTTAGCAAATGCGTAACTACAGAACATTATAAATAGCAAGAAACAATAAGCTCTATACTACACAACCATACCATAAGTCACAAGACTTACATCCAGATACAATAACAAATCTCTACATAGATATACTATATTTATAATATGATGCCTGTCTAAAAAAATATAAGTTCTTCATTTTGATATACAAACCAATATTTAATAATTTTTACAGATATACAACTATCTATCTTACTCACATAATATAACGTAAAGAAACCATTACTTCCGTATTGCAATCATATCAACAAACTACAGAATTACATCCAGACGTAACAATAAAAAAAACTTAATATAATTAATAGATGTAATACATTTACAACATGATTTCTATTCTATAAACACAAATTTTATACCTTTTATATACAATTAATGCTAAAAATTTTTTACAAATGTACAAAACTATTATTTACAGTAATAAACAAAAAGAAATAATAACTTACATATTGCAAACCAACAAATTGAAGTTTTTTTCAATTACAATAATTTAATATCACTATGTAGCACATCTACAACACAAATTTATATATATACTATAATAATTTTTCCAAATTCATAATTGTATCTTTCATATAATCTGGCATAGGAGCAGTAAATGATAATTTTTTATTTCCTATATCAATTGATAAAAAATGTGCATGTAATTGTAAGTGATCATTTAACACATGATTGCAAAATTTACCATATTTTTTATCACCAATAATAGGACATCCAATATGTGAAAGGTGTACTCTAATCTGATGTTTTCTACCAGTTTTAGGCTTTAATTCAAGTAATCCAATATCATAAGGCAATTTCTTCAATACAAAAAATGAAGTTATTGCTTCCTGAAAAACTGAACTGTCAATAATTATATTTTTACAAAAATTATGCCTTTTTTTGATAATGGAATGATTAATTTCACCAACATCATTTTCTGGAATTCCTTGTGTCAATGCCAAATATTTCTTTTCTACTCTTCTATTCTTGAACTCATGCATAATTAACCTAGATGCTCTTGCATTACGAGCTAACATCAAAACCCCACTTGTATTTTTATCTAATCTATGAACAATTCTCATAGATTCACCACCTCTAATCTTATCTAAAATATCACTGATGCTAATTCTAACTTTCGTACCTCCCTGAACAGATATTCCAGCAGGTTTATTAATAATCAATACATCATCATCCTCATACAAGATACTGCTATTAATCAAATTAATCAGAGAAGAACTATCAGCTTCACAAATTTTTGCGTGTATTTCCTCCCCAATGATAGTATCACATTTTATGTAAATCACATTTCCAGTTTTAATCCTCGTATTAGACTTTACCTTTGCATTATCAAGCAAAACTACACCTTTACGTAAAAATTTTTCGACCAAAGACTGAGGAATGTTCAACACTCTTCTAACAAATCTATCTATCCTCATATCTTGATCATCTTCTTTTACAGTATAATATTTACCCATCATTATTCAACTTTCTAAAACAGTATACAACTTTACATAAATTTTTTATGACAAAATTAACCATATTATTACACCAGAGTTTCACACTTTGGTATATAACAATTATAACAAATTAAAATTCATTCATAAATCAATCGATATATACTACTAATGACAACTTTTCTAACTTTCATCTAAATTTTTTAAAGCAGCACACAATCCTTTACACAAACTCTTTAAGTTAAAATTAACAATATTACTACATCAGAGTTTCTCATTTAGTATCCAAAAATTATGATAAACTAAAATTTATCCATAAATCAACCATATGGATTATTAGCTATAATTTCTTCTAATTAAAAACTCTTCCATATCAATTTTCATTTATTAACACACAAACTAACTGATATTAAAAGGACGCGTTAAATAACTTTAAAACAAGCAAATGCTCAACACATAATCATGTTATTAGCAATTCATTAAAAAAATAAAAGATTATAAAAGAAAAATAACACAGTAAAACCAATACTTATAATGAATTTATTTATTTAAATAACACAATGATAAATTATGAAAATAACTGCCACATATCTCTTCACTTCATACAATAAACAACCTAACTAAAAAAATTAATTTACTTACCATTCTCAAATTTTCTTTTTCATAATTACATTAAATACATTACAAGCTATAACTACTATATACTAACTTTACTATCTCTAATAAACTTAATGAGCAAAATCAAGCTATTTATCAGTGTTAAATTTCTTTCTTAAATAATCACATAACACAAAATTGCTAGCTATAAATAACTCATTATTACATACTATCTTCCCTTTACTTTCTTCGACGAATAACTTTCCAACTGCAGCTTGATACCTATTAAAATTAGAATAAATTAATGCATCATAAGATGCTGAACATAAATAAGCAAACCCTAATGCCATAGATCCCATAGCACGTATTATAACAGCCTGAGAATTAAGCTGATTATCAATCACATTAACATTAAGATGTGTAATGACAAAATCAATGACAGCTCTACTGACACTTTGTTTATTACCTACATGCAGTTTTATATAACGTGATTGTACATTTTCTGAAAAAGCACCTACTCCTCTTTCTACATAAAACGTTTCTTTAAGTATTGGAGCATCAATTATTGCAGCAACAGGTTCTCCTTGACGAAAAAAAGCTATCAAAGTCGCAAAATAAGGCAAGTAATTTATAAAATTAGTTCTACTATCTATTGGATTAACAAACCAAAAATTTTCTCCAATATCAGATATATCTCTAGTATCATCAAAAACAACACCATAATCTTGTCTGTAATTATATAACACATCAGTAATAATTTTTTTAGATCTTAAATAAGCAGATCTAGTAAAATTACTTGCAGCAGTATAAGAAGATTGCATATACCGAATTTCACTAAAATCTCTGATTAAAGCTCTAGACGACTGTCGCACTGACTTTAGCATAATATTGGTAACAGAAGAAAAAATTACAGACATTAACAACCCCTTTTTTATACAGTTTTAAATATTAAGTAACCATTAATCATATTGTAGAACTCAATAAACAGTTACATAACTGTTTACTTATAATTTTTTTTAGATATAAATAACAATAATTGCATATTCAACATATGCTGAATAAAACACCATACTTGTAATAATGCAATGCTAAAATATATTTATCCCTTTGCACGTTCATAATAGCTATCATCCGGAGTATAAACAACTATCTTATCTCCAGGTTTAATAAACGTAGGGACACTAATACGTTGATTATTTTCTAACATTGCCACTTTATAAGAAGATGAGGACACTGTTTGCCCTTTAATCACAGCCTCAGTTTCAATTACTCGAAGAGTAACATAATCTGGAACTTTAGCAGATATTATTTCACCATTATAAAATACTAATGTAATAATAATATTATCTTGCAGATATATACTCTTATCCCCCAATATATCTTTACTAATTGTAATCTGTTCATAAGTTTTAAGGTGCATAATGGTAAGCATTGAACCATCACTATAAATATATTGATAATCAGCCTCATCAACAATAGCCCGCTTTATATCTCCATCTGCACGAAACCTTTCATATTGTTTAGCACCAGTTTTTAAGTTTTTCATTTCAGCTTGTATATAGGCACCACCTTTACCTGGTTGAGTATGCATAACCTTCACAACTAAATATAAAGCATTATTATGATCTAATATATGACCAGGTCTAATATCACTCCCTCTTTCTGCCATTCTTTAATAAACAAAAAATTACAATTCTGAAATTTTAGTCTTAAAGCACAAGCAATTCAAGAAAAATCAACACCTTATTGATTACAAATGTTTATACTACACATACAATAAAAATACACACCTATAATACTCTTCATGTTTTAAAGCTATACTTATAACATCTAATAAATCACAAATTTAATAACTAAGTAACTCTAGATAAGATACAGAATAAGCTCACATCAACTAATTACATGTGATACATGTGACTTTTATTGATGTGAGTAATTTCATAATTTATAGATTACATATACTTTTACCATCAATAAACAAATTATGCATCACAATTTTCTATTTTACACTTGCAAATTTACATCAGCGTCATTAGACAAGTCAAATGAGTTAAATGAAAGACAAAGATTAACTATAGAATCTAACCTTGATAAACACTCTATCATCTTTGATCAAATTGCAGGATTAATTGCACGACGTATCGTATGTAATGCTTATCAAGGACAAAATGTTAATTTGGGTGAAAAATTTGGTATTATTAGATTCGGTAGCCGTGTTAACTTATATTTACCTTTATCTACTCATATATCAGTATTTAAAGGACAAACAGTCATTGCTGGTGAAACTATTTTAGCATATCTAAAAGACTCACCTAAACAACTAACAGTTAAATCTATATAACACTCTATATGAAAGAAGAACAAAGCAGCAAATTTTTTCCTATTGCTAGGTTATTTCCAAATATAGTAACTTTATTAGGCTTATGTGCTGAGTTGACTTCTATAAAATTTACTTTTATTGGCAAATGGGAATCTGCTGTTATGTTTATTATTATTGCAGCACTAATAGATGGCATGGATGGCAGAATTGCTAGATTACTCAATTCTACTAGTGGTTTTGGTGCACATCTTGATTCTTTTGCAGATTTCTTAAATTTTGGTGCTGCTCCTGTTTTCTTGATATACTGCTAGCACTAGAGGCTTATTAATATAGCATTTTCATACATCAGTTGATATGTTACACTAACTTTAAAAAATATGTTAAACTTTGAACTTACTGCACAGAATTTATATACCAGAGAAGGCTTAGTAAAGCTAGATAACTTATTTCTGTCTTATTTACAATCCCACAACCAAAATCTATATGAAACACTAATTAGAGAACGCAATAATGAAAGTAAATCCAATAATACATCATGCACTATTATAGAACTTTCATATATAGTCGAAGACTTTATATCAAAATTGTTCAGCATTGAAAATGAAATAATAACACAACAGAATATACACAAAGAATTTTCAGAAATATATAGATGTAAAAGATTATTCATACAACGTTATGCTTTAAAAAAATATCCGGATATAAACAGCTTAAACATATCAGAAATCACAGAACAAATCAGAGAGCTATTCCAATTTCCTATTGAAGACAAAGAATTTGCAGAACAAACACTATTATGGTTAGAAGACAAAGAAAATCATTCAGAAAAATTAGATATTACAGCTAAGTATGCTGCATACATGATACATTCAGGATCACATAACATTTTATTTAGTGTACCTAATAAAATAGACTTTTACAACTTAGTCCCAACAATAACAAAAATTGTTAATGATGACATAACAGTAATGACATCAGAACGTATCAAACGTAGAGATGGGTTTAACCTTACACATAAGCAACCCACTTTATATAATGCTTTAAATAATTCTCATTATTGCATTTTTTGTCATAAACAAAATAAAGACAGTTGCTCAAAAGGAATGTTAGGAAACAATAATGAATTCAAGAAATCAATACTATCAACAGAATTACATGGCTGCCCTCTGGAAGAAAAAATATCAGAAATGAATCTAGTAAAATCTCAAGGCTATCCTATAGCAGCATTAGCAATCATTATGATTGATAACCCATTATGTATATTAACAGGATATCATATTTGTAATGATTGTACTAAATCATGCATTTACCAAAAACAAGATCCTGTTAATATACCAATGGTTGAAACCCAAATCATTGACAATGTACTAAGCTTACCTTACGGATTTGAAATATATTCGTTACTCACCAGATGGAATCCTATAAACTTTGAACATCCATTACCTAAGGCTAATACAAATAAAAATGTATTAGTTGTAGGGCTAGGTCCAGCAGGGATTAATTTATCTCACCACTTATTAAATGATGGGCATACTGTTACTGCAATAGAAGGGTTAAAAATAGAACCTCTTCCAGAGAATATTTCTGGAGTTACTCAATCTGGAGAAAAAATAGAATTTAATTTAATTAAAAATGTGGAAATTGACCTATACGATAATTTAAGTGAGCGCATACCTTATGGATTTGGCGGAGTATCTGAATATGGTATTACAGTAAGATGGAACAAAAATTACTTAAAAATAGCCAGATTAATACTAGAAAGAAGAAAAAATTTTGCAATGTATGGTGGAATAAGGTTCGGTAGTACATTAACAATAGAAAATGCTTTTGAGATGGGGTTTCATCATATTGCTCTTGCAACAGGATCTGGCAGTCCTAATATAATCAAGATACCTAACTCCTTAGCAAGGGGAGTACGTATGGCATCAGACTTTTTAATGTCATTACAACTTACAGGAGCTGCAAGAGCAACTTCCATTGCAAACTTACAAATTAGAATGCCAATTGTCGTTATAGGTGGAGGATTAACAGCAATAGATGCAGCAACAGAAGTCCTTGCATACTATCCATTACAAGTAGAAAAATTCCTTACAAGATATGAAGCATTGATAGAAAATTATGGTAAATCATATATTGAACAAAACTGGACAGAAGAAGAAAAAATTATTGCAAATGAATTTTTAAATCATGCAACGCAAATAAGAAAAGAAAAAACATCAGCAAAAATAGAAAATAGACAAGCAAAAATTATAGAATTATTACAATCATGGGGAGGAGTAACTATTGTCTATAGAAACAAGTTATCACACGCACCAAGTTACAAATTAAATAGCGATGAAATAAACAATGCACTTGCAGAAGGAATATACTTTATAGAAAATCTAGAACCATATGAAATGATAACAGATCAGTACAATCACATAAGCAACATTAAATTTACTGATCAATATAACAACAAAAAAACACTCAATGCAAAAACAATCATAATAGCAGTAGGTACTAAACCAAACTTAACAAGTATAAAAGAAAATCAACAATTTTGTGGGTTAGGTCAAGATTTTACCCATACCTTTGATTTACAAGGCATAAGTACAAAGATAACAGCATCTCCAAAATTTACAAAAAAAGACAGCATATTCATATCACCTGATAAAAAAATCAGTATTTTTGGAGATCTTCACCTACCATATAGAGGAAGTGTAGTTAAAGCAATGGCAAGTGCTAAAAACGGATACCAAATTATAACAAAAGTACTGAATCAATACCCACCAGCAAAACATGCTAATTTACTTACAACATTAAATCACCAATTAAAAGCATATGTAATAGATATAGAAAACATTACAAAAACCATAACTAAACTTACTATTTTAGCACCTCTTGCAGCAGCTAACTTTAAACCTGGGCAATTTTATAGGTTACAAAACTTCGAACATAACAGCCTAAATATAGAAAATACACAATTATCAATGGAAAGCATAGCATTAACAGGAGTTTCTGTAGATAAAAGCAAAGGATTAATTTCAACTATAGTACTGAATACAGGAGGATCCAGTCACTTATGTAATTATCTTCAAAAAAACGAACCAATCATTTTTATGGGTCCAACTGGTACTCCAACAGAAATTCCTCACAATCAAAACATAATGTTAATAGGTGGAGGAGTAGGAAACGCAGTGCTATTTTCAATAGGCAAAGCGTTGTTGTCAAACAACTGTAAAGTTTTATACTTTGCAGGATATAAAAAAGTAGAAGACGTATTTGAAGAATCAGCTATAGAAGAATCATCAAGTACTGTAGTGTGGTGTTGTGACGAAGCTAGGATTGAACCCAGAAGAACTCAAGATAAATCTTATCGTGGTAATATCATTGATGCAATTCTGCAATATAACAACAACTTATCAGAAAGTATTGACATAACACTACACTCTATAGACAGAATTATAATTATCGGATCAAGCTATATGATGGAGGCAGTGTCATATTCTATATTCAATCAATTACAAACTCTTTTCAAAAAAGAAGTTAAAGTGATAGCTTCTATTAATTCTCTTATGCAATGTATGATGAAAGAAATATGTGCTCAATGCTTACAAAAACACATTGACCCAATAACAAAACAAGAAAGTTTTGTATATAGTTGTAATAATCAAGATCAATATGCAAACTACGTGGATTTCAAATTCTTAAATGAAAGACTTAAACAAAATACTTTACAAGAAAAATGCACTAAACAATGGGTAAAACATTGTCTACATAATCTTAAATAACACATCCTTTTATAAGCTACCCTATTACTTACTATTAAATTTCTCAATATTAGTCTGACCAAATCTGTAAAGACTGTTCAAAGATTTGCAAATTTTAACGCTTTTTCAATGACTGTAATTTGTGTAAAGAATCTGAAAATACTCTACCTAAACAATGTACTTTACATAATGAAAGATATACATTAAACAGTACAACCATTACTTATTACTAATACAAATGTAAATTGGTTAGTACTTTTCTACTATAGGTATCGCAAGTACATTGCAGTGTGAAGAAGGAGTTCTGTTGCTTATTATTGAAATATCTCAGTAAATATTAAAGAAGTATGCTAAAAAAGATTACTACTTTAACATTTTGTACAAACGATATCTCAAGTTATAAATTTCTCATCAAACATTAGTCAAGCTTACAAAGCATAAGTTCACGATATCAATATGAAATTCAAAATTTCCACATCTAATATTTGAGTAAAGTATAAAAGTGTTGAGATTATCATAATTAATTATAGTAAGTAAAGATCATATTTTAATATCAATAAATCTTAATAACTAAACTTAATATTTAAAATTGCAATATTATCACCATAATTAAACAAAATTTATCAAATATTAATTGCATAAAATATAGCAAAGTTTATAATCCTTCAAAAAGTCTGAGGTTGAGTAATGCTTTTCAATTTGATCCACAATATCCATAAGGAAGGATATATATTTATAATGATATCATTTCTTGCATCTTGCATTGGGTTTGCTATTTCTTGCAGCTTAGGAATAGTTTGTTTAGTTATGTCATTGTTATGCATATTCTTTTTTCGTGACCCTATACGTGTAGTACCAGAAGGAGATAACTTAATTACTAGTCCAGCTGATGGCTTAATATTAGATATCAAAGAAGTTAATTCTCCTATAGATAGCTCTACACAAGTAGTATGTATCAGCATTTTTTTAAACATATTGAACGTCCACGTCAATAGAATTCCAGTATCAGGCACTATTAAATCTACAGAGTACATACCTGGCAGATTCATATCAGCATCATTAGACAAGTCAAGCGAGTTAAATGAAAGACAAAGATTAATTATAGAATCTAACCTTGATAAACATTCTATCATCCTTGATCAAATTGCAGGATTAATTGCACGACGTATCGTATGTAATGCTTATCAAGGACAAAATGTTAATTTGGGTGAAAAATTTGGTATTATTAGATTCGGTAGCCGTGTTAACTTATATTTACCTTTATCTACTCACATATCAGTATTTAAAGGACAAACAGTCATTGCTGGTGAAACTATTTTAGCATATCTAAAAGACTCACCTAAACAACTAACAGTTAAATCTATATAACACTCTATATGAAAGAAGAACAAAGCAGCAAATTTTTTCCTATTGCTAGGTTATTTCCAAATATAGTAACTTTATTAGGCTTATGTGCTGGGTTGACTTCTATAAAATTTACTTTTATTGGCAAATGGGAATCTGCTGTTATGTTTATTATTATTGCAGCACTAATAGATGGCATGGATGGCAGAATTGCTAGATTACTCAATTCTACTAGTGGTTTTGGCGCACATCTTGACTCTTTTGCAGATTTCTTAAATTTTGGTGCTGCTCCTGCTTTCTTGATATATTTTTGGTCACTTAAACAAATTAAAGTCATAGGTTGGATGCTAGTAATGATGTTTGTGATGTGCATGTCGATTAGACTTGCAAGGTTTAATATGTCTTTATATGAAGAAAAAAAATTAGACTGGCACAAATTTTTCTTTGTAGGAGTTCCTGCACCACTAGGAGCAGTATTATCATTAATTCCAATAATGCTGACATTTTATTATCATGATAATCATTGGTTAGTTGAAAACCTATCAGACCAAAACAATGTAGCAATATATTTTGCTGTAATTGCATTTTTATCAGTAAGCAATATTCCTACATTTTCAGCAAAACATCTCTGTATACCAAAAAATCTATCTTACATATTTATTTTACTATTCGGTATATTTATCGTATTTGCAATAACAAAACCATGGTTAACATTTCCAGTATTTGGAATAATGTATATAATATCAATACCTATAAGTAGTGTAGTATACATATATATTATGTACAAAAACAAAACCAAAATAAACATGTAGTATCAATCTCATCTTTGTATAATGATAACACTTGAACTAACAGATTTTTTTCCATATGTATCTAGAACACTGGAGTCTGTTTTTTGTTTCACAATATTTCGGGTTCCATTAATTATCTTATGGGTGATATATTTAGGAATATTTTGTACACTAAAATTCAAATTCGTTAACATAAGGCTCTTTAAACATGCATTACATATTCTAGCTAAGCCACAAAATAAAAAAGACAGTAATACCATTTCTAATATTCAAGCATTTATCACTGCAATATCTGGTACTATAGGATTAGGAACAATCTCAGGAGTAGTGATAGCAATATCTACAGGAGGTCCAGGAGCAGTACTATGGATGATAATAATTGGTATTCTAGGCATGTCAGTAAAATTTGCTGAAGTAACGCTAGGATTTAAATATTATCTATTAGAAAAGAAAAACAATATAGGTGGGCCTTTTCAATACATCAGATGCGGTTTAGTTGAATTAGGATTATTAAAAACTGGAAAAACAGTAGCATACATTTATGCTGTTACAATGATAATAGCAATGTCTTTTGGAGGTATATCATTCCAATCAAACCAAGCAACTGTTCTATTAAGTAACACTTTCCATCAAGTCAACAGCAGTGTTATTGTATTAATATTAACACTATTAAGTGGATTAGTAATAATAGGAGGAATAACACGCATTGCAAAAATTATGACAACATTATCGCCTATAATGGTTATATTATACATTACAATATGCACAGCTGTTATTATAAGTAATTCAGACCAGTTACTCCATACATTCAACATAATGATACATGGTATGTTAGAAGGAAATAGCATGACTGGAGGAGCAATAGGATCTCTTATTGCAGGAGTTAGAAGATCAATTTTTGCAAATGAAGCTGGTGTTGGCACATCACCTATTATACATGCCTCAACAGATGAAACTGAACCCGTAAGAGTCGGATGTATCGCAATGCTTGAACCATTTATTGATACTGTACTTGTATCATTTATCACAGGAATTGTTGTAATATTAACTGGATCTTACAGTACTATCAGCAGCAGCAACCATGTCATTACAATTAACAACATATTTTCTAATATTTGTCCAATTTTTCAGTATATGATATTTCCATCTATCGTATTTGCTTTCTCATTCTCATCAATAATTACATATTCATATTACTGTGAAATATCTTGGAAATATATACTTGAAAATTCACGTCATGTTGTACTATGTAGAATACTTATAATGTGTATAATAATAATAAGCGGTTTATCAAAAAATATAATACCTATATCTCAATTAGGAGACCTGCTTTTCATATTTCTCACAATACCTAACGGAATAACCATAATCTTATTAAGTAATATTATAAACCAAGAACTTAAAACATACTTAAGTAAACTATAATTTTTTCTCAATTTATTTAACCACTATACAACATCGATACAAATTTAACATAAAAAAATTCAGATTATTCCTACAATTATATTAAGGCCATATATACAATAATTAAATAGATATCTTTAAAATTACAATTTAAATCTAACCATTAAAGTAATGATTATATAATATTTTGTCACCAACATATTATCTAAAATTTCACAAAAGCTTTTTACAAATTCAACAACACAATTGAATCTAACATTAACTCAATAACTTATGCCCATATATAGTTAATTTTATAATTACATTGCCTTATTGATTTAAACAATGCTATATGCTACACTAAAACCTATTAAGATGCTCATTAGCAATATGGTAGAAGTTCGTAATTTAATATTAGCTGTTATTTTATCCGTGTTAATTATGACCGGGTGGAGGTTTATATACGATAAATTTTTCACTACACAACACATTATAGAAGACAATACAAATTCTGATACTATGATTCCAGAAATTGATGATAGCTTCACACATAAAACACGCTCTGAAATTATAGGAAGTAATACTGATACAAGACTGAATCTATCAAATAAAAAAATACATGGATCAATATCATTAAAAGGTGCACAGTTTGACGATCTAATATTTAAAAACTATCATGTTACACCAGATAGCAACTCCGATGGTATAATATTACTATCACCAGAAGAAACAGAAGGAGTATACTTTATTGAATTTGGATGGATAGATCCTCAACATAAAATTGCCTTACCTAATCACTCATCAATTTGGAACTCAGATCAACCGACTTTATCACCAAATAATCCAATAACTTTAACATGGGACAATAAGGAAGGGATTATCTTTAAAATTAAAATAACACTAGATAACGATTACATGTTCAAAATAGAACAAATTGTTACAAATAATACAAATTCTACAGTAAACTTAATACCCTATGGTAGAATTAATAGGTCTAAACATACTACAGAAAAATCCTATTGGATATCACATGAAGGGGCTGTAGGAAGTTTCAGTAATACGCTTAAAGAATGGACATACAAAACAATAACAAAAGAGAAAAACATAAGAATTCAATCACAATATACAAATGACGATCACAATCAATGGATTGGAATTGGCGATAAATACTGGTTTACAGCATTAATACCAAATGTTTTACAAAAAAGTAAAGTCAATTTCCATGTTAAGCATGCTAAACATAACAGTGAAGACCGTTTTCAGGTAGATTTTAGTCATGATAATTACATTGCACATCCAAATAAAACAGTAAGCAGCACTAGCTATTTATTTGCTGGAGCTAAAGAATTAAAATTACTAGATAAATACAAAGACAACCTAAACATTGCACTATTCGATAAAGCAGTAGATTTTGGAGTTTTATATTTCATTACTAAACCTGTTTTTCTGCTCTTAGAATACTTTTATGATGTTATAGGAAACTTTGGGCTTGCTATCTTGTTATTAACAGTAGTAATAAAATTAATAATGTTTCCTTTATCATACAAAGCATATATTTCTATGCTAAAATTAAAACATTTACAACCTGATATCCTAAAAATAAAAGAGTTATACAAAAATGATAATGATAAAATGAGCAAAGAAATATCGGCTATTTTTAAAAAAAACAATGTCAACCCTATGTCCGGGTTTATGCCAATACTAATACAAATACCAGTATTTTTTGCATTGTATAAAGTATTGTTCGTTACAATTGAAATGAGGCATGCTCCATTTTATTTATGGATAAAAGATCTATCAAGCTTCGATACTGCAAACGTATTAACAATGTTTGGACTATTAAAATTTAATGTTCCAATATGCATTGGAATTTTGCCAGTTATATTAGGAATAACTATGGTAATTCAACAAAAGCTAAATAACAGTAATTCCTTAAATCAAGATAAAGCTCAAGCAAACTTTATGAAGTTTTTACCATATATTTTTATATTCATTTTTTCATCATTTCCAGCAGGATTAATTATTTACTGGATATGCAGCAATTCAATTACTATAATTCAACAATTAATAATAAAGCAATATGCAAGTAAAAAATTCAACTTTCAGAAAGTAGCAAAACAGGAGGGTTAATATGTCTAATGAGTATAATGTACTAATAGTAGTATCACAATTTTATCCCGAAATAACAAGCCTCTTACTAGATGGAGCAGTAGATCAACTAAATAAATACTCAAAACCTGTAAAACATGATGTAGTATATGTTCCAGGTTCTTTTGAAATACCAGCAGCTATAGTTTTTGCAATAATGAGTGATAAATACAAATATGATGGATACATTGCCCTAGGCTGTGTTATAAAAGGACAAACAGATCATTATTATTATGTTTGTAAAGGTGTAGCAGGCTCTCTTAGTGAAATCGCAGTTCACCATGCTGTTCCTATGGGTTTTGGAGTTATTACAGCTGAAAATTTAGAATTAGCAATGGTAAGAGCAGACATGCATAAAAAAAACGTTGGTGGAAAAGCTGCTAAAGCTGCACTAACTATGATTGAATTACATAATAAATTTTTAAGTTAATATTATGAAAGATAACATATGCTATCAGCCATTGTGGCATTCAAAAAAAACAACAACTAGGTTCCTTGCTATACAAGGGACCTATTCCATGATATTTAATAATTACACTATACACGACATTGATAATCTGATTGATTATTTATATGAAATGAAAGAAGTATTAGATTTGATACAAATAGACAATCAATTGTTAATCAAAATAATGAACACAATGTTGTTAACTTTTAATACAATTAATGCAACTATTGCAACATTGTTGAACGAGAAGTGGTCTATAGACCGCATCAATCTAATTAGTCTTTCCATCATTAAAACTGCAGTTTGTGAATTAATTTGTTCTAATACAGATGCAGTAATTATTATAAATGAATACGTTAACATAGCGAGTCACATACTAGAAAAAACAGAAGTTAATTTCATCAATGCAATACTTAACCAAGTAAAACTTACAGCACGTCTTACATTTGATAATAATATCAATAATTTCCATCGAATAGAACAATCAGAAACTGCCGCTGTTTTCAATAATACATAACATCTGATTATACTTAATTAAGTTTAATCTGTACAAAAGTATACATCAAATACATTATTATATTAAAATTTAAAAATTCCTAAACAAAATTACAAACAAGAAAATAAATTACACAATTTTTAAAATTAATTGGAAAATTACTTATCTTAATATATTATTAACACTCATATGTCTTCACTTAATAGTTAATGTGGTAAACTAAAATATGGCTAATTTTATTAGTATACGCAATGCCAAGGAACACAACCTACAGAACATAAACATAGATCTCCCAAAAAATAAGTTAATTGTAATAACAGGAGTTAGCGGGTCTGGAAAATCTAGCCTTGCATTTGATACAATATATGCAGAAGGGCAACGTAGATATGTAGAAAGTTTATCATCTTATGCACGTCAATTCTTAGATTTATGTACAAAACCAAACGTAGAATCAATCACAGGACTTTCTCCAACTATTGCAATCAGTCAAAAGTTTTCATCTAAAAATTCAAGGTCAACTGTATCAACTATTACAGAAATTTATGACTACCTAAGAATTATGTATTCTAATATAGGAATCCCTTACTCTCCAACTACAGGGCTACCTATAACAAAACAATCACTTGCTCAGATAGTAGAAACTATATTTAAATTACCTTTAGGTACAAAAATTTCAATTTTAGGAATACTAGTAAGGGGAAAAAAAGGAGAACATATTAAAGAAATATATGATCTCAAAAAACAACGCTATAAGCTATTAAAAATAAACAACATTACTTATGATATTAACAATATTCCACCATTAGATAGAAATAAACATCATGATATTCATGTAGTTGTAAATCAAATATTAGTATCAGAAGACTCCATTGACAAGATCACTGAAAATATAAAAACTGCTTTAAACATTGGTAATGGTATAATTCAAATAGAAATACTTGATTTGCCAGAAGAATATAAAAGTGAAACATATCATAAAAATCAGATACTAGTTTTTTCAGAAAATTTTGCATGTCCTGAGACGGGTTTTAGTATAGAAGAAATAGAACCAAGATTGTTTTCATTTAACACATCATATGGATCATGCAAAGCTTGTAGTGGAATAGGAAAAAAATACAGTATAGATCAAAACCTAGTTATAAATGATAATTTATCAATTCTAGAAGGAGCTATACATCCCATAGGCCCAATTGATATAAAAGCTCTCCATCACAAAGCTAAATCGCAATTTAGTTATTATTACACAAACGTTATATTATCACTCTCAAAATATTACAATTTTGATTTAACAAAACCATGGAAAGAGCTAGATAACAACATTAAAGATATAATCTTATTTGGCAACAAAACACAAACACCTATAAACTACCAAAGAAATAAGACATTTGAAGGTATTATCAATATTCTCAACAATAAAGAAGATATAGCTATAGAAAAACTAGCTGAACAATACTTATCCATCAATACATGCAGTGAATGTCAAGGGTTTAGACTGAGACCAGAAGCATTATCAGTAAAAATTGATAACAAGCACATTGGAGAATTCACAAAATTATCTGTTGTAGAAGCGATATCGTGGTGCAAAGCACTTCCATCCAAGCTAAATGAAAAACAAAAGCATATTGCATATAAATTATTAGAAGAAATTATAAAAAGATTAACATTCTTAAAAAATGTTGGATTAGGTTACCTTACACTCGACCGCGAATCAACAACATTATCTGGAGGAGAAAGCCAAAGAATAAAATTAGCATCACAAATTGGATCTGGATTATCAGGAATAATTTACGTATTAGATGAACCTTCAATTGGATTACATCAACGTGACAACACACTGTTAATTAATACTCTTAAAACATTACGTGACATAGGGAATACAGTAATCGTTGTAGAACATGATGAAGAAACAATCACAAATGCAGATTATGTAGTAGATATAGGGCCAGGAGCAGGACAAAACGGAGGTTATGTAATTGCACATGGTACTCCAGAAGAAGTCATGGAAAATAACAACAGTATCACCGGCCAATATCTTAGCAATAAGAAAATGATACCTAATTTCGAAAAGCAGAAAACTTTTAATAAATGGATAGAAATCATTGGAGCTCATGAAAATAACTTACAGAACATTAATGTAAAAATCCCTCTCAATGCTTTTACTTGTATTACAGGAGTATCTGGAAGTGGTAAATCAAGTTTAATAAACGATACCCTATACAAATACGCAATAAACAAATTAAACAATGCAACCTGTAGCTATGGAAAATGTATATCCATATCAGGGCTAGAACATATAGACAAAGTAATTGAAATAGACCAATCACCAATCGGCAGAACTCCTCTATCAAATTCAGCAACCTATACAGGTTTATTCATACATATAAGATCATGGTTTGCAGGATTACCACTATCTAAAGCACGAGGATATACTATTAGTAGATTCTCATTCAATGCCAAGGGTGGAAGATGTGAAGCATGTAAAGGAGATGGATATGTAAAAATAGAAATGCACTTTTTACCTGATGTACATGTTAAGTGTGAACAATGTAAAGGATTACGTTATAATAAAGAAACACTAGAAGTAACTCATCAAGGCAAATCCATAGCTGATGTACTAGATATGACAGTTGACCAAGCACATGCATTCTTCATAGATATACCACTAATTAAAGAAAAATTAGATTCTTTACGCAGTGTAGGAATGGGTTACATAAAAATCGGTCAAACTTCTAACACATTATCAGGTGGTGAAGCACAAAGAATAAAATTATCAAAAGAATTATCGAAACGTTCTACAGGAAAAACACTATATATTTTAGATGAGCCAACCACAGGACTACATTTTGCAGATATAGATAATCTATTACATGTGCTACATAAATTACGTGACATGGGCAATACAATAATAGTGATAGAACACAATTTGCATGTTATCAGAACAGCTGAATATATAATAGACATAGGACCCAACGGAGGTGAGGATGGAGGTAGAGTAGTAGCTAGTGGCACTTTACAAGAAATAGCAGAAAACCCAAACAGTATAACTGGACTATATTTAAGGCCTTATTTAAATATGTAATAAGGCTTATACATTATACATAAATTAATATATTACATCTCAGACTCTTCATTAAATCTGATAAATTAATCGCTCACATATTGATTGTTATAACTATATATCAATCTATTAAACATAGTTATGAAAAAACTGATAAATAATCCCACTATTCCAATACAGAAAATAAAATATACAATAAAATCAACTACTTTACCTTTTTTATACTAATTATACATTATACTTTATCTATAATTAGTGATATGATTAAAAAGTAAAGGGTGTGTAATATATGTTAATAAATTGACATAAAGTTAAAACTCTGTAAGTATTTAATTATTCACTAAAGTATATATATGACACAAATGCTTAATATTGCAGAATATGTTCCGGTTTTAATCTTCCTAGCAGTTGCAGGTTTTATATCATTTCTTTTTGCTGTTTTACCAATGCTTTTAGCTAAGTGTAATCCAGATTTAGAGAAACTCTCTCCTTATGAATGCGGATTTGCACCACTTGGAAATTCAAGAAAAATTTTTGATGTTCGGTTTTATTTAGTTGCAATATTATTTATTATATTTGACCTAGAAATAGCATTCTTATTCCCATGGTCTATTTGCCTTTCAGATATAGGCGTAAATGGTTTTTGGTCTATGATGATCTTCCTAGCTATACTGACAGTAGGATTTATATATGAGTGGAGTAAAGGTGCATTAGAATGGGAGTAAATAAATATGGCGAATAATTCTGTTTTAAATAATCAATTCTGGCAAAGTTATAACCACCAGGGTTTCATGGTAACACAGTTTTCTGATTTAATATACTATATATCAAATTGGGCAAGATCAAATTCCTTATGGCCTATGACATTTGGATTAGCATGTTGTGCTGTAGAAATGATGCACACTGCAGCAAGTAGATATGATCTAGATAGATATGGTATTATGTTCCGCGCAAGTCCTAGGCAAGCAGATGTAATGATTGTTGCTGGAACATTAACCAATAAAATGGCCCCTGCATTACGAAAAGTATATGATCAAATGACTGAACCACGCTATGTTATTTCAATGGGTAGTTGTGCTAATGGTGGTGGATATTATCATTATTCATATTCAGTAGTTAGAGGGTGTGATCGTATAGTACCAGTAGATATTTATGTTCCAGGCTGCCCACCAACAGCAGAAGCATTATTATACGGAATATTGTGTCTTCAACAAAAAATCAATAGAGGAAGTATTTCTATCAACAGAAACTCTAAAAGTATTACTAACAAATAAGACCTTCATTCTAAAGTAAATAATAAGTCTTACTTATATGAAACACATCATTCATACATAGTTATACTAAATAAGCCTTACAAACAAAAACATGAAGAATATTTCATCCTCCTCTATCTCAAACAAATATTATAACTTTAACTCAATAGACTAAGTTATTTTTACTTCTATTGAAAAAACGCATAAGTCATACTAATATTTAAGATAGAAAAATACTTTATAATCCACATTCATCTATCTTCAATATAAACATTATAACTTTAATTTAATATACAATGAACAAGCTATACTAACAAAATATACTAATACTTAATATAGAAAAATTAATGTAATACTTTAATTCAGAAAAATAATGTATAGTATAAGTAAAAGCAAAAAATATTAAAAGGGATACATGATGTCAGATACTAATAATGCAATAGATAATATTATTGAACACATCAACACATCTATAAATGTAAAATGCACTATAAAAGACAATATAAACTTAGAGTTAGATTCAAATGTAAAAGATATTTACGATCATATTTTATTTTTACGTAATGATACAAAATGCAAATTTCACATATTAATTGATATTTTTGCTATAGATTATCCAAGCAGGCCAGCCAGATTTGAAGTAGTTTATTCATTATTAAGTATAATCAACAATATCAGAATATTTTGCAAAGTATCGCTAAAACAAAATGAGAATATTCCATCTATCACCAACCTGTTCAGTGCTGCAGGATGGTTTGAACGAGAAGTATTCGATATGTATGGAATAATATTTGATAATAATCCAGATTTACGAAGAATTTTAACAGATTATGGTTTTTCTGGCCATCCAATGTTAAAGGACTTTCCTTTAACTGGTTATAAAGAAGTACGGTATGACATATTAAAAAAAGAAGTAACATATGAAGCTGTAAATCTACAACAAGACTTCCGGTCTTTTGATTTCCTGTCTCCATGGAAAGAATTAAATAATGAATAAAACACTCATTATATACCAGAACATTGTAAACATACTGAAAAAAAGAGTACGCAAAGCTGTAAGCCTATAAAAAAACTTCAGCTACAATATAGAAGCACTAAATAATAAATAAAATGCTCATTATATCCAGAATTTGTGCACATCTGAAAAAAAAAAAAAAAAAAAAAAAGTATATAAAACTGTAAACTTTACAGAAAGATTTTAAAGAACTCAATTTTCATATAACACATAAAGCATTAAATGATAATATAGAATATTATTGCCTACTAACCATAAAAATTGCTTCAAAAATATTACTCACAGATTTTTGATATACTAAAATACCAGCTACAAATTACTGCAAATTATATAATTTACCAAACAATACTGACATTAGCATTTAAACAATTACTGAAAAAACCACTTACTTTAATGTAAATACTATATAAATTAATGCTTGATTTGATATCCGATAATTTATTTTACTCTATATTTATCAGGTTTATAATTCTCATCATGCTTAGCTAAAATTTCATGCGCGTTAAATTCACCATTCACCATCCTACCTTTTGCTACTACCCAACTACCTTCTGAAAACAAAGGAGGCAATATTCCTTGATATACTACTTTAATTTGATTTTCTAGATCTGTTATAAAGAAAGAAATCAAGTTATCATGTCTTTTCAGACTACCACTTATTACCATACCACCTATTCTAATATCATTTTTATTAACATTCACACTACTTGATAAAACTTCAGTTGGAGTAAAAAAAAATGATATATTATTTCTCAGCTTATTCAGTACAACAACAACAGACGAACCAAATATAACAAACGTCACAATAATAAAAAGTAACCTCTTATGTTTTCTTTTCATATTTCCGATCAATATTCTCTAGAATTTTTTTGCTTTTACTATAATCAAAAATTATAAAACAACTCAATCCAATCAATAAACCAATACTTATAGTATAAGCAAAAACCAAGAAAATCATAGCGTACAATCCTTGTAAAGTGCAGTTAAAGATTCTAATGCATCAAAGTCTGTCATATCAAGCTTTAGTGGTGTAATTGTAATATAACCATCATCTATTGCCTTAATACTATCATCAGAGCAACCCCTATTACCTTTATCAGGTGCAATTCTATGTACTGTATAAGATATACTACCACTAACATTTCGCTTCTTTTCTATTTTATTAGATGGCATATACTCCCCTTGACTTGTAAATTTAACACCTTTTGCTGGAATTAAAGGGAAGTTAACGTTCATTATAGTAGACTTATTCCAAAAAGGAACTTCCAATAACATATTTATGATCTTCTTTAAGAATTTTTGTGGATTTATCCAATTTATTTCTCCACGCCTACCATCGTATTCCTGACTGATAGCAATTGATGGAATATTCATCATAGCACCTTCTGCTGCAGCACCTATTGTGCCAGAATACCCTATATCATTTCCAATATTAATACCGCTATTTATACCAGATAAAATCAAATCTGGTTTTTTACCAGTAATTTCTCTCAATCCAAGAAAAGCACTAGTAGATGGAGTACTGTTAACAATAAACTCAGTGTCACCCACTTGGTATACATCAGTTGCAGTTCTTACACCTATTGACCTTCCATAACCACTACAATTGCTTGTTGGAGCAGCTATCCATATTTCTGATGCAATACCAGCTTCTATTATTATTTCTTTCAGAACTTTAATACCAGTTGCATGAAACCCATCATCATTAGTCAATAATACCTTCATAATATATCTATTCCATCATAATTAAACACATCGTAACATAATATAGCTTTTAAATACATAACAACAACTACCATTATATATCTAGTACATACTAATATAATAATATAGTAGTATACAAAAAACATTAACAGTTTGATAACAAAATATTCACAAAAGCATCATTATCAACATTTAACTAAATTTTATCTTATATGCACTACTTCAATTAATCAATCAAACTTATTCTTATAAATCCATTACCTAAAACCCACCAAATTTTATTAATTCATAATACCTAATAATAACAACTCCTAAACTTTTATAACTTAACATTTACAGTTTCTAACATCATTTCATAAACGAATTGAAGATAAAATTGTTTCAACTGTCTGAATAGGATCATTACTCATAGTAATTGGACGACCAATTACTAAATAATCTGCACCAGCTATAATTGCATCTTTAGGATTTTTCACTCTCTTCTGATCACTACAATCATTTTCAAACCTTATACCAGGAACTACAAGTTTAAAATCTTTGCCACATTGATTACGTACTTCTTGTATCTCAAAAGCAGAACAAACTATGCCATATAATCCAACCTCTTGAGCTATTTTAGACAACAACATTACATGTTGAATAGATGATCTATCAATACCGACTTCTTTTAAATCAGAGTCATTAATACTTGTTAATACAGTTACACCTATTAATTTTATCATACTACCAAATATACTATCTATAGCACTTAGCATCATATCTTTACCACCACTAATATGAATAGTCAGCATAGCGATATTTAAAGATTTAATTACTGATATAGCCTTACCTACAGTATTAGGAATATCATGTAATTTTAAGTCAAGAAATATTGGAATACCACAATCAGAGACTGCTTGCACGCCAGATAACCCATGTGCAGCAAAAAATTCTAATCCTAATTTTACCATCGATATTTTACCATAAAGCATCTTTGTTAACCGCAATGCATGAGTAATATCACAAGTATCTAAAGCACAAATAATTGGATTACACCACATAAATTTCCTTAAAAAATATTTTTTAATATTACCTTCAATGTTAAACTAATATTTTACTAATTTAATCAATACTAACTATACTATTTCATACACAATATAAGAAATAAAAATCTAAACAACACTTAAAATAAATACAACACTTTATAAAGCCTATATATCAAAAATAATATAAAAACTCTACCAACACTTAAGATTTCCTAAAAACCTTACTACACAGTTATCTCAACATACATTCTTACTACTTAAACATACAAATCATCATGAGTGAAAATGTTCTGAACACTTTTTAAACAGCTTAAAAAAATTATTCGTAGTTAAACTACTAATGTCTTCAATATCCATATCCCATAACTTAGATAAATACTCAACAACAAATTTCGTTCTAGCTGGTTCATTCTTTTGTCCACGATAAGGCTCAGGAGATAAAAATGGAGAATCAGTTTCTACTAAAACCATATCTTTAGGTACAAACCCAGCTACTTCCTGAACAACTTTAGCATTCTTAAAAGTCACTATTCCTGAAAAAGATATATATAACCCTAATTCTATTGCCTTAATTGCTAACTCACGTGATGATGCAAAACAATGCATTAGACCCAAGAATGGACTTTCTTTCATCTCTGATGCTAAAATTTCCATCATCCTTTTATCTGCATTTCTTGAATGAATTATCACAGGTAACCTAGTTTCCCTAGATGCATTAATATGAGCTAAGAAATTTTTTTCTTGTTCTCCTACATCACTACACTTATAAAAATCTAAACCAGTTTCACCTAATCCAATCACCTTACTATGTTGAGCCAAAGTTACTAACTCACCAACTGAAACAGATTCTCCACCTGCACTATTAGTAGGATGCACACCAACTGAAAGATAAACTTGCTTATAACTTTCTGCAATGATTACTAAGCTTGGAAACTCAGACATGGTAGTACAGACAGTTTGCATCAACTTTACATCATTTTCCTCTGCACGTAGTACTATACCTTTTATTTCATCTGGATTAAAATAATTTAAGTGACAATGTGAATCTACTATCATACATGCTTACAATACACTACATAAATTTTAAAATATTTTAGATATCAAAAACCATCTAACAAACTCATCCCTATTAATAATACACAGGATCAATTTATAAGCCATAAAAATGCTATATTAAAGCTCTAATTATAAACAGAAAACCAAGTACCGACAACCACTTGTGTAGAATCATATACAGCAGAACTAAACTTCTTTAACAAAGAATCATCCAGATATCAATTGATACAGTAACTAAAATTCTAGCTAATGAGACTTAGAATCTCACAAAACACACATTAATCAATCACACAACTAAATAAGTTATCACTAATCTTGAAAGATTATAAGTCCAATATACAATAAAATATCCTAACTTAAATTTACAAGAATAATACTTACTACAGTTGTCTATTCTATTTTTTACTGATTCTCATATAGATTTAAACTAACTGTTATCAAAATTAATTATCAACAATGTATTAAATAAAACATCCTATAAAAAACCAACAATTGACCATAATTTCTTTAACGTAAAGCTGTTCTATAAAATACAGTGATCATCACGATATTTTATTTAGATTGCAAAAACTATACCTACCACATACTTCTAGTAATACACACATTCTCTATAGGAAGCTGTTTATTCTATTTTTAACTGATTCTTAAGTCATGGATTGAAGCCAACTGTTATTAAAATTAATTATCAACGATGCATTAAATAAAACATCCTATAAAAAACTAACAATTGACCATAATTTCTTTAACGTAAAGCTGTTCTATAAAATACAGTGATCATCACGATATTTTATTTAGATTGCAAAAACTATACCTACCACATACTTCTAGTAATACACACATTCTCTATAGGAAGCTGTTTATTCTATTTTTAACTGATTCTTAAGTCATGGATTGAAGCCAACTGTTATTAAAATTAATTATCAACGATGCATTAAATAAAACATCCTATAAAAAACTAACAATTGACCATAATTTCTTTAACGTAAAGCTGTTCTATAAAATACAGTGATCATCACGATATTTTATTTAGATTGCAAGAACTATACCTACCACATACTTCTAGTAATACACACATCCTCTATAGGAAGCTGTTTATTCTATTTTTAACTGATTCTTAAGTCATGGATTGAAGCCAACTGTTATCAAAATTAATTATCAACAATGCATTAAATAAAACATCCTATAAAAAACTAACATACACTATCAATATTTATTTTTTTAACTTATCAATAACAATATTAACTGCCCGTTTTGGAATAATGTATATATTTTTTATAATACTGTTCCCTACTTTATTCTTAGCTATCTCTAAAGCCATAGATTTCAGATGATCATCATCAACATTATTAGCAACTGTCAATGTCTTAATAAACTTACCATTGACTTGAACAGCAATATTAACATTTCTTTCAATAAGTAATTCCAAATCTGCTTTAGGCCACATTTGATTCCACAACATACCTTTACCTCCTATATTTTCCCATAATTTTTCAGCTATATGTGGAATAAATGGCTCTATAACTCTAATTAAAATACATATTGCTTCGCTAATTACATAAGAGTTTACTGAAGTTCTTATCATTTCACTCACAATATTGCTTAACTCCCTAAACTTAGCCACAGCACAATTTAAACGACAAAACTCTAAATCATCTGTAATATCACTTACAATTTTATGCACACACCTTCTATATTCAATAGCATCTTCTGGTATATCTTCCACATTAAAATTTAAGTTCATTTGATCATAAGAAACTATCATCCGCCATAATTTACTAAGATACCTACTTGCACCTTCTATGCCATCATCGAACCATTCTATATCACGCTCAGGAGGAGTGTCAGACAGTATGAACAATCTTGCTGTATCTGCTCCATATTTATTGATAATATATTCAAGGTTTACTACATTTTTCTTGGATTTACTCATTTTTTCAGCCCTACCAACAGTCACATGCTGACCTTGTTCTATCATTTTTCTTGCTTCTTCAGGAAATAAGTAGTTACCTTGTGCATTTGAATAAGTAGCATGACAAACCATACCCTGGGTTATCAGACTAGAGAAAGGTTCTTTTACATTAAAATATCCACACTTAGTTAAGGCTCTACAGAAAAACCTAGAATATAACAAATGCAACACTGCATGTTCTATTCCACCAATATAATAATTTACAGGCAATAATATGTTACATATATCTTTATCTATTCCACCACTAGTTCCACAAAACGCAGCAAAATACCAAGAAGATTCAAAAAAAGTATCAAAAGTATCTGTTTCACGTTCGGCATCCATACCACAAGATGGACATTTTACATACTTCCAAGTAGGATGATTATCCAAAGGATTACCAGATTTTGTAAAATCAACATCTTGAGGTAAAGTAACTGGTAAGTCTTTCTTACTTACAGGCACTGTACCACATTTTTCACAATATATTATAGGTATAGGACAACCCCAATAACGTTGCCTAGATATTCCCCAATCATGTATTCTATAATAGGTCATCTTCTTTCCTATCCCTAATAATTGCAGCTTTGCAATCATAGCTTCTTTTGCTTCATCTACAGTCATACCATTTAAAAAATCAGAGTTTTTCATGGTACCTGAACCAACATAAGCTTCTTTTCCTAAATCCACATCAATCTCAGGAAAAACTACTTGTTTGACTTGTAGACAATACCTTTTTGCAAATTCAAAATCACGCTGATCATGAGCAGGACATCCAAAAACTGCTCCAGTTGCATAATCCATCAACACAAAATTTACAATATAAACCGGCAAATCCACATCCAGTAAAGGATGCTTCACAAGCAATCCAGAATTTATCCCAAATTTTTCTACTGTACTAGATGCATCAGTGATCAAATTATTTTTATCAAAATCATTTATTTGGTGAATAATCTCTGCATCATCCACATATTGTAAAATAGGATGATCAAAAGATACTGCAATAAATGATGCCCCAAACAGTGTATGAGGACACGTAGTGAAAACCTGCAATGTTTTATTAATATTCAAAATTTCAAAATCTACTACTACACCTTCAGATCTACCAATCCATCGTTCTTGCATAAGTTTTACTTTTTCTGGCCACTTATCCAGTATTTTTAAATCATTT
The DNA here is from genome assembly GCA_000825765.1 of Ehrlichia minasensis. Lineage (GTDB taxonomy): Bacteria > Pseudomonadota > Alphaproteobacteria > Rickettsiales > Anaplasmataceae > Ehrlichia > Ehrlichia minasensis. The sequence goes on along the minus strand of CDGH01000007.1, from coordinate 12,939 downwards.
AATAACTCTTCTGCAAAATCAGTAATTTTAAGAAACCATTGCGATAATTTCCTCTTTTCTACTATAGCACCAGAACGCCACCCTTTTCCATCTATCACTTGTTCATTAGCTAGTACAGTCTGATCTATAGGATCCCAATTAACCAACGATTCCTTTCGATAAGCTAAACCACACTTTAAAAAATCAAGAAAAAACGCCTGTTCATGTTTATAATAATCTGCATCACAAGTGGCTAACTCTTTAGTCCAATCATAAGACAATCCTATAGATTTCAATTGACATCTCATATTGTCAATATTGTTTGTAGTCCAAGTTTGCGGATTTATATTGTAAGATAACGCAGCATTTTCTGCTGGTAATCCAAAAGCATCCCACCCTATTGGATGAAAAACATTAATACCACAAGCACGTTTGTATCTAGCAATTACATCACCTATAGTATAATTCCTCAAATGGCCCATATGTATGTTACCAGAAGGATAAGGAAACATTTCTAAAACGTAACACTGAGCTTTTTTGGCATCAGTACAAAAATTCCACTTTCTTTGTATATCCTGTTCTACTTTTTTGAAATCGTAATGCATGGCATACCGTTGTAAAAATCTCTTAAAATTAGACTAGCTCTTGTACAGTATTCTACTAGATAATTCAAGCGGCACAAATACATTAACGTCAAAAAGACTATGAACAATTTCTTTACTTTAGTACCAAAATTATTAAAATATAGATTTTTTATATTTAGAAATTAATGAATGAATAAAAATTCACAAATTATATACTTCACTATCAATAAATTATAAAGTGATTTAATATAATATTTCTAATATTATAAATTGATTTATAAAGTTAAACAATTAAAAATACGAGAATAAGATGAAAGTATAAAGAAAGTTATCTCTTTTATATATAAGTTTTGTCAAAATATTAATCATATATTTATATAATTGAGTAATATAAATGAGAAATGTATAAAAAATACTTTATATTAATAAATTTTTAAACGATTTAATATGATATTTTTAATATATAAATTAATTTATAAAGATATTTCTATCTCCTATATTATGGTATAAAATTATGACAACAATAAGTAACCAAAATGATTATGGAATTAAGTATAAAATACTAAAGTTAATAAAAGACATAACATACAAAAATCACTGGAACCAAGTAACAACTGCAAAAATACTAGGAGTGGATCAACCAAAAATATCTCAGATTAGTAACGGTAAAACAGCAGGATTCTCATTAGAAAGGTTACTTATATTTCTGTTACGTCTAAAATGCGAGGTAAACATAACAATCACTATTAATAACTCAGAAACTGCATTGATTAATAAAGACAGCGTGACACAAAATTCTCTAGAGTCCATTAATCTCGTAATAGTACAAAAAGGAGATTAAATAAATAAACTCATATATGAATATTACACTGTTGCATAATTTTTCATATTATGATAGAATAAATCCTTTATTTATAATTGGTTTGTTAATGACACGTCTTACAGTTGAAGAATGTATGGGTCGTACTAACAATAAGTTTAAGCTAGTAATACTAGCAAGTCAAAGGTCTCATGACCTAAATTCTGGAGCATGTCCAGTAATAAAGCACAAAAATAGCAAAAATACTGTTATTGCATTAAAAGAGATAGCAGCAAAACAACTAGATGTAGCTTCTTTGTTCAATTTATCAGTACAAAGATGTAGAAAATATATGGAAAAATTCATTAACTCAGATGAACAATATGTTGCTAATAAAGCAAAAATCGACATATTTCAACAAAATGCAATAGCAAGTAACTTTAATGAATTAGGAAATAACTCAAATAATCAGAATACTAATCTTTTAGGCAGAGATAACTTTTTTTCTACTCCAGAAAATAGAAACACTAGTAATACAGACTCTTAGTAATATTAGTAAAGCCATTCGTTATGTATGTTGTCACTCTTGGTTTTCCAAACTTTTATTCTTACATATTAAGTAATTAAGTAGGTTATATGCTTAAAAAATTAAAAAGAGAAGTGCCAAATAGTTCATCATGTGATGATATAACGTTGTGGGATTCGATTGCTTTAATTGTTAGTCCATTTTACAACAATAAGGTTCCATATAAAAAACACATAGACAATAATTACTATTGTACTTCATCAAACAATAGACATACTAATTATTTTATACCAGGACAAACTAACTATAACAGCACATATAATACCGGTATTTCATCAATACAAACTTGTTCTAATAGTACATACGATATCAGTAGTGGCCTAAATCTTAATAACAATACTAAAAAGAAAATTGACAATGGAAAGTATTGCATAGATGCTACACTTGATCTACATGGCTATACACTAGACTCTGCTCATGATAAATTACTAGATTTTATTATTAAAAATTATAATTTAGCAAATAAGTGTCTATTAATTATCACAGGATGGGGAAGTACCAATAAAAATAATAGTAACAGCATAAAAAGCAATTTTAGCAAGTGGCTACAAAATGAACAAATAGCAAAAGTAATACTCTACTATACAGGAGCCATTAACGCACATGGCGGAAAAGGAGCATTCTATGTACTATTAAAAAGTAAACACAAACAGCACAATTTATAAACCCCTTAGTAATATAAGTCAGAACTATACTATTATAGTAATTGTACAACTTAGCTCTCAAAAAATGCTGTAAATTTACTTTATATTGATTCATTTCTACAGAAAAATGCACAAATTACCTAATTTTCTAATATCATTTTGAGAAGATATGTCACATTCCTTAATATTAGTTGTGACTTTAGGTATTATGTCCGCTATCATAATACTAATAGTTTTCATTAGAAATTCATGTATAATTCAATTATCAGATACTCTTAAATCAGCATTATCATCTATCACTTGTCAAGCATAGAAGAAGGAATTTAAAAAAACACATACAAGTTAGGAATGAGTCAGGCTTATATAAAGTTTAAATTTTTACAAATATAGACATTATATTAAAACAATATATACTAATATGTATTTTAATATAATATTTTTCTAGTAAAAATGAAAATAGACTTTAATACCATATTTCCTTCTTCAACTAAAGAGTACATTCCAGGTACAATTTATACCAATATCAAAGTAGGAATGCGTAAGATCCATTTTAATAACAATACTGAGTCAATACTAGTATATGATACTGGCGGTCCACATACAGATCAAAACGTTGAAGTCAACATTAATTATGGCATTACAAAGCTAAGGATGAACTGGATTACAGATAGACATGATGTAGAATATTATGAGAGGCAACCAGTTTTAAACTCAGAGCATATATTCACATCACAAAACAACAAAGTTCTAAGAGCAAACAGTACTAAACCAGTAACTCAGGTTTTTTACGCAAGAAATAATATTATTACTCCAGAAATGGAATATATAGCAATAAGAGAAAATGCATTAAGACAGAAAATTCTTTCTTACAAGCCAACTGTTATGAGCCCAGAAATTACTCCAGAATTTGTACGACAAGAAGTAGCATCTGGTAGAGCAATCATTCCAGCAAATATCAATCATCCTGAGTCAGAACCGATGATTATAGGTAAAAATTTCTTAGTAAAAATAAATGCTAACATTGGTAATTCAGTAGTCAGTTCAAATATTGAAGAAGAAGTTCAAAAAATGATATATGCAATTACATATGGTGCTGACACAGTGATGGATTTATCTACAGGAAATAACATACATGACATTCGGGAATGGATTATTAGAAATAGTCCAGTACCAATAGGCACTGTACCTATATATCAAGCTCTAAACAAGGTAAATGGTGTAGTAGGAGATTTAAATTTTAATATTTTTAAAGAAACATTAATAGAGCAAGCAGAACAAGGTGTAGATTATTTTACAATACATGCAGGGGTACTAAAAAATTACATTAGCTATACAGACAATAGACTTACTGGTATTGTATCAAGGGGTGGAGCTATTATGGCACATTGGTGTACTATACACAACAAGGAAAATTTCCTTTACACAAATTTCGAAGAAATATGTGACATTATGAAACGCTATGACATTGCTTTCTCATTAGGAGATGGTTTAAGACCAGGATCAATAGCAGATGCAAACGATACAGCACAATTTTTAGAACTCAAGACATTAGGTGAACTGACAGATATTGCATGGCAACACGATTGTCAAGTTATGATAGAGGGCCCAGGACATGTACCTATGCATTTAATAAAAGAAAACATGGAAAAACAAATTCACTTTTGCAAAAAAGCACCATTTTATACATTAGGCCCACTAACCACAGATATTGCACCAGGTTATGACCACATAACAAGTGCAATAGGTGCAGCAATGATAGGATGGTATGGTACTTCTATGCTATGTTATGTTACACCAAAAGAACACTTAGGGTTACCTAATATTCAAGATGTAAAAGATGGAGTTATTGCATACAAGATAGCAGCACATGCAGCAGACCTAGCAAAAGGCAACCCATCTGCTTATATACGTGATTATGCACTAAGCTACGCAAGATTTAATTTTAAATGGCACGACCAATTTAACTTATCTCTTGATCCAGAAACGGCAAGATCTTTACATGATGAATCTCTACCATCTGAGAACGCAAAATCTGCTCATTTTTGTTCAATGTGTGGGCCAAAATTTTGCTCAATGAAACTAACGCATAATTTAAAAGAACACGCTACTGAATAAGCATACAACTAGCTTTAAACCACATCATTAGTTTAACTAACTTATTAACTAAAAAATATTTTAGAAGAATTTCTTCTACTGAAAATTATAAAAAATGCAAATTTTTCCTACCTCTATTTAATAGTACTAATAAAGTTTCTTAATAAATGACAACACATCATATATTTTTCATTTAACAGGATTACATAAAGCTTAATTTTAAATAACACGATAAACTTTACCAAGCTATTGCTCATAAATTTTCAGATACTTGAAACAAAAACCTACAATACAAGAATGTAAAGTCTGATTGTTTTTATTAATTTATCAATAAAGTTTTGTTCAACATAATCACCACATTATCTAACACATTCTAACAAAATCAATTAACTGAACAAACACACACACAACTTTAAACTACATTATTAATTTAACTGATTTATTGACCAAAACACTAAAAAATACTTTAGAAGAGAAAATATAAATTTTCCACACTTTTATTCAATGGAAAAACAAAGGATCATGCTTAACAATAACAATATATTACTAACAAGCTCAAGAAATATTAATGATTTTCAATATACCATCCAAAAACCTACAAAGTCATTAAGATAAAGTACTACAATACAAGAACAGGAAACCTGATTACTGTTTATTATACAAAACTTTTACAAATTAATAAACCAATGAGACTACACACAAGAGCTAGCATATACACATTTTATTTATCAACTAATCATAAAACTATAAAATTTATACTATAAGTCTTTACCACATAAAAATATATAATCTAACTGACTTTTATCATATCAAAAATTTTACTTAATGAATACAATACATCAACTAAAATTAACACTAGAAAATACTTTATCTAATAACGTATTTGATATTCAAATGTAAGCTTATATAACATATGATTAACTATACCATTGCTTAAATCATTCAATGCCACATTATATAACTTCTATATTAAATAGTTAAATATTTCACGTAAAAAACAGTTTATAACACAATACATTATAAAAAAAACACTATCAGTAATCTATATTATCATATTAATATGTTTTACTATCTTAATATATATAACACTTAACATAGCATTATAAAACAATTCACAGCAATAACTTTAACTTGCTTATGCTTCAATTATAATACTCTTCATAACCCACATCATATTTATTATTCACATTAAGCATGATTTTTTTAATTTGAAATAATATATCTTTTTTACTTAATCCAGTTCTAATAGTAAAATTTGCAAATTTTTTCCTATCACTTTCAGACAACTGCTTACATCTAATTGATTCAAATTCCCTTACAGACAGGCCACGACTTAGCACTCTTTGCATTTGTAATAATTTATTTGTTGTTACGTGAATAATAAAATTACAACAATTATAAAAATTACATTCTATTAATAGAGGAACATCAAGTACTACATATCTTACTGAGTTCCTATTATGAAGCATGATAAAATCTTTTTTCTTTTTTAAAACAATAGCATGGATTATTGACTGAAACTCAACCCATAAGTGATTATCAGTCAAAAAATGCTGTCTTAAATTAGCCCTATTAATAACCCCATTATCGACAGAATCTGGAAAATATTCACCAACAAGTCTTATAACATCGTTATCATATTTATACAACTCATGTACAACCTTATCAGCATCAAATACCTTTGCTTTAAAAAATGTGCTAAAATAGCTAGCAACTAAACTTTTACCAGATCCTATTCCACCAGTTAATCCAAAAATCACCATAACTATAAAATTACTTTTACTAAATATAGAAAATCATTATCTTTTAACCATCCATAAATTAAGAACAAACATTTTTCTATAAATAACTAATCAGATTATACTCATACTTATAAATTAACAATACACAACATGTAAAAAGCTTAATAATTCACAATATATAAAAACACATTTATATTATATTTTATTATAAAAATCATATACTTAATATCTAACACATAGATAAACCAAAGCTAGATATAAATGATATTAAAAGCAATACAAGCATTAAAGAATGAACATTTAATAGCCTTTCCCACAGAAACTGTATATGCACTAGCCGCAGATGCGTATAGTATTGAAGCAGTACAAAAAATATACCAAATAAAAGGCAGATCTTACAATAAACCTTTATCATTACTAGTTGGTAATATTAATAAAATCAAGCAATTTTCTAACCTTACAGACCACGCTATTAAAATAATACAAAAACTTTCTCCTGGGCCTATAACTTTTGTATTACCAATTCATAACTATCACAAATTACCTAGACAATTTTTCAATGACACCATTGGTATAAGGATTCCTAACCACCCCATAGCTTTAGAGATTGTAAATAAAATTAAGAACCCAGTTGTAGGAACAAGTATTAATATTTCTGGACAACCCAGTGTAACTGCTGCACATCAAATTCACGAAACAATAAAAAAACACATTTCAGTAACAATAGAAGACGATAATCTAGTAAACGGTATCGAATCAACAGTTATTGATCTAACATCATATAAAATACTAAGAGCAGGAGCAATAGCGGAAAAGACACTACTTACCATTATACAAAATATTATAAATTAGCTGATATCTATGATATAAAAAGTATACTGCAATATAAGTTAGCTAATATATATAACTATTACATCATTAACATATAATTTATCACTTATACTACTAATAACTATAAACAACTTTACACATACTCTATAAGCTAATATTCAGTAAGATAAAAAGTATGTTTTATACACAGACATATTGTGAAACTTAATCACCAATATAATTATCACACTACCAAAAAACTACACCATACCATTGCCATTACATAACAATAACTATAAATAATTTCACACTAGCCACACAACTTAACATTTGTGAGATAAAAGATGTTTTATATATAACTCGAAAGTTCAATTAACAAATAATACTATTATTACAACGTTAACAAACAGCATGTCATATTCTTCATTACATAACAACAACTACAAACAATTTCACACTGATTACACAACCTCACATTTGTGGTATAAAAGCATGTTTTATATATAATTCAAAAGTTCAATTAGCGACTAATACTATTATTACAACGTTAACAAACAGCATATCATACTCTTAACATTACATAACAATAACTACAAACAATTTCACACCGATTACACAACCTCACATTTGTGGTATAAAAGCATGTTTTATATATAATTCGAAAGTTCAATTAACAAATAATACTATTATTACAACGTTAACAAACAGCATATCATATTCTTAACATTACATAACAACAACTACAAACAATTTTATACTTACAAAATAACATGACTATAATAAGTTAATATTGTAGAGTAACAAAATCAGTATTTACAAAAAAAAATATCCAAGTCATACTGATCAACATTCTAACTAAAGGCTAATATATTAGTTTGAGTGATGCTACTAAATTTACATTAATATATCTCAATTTTTAAATATGAATAAAATTATAGGACATACATTAGCAAAAAATACACTTACACATAACACTCATATACAATCATGGCTAATCTATGGTAACAAAGGTATTGGGAAAGCAACACTAGCATATCATTTTGCTCAATACCTCACTCAATCACCAAACTCAAATTACTGCAATCCTGATCTCCTAATAGTTAATGACAATGAAGAGATAATAGGCATAGAAAAAATTAGAAATATAAAAAACTTCCTTTATTTAACCACAGCAAGATTCAAATATAGAATAGTAATAATAGACAGTATAGATAGCTTAACTATTAATGCCATTAATGCAATGCTTAAAATCCTAGAAGAAACACCAAAAAATTCTATCATAATCCTAATTAGCCATAATTTACATGAAGTACCAGTAGTCATAAGATCAAGATGTTTCACATTAGGATTATTAGATCTTGATCCACAACAAACACAACAAGTAATTAAAAACAACTTTCCACATTTAGACTATGAAAAAGTAAGTCATATTTACCCAGGAACTCCAGGAATGGTAGATCAGCATATTGAAAAAGAAATTGCACTATATGAAAGTCTCATATCAATACTTACCAACCAATATGATAGTAAAATAATAGAGAATATAATAACAACTGACATTAGTTTTTATAAAATAGAATACATACTACTTACCATAGTATCAAACTTAGCAAAAGAAATATTAGGTATAACAACAAGCTTAAGTAGTCATAATACTCTAATTGACAATATAAAAAACAAAAAAGTTGATGTTGATAAATTACTATTAAAATCACTTCAAATACAACACTTAATATCTTACGCAAAAAAATTCCAATTAGATAAAAAATCAGTAATGTTAAACTTGGTCAACATTATGATTTATTTGATATAAATTAGAGTCAATTTTTTAACAACCCAAGACATTAGAATTAAAGTTTTGAAATTTAACACAACACTAGTATACTAAAACACAGAAGTCAAAAATAAATAATCATCAAAAGCACTGAAAAAAATTGTTTGGTTTCTGTGATGATAAAATACTTATTAAATTTTGTATTTCTAATAATATAATAATAAATTTATTAAAAAAATTTATAAAAAACCTTACTACCTACTTAAAATTGCAGATTAATTAATAATGCTTTAAGTAATAACAATAAATTTAGTTGACTATACGAACTAACCTAATATCCTAAATCTTGTTCAGTTATGTAAAATTAGGAGTTTAAGTTATGAGTAAGGATATGGTAGTGAGAACACTTATGGGAGAGCTAGGATTAACAAAAAAGGTATCAAGCCAAGCTTATGATCTAGTAATGCTAAGTATACAAAATGCATTAGAGAATTCTCATTTAATTAGATTACACAATGTTGGAACATTACATGTTATTCAATGTGCAGAGAAAAAATATCATAACCCTAAAACTGGAAAGTTAGAAACACTAGCTCCTAAAAAAAGGGTAAGGTTCAGATCAAGCAAGAAATTATCAAATGCTATTAACTCTCTAGATAATTAATGTGTGCTGGTAATGACCTGCTTCATTTTATAAATGGATTTACCGATACCATGTAGTACAGCTTCACAAATTAAAAAATGCCCTATGTTAAGTGCTGATATATATGGTACTTTTGCTATAGTAGCAGCACTTTGATAATTCAAGCCATGTCCAGCATGGCAAGCTATGTTTTGTTGATAGCAGTGTTCAGCAGCTTTTATTATTTTAGACAGTTCATTTTGTGTAGCGTTATTACAATATTTACCAGTATGTAATTCTACGTTATCTGCATGCAATTTCTTTGCAAGATCAATTTGAGATATATCAGGCTCAATAAATAATGTAACATCTATATCATAAGAGTGTAATTTTTCAATAAATGATACTAGATAAGAAAAGATACTCCCCACATCTAGTCCACCTTCAGTTGTAAGTTCTTGTCTTTTTTCAGGAACCAGGCAAACACATTCTGGTTTTACTTCCATTGCTATTGACAACATCTCATCAGTTGCAGCAATTTCTAAGTTCAATGGAACCTTTAAACTCTTTTTTAATCTAAAAACATCATCATCTATGATATGTCTGCGATCTTCTCTTAAATGAACAGTTATAAAATCCGCACCATTACTTACCGCTATATTTGCTATTTCAATAATACATGGATAATCAACATTCCTTGCATTGCGCAATGTTGCAATATGATCAATATTAACCCCTAAGGCAATACTTGACATAAGAACCTCTCATACATCTAAGATTAAAATAATATTTATATTACCAATTTGATACAAATACTATATTTTATTTAAAGTATATCCTCTAATTTGAGAAGACGAAATATTACACGGCATTAACCTAATAAGCATCCATCCATATTTACAATTTAACAACAACTGAAAATCAGTACAATACGCATTCCTCATGTAACTAACAAAGGGAGTACCTAAACACCGATATATGTTCTTACTACGTTCAAACACAACAATTGGTAACAGTTTACAAAAAGTTTTCCATCTATACCAACAATGAAAAGAAAAAAGGTTGTCATCTCCCATTAACCACACAAATTTAATATTCACAAATTTTTTACATAACCTTGTTACAACATTGTAACTGTAACACTCTGTCATTTTAATAACACGTATTCTTGGACAACCAGCAACTAATTTCAATGATAAAGTTACTCTATCTTCAATACTATACCCACCATCAAATTTCAAAGGATTATGCGATACAACTAGCCACCACACACAATCCAAATCTAATCTTTTAATAGCCTCTTGAGTGATATATAAATGACCATAATGTGGGGGGTTAAAAGATCCACCTAATAATCCTATTTTTAACTTTCTCACAATAATAAACTGATTAAAAAACACATAACAATATTCAATCTTATATACTATATAAATAGAAAATTACTAATAATGTACTCCTAATAAATCACATTTATAATGACAATAATCAAATTAATATAAAAACTCTAAATAAACAACTAAGTTACAAGAGAATTGATCGCTCAATTATACAATATAGATTTTATTACTATAAAATTATTAATGAATACATCCTATAATTTTAATATATTTAAATTTAATACAGTATTACATAAAACATAACATGTTTATTGATCAGATAAAGATCTCCATGTACAACTATAGGTTATTAATAATTTCTAAAGATGTTCTATTTCAAACAAGGCTTAAAACCAAGAGCAGCTCATATTTAAAGTTAATGAAAACAACCCAAACATATTATTAGCAAATATAAATATATTACACTCATTTTTAAATGACATAATACACCTTATTACTATCAAACTATTAATGAGTATATTCAATAATTTTAATATATTTCAATTGTGGTAGCATTACACAAAACATCAACATAACATGCTTATTGATTGCATAAAAATCTTTATGTATAATTATGCATCATCAATAAGTTAATTTTTTAAAAAAATGTTCTATCCCAAACAAGATTTAAAAACAATATATTCCAAGGATAACACATTATCTGCAGAACACCTGCTAGATATAATGAATAGTACAAATACAGAATTAGAGAACCATAGGCGTCAATTGTTACGTGAATACGTAACCGCAGAAGAACAGAAATTAGCTAATGATAACAAAACACCTGAAGAAATTCAAAAACATATCGCAAGTCCAGAGGTCTTTTACAAGGCATCATCTTATGCTGACTATAAAACTAGTCACATGATTGAGCAACACCTGACTGGCCAACTAGGTAGAAAAGTAAAAATATTAAACAATTGCCTAAGTCCTCTAGGATATGACAGAAAAAACATGATACTGAAAGGACTGTATAAGATTTCACTACTAAGTGAAATTAACAGCCTTATAAAAGATATGGATGATAATGATTTTAAAGAATTGATTGAAATAATAATATCTTGCTCACATTTAAAAACAGATCTAACAGAACAAGAACAAAAGCAGAGGCAAGATGCTGTAGCAACATATGTCAATGAAACCAAAGGCTTCTCAATGGAACAGATACGTGAGACAGCAGAAGAGATGACAGGAATAGATATTGCAAATCCAATCGAATCTCTAAAGAAAAAATTTGGAGCTGATAAACCAGAAGGCAAACAACATATAGCATCTATGGATGAAAAGCTAATTCAAGTACTAATAAACCCATTTAACTCCTACTATTTCGTACTAGGAGCTCTCGCAGTAGGGTTGGAAGGGTTCATACCACCACTTATACCAATATTGCTGATAGCTACTGCTGGAAAAAGTTTGTTTTCTTTAGTTACAGAAGATAAAGACAAAGAAGGAACTGTACATAGTCCATTTCAAGAAGGAGTAACAAGACAGCCAAATACAGCTGAACAACAACAAAACTACACTGCAATGTTAGAACGGCAAAAACAGGAAGACAGAGAACAACAAAGCACATCACATACTAGCAAAAAGCTATAAAATACAAAAATTAATAAAAAACTATGGACACTACAACATTCATACACAAAAAAGAGCAATAAACAACATTATAACACTACATAATTAAATCAAGAACACAGAGACATACTTATACGTGTTATAATAATATAGACACACATAACTTTAAAAAGCAGAATAATAAAAGCTGAATATACTAGTATTGTATTACACAAAACAATATAAACAAAACCAATTTCAAAGATATTAGATACAAAAAATTATTTTTGCCTTCTAATTATCAAATAACACAGTTTTATTATCCGATAGCTACAGGAGGTAAAATTGTTTTAGAAGATCATGATGCTAAGGAAG
>CDGH01000006.1 GCA_000825765.1 Ehrlichia minasensis | reverse complement strand
GGGGATATGGAAAAAGGCTCTTTTCGTTGTGATGCAAATGTTTCTGTGAGACCTATTGGTAGTAATGAACTTGGTGTAAGATCTGAAACAAAAAATCTAAATTCTATTCGTTATGTTATGCAAACAATAGAACATGAAGCAAATAAACAGATCTATATTTTAGAAAATAATAAAAAAAGCTACAATACTTTTAATACATTAGAACAAGACAAAAAAGCTAATAATCTATTACATAAACATTTAAGCAAACTAAATATCATAAGGTAACAACAACTTATTACTGTGAAAAACCAAGATAACAAAGCCACAAAATTTTATTAACAATCAGCTAACTAATAAATTAATAACCATGATTATAGGAAACACCTTATAGAAAAAGTACATACCAAAATAATTAAAAAGTAATCACTTATTTTCATTTTAAACTGAATAAAAATAACATTTTAGAAATATTACACGACAAATAATCAAAAAGGTACTAGCAATTTATCATTATTAAAAAATATATAATAAAAATAAATTACATTACCACATTAAACTAACAAGTCAGCAACATGAAACAATGAGAGTAATCTACCACAAAAGCACTATTAAAAAGAATCAGATTTCTAAACAGCATTTATATTAACTATCGAGCCAACATATCAATATTACAAGACACAATAATTACACACAGCAATGAACTCACATTGACTTACATAAAAATAAGTACAACTTACCTTAACATTCTAGTCAATAAATTAATGTCATCTCTTAATTTATCATCTGTTTCTATTAGCTTTTCTATTTGTTTAACAGCATGAATTACTGTCGCATGGTCCCTACCGCCAAAACTTTTCCCAATTTCTGGTAAACTCTTTTGAGTCAGTTTCTTTGACAAATACATTGCTACCTGTCTAGGACGAGCTAGAGTTCTTAATCTTCTAGTAGAATACATATCTGTCATCTTAATATTAAAGAACTCAGCAACTTTCCTTTGAATACATTCTAATGTTACTGCTTTATGATTTGCACGTAATAGATCAGATAAGATATCACTTGCTGAATCCAAGGTAATACTACACCCTACTAGTGAAGAATGTGCAACTACTTTATTAAGTGCACCTTCTAATTCTCTAATGTTTGACTTGATATTTTTTGCTAAAAATTCCAATACTTTATTTGGTATATTAATACCCATCCTTTCAACCTTTAACTGCAATATACCCAATCGTAATTCAAAAGTTGTCTCATTAATATCAGCTACTAATCCCCAACCTAATCTTGACTTTATCCTTTCCTCAACCCCATCTAAATCACTAGGTGACCTATCAGCAGATATGACTAGTTGCTTATTTTGATCTATTAATGCATTAAAAGTATGGAAAAACTCTTCTTGAGTACTGTCTTTACCACTAATAAACTGAACATCATCAACCATTAAAATATCAACAGAACGGAATTGCTCTTTAAATAGCATTATATCCTTACTCCTCAACGCTGTAACATATTGATACATAAACTTCTCCGCTGAAAGATAAGCTATTTTTCTTTTCGAAGAAGATTTTATAATATACCAAGCAATAGCATGCATTAAATGAGTTTTCCCAAGACCAACACCACCATATAGAAATAAAGGATTACTTCCAGATATTGGATCATTAGACTCTGCTACTCTTCTTGCAGCAGCAAAAGCAAGTTCATTTGGCTTCCCCACTACAAAATTATCAAAAGTAAACCTAGGATCCAATGGAGAACTTAAATGATCATAATTATTCCTCACTTCATTATCTTGTTGATCTTTGACATTAACTACTAAGTTAGTATCCTGATTATTCACAACACAAATGTCTACAGAACAAACACCTTCATCCTCATCTTGCCAGTATTTTAAAATTTGATCTAAGTAATGTACTAATATCCATTCTTTTATGAATCTAGTAGGTGCAGACAGCAAAACCTTACCGCCTTCATTATTAACATATACTAATACACTTAACCAACTATCATATATGGCATTACCATAAAACTTATGTAATTTACTTTGAATGTCTTTCCAAATTACACGATTATCGGACTGAAGCTTTTCTTTCATACAATCCCCTAAAAGCACAGTATTACTATCACTCATATAGCCAATCCAAAACTACAACCATAACTTGAAAAACCATGAATCCCGTCAGTACAACAATTACTGAGAATCATGATTGCTTGTATTATACAATAGAAAAATAAACTCATCTATCAATTTCCACAAAGACACTAAAACCTTATACTAAATATAGCAATATACAATCAAAAATAAATTTACAAAACAAATAATACAATATAACTTTAGAGAAATAGAATTATTACAAATAAAAATCTAGCTGGGTATAAATTTCACAATTCTATAAACACAATACTGTACCCACTTTTCATTTTGCCTCAACATAATTAATATCAGGAGCATCTATTGCTTTCATACCTATAGCATGATATCCACTATCAACATACAAAATTTCTCCTGTTGTACCTCTACCTAAATCACTTAACAAATAAAGTGCAGCTCCACCAACATCTTCTATCGTAGTATTACGTCTCAATGGAGCATTATATTTATTCCACGTTAGTATATAATGAAAATCACCTATCCCAGAAGATGCCAAAGTTCTTACTGGTCCAGCAGAAATAGCATTAACCCTAATATTCTGAGAACCTAGATCAACAGCTAGATACTTTACACTTGCCTCTAAAGCTGCTTTACACACTCCCATAACATTATAGTGAGGCATAACTTTCTGTGCACCATAATAAGATAATGTTAATATACTACCTCCATTACACATCATCTTTTCTACTTTCTTAGCAAGATAAGTAAGAGAATAACATGATATATGCATAGACGTTAAAAAATTATCTAATGATGTATCAATATATCTACCTTTTAGCTCATTTTTATCAGAAAAAGCAACAGCATGTACTAAGAAATCTATATTTTCCCATTCATCATTCAGCTGTTCAAACATAGTATCTACAGAATCTTCTTTAGATACATCACATTGCAAGACTAACTTTACACCTATAGAGTCTACCAAAGGATCTATTCTTTTTTTAAAAACATCAGATAAATAAGTTACTGCTATATCTGCTCCATGCATAGCTAAAGTTTTAGCAATACCCCACGCTAAAGACTTATCATTAGCAATCCCAATGATTAATCCTTTTTTCCCTTTCATTATATCACTAGCAAGCACCAATATCTCCTTATTCTTTAGACATTCTCTTACAATACTACAAAACCAAAAAGTTACAAAATCATAATAAAAAATTTTCAAGATGCGGGAGTGACGAGACTCGAACTCGCGGCCTCAAGCGTGACAGGCTTGCGCTCTAACCAACTGAGCTACACCCCCGGTATATAAGATTTATAATGCTAATAAGTACAAAAGAAGTTGTCAATAAGGTTTTAATCTTTTATTTAATTAATAATTTTTATATTACAAGCTTTAATAACACAATTTAATCATTCCTTCAATTAAACAATATAAAAACATTAAAAAAGTTTTCAAGTTTACATTACTTTAATTCACAATAATTCCTACACTTCTAATATTTTGTACCTAAATAAACTTAATCACATCTTGGTTAAATCAGTATTCTTTTATTGAAAAATCATCTAAGTTTATACTATCAATGTAAATCAATGACATTTAGCCAATAAAGAGCACTTTTTAACTTTCAAGAATACTTAGACATTTATTATCTCAGATACAAAACAAATTTTGTTTGAAATTACAATTAAACTTTAGTTATTACCTAAATTCTACAGGATTAAATCTTTCTAAGCCTCATATAACATTATGATAAGCTAGCATTATTAGACTAACACAAAGATTCAGTAATTAATTTGATTCCACAAGTAAAGCAATGTTATTACCAACTTCACTTATATAAAACAGATTATCTGCAATTTATAATAACTAACTCTAAATTTATCAAAATATCTTACACATAATAAACAGCATACTGCAAAATGAACTTCAGTGTTAAACTTTGCTATCTATCAAATTTATTGTACAACATATCCAACAATAAACATTCAAAGTACTACACAATTGGATTTTAAAGCATACACACTGTTATTATTTCACTAATCAAACATAATATACAAATCAATTCAATACTATAAATTTAGCTAATACAAAGCATTTAAAAGTATTAAATCACTGAATATTTAAGTAGACATATTGTTATTATTTTACTCATCCTAAAATCATTATATAAAAACAATGAATTTAACAACACAAATTAGTAATGATAAAGAACAAACCTTCTTATACCAAACAAACATTTTAAATAACAACAACAACTCACAAACTACTTATTTTCTAATTGTTGCTTGATAATAGAATTTACCATTTCAGGATTTGCTTTACCTTGTGTTTCTTTCATTACCTGTCCTACAAAATATCCAAACAACTTTTCCTTGCCTTGTTTATATTCTTCAACTTTACTCGCATTGTTTTTCAAAATCTTTTCTACAACTGCATACAATATATCTGCATCATCTACTTGTTTTAATCCATGCTCATTAACTATTAATGCAGGAAGCTTACCCGATTCAAACATCATATCAAATACTTGTTTTGCTATCTTACCAGAAATAGTATTATCAACTATTAAATCAAGTAGTTGTATTAAATGCTCAGCTTTTACTGAAGATTCATTAATAGTAATTCCAAGCTTATTTAATCTACCAAAAAGCTCACCTATTATCCAAGATGCTGCAAGTTTGGCATCATGCTTTTCTACAACTTTTTCAAAATACATAGCAACATCTTTATCGGAAGATAAAATATCTGCATCACATTTATTTAGATGAAAATCATTAATATAACGGTCTCTTTTTTGCAAAGGTAATTCTGGTAACAATGATCTTACATGATCTATATATTGATCGTCAATCTTTACCGAAAACAAATCAGGATCTGGAAAATATCTATAATCATGAGCATCTTCTTTAGTTCTAATGACTCTTGTCTGTCCTAATGAAACATCAAATAACAATGTATTTTGAGTAACTATTTCATTATTTTCTAAAATATTAATCTGTTTATTTGCTTCATATTCTATTGCTTGCATAACATAACGAATAGAATTTAGATTTTTTATTTCAGATCTCACACCAAGTTCATTACTACCAATAGGTCTCACAGAAACATTTGCATCACAACGAAAAGAGCCTTTTTCCATATCCCC
>CDGH01000005.1 GCA_000825765.1 Ehrlichia minasensis | reverse complement strand
ACACCAAGTTCATTACTACCAATAGGTCTCACAGAAACATTTGCATCACAACGAAAAGAGCCTTTTTCCATATCCCCATCACATGTACCTATAAAACGCAATATCATGCGTAATTTCTTCAGATATTCCGCAACTTCCTCAACAGATCTTAAATCAGGTTCCGATACTATTTCCATCAATGCAACACCGGCTCTGTTAAAGTCGATATAAGTATTACCAAACTCATGTATACTCTTTCCAGCATCTTGTTCAAGATGAATTCTCGCAATACGAACTTCCTTAGCATCATGATCTTCTAAAACAATTTTACCTCCTGTAGCTATCGGATAATAAAACTGTGTTATTTGATAA
>CDGH01000004.1 GCA_000825765.1 Ehrlichia minasensis | reverse complement strand
CTTCCTTAGCATCATGATCTTCTAAAACAATTTTACCTCCTGTAGCTATCGGATAATAAAACTGTGTTATTTGATAACCAGAAGGCAAATCAGGATAAAAATAATTTTTTCTATCAAAAGCTGAACATTTATTAATTTTACATGATAAAGCTATACCAGTTTTTACTGCCTGATAAATACAGTACTCATTAAGGACAGGCAACATACCAGGCATTGCTACATCAAAAAGCGACACTTGTGTATTAGGCAAAGCATCATAAGTTTTTGCTGAAGCACCAGAAAATAATTTAGAATTAGAAATAACTTGTGCATGAACTTCTAGCCCTATCACTACTTCCCAATCACATCTATTTCCTTTAATAACTTTCATAAAAACATATTATCTAAATAAAACATATTAAATCAACGCTTTAACAGTGACAATACTTCTTTTGAACAATTAATCTCTTTATTAATTACATAATTTTCATAATTATCATCTATTTTAGATAATTCATAATGATAATTTACCATAATACCCATTGAACTACTCAAACCTTTTTCAGAAACATCAGCCATCCAGTTTAATTGCTTGATAATTGCACCATTACTTAAATGAAAGTGCGCAACTGGATCTAACGCTCTATCAGCATTCTTAGCTTTCACTAAATAATAAGCACATAGTTTTAAAAATAAGCTTTTAATGTCTTGAGATAAATCAGCATACTGCTTATCATTTACATATGATATTATCTCATCAATAGAGACACTAACTTTAAGTTCACTTAATAATTCAAGATTATTTGGCAAAATTCTTGTAAGCCATCTAACAAAACCTGGTATTGGAGAAAGAGTTGCATAAATTTTAATACTTTGAAATTCTTCTGATAATTTATTCACAACACGTTTTATTAAAAAATTACCTAAACTAATTCCAGAAAGTCCCATTTGTGTGTTTGAAATAGAATAAAAAATAGCAACCTTTGCATTTTTTGGATCCTTAGGTGGCACATGTGAATCTAACAACATTTGTATGCTAGTAGCTATTTCATCAACAAGGGCAACCTCTACAAAAATTAAAGGTTCACCTGATATTTTATAATGGAAAAAAGCAAAGCATCTACGATCTGAATCTAATCTATCCCGCAAATCATCCCACGAGGAAATTGCATGCACTGCCTCATACAAAATCAACTTTTCTAGTAAAGAAGCCGGAGAATCCCATGTAATTTGATGCAAATCTAGAAGGCCAACATCAAACCAAGAAGACAATATGTTTCTCAAATCTCTTTCTAGAGAAAAGAACAACTGATGTTTATCTTTTAATCTTATTACATCAGCTCTCATGTCAACGATAAACTTTAACCCATCAGGTAATGAAATAAATTGCTTAAGTATATGAAACCTAGGAGATTCTAAAACTGTAATCAATTCAAATTCACACTTTCTTTTTTCACCTTCATCTATTTCACGTATATAATCACCTATCTTTTCATCTATTTCAATTCTATCAGCACTAAACTTTTCTTCTAGTAACTTAAAAAACGTTATTTTACCAACATCAGACAAGTTCAAATATAAATTACCAAGAGATATGGTATTGTATCTCGCTTTAATTTCCCCACCTTTTGGATTAACACATTCTTTCATTTTTTCATAAAGATTGCTAATATCTTGATCCCTGGTTAAATCCTTATTAATACTACCGACCCAAGAAAGTATTGCATCAGCCATTTCACCCATAACTTTAAAAACATTATTTATTGTTTTGCTCCTTATTACTGGTAGTGAATTATCCATTGTGAACCATAATCAAAAAGTAAATACTCTAGATAACATCATTCTGTACCATTAGTCCATTTTTTTTAACAACATTCATAACAAAATTATTGACTGATTTGTTAATAAAATACGATAATAATGCTTGTTAATTCATTATGAAAATACAACTATGTCTACTATCGGCGTAAATAAAGTAATTCTAATAGGCAATCTAGGCAAAGATCCAGATATTAGAGTAATGCAAAATGGAAAAGAAATGGCAAGTTTTTCCATTGCAACATCAGAAAGCTGGGTAGATAAGACATCTGGCATACGTACAGAAAAAACAGAATGGCATAATATAGTAGTATTTAACGAAGGTTTAGTCAAAATTATAAAAAACTGTGTACGTAAAGGCAGTAAGATTTACATAGAAGGATCATTACGAACAAGAAAATGGACAGACCAAAATAACGTTGACCGTTATACAACAGAAGTGATTCTACAGGGCTTTAACTCAGCATTGTATATGTTAGATGCTAAAAGCA
Organism: Ehrlichia minasensis; assembly: GCA_000825765.1. GTDB lineage: Bacteria > Pseudomonadota > Alphaproteobacteria > Rickettsiales > Anaplasmataceae > Ehrlichia > Ehrlichia minasensis. The sequence goes on along the minus strand of CDGH01000004.1, from coordinate 7,031 downwards.
ATACCATGGATAATAATGCTATACCTAATGAGTATTCTACAGAAAGCTTTAGTAAAGAAAATTTTCAAGATAGCAGTTGTGATGATATAATTATTGACGACGAAATACCATTTTAAGCACAATAAGTTATTTATCACTATAATTATACAACTCTCTTAGTTACTCATCTGAAAAAATTTTATTGCACTTAAATGCAACTTAAAGCATTAATTTACAGTGTAGCTACTGTTAAAAAATAACATTTCATTTTCACACTATCAGCAAAGTATAAACTTTCAAATGTATGGTATTACTCTGTTATATTAAACTATTGCATTACCAACTTTTCTCAACATGAAATGTAGTTATTTACTAATAATAAAATACCATTGCATTGTAAACAACTATAACAAATACTCATATTCAATGCATCTATAATCGCAATATACATTTAACAGATACATATGGATATTATTTTCAATAAATATCACTTTTAGTACTGCATTCAAGAAAGTTTTTTACTACTCTTTTTCAACTTGCAATACTATGTATAATCATATACAAAAGGTATAGCTATATCACACAATGCTGCTTCATTTTCAAATCATTTCATTAGTATATTAATATTTCAAATTACATTAAATGCTGTCATACAAAAACTGCATCACAATATTAACTGTTGACATAGAACATCATAAATCACATGCATACCATTAGTTACGTGTTTATCATATTAAGAAACACATCCTACAATCTATAAAATCACTAAATAATTACCACAATATCCTAATATAAAAAACATCATAATCAACACTACTTTAGTCTCTAATTACCGCCTCACATATCAACATTTAATCTTCTAATAAAACTACTGCTATAAAAATATACTACGCAATCAAACCTTTCAAGAGTAAAGTGTAGCTGAGTTTCTACCCTCAGTATTTATTAACCCTCAATACTTGATAACTCAGCAATAAAATCATAGAACATTAAGCTATTACAAATAACATAAAAAGTACTACTATAATGCTTTTAAAACTAACAAAAAAGCTCTTAGAAATGACTTTATATGTAATACTATTAGCACTATTATTTAAAAAATAAAACTATATAATACTACTATACAACATTGGCAAATATATTATAAATAACCAACTATGCCATACAAAAATAGCATAAATTCTACTCAATATACCCAAATCTCACAAACTTGAATCAATATAAATTATTTAAACATACTCTCGTATTCAATAACATTCTTATCTTTCTTGAGGTAATAAAGACCATATAAAGAAAATAACGCATAAAAATCTATGCAAAATACAGTAGATAACCCTAATTTTGACAACCATAAGAAAATCATTGGAGTTAACATACTAAAACATCCTATTCCAATATTAAAAGCAACTGAATAACCAGTTTGTCTAACATTTGCTGGAAATAATAGCATAAGTACAGCACCAAGAGGTGTAGAACACATACCCAAAGACAACGCTACTAGAAAATAAGTAAAAATAGATTCACCAAAAAACCACATAATAGGAGATATAATGACAATAAAAAATATATTTATATTAAACACAACAGTTGTAGTTTTATATAATCTACATACAAGATAAACTAGATAACCTGATAAAACTGTTGTTAAAGCCAATAAAGAATATATCAGCATATTAACTCTGCTCTGCACTTCCAAAAATACAAAAAAAGTATAGAATAAAGCATGACAAAAAGGTATAAAAACGCACACTACTATAAAAGGATGTTTATAATTTAATATTATATCTATAATAGGTACTTTCGAAATTTTATTCTTATTACTACAATCCAAATATTCCCTACTTTCCTCTATAGAATTAATCAAAAAAGGGAATGATAAAGACATTACCAATCCTACAACAAATGGAATTCTCCACCCCCAAGAATAAAATTGATATTCAGGAATCAAGTTATTACATAATTTAAAAACACAACATCCAATTACACCACCAAATACCTTTACCACGAAATGACTATACATTGCATAAACAATATTACGAGCATCTTTTGCATTTTCTACCATCAAAACCACAGCACCTATTTCTCCAGAAAAAGACAAGCCCTGCAAAATACGCAATATTATTAATAAAATAGGAGATAATATACCTATGGTTTCAAAAAGAGGTAAAAAAGCTATACCACCTACAGATATAATAAGCAAAGCTGCAGAGCTCAATAAAGCAGTCCTCCTTCCGTATTTATCACCAATATAACCAAATAATAATGCTCCAAAAGGTCTCACAAAAAAAGCCATTCCAAATGACATCAGTGATAACACCATAGCAAAATCCTCAGTTAGATGTGAGAAAAACATTTTACTAAACATTTTGCTAAAATTTCCATAGATCAAAAAATCATAACATTCTATGAACGTACATATAAGTATTGACAACATAGGCTTAACATTAGAATGCGCTGACATATATGCAACTCATTAGATACTTATCTCATATTATAACTATAACCATTGATTATCAATGTCAACCAACATCAAATGACTAAATAATTCACCTAGATCCTTTGATCTATACAATACTACATACTACTAAAACAAGACAACATACATTCTATAAAATACCCAACTATATTATAATCAACTAATAAAAAACCTATTATACTGCTACCTTTTACTTACATCACAATAACAACTAATATCTACAAAAATACAATTACTTGCTTATCATATTGTTTTAACTACTTGAATCTATTTTTGAAGTTCACAAAGACACAAACTATACTTCAATGATAAATTTATTACTTTTATAACATATTAAATTTCAAAATCTACACTACCAATATTTACTTAACAATACAGCCATTTATCAAGCACTTTATCCACTTGGCTAACGATAATCATTCTAATATTTACACAACAAACCCACTTTACAAACACATTATTTTTAAAAACATTCACAATTTAAAATTTATATTATCCAAGAACCACTTAAAAGATAACTATTTGCCCACAAATTACACACATTACATATTGAAACTAAAATTATTTTTTGCAGATTACCTATAAACAAACAGCAAAATATTACTTTAAACACTATTATGAAAAATACATTATTTTATAGAACGCATACAGATTAATACTTAAATAAATAGCAAAACTCTCCTGTAAATATTCCTACCAAAACTTATTATTTTTTGTAACATGCATTAACCAAAATATATATATTAATTAAGCAATTATCTTAAAGATACAACTACCTAGCGCACTAATGACGCTGCTGACATAAAGTCATCATCAAAATTTAACAAGCAAATCCTGTTTTAAGTTCCAATTATGCATACATTACTTGTTCACATTTTTTGACATTATGCTGTTTTAAGCACAAAATACCAAACATAGATAACAATGCACAGCAATCTAAATAAATTACAGGAGATATACTCAACTGAGTTACATTACTTAACCATAAACAGATTGCAGGAGTAGCCCCACCAAAAACTGCAACAGCAACACTATAACACATTGAAAAGCCAGTTTGTCTTATATTAACTGGTAATAAAAACACTAAAATAGATAATAAAGGAGTTGCATACATACCTAATACAACTGCCAGAATAAAAAAACTAATTACAGAATCAAGACCTAAAAAGCATATTACAGGAGATACACATGCAATAAATACAACTTGAATTGTAAATAGCACAATTTCAGGTTTGCATACTCGAAACATAAGAAAAGATATAAAGCCTGATGCTAACATTGTCAATATCAACAAACTATAAATTGTCATACTTACTTGTTGTGGTATATTTAAGAATGCAAAAAACATATAAAACAATGCATTAGCAGTTGCTACTAAGGTAAATATAATAATACAAATTTTCTTGTAATGTAACACTATATCTAAAATAGGAACTTTAGAAATTTTTCTACCAGATGTATAATCTAAATACTGCCTACTTTCTTCAATAGAATGACGTAAAAAAGGTAATATTATAGACATAATTAACCCTACAATAAATGGTATTCTCCAACCCCAAGAATAAAATTGTACTTCTGGAATAAAGTTATAACATAATTTAAAAACAAAAGATCCAACCGCACCTCCTACGACTGCTAACACAAAATGTAAACTTAATACTGAAACAACTTTATTTTCACCAACACTTTCTGCTATTAAAACAATAGCACCTACTTCTCCTCCAAAAGACAATCCTTGCACAGTACGCAGAAACACTAATAAAATAGGAGCTAATACACCTATAGAATCAACAGTAGGTAAAAATGCAATACCTCCAACTGATAAAATAAGCATAGAGGCAGAAATAAATAAAGAAACTTTCCTTCCATATTTATCCCCAATATACCCAAACAATAATGATCCAAGTGGTCTAACAAAGAAAGCTATTGCAAATATAGCATATGATAATATTAAGGACAGATTTTCATTATTAACTTGAGAAAAAAACATCTGACTAAATATATGACCAAAATTTCCGTATATTAAAAAATCATAACACTCTATAAAAGCACAAAAAAGAAGAGAAAAAATTGCTTTCTTATTAGTACTATGTGACATTTCAGACACCAAAATAATAAACAAAGGACCAAAAATCTACAGTTATTTATTTGTCATGTCAATCATTATTTAACACGAGAAATACTTAATCAACTTTTACTATATATCTCATATTACATCATAATTTATATATCTCTGTATAATTAATACTGATGCTAAAATAACACACTTTTGCTAATAAAAGAGGCATTCTACAAAAAATAATGGTGATAACATGCAACACATTACATAAATAAAAAAAGCATTTTAAATAATGTAAGAACCTCTTTTTATAGTAGTAAAATTTTTAACACCAATTACAGTATTCACCAGTTATATTATATGTTTATACATTTCTATTTATTAAATTTAGTTTATTTTTTACACCATACCAACTAAACAACTTGGCCTATCATTTACAATCCAATGCGATAAAAAATTTATATAGTGTTTAATAATACATTATTTCTAACATTAAAAATCGTAAGCTATGAGATTTAACAAAGCGTATGAGGTATAATATCCAAAGTTTTTATAATCTTACACACTAATGAGAGATTAAGTATTTATATAAAATATATCCATTCCCTAGTACGAGTCAAAAGATCATAATCACTATATCTAGACACATCATAAGATGCAGTAAATGGTTTCATAAAAGTAACATAATTCAATATTAACTGTTTCAAATCAATCTCCAATTGCTTCATAAGTTCAACGTAATTATCTATAGGAATTATCTTCATATCTTCTGCACTTATCTTCCAGTACATCAACCCTGAAATATCCTTTTTTAGACTCTGTTTTACCGTTAATGCTTGTATTATCATTTGTAAGGAAATACCGTAATTAATATCTGACTGCGAAGGAATTACACCAGTTTTATAATCAATAATAACAACACTACCATCTCGCAAACACTCTACTCTATCACATTTAGACACTATTTTTATATTATTATTGATTTCCCAAGAAAAAAAACTCTCTGTTATAATCTCATCAATATAGTTATTTCTTTCTAAACTTATCTCAAAAAATTGCTCAGCTATTCTTTGAAACTTAGGCCATAAAATAGTCTCAACTTGAGGAAAATTTTTATATTTATTCAATAACTCTGATACAGCAATTTCTACTAAATCTTCACATCTAAACTGACTATTACTATTTAATAAATACTTATGTAAAACGTTATGGACAATAATCCCAAAGTCACGCATAGAAAACTTTTCATTAATATTTCTACATGGTAAAATATTTAAAATATTACTTAAATAAAACACATAAGGATTCTTTACCAAAATTTCTAAAGCAGTTGACGATAAGATCTTAAATGAACCTAATCTTTTATCAATCTCTGGATTAGGGTTAGGTCTCAAATATGCTAAATTTTTTACACCATCAAATAAAGACTTATCATGAATACCTGAATAAGGTTCACACTTCAAATCTTTTATATCATAAAGCTTGCCTAAAACCCTTAACCGCCTAACCCAAGTAGATTCTTCATTTATTTTACCAAAGCTTTTTAAAGACTGAGTAATATAAATTCTATCAGAATAAAAGAAGCTATGTAATAAATATGCAAAATAACCTCTCTCTTTTTGAATAGAAGGCAATCCTAATTTAGCACGTATCCACCTATTTAATAGTGTACCAAATGAATTTACACAATAATTTATTTCATTAAATCCAGAAAAAATTACTACTTCTCTCTTAGACAAGTTAATGCAAGACAATTTATAATTTTCTGAAAAAAAATGACTACGCAAAATTGATACTAAAATCTCACTGTATAAATCTATCCCATATATTTTTATACCACTACATGAGTTCCTTAAGTTACTAAAAAATTCTTCAATCTTATTACTATCATTGAGATCAATTGTAATATTACCTTCTAATAAATGATTTATGCAAACAACATGAGCTTCTACTATAGAAGATATCTTTTCATACCTTACATTAACTAGAGGAAGCATAATACTTTTTATTCTTTCCCAAAAATGTAATAAATCTGGAGCTTGTTCTTTTACATTACTTTCCATACTAGAAAAATCACAACTAGAATAGTACCTTACAATTTTTAGTTCAAAATACGACACCAAAGCTTCATAATCTTTCTGAACATACCCTAAAGTCACAAAAGGATGTTTAAGTAATGATAATAATGATATAGGATTCCATTTACTTATGACAACCTCTAATATATTCAATAAGAAAGAAAATATCAGATAACTACTGTCAGATTGATCTAACAATTTTTGTGAATCTACAATAGAATTTATTCTTCTACTTAATAATAAATTATTTGTAAATATAGCAAGATCATTACAAGAATTTTCTCTCACAAGCACAGATACAACTTGCGCTTCTTCTTCATCTGAAGCACAAGTTATCAATTTAACACGATTATAATCATTATAATCTTGAATTTCATTTCTATGATATGCTTCTAAAAATAAATTAAAATTAAACACACTATTTACAAATATAGAATTA
>CDGH01000003.1 GCA_000825765.1 Ehrlichia minasensis | reverse complement strand
AATCTTGAATTTCATTTCTATGATATGCTTCTAAAAATAAATTAAAATTAAACACACTATTTACAAATATAGAATTACTCGGACTACCTAAAAAAATGATATCATCCCTACCAATACTCAAAATATCTAACACACTCTTTATGCAATACTGATAATGATATTCCTCTAATAATTCCCACTCACTTTGACAAATAGTCATATCCACATACGGAAGTATAATTTTAGTATTAGGTAACTTATACAATGATTGAATAAAGTTGATAAAAAATTCATCAAATGCCATTCCAGCAAAAATGACAATACTATTTAATGACTCTTTCTCCAAATACTTAATTAAGTCATTTATATATAAACTCCTATGTTCTAATATATCTAGTACTTCTTCCTCTTTTAAAATTTCTCTCCATTTTTTAGATAACCTAAAAAGAAATTTCGCTGTCTTTTGACAATGTACTGGTAAATCACAATCAAATAGATTCTCTAAATTAGATAACGCTATACAATGTACATTCATTTCATTCAACAATGCAGACAGTTCATAACTCATAGATAACGGGTAATTATCATCGTTCTCAGAGTTCCATAATTTTATGAACTCCATCAATAATAAAAGTTTTCTTATTGGATTCATGATCCTAACAGCATGATGATTACTTACTAATAAATCACGATCTATATCTGATAATGACATAATTCTCATCTGAACAAGAGCCGCATCAGAAAAGTAAAGTTTTAATTCATTACATAACAACTCAACATTTTCTTGATTAGGAACTATAATTATCGCACTAGAAAAAATATCATTAACAACATCAAACACAAACTTTGCCACTACAGACAAAAATGATTCTGCAGGATATACTGAAAAAACTTTTCCCATTGAAATACACTATACCAAAAAATTACAACATTATAGAAAAGACCACAAATCTTGTATCAAATTGATTTCACATAACATTACAATTTGCTAAAACATTTCAAATTTATCATTAGTAAACAAATACTACAATTCTTATCTATTTTTAAAAATTTGTTGATACTTATTTATCAAAAGATTAAATAAATATACATACACTACACAATAAGTCGAAAATATGCAATTTCCTAGCACTAGATTAAGACGTAAACGCTTGAGTGGATGGTTACGTAATTTAGTAAGAGAAACTAGCTTATCAATAAATGATCTGATATTACCACTTTTTGTACATGACAGTGATGGAATATCAGAACCCATCAAACAATTACCAGACATAAAGAGGTATTCAATTACTGAATTATTAAATGTAGTTGAACAAGCTGCAAATTTAGGGATAAATGCTATAGCGTTGTTTCCAGTAGTAGAAAAACATTTAAAATCTGAAAATGCAGAAGAGGCATTTAATCCAGAAAACCTAATGTATAGAGCAATAAGTGAAATCAAAAAATACATACCAAACATTGGTATAATAGCTGACGTTGCCCTAGATCCTTATACTAGTTCAGGACACGATGGCATTATAATTGATGATAAAATTGATAATGACTTAACCATAAAAGCATTATGTAAGCAGGCTCTAGTATTAGCAGCAGCAGGTTGTGATATTGTAGCACCATCAGATATGATGGATGGAAGAATTAAAGAAATTAGGAATGTTTTAGATAACTGTACTTTTCAGGATGTATGTATACTATCTTACTCTGTAAAATATTGTTCTAGTTTCTATAAACCATTTCGCGAAGCTGTAGGGTCTATCTCAAGATACCAGACGATAGATAAAAGTACATACCAATTAGATATTGCAAATATAAATGAATCAATACTTGAAGTACAAATGGATATTAACGAAAGTGCAGATATTGTGATGATAAAACCAGGTATGCCATATTTAGACGTAATTAAGTGTATTAGTAGTAGATATCAAACACCAGTGTTCGCATATCAAGTAAGCGGTGAATATGCAATGATTAAAGCTGCATCACAAAATCACCTATTAGACTATGACTTAGCTATTTATGAGTCTTTATTAGGGTTCAAACGTGCAGGAGCAAAAAGTATCATTACATACGCTGCATTAGATGTAGCAAATATGCTCAAAAACAGGATTTAAATTTCAGTATACAATTCTTATGTTAAGCCTAAATATTTAACTATTGCTAACTATTTAAGATATAATATAAGTTAATATACACACTGTTTACAGGTTTTAACACTATAAAACTATGATGGTTTATATCACATTAATGTGATAAATATTAGTAATTAGATAATAAAAAATAATATTATGTACTATCCATCAATTTTTATTGCACAATTAAATTACAATCCTGAAGATATCGATTACAATTACGATAAAATTACAAAATCATATACAGAATCAGTAGAGAAAGCAGCTGATTTAGCTATATTTGCAAGATATTCAATATCAGGATATATACAAAAAATCCCACATTTATCCAAAGATTTCTTCAATCAATGCGATAGTACAATTAATAAATTGGCATTACAAACTCACAATAAGAACACAGCAATAATTATTGGAAGTATCAAACAACAAAATAACAAAATTTTTGAAGTAATTTATTTAATAAAAAACGGAAAAATTGAAGAACTGATAGAATTTTCAACAGAACATCAGTTTTCTGATATTGCCGTTACATTTACAATTAACAAAATAAATGTATTACTGTTACCTATATCAAAAATATCAACATTACCTTCCTACAGTAAAGATACATTACTATTAATAATGGATAACACACCATATACACAAGACACAAATTCAAGAGATAACATAATTTCAAAACTCACGTATGATAAATATGCTGTATATATCAACCAAGTAGGAGGATATAACAATAGAGTCTTTCATGGAAAGTCATTCTTTACCTTCAATGGTCAATACAACTTCTTAAATATGTGGCAAGAAGATAGTAATATTTACAACATAGACTTTGCAAAACAAATTTACCCCATGACAACATGTGATAATATTGAATCAGACTATCAAGCACTGATGTTAGCACTAAGAGATTATGTCTATAAAAATTGCATGACAAGTGTCATTATAGGATTATCTGGAGGAATAGATTCTGCACTTGTAGCTTCAATTGCAGCTGATGCACTTGGACCAAAAAATGTATACTCGTTTATGTTACCAACAAAATACACATCTAAAACTAGTATCACTGATTCTAAAGAATGTGCTATGAGGTTAGAAATTTTTTATGATATATTCCCAATAGAAGAGATATTTCAAAGTTCATTAGCAATTTTACAAAACACTTTTGCAAATACTCAAGAAGATATTACAGAAGAAAATTTACAAGCTAGAATTAGGAGCACAATATTAATGGCGTTAAGCAATAAGTTCAAATTTATGTTATTATCAACAGGCAACAAATCAGAGATATTTGTTGGATACGCAACATTATACGGAGATATGTGTGGAGGTTTTGCGCCAATAAAAGATATATACAAAACCAAAGTATATGAACTCAGTAAATGGAGGAACAGAAATATACCAAAAAACAGTTTATGCCAAAACATCGATGTTATTCCATCTCAAATTATAGAGAAACACCCATCTGCTGAACTACGTTACAATCAAAAAGATCAAGATACTTTACCTGATTATACAACATTAGATTCAGTACTCACATTACTTATTGACAAAAACTATTCTGTAGCAGATGTAATCAAAAAAGGATACAACATTCAAGAGGTTAACTACATAGTACACTTAATAAAAAAATCTCAATTCAAAAGAGAACAAGCTGCTACTGGCCCACTGATCAATTGATAAAAAATTTATCTATCAACTAGTACAATAAGTAAAAGTTAACTAAACAGAAATGAGTTCTAAATAAGCTTTACAAAATAATATGAATACTCACTACAATTAAATAATTCAACTTGTACAAATAAATAGGATATAAACCTAATACTGCAAATATTGATAAGCAAACTATATATTTTTTATACTACTATTTTACATATGTTTAAATATATCATATCAATTTTAAAATAAGCAAGTACAACACAAATTAAAATAGCACACCTATTAATACTTTTACCAACTCAATACTTTAAGTTTTTATAAGCAGATTCATATTTTATACAACTTTTTCAGCCATTTTTAAAACAGACAATCTGATACTTATATATTCATCAAAAACAAGTATAAACATTACTTTCCATATAATTTTCTCATACATACTATTAAAATAGGCAATTACTAGTATCTATTAAAAACTAAGCAATAGACAAACATGAAAAGATAAGATATTTACCAATGAATAACACCTCTAGCAACTTAACATTTCAAAATGTTATTAACAACTACAGGTCTTTTACACCATTTAATATAAAATAGAAAATTTATTATTTAAATTTTTATAATAAGAAATCAGTACACTCAACAGATATAAAACCAACAAAATAGTCTCTTATCAATTAATAACTCACACACTGACAAGCAACAAACTAAGATTTTACATTTCTTTTTTTATACACTCTTTAAACAATGATCTTAGCTCAACTATAGAGAAAGATGTTACAGCAAAAACTATGTCTATTGATTATGTAATTATCGAAACGAAATTGCTATTATTTTTCCCATCACTTTGTTTCTTTATAATATATGCTAAGATAATTACTTGTATATATCAAAAATAAACAGTAATACAACATGAATCTACCCATGAATAACTCACTTCTATCAACTGAACATTTCAAATTTTTATCAGCAAATTACAAACTTTTTCTGCAACTCTTCGCTTAACATACTTAAAAGAAACAATCTGCTTTCCATGTTATTCACAAAAATAAGCATTAAATATAACACGTATAAGACTACTTATAGCTTTTTTCTAATTTAACAATGCAAGCATTTACTTATGATTTTCTACACCACTTTTTCATATACACTCTAAAATAACGATGCTGGCTCAGTTATAAAACAAAGATGTTATAACAAAAACCACGTCTATTGGTTATACAATTATATAAGTGGTATTACTATTTTTATCATATCTCTTGCTTATCTATGATATGGTAAGATAATTACTTGTATTTAATGAAAACAAGCAGTAGACAATATGTATAATAAGTAACTATTTTATCACTTAATACTCCAATGTTTACGTAAATACAGACTTTTTACCTTACCATTTCATATACACTCCAAAATAGCTAACCATTTGTACCAACAAGCATAAGCAGTAGCGATAGCAAATATAAAAAATAACCTATTACACACATAAAAGAACATTTTACCAATGCAATACACAAGTATTCATAATTCAGTAAACTACAGTTTTCTATGCAATTATTTCACATATACTTTTAATACACTCTATTCACTTAGTTATTCACTAAGCACAAAACAAAGAGCATAAAAAAATTAAAATGTATAACAAAACTAATAGAAAATTTAAGCACAATACTACTTAAGTCAACAAATCTTCATTTGCTTTTAATTTATTCACTAGATCTTCCGCTCTGTCCAGAACAGATTGTGGGAACCCTGCTAACTTTGCAACATGTATCCCATAAGATTTATTAGTTGATCCAGGTATAATTTCATGTAGAAATACAACTTTACCATTCCATTCTTCTACTTTCATACAGAAACACTTTATATTCTCTAAACATTCTTCTAATTTCGATAACTCATGATAATGGGTTGCAAAAACTGCCCTACTTTTATTAACATTGTGAATCTGCTCAATCACTGACCACGCAATCGATAAACCATCATATGTCCCAGTCCCTCTACCAATCTCATCAAGTATTACAAAAGATTTATCTGTAGCTTGATTAATTATTGCAGCAGTTTCTGTCATCTCTACCATAAATGTAGAATAGCCAAGTGCAATATTATCAGAAGCTCCAACTCTACTAAATATTTTATCAATAACCCCTATGTGAGCGCTATATGCAGGAACAAATGAACCAATATGTGCTAAAATACCTATAAGTGCATTCTGTCTTAAAAAAGTACTTTTACCAGCCATATTAGGCCCAGTTATTAAATGCACTCTTTGCATTGGTGCAAGGTCAATATCATTAGCAACAAATTTACCATTGCGCTCAACTACAGGATGCCTACCTTTTTGAATATTAAATTCATAACTATCATCAACCACAGGCCTAGTATAAGAATATTGTATTGCTAACTCAGCAAAAGAAGTTAACATATCTATCTCGGAAATAGCATAAGCAGTCATAGTAATTTCATCTGCATGCTCAATAATACGCATACACAACTGACCAAAAATCTTTATCTCTAAATTAATTGCTGCATCTCTAGCAGAAATTATTTTGCTTTCTAATGCTTTTAACTCATTTGTTGTATATCTGATACTATTAGCTAAAGTCTGCCTATGAATAAAGTCTTTATCATTAATTAAATAGTTTGATGAAACTTCAACATAATAACCTAAAATATTATTATATAATATTTTTAAATTTTGAATATTAGTAACATTACGATATTTATCTCGCAGTTCTTGAATTAAATTATTACTATAATTTTGAATATATATATACTCTGATAATTGTGCATCATAATCAGGATTAATAAAGCCACCATCTTTAACAATACTAACATTGTTTGGCATCAATACATTACTAAGAGTTTTACATAAATCATCATATCTTCCTAATCTTGTACAAAAATCACTCACAACACTAGTATCAAACTTACTTAGTAAATCAACTAATATGCAAATCTTATCTAATGTTAACTTTAAAGCATACAAATCTTTAGGAGAACATCTCCCAACCTTAACTCTTGTTAAAATACGTTCTATATCTGCAATACCTCTTAACGTTTCCCTAACATCTTTATACAAAACTTTATTATTCACAAAAAATTCAACTATGTCTAACCTACGGTTTATTGCATAAGAACATGCTAAAGGTGCAGATAAACATCTCTTCAACAATCTTCCACCACACGCCGTAATTGTATAATCTATAGAGGAAATTAATGAACCTTCCAAATCTCCAGACTGTGTATTAAACAATTCAAGATTCTTCAATGCTGCAGCATCTATAAACATAAAATCACGATCTTCATAAGCTTTAGGAAACTCTAACTCAGGCAAATTACCTTTCTGCGTGGCTTTAACATATTCTAATAAAGAACCACATACAGCTACTTCTTCATCTCTTAAATCACCTAACCCCTTTAAAGTAGAGATTCCATAAACACTACATAAAGTATTATAAGACCTACTTGTATCAAAAAAACTACTGGAATACTGAGTCACAGAAAATTTATATTTTTTTAAAGTAGAATATATCAAATCTAACTCTACTAATTTATCGGGAATCAAAACTTCCTTGGGATTAATTCTTAATAAATCACTATCAATCTTACTCAAGCTTGTTGTATGATAATAAAAAGATCCAGTAGATAATTCTAACCATGCAATAGCATAGTGATCATTAACACTAACTATACAACATAAATAATTATTTTCTTTCGCTTCAAGCAAAGAATCTTCTAATATAGTACCTGGAGTAACAATTCTTACAACATCACGTTTTACTAAGGCTTTATAACCTCTTTTCTTTGCCTCTTCTGGTGTTTCTAATTGCTCACAAATCGCTACTTTATAACCTAACTTTACCAATCTATTCAAGTAAGACTCACTACTATGAAAAGGAACACCACACATCGGTACATTTCCTTTCTTTGTCAGCACAATATTCAATACTCTAGATGCCTCTATTGCATCATCAAAAAATAACTCATAAAAATCACCTAATCTATAAAATAACAAACACTCCTTATACTGATTTTTTAACATCATATACTGCTCCATTATAGGAGTTATTTTTCTATCATGATTCACTTTTTACCTATTGTTAACACTTATCATACAGTATATTATATGCAGTAACTAAAAAAAGATAATGGGTAAACTGCAAATTGAATAATAAACATTTTAATAAAAATATTAACAATACATAATGACATATTACTATTTGTACTTTATAATTACTAATATGTAGCTTAATCTAAATATTAATTATGGTATCTAAATGCTTGGTTTCTTAAAGAAAGGCGCAAGTGTTATTATAAAAGCAGCTGTAACACCCACCACCAGCAAACTACCTCATCAAGAAAGCGTAGGTAAGCATCTCGAAGGTATGCTCAAGAGTGTTGTCCCAGGCCAAAAATCACCTAGAGAGAAAAATTTTGACCTGAAAATGCATGATCGAACTTACAAATTGGGCATCGAGTTACCAGGCAGAACAAGAGTAGCAGGACATGAAACTGACGTTGCCTTTAAAATACCTTCTTATAAATTACCATACCAAGCATTACAAAAATTTGCAGTATGGCAAGAACAAGATAAAGAAGGAGAAGTCGAAGAAACCAGAAAAGGTGCATTAGCATCATTATTGACACCTATAGCAACAACTAGAGGGTTAATTAGCAGCAAAATTGCAGATCAGTATTTTCAAAAACTAAAAGAACTTGACTCACAACTAAAACCAATAGGTGGAAAAGTCATACTAGATTCCACAGCAGGAAGCTATAAACACGGATTAACCATAGAGCTAGACGTTTCTGGAAAATCAAGAGAACAAATAGAAAAAGAGGTAAAAATAGTTCTACAAAGTTTAGGTATAACCGACTCAAAACTAGCCAAAACTTTTTCTCAAAGATTATATAAAGTATCCACTGATCCAAAAGTTAGTTCAGCAGATATACAAGATACAAAATCTCACACTGATACTGATAATAAGGGTAAAACAGACAATAAAGATATTGTATCATCATCCCCAACACAAAATAGCGATATAGTATCATCAGCACCAGCGCAAAACAGTGATGTAGTATCTTCAGGACATGACCCAAATGCTATGCCAAATAGTGATTTTTCACTTACAAATCCTAGAAATATGCCTTATAACACTAGAGGGCCTTCACACAGTTCAGAAATGTTACAAAAGCTACAACAACAAATACTGATGCAGCAAAAGCCAGAACCACTAGTTCCACAGCACATGTCTCCTAGCATGCAACAAGCAATTGAAGAAATAGCGGAAGGTTTACAAAGCAACATCAATGATGAACCTACACAAAGTAGTCCCACTAATCCAGGCATAACTAATACAGGGAAAGTACATGCAAGAAGGTAATAATTCCTATGACAAAGATAATGTTTTTGCAAAAATTCTGAGAAAAGAACTTCCATGCAATATAGTATATGAAGACGAGTTAGTGTTAGCGTTTCACGACATATATCCACAAGCTCCCATACATGTTTTAGTGATCCCAAAGCGTGATTACATATCATTTGATGATTTTAGCGATTCCTCAGCGGAAGATATTAAACATTTCTTTTCTGTAGTAAAGAAAATTACACATAAACTTCAATTAGATAAAACTGGATATAGAATTGTAACAAATCATGGAAAACAAGGAGGACAAATCATTCCACATTTTCACGTGCATATTTTGGGTGGTAAACAATTATAAGTTAAATGTTTAGTTATAATATATATAACATATTAAAATAATATAGTAAGGCACTTCTATCTTGTAAAATAATAATCTCTGAATTATTACACCATAAGTCTGTATATTGTATTATATACAGATGGTAAACAACGATATTTCCAACGTGCTACCAAATACATTTTTTAGAGTAAAGGCATCTGAGTAACTATTGACTTTAATACTCTCAAATTATAGTAATTACATTATCTATACTATAAACTAAGTTTAACTATGTTACACATTTGAGGTGAAAAATAACCATCATTTATAATACACCATCAGCAAAAATATAGCTTTCATAATAAAGATATCCTAGTAATAACTTAATTCACACTCAATTATAATATCTTACCTATAAGTTTATATTTTAGATAAGTAATAATTATCAGTTCAATATATAACAAGCAGAAATACATCTGCCACAGCAACAAATTCTCAGTAATAACTTATTATATTACTACTTAACAATAAAACTACACTATCAAATAAGTTCATATTTACTACATACATTAGACGTCCATTATAATAAATATTACTAATCAGAATTTATAA
The DNA here is from genome assembly GCA_000825765.1 of Ehrlichia minasensis. Lineage (GTDB taxonomy): Bacteria > Pseudomonadota > Alphaproteobacteria > Rickettsiales > Anaplasmataceae > Ehrlichia > Ehrlichia minasensis. Next base: position 3,971 of record CDGH01000003.1, on the reverse strand, counting down.
ACACAGTATAATTAAAACACAATTTCACACATAATTATAAGATCGATTAATAAAACAAATCATAAATAAATTGAAATACAAACCTAGAAACCGTGTAAAAATTAATGTTAAGGTACTTTATCAAGAATAAATTTTGAACCTAATATCTTAATAATTATCACATCATGAAAGGAAAAAAATAAACGTGTAGTCAAAGAAAATTATCTTGAATTTTTAGCATAAAACCTATTTGACAATAATAATACTCAGAAGTTATATTAGCATATTATTTGATCAAGGTACAATAATATGCACAATTTAAGTGGTGTTTTTACAGCATTAATCACACCTTTCAAGAATGACTTTTCCATATGCGAAGATACATTTAGAGAATTAATTGAATACCAAATTAGCAATAACATTCATGGCTTAACTCCATGCGGAACTACTGGAGAATACTCGACTTTAAGCTTTGAAGAATACTGCAAAGTAATTGAATTGTGTGTTAAAGTTACAAACAAACGTGTCCCAATAATAGCAGGATCTGGATCAAATTGTACACAAGAAGCTATTAAACGTACACTATACGTCCAATCTTTAAATGTAGATGCAGCATTAGTAGTTGTACCATACTATAATAGACCAAGTGATGAAGGAATATATCAACATTTTAAAGCAGTACACGACGCAACTAATATTCCTATTATTATATATAACATACCTAAAAGGACTGCTGTTGACGCAAATGATGCACTACTTGCACGAATTCTATCTTTACCAAGAATCATAGGCATTAAAGACGCAACTGGAGATATAAGCAGACCACTCAATTTAAAATCACTAATAGATAAAGAAGTTGTTTTATTCACAGGTGATGATGCTACGTGTTTGGGCTTTTATGCTCAAGGTTGTACAGCGGGATGTATCTCTGCAGTTGCAAATGTAATACCTAAAATACACTCTGATATGTACAATGCATTTTTTGCTCATAATATAAAAGAAGCAATGAATGCAAATATATCAATATTTAAGCTATCAAAAGTATTATTTTGTGAGTCAAACCCCTCTCCAGCAAAATATGCAATGAGCTTAATAAAAGGCATATCTCCAACAGTAAGATTGCCGTTAGTAGAGCTAACTCAGGAAAACAAATTAAAAGTCGAGAATGCGTTAAAAGAACTAAACTTAATTTAAAACATATGTTTTTACAATCAAATAATATTGTATTTTCAATACCTATATAGTACATTTCTGTAAACATATAATAGAGCAAGCGTTATAGCTTCATATAAATATTTTATAAAAAATCAATTAATATTTTCTATACTTCCACACTGTAACACTTGCTCTAACAATACATACTTACGTACCAAGTAATATTGTTTTTTTAACATATAATATGCTTGACATAGTATATTTTGTATAATATAATTTTGCAAGGGTCACAGCTTTACAAAATACTCCATAAAATTTACTATTATAATATCTTCTATACTTTCTATGCTGTGATACCTCCTAATGATAAATCAAACGGAGCAAACATGACAACATCAATGTTAGAAATTCAAGAATCTTTAAATAATCTTACAGCTTCATGGGAAGAGTTTAAAATTCAAAATGAAAAAAAACTATTAGATATTAGCACAAAAAGTGGAACATACCCTTCTATATTGGAAAAATTAGAAAAAACAGAAAATATATTAGACATACACAACGAAAGATTAGATCAACTAGAAATATCATCACAACGTCCTATTATTTACGATAATAAATATCACAATGAAGACCATAATTACAAGATGTTTACCCAATACCTATGTAAAGGTATTGATGAAACCAAAAGCACCACTGAAGAACCATTAGATGGATCATATTCCGTACCACATAACATCTCATCTTACATAGAAAAAAACTTAACTCAGAACTCAGTAATGCGACAACTATGTTCCATAGAAAAAATATCCGGTGATAGCTTAGATTGCTTTATCTCAGACAATAACCAAACAAACGTTAACTGGAGAGCAAGTAGTCAAGACACAGATGAAACAAAATCACCAAAAATTGATAAAATTACTATTAACTTACACGAATTATATGCTCAACCAAAAATTACAAAAAAATTATTGGAAGACTCTGCAATAGATGTGGCTAGTTGGTTAATTAATCATCTAGTTGATGCATTCAGCAGAATAGAAAACACTGCTTTTATCTCTGGTGATGGAAATAATAAACCATACGGAATCCTAACTTATGCTAAAAAAGAGAATACTATTGAATCCAAAACATTAAATAGCGATACAATTATTAAACTATATTATTCACTTGACGAATACTTTACTACAAAAGCAGCATTTATAATGCATAGAAGTGTATTGGAAGAAATTAGATCGCTAAAACTAACATCTGGACAATACATTTGGCATCCAGGACTAACTCTAGGAAATCCAGATACATTAATGGGATTACCTGTATATCAAACATCTGATATGCCTCAATTAAATAAAAAATCATTGCCAATTATAGCACTTGCAGACTTTAAGAATGCATACAAAATAGTAGAAAACCGTTCTATTAGAACATTAAGAGACCCTTTCACAAGCAAACCATTTGTTAAATTCTACACAACAAAAAGAGTAGGAGGAGCAGTAATTAATGATAATGCTATCAAGTTTCTAAAAATTACAGAATAAAATAAATAAATTTTCAAAAGATACCAACTTCTCTTTACTACTCAAATATAAAAATTACGCAACGCTTACGTTAAACTAATATAAACCGCAATTTGAATTTTAATTCAATTGATTCCATAAACAAATTATGCTTCAGTACTACAGTAATACATTATGAGTAAACTGTATTACAAATATCTTTACATTAAAATCCACACTTTAACAGATCTATTATACTAATATTTTTTATATAATAACTGCAATCTACCTGAAACATTAACAATATACAGAAATCTTTTTAATTATTATATATAACAAAGAGATTTCTGCCATATTGAAAAACATAATGTAATTACTACAATACTTATTATAAAAACCTCAACTTAACACACGCGACAAAACATCATTCTGTTCATTACTATGCATACTTGTATACCCAGCTGCAGTAGCAGCAGAAGCAGTACGAGAAACACATATTGGCCGTTTAGATTTCACATTTATTTCTATCAACACCTTCTCAATATAACTATTAACAAATCCCCATGCTCCCATATTCATTGGCTCCTCTTGACACCATACTATCTCAGCATTCTGATAATGTGTCAATTCATTTGCTAATTGTTCTTCTGGAAAAGGATAATACTGTTCTAAACGTATTACAGCTATATCATATATTTTATGTTTATCTCTAGCTTCAACAATATCAAAATAGACTTTACCACTACATATTACAACTTTTCGCACCTTATCATTACTACATAATGGATACATCTCACCAATGACAGGCAAAAAAGAACTTGTAAAATCAGATAATTTAGATACCGCCATTTTATGACGTAATAAGGATTTAGGAGTAAATACAACAAGAGGTTTACGGAAATCTCTACATATTTGTCTACGTAACACATGGAAATAATTTGCAGGAGTTGTACAGTTTACAACCTGCATATTATCTTCTGCACATAATTGTAAATATCTTTCTATTCTAGCAGAACTATGCTCTGGCCCTTGTCCCTCATATCCATGAGGAAGTAATAATACCAATCCACTACAACGTAACCATTTAGTTTCCGCAGAAGAAATAAACTGATCAACAATAATCTGCGCACCATTTGCAAAATCACCAAACTGAGCTTCCCAGATCACTAAAGTTGAAGTAGAATCAGTACTATATCCATACTCAAATCCCATAACAGCATATTCTGATAATGGACTATTAAATACTTCAAAATTTGCCTGTGGTATGCCTAAATTATTCAAAGGGATATAGGAATTTCCAGTTACCTGATCTACTAATACCGCATGTCTATGTGAGAATGTCCC
>CDGH01000002.1 GCA_000825765.1 Ehrlichia minasensis | reverse complement strand
CCTAAATTATTCAAAGGGATATAGGAATTTCCAGTTACCTGATCTACTAATACCGCATGTCTATGTGAGAATGTCCCCCTACCACAATCTTGACCAGACAACCTAACTTTCACATTTTCTGACAATAAAGATGCAAAAGCTAAAGCTTCACCAGTTCCCCAATCAATGTTTTCACCGGAAGACACCATATCAAAACGTGTTGACAATATTTTCAATATCTTTTTATTAACATTAAATCCCTCAGGAACATTTACTAGCGCATGAGCTAATTTTAATAATTTTCGTTCATCCACTCCAGTATCAGACAAATAATCTACAAAATTACCAGGCACAGGTCTTCTAAAGTTAGCCCAGTTACCTTTTAACCAATCAGCATCCTTGGGAGCATACTTTTCAGACTGAACAAACTCTTCATTAAGCATGCTATTAAATTTAGTTTGTAAAACTTTGCATTCCTCTTCTGTAACAACATTTTCACTAATTAACTGCTCTTTATAAAGCCTCATAGGAGTTTTATGTTTCATAATACAATCATACATTACAGGTTGAGTAAATAAAGGTTCATCACCTTCATTATGCCCATAACGACGATAACATACTATATCAATCACTACATCTTTATTGAATTTTTGTCTATATTCTACAGCCAACTCAACAGCAGCAACCATATCTTCAGGAGAATCTCCATTAACATGAAAAACTGGTGCATCTATTAACTTTGCTATATCTGAACAATAAAAAGAAGATCTAGAATCTTTTGGATTTGTTGTAAAACCTATTTGATTATTAACTATTATATGTATGACACCACGAATCCCATACCCTGTTAAATTACTTAAAGTCAATGTTTCAGCAACAACTCCCTGGCCTATTACAGAAGCATCACCATGTACTAATATTCCAACTATAGAAGGCTTATTACAATCTTGTAATACATCTTGCTTTGCTCTAATTTTGCCCATAACAACTGGATTCACAGATTCTAAGTGAGAAGGATTAGGACATAAAGATAAATGTATAACCTTATCAGTAGATAATTGACGATCAGAAGAATAACCTAAGTGATATTTCACATCACCAGAAACATCTATATCTTTTGGATATGCAATTCCACCTTTAAATTCATATATCATAGCTCTATATGGTTTCTTCATCACTTTTGTCAATACACTTAACCTACCACGATGAGACATGCCAATCACTACTTCACGAAAATTAAACACAGTAGATAAATCAATAATCTTTTCTATAGCAACAACTAAAGAGTCTCCACCTTCTATAGAGAATCTTTTATACCCTGGATACCTAGTATGAATGAACTGTTCAAAACATTCTACTTCCATTAAATGTTTTAATATTTTCTTTTTTTCATCATTTGATATCTTGTTACAAACACTTTCAACTTTATTCTGTAACCACAACCTTTCTTCATGATTTTTAATATGCATAAACTCATAACCAAGTTTACCGCAATAAATAGATTTCAAAGTATCAATGATATCATCTAAAGTAGGATTATTTAACCCTAACACAGTATTAAATGTAGTAGAAGGTTTTACATCACTTAAATCAATATACTTATTATAATCTAAATCACCAGTTACTTGTAACTTTAAAGGGTCCAAATCAGCAACAGTATGCCCATAAGATCTAAAAAAATTCAATAACTCTAAAATTTTAGCATTACAACTATCAATGATATTAACACTATTCGACTGATCAGTAGGCTTAACATTTTCCTGAACATATAAACCGCTAGAAAAAAAATTACGCCACCCAGAAGAAACAGAACTACTATCTTTCTGATAACGCTTATAAATATCCTCTATAACATCTACATTATCAGTAAATAAACAAGTCACATCTTTCATGCTTTTACCATTCTAAATTTCAACAAACTCTTTATCGTGCAAGTTCATACTATTTAAAGCACAAACAATACATAGAATTACAGAAAATAACCTCACAGTAATATATCTATCAAATTCAAAAGATAATATCTCAATCGCATTATAACAATAATTCACTAAACTACTAATCATCAACCTATTTACCAACATTATAAATGCTATAATAAACTTGAGAATTACTTATAAATCACCTTATACAACATAAAATTTTTCTTCAACTTTAGAATTAGAATACATATTACATTTCTCAATAATAAAATATGATTTTTTCTCACTCTTTAACATTATGAGCTTTCCAGTAATTATGACATTTATTATTGCTTAAATACACAATAATTCAAAGGTAAAAATTATCATATGATAACTTAATGACCAATAATTGAACATTACAAAAAATAGTTCAATACAAAAGTAAAAATTATTACGTAACAAATTTACCAGCACTATATTTCGAATTAATAAAATATGCTTGATGAAACAATACCATTCTGATATATTTTAAGTGTTCTACTTCAGAAAGTTTTAGTGCTCACTGTAGTGGTTTATTTGTTCATATATGATAAAGATTAACTTTCTAATCAAAAATCTCTCATTAGTTTTCAAAAAACAAGAAAATTCATATTATCAGCATCACGCTACATAAAATTACGCTTACTGAAAATTCTATAATTTTACCTATTACTATACCTCAAAGACATATATGAAAAACATCAATCCTAAATTACAACAACATCTATCATCTGAAATATTAACTATTGCACATTGCATACAAATTACTTTGCAAAACAAAAAAATAATAGGATTAACTAATTTTGACCAAAACTTATACATAGACAATATTACTTATGAAGCAACTCCTGAATTAATCATCGATACATTAAAATATAATTTTACTCATGGTAACAGTACAAAAATAGAAACCACAATAAACAACAATATAATAAAAAAAGAAGAAATAATATCCGGATTATATGACTCTGCTATAGTGAAAATATTTCTTGTAAATTATACAGATCTTACTCAAGGCAGTGTAACACTATTTTATGGCAATATTGATGAGATAATACTTATTAACGATAAACTAATAGCAGAACTTAGTAGCTTATATAACATTTTATCCAGAAACATTGGAGATTCTTTTTCATCCTCATGTCGAGCACAATTCTGTGATAACAAATGCAAATTAAACAAAGAAGAATTTACCAACATTTACAGTATTACCCGAGTAATAAGTAACCAAGAATTCGAATGCATTAACTTGATCAACATTGACAATTATTATACATACGGATTTATTACATTCATAGGAGGAGAAAATCACAATTCTACAGTAGAAGTCAAATCCCACAATCAAGCATATATAAAATTTTATAACACATTACCAAAAAAAATATCAGTACATGACACGTTTTCTATAGTTGCTGGTTGCGACAAAAGCTTCAGCATATGCAGCAATAGGTTTAACAATAGCAAAAATTTTAGAGGAGAACCTCATATCCCTGAAATACATTAAAAATCATAACTCTGATTCTGCTAAATACAATATCTCAGCATCTAAATAACGTTTTTTATTAATAAGAATCAAGTGTTTACACTACAAAGATAAGCATTTTTAGATTGTCACACATATTAGTTGATAAGTTTATACAACAATACTATGACAATAAATTTAAAAGAGATAAGGCAGAGTACAAACATATGTAATTAATTGATAGAGATGAATCTAATGCTTTATTTTTGAAAAAGATAAGATCAAGTAGTATTTTTAGATTTTCGCATAAGTTAGTCGATAAGTACTATACCAACAATACCATGATAATAAATTCAAACGAGATAAGGGAGAGTACAAACATGTATAACTAATTGATAGAATTTTTAGTAATATACTTGTTGCTACTAAATACAATAACGTCACAATAAATTCACACGCTTCTTACAAAATCTTGCAAAATAACTCAAATTAATAATGAAATACTAAATTAAATACTGAAACAAGAACCTCACTTAAATTGCAAATACTCAGCCTGATTCAATATTTATTACCGATACTGTAGAGTTAACTCTTATTAATAATAATACCCTGAACATACAAAACACTGGTGCGTAATAATGATATAAACTCAAGGCTAAGAAAATAGATCATATGCATAGTAAAATTAAATTTACTCATGAAATAAACTGTTAGAAAGTTTTTAAAACAATCAAATACTTAATACTGGTATTTCTGTAAATCAAAACTATCAATTACATTGATACAAAAAAATGAATACTTACCCTCTACAGGTATATTATAAAGCAATACCAACAATAAATTTCTGTTAATAAAATTATGAAAACAACTAAATCTGCTTTTCACACTATCAATATTACGTACTTAAAAAATATTTTTTCGAGTTTTTTCGGGAGTTACACCTATGTCATCAACTATATTATCAACTATTATTAATACAATCAAAGAATCTATAGCAACATTGCTCTCATCAGAGTTAAGTAATATCACAAATCAAGATATACAAACTCATATCTTAGGTAAGAATACCCAAGCTAAACACATACCAAAAATCAATCATTTAAAAATTCAAACATCTACATATGGCAAAATGATACCTATGTTATATGGAAGTATGCGTATAGCAGGAAATATAATATGGATGGACAAAATTAAAATCACTACAGATGAAGAGATAGTAATTACAAATAATCCAAACAAAAAACCTATTACTCACAGCTCTACACAATACAAATACTCTACAAACTTAGCTATAGCAATATGCAAAGGGTATGTAAAAAAAATCTCAAAAATATGGGCTAATTCACAATTATTAGACTTAAATACATTAAAATACAGATTTTATCAAGGTGCAGAAGATCAAGAGCCTGATCCACTAATGCTAAAATTAATGGGTGATACACCAGCATATCGTGGTCTTTCATACATAGTCATAGAGAATTTTCCTCTAATAGAATATAAAATACCCAATTTCACATTTGAAGTAACAGCACATCCTTTCAATGATACTTACCAAGACCATATAACACACAAAATTAAAAGTATACATATTATACCAGGATCTGGGGAATTTGCGTATGATACAAAAATACAAATGAAAGTTCTTCAACAGAAGATTGGAAATCAGTACATCCCTTACGGAGAGGCACAAAAAATTAACAATCATAGTAAACAAAAAAAAGCAGATGCTTTAATCTCATTAGATCAATTACAAGAAACTTTACCAAATGTACAGTGGATATCTGTAATCGTAAATTGGTACACAGATAGCTTAAATATTAAAGATTGCAATATTTATCCAGCTGTTGAATTCAAATTTAATGCTATTACAACGCCTGATAATTGGAATGTCGCAGGAATAAATAGAGCATCAGCAAGGCAACTCTCCTATACTCTATACAGTGTAGGTACAACTAACGATAAATCTTTAGTTAGATATATCAATGAACTAAAAACAAGAGGTTATAAAGTACTATTATATCCTATGCTATTAACAGATATTCAAGACAATCACTGGATAGGTAATTTGACAGGAGATGTAGAACATGTAAACATTTTTTTTAGCAAACAATACAACCCATTCATTAAGCACTACTGTGACTTAACTAAAGATATAATAGATGCTTTTATAATTGGTTCAGGGCTTATTGGGTTAACAAGAATAAAAAATAATCATAACCATTATCCAGCAGTAGAAGAACTTACAAAGTTAGCAAATTATGTAAAAAATAAAATGGGTAATAATACTATTGTAACATATGCAGCAGATTGGAGAGAATACCATTCCCATAATGGACATTATAATATGGATACACTTTGGTCATCAAAAGATATTGATGTAATAGGAATAAATGCATACTTCCCACTTACTGATACTCCTCAACCTACAAATGGATTTACAGAACAAGATATCATAAATGGATGGCATTCAGGAGAAGGATACGATTACTTTTTTACTGATCCAGAAAAAAAACAAGGTAAAATACCATACACTGAAAGTAATAACCAATATTCTTGGAAAAATATAGAAAAATGGTGGAATCAATACCACATTAATCCAGACAATACCATCACCTCTTGGATTCCAAAATCAAAAAAAATATGGTTTACACAATATGGATTCCAAAGTATAGATAACTGTACAAGTCAACCTAGCATATTTATAGACCATCAATATAACAAAAAGCCAATCTTTTCAAAAGGACATGTAGACTTTCGAGCACAAAAAATTGCAATAAGTGGTACTATTAAAGCATGGAATAACTCTAACATAGTAGAACAAATGTTTCTTTGGGGATGGGATATAAGGCCATACCCCTATTTCCCTCAATTACAAAACATCTGGAAAGATGCTAAAAATTGGCAAATAGGCCATTGGATACAAGAGAAACTATCACTGCTTGAAATATCTAATATAATCTATGATTTATTAAAAAACATAGGATTAGAAAATAATCAAATAAATATACAAAACTTACACAACGAAATAGATGGATATGTAATTACTGATATACAAAGTGCAAAATCCATACTTAACTCATTAAAAGACTTATATGATTTTGAAATAGTAGAACAAGATAACAAGTTATCAATCATTCAGGAAAATCAACTAATACAACACAATATACCATCAGATGACATTTTAACTAACAATAAAAACAATACACAAAAACTTACGAAAACAAAGCCATTTAATCTAGTGAATAGTATTAACTTTATGTACATTAACAAAAACAATGAATACAATATAAGCTCACAGCGAGTCAAAACACATAACTTACAAAATACAATAACACAAACTATTCAAGTTCCAGTTGTCTTAAGTGATCACCAAGCAAAAACCATAGCAGAAAATATTTTAAACAAAAAATCAAATAATAAATACAGCTTTTTTCTTGCTTTACCAATAAAATACGTTTGGCTTGATATTAATGATGTCATACAAGTACAATACAACAACACCTCATACAAAATCAAAATTATAAATATCTATATAAATAACCTATCAATTAATATAGAAGGCATTCCCTACAATTACACATTAACTAACCACTCTTTTATCCATAGTAATGACTTAAATGATAATCCTGAAAAACAAACTATAGAAACTCCTATACAAATATTTGATCTCCCATGTATTAACAATATAGATAATGTATTATATTTCGCAATCACGAGAATTAAAGGAAATTGGGAAGGAAGTATTCTCTATTCATATGAAAATCAAAATGAACACTACAAAGATGTTTTACCTATAGATACAGAAGCAACCACTGGAATTACGCTATACAGCTTAGGTATAGGACCAATTGCTATACCAGATGAAGCAAACAAAATGACAATCTTTTTGAAAACTGGAAAACTACACTCTATCAAATCTCTATTTGAAAATAACAACAGTAACCTAGCATTAATTGGAAATGAAATAATACAATTCCAAAACGTCACACAGATTACAAAAAACACATATCAACTAAATTATATGCTCAGAGGAAGATTTGGCACAGAGAAACACATCGATAAACATAGAAAAGAAGAACCTTTTATATTATTAGATAGCCTACCCTATCTTAAAACCAATCAATCATCAATAAACAAAGCATTAATGTATAAAGTAATACTCAAAAAATCTACACCTTATATCAAAAAATTAATATATACATATCGTGCTAACAACCTGAAACCATTACCTGTAACACATGTCAAAGGAGAACGTGATATATACAACAACTTAACAATTAGCTGGGTAAGAAGAGCACGTATCAATGGAGAATGGGAAGATGACATTGTTACACCTATAGATGAAAAATTTGAAAGTTACGACATTGAAATCCTAGACAATCAAAATATAGTAAAACGTACAATTACAATAAAAGACAATTCAGTATTTATATATTCTGTTATACAACAACAACAAGATTTCAAATTCATACAAGAAAAAATTAAGATTAGAATATATCAAAACTCTAATATAATAGGTAGAGGAATAGCTTACGAAACCACTTTATAAACATAATTCAATAAGTGATAGATAATCTACTGCAAGAAAAACACTTAAAGAACTACTCACTATCAATATCTCAGACAAAAATCTTATTTTCCATAACACTGACACAAATATAGAAAATTTTTAGTAATAAGTTTTCAGTAATCTATAAACAGAAATATTAGAAGTAGATTAAAACCCTGAATAAACCAAAACACAAATACGTGATGCTATCTGCTATAACTATACTAAGCACAGCAACTTTTTATAAACATTCAACAATTTAACAGAATAAAAATTATTGTTTTGATTCATTAATCACTATATGCTTAATAGAGTACAAGAAGTCTTATCTATACGCTTAATGAAGGGTTTATATATTAAGTCATACGGCTGCCAAATGAACGTCTATGACTCTCTAATTATGGAAAATATCATCAAACCACTTGGATTTACTGTAGTAAGTGAACCATCAGAAGCAGATGTTGTAATATTAAATACTTGTCATATTAGAGAGAAAGCATCTGAAAAGCTATATTCAGAACTAGGTAAAATAAGAAAAATACAAGAAAATAAAGACTTAACTATAGTAGTTGCTGGATGTGTAGCACAAGCTGAAGGAGCAGAAATATTTGAGAGAAGTCCATTTGTTGATATAGTAGTAGGTCCACAAAGTATACATACACTTCCTGAACTTCTTGTAAAAGCCCACAGAATAAAAAAACAAGTTATCAATATTGATTTTCCTGTAATATCAAAATTCGACGCAATACCAGTAGAAGAATATACAAAAAATCAAGAAACTTCTGCTTTTATTTCAGTACAAGAAGGATGTAATAAGTTTTGCACATTCTGTGTAGTACCTTACACACGTGGTGAAGAATACTCAAGGACAGTAGAAGCAATATTCAATGAAGCACTTGTCCTAGCAGACTCAGGCATAAAAGAAATAACACTAATTGGACAAAATGTAAACGCATATCATGGAACATACAAAGGATGTGAATGGGATTTAGGTCAATTAATCCAACACATTGCAAAAATACCAAATATAGAACGCATAAGGTATACTACATCACATCCAAATGATATGCACCAATCTTTATATGAAGCACATAGGATTGAAGCAAAATTAATGCCATTTGTTCATTTACCAGTACAATCTGGGTCAAACAGAATTCTAAAAAAAATGAATAGAAAGCATACTGCAGAAGAGTATATAGATATCATTAATCACTTAAGAAAACAACGCCCTGACATTGCTTTTTCGTCAGATTTTATAGTTGGGTTTCCAGGAGAAACAGAAGAAGATTTTGAAAACACAATAAAACTTGTAGAAAAAGTAAAATTCTCACAAGCATATAGTTTTAAATACAGTCCAAGACCAGGAACACCTAGTGCAGAGTACCCAAATCAAGTACCAGAAGAAATAAAATCTGCACGTCTTCTCAAATTACAAAAGCTATTAAGAGAACAACAACTTACTTTTAATAGAAATATGATTGGAGAAACTTGTTCTGTATTGTTCAGTGGTAAAAAAGGAAAATTTGATAATCAAATCATAGGTAAAACCCCATATATGCAATCATGTTATATTAACACAGACAATTCAAGTCAATTTTATAACAGCATATCATCTATCAAAATAATAGATGCACACCAAAACAGTTTAACTGGTGTCGTCTGCTAAATGCAGTAATAATACAGCTTTTGCACATAATTATTTGAGTGATAACATTAAAAAATTCTACTTTCAATATGCTTAAATATACACTTATAAAAAACATTCTACTATTTAACACACCAAAATATTTTATCACTATACATTGCAAGATTCAACACCTATACACTAACCAATACTTTCAAGCATTATAGCACTAGAAAATTTAAAAAATATAAGATCGTTATGAGACTATAGAATGACAAATAATACTTCACTAAAATACACACTAAGATAACACTCTTACATTTTTAAGAAAAACTATCTAACTACAATAAAAAATATATGGTTTGATTATTAACAGCTTGATCAAATACTCATCAACAACTTTAAACACTCTATCCAAGTTTTATTCAACTTAAAAACCTTTTCTATATCAACCAACTTAATAACTTCAGTACACATCATAAATTCACATATCAAATGAAAAACATCTATTTACAGTCCATGTAGAGGCATATTTAGTAACACACTACATTTTACAATAAATTTTATTAAGCAATTTATCAATAATTTCAAACTTTGTTACTAAACTTTAAAACCGGGAAAACTCCATTTAGAAAACATCTAAAAAAACAATAATCAAGTAATTTAATAAACCACAACACATTCCATATAAATTATCATTATTTATTTTCTAGACTCCTACATCAAAAATATCAAACTATAAACAAAATTTTCATATAAAGCTTCACACATACAAACCACAGCATGAATTCCATTAAAAATAGCCTTACAATAACTTTAAGTATTGTATTCAAATACATAAAACATCATTTCATAGAGAAAGTATCACGACAAAAAAATAATACACCAAATGATAGAAAAATAAGTATTGGCATAAACAAGCTTATATGTACTATATCATATTTATCCTGATACTCCAGTGCAAGTCCTACTAAAAACATAATCACACCACCTACAATACACATTAATCCATTGATAATTGAACAAACAGTTCCTACTTTACTTTCATCTACAACATCTGTACTAATAGAAAAGTTTAACATATGACCACCAGATGCACACCCAAAAATAAATATTAAAAAGCACAAAAGGTAAACATTATGACTATATAGCAATAAAGTCAAACTAACACATTGCAGTAAACTAAACCCCATAAATACATATTTTCTATTTTTCAATGCATTAGAAATCTTATTTACTAAAGGACATCCAATAGCAAAACCTATCCATATTATAGAATGTATAACACCAGAATAATGGCTACTTAAATTCATAGCAATCAATAACTTTTGCCCCCATAATATAGCTATCGATAAAAAAACTCCAAACATTAAGCTACCAACTATTGTAAATAGCCATATATTTTTTACTCGTATTACTTCAACAATATGTTTAAATACTTGTAATAAAACCTTGCTTATACTCAAACTATTATTTTCTAAACATATTGATTTTTTACCATTCCCTAGAAATAAAGTTAAAATAAGTACAACAATCTCAGCATATTCTATATACCTTATTATATCTCTCCAAGCTAACCCTGATGAAGTTAAATATGTATAGGTATATTCCATTAATAAAGAAGATAAACTATATACTGTTTGAACTAGACCAAACATTATTCCTGACTTTAAAGGAGAAAAGAATTTATAGCTAATATAACCTGCACCTACAAAACCGAAAGATGCACCCAATCCTAAAAAAACCTGTGATATAAAAAAACAAATCGTATAATCTGAATAAGAAAACAAGAAAGTACCTATAGCTGTTATTACAATAGATATTGGCAGTACTTTTTTAGCATCACAATAATCCAATACTGACCCAGTAAACAGTTGAAACACAGAAAAAGACCACATATGAATTGATGCTGCTAATGCAGTTTGCGCAATATTTAAATTCAAATCTTCACTTACATATGGATGTATTACAGAATAAGCAATTTGAAAATTACTACCACAAACAAGTACTAATACACCTATAATCCAATTAAAAATAGGATAAAAACACATTATAAATATCCAACAATATTAATTAGAATATTAAGAAATATTCCTCAAAATTTATCAACAATTATTACAAGTCCGATATTCATTATGATAATTCCTATGAAAACAATACAAAATAACAAATTAAAGCAAATAACATACACAGAAACACAGACATTTATTACTTCATGTTACTGCCAAAGAAAGATCTTAGTTACAATATACACTGAAATCAAAAGAAACATAATGTAAAGACTACTTTAGCAAGCATATTAGAAAGATTCAAGACAATACATTAAAATTATTTTCATTACACAAAAATAGCCTTAAAGTTTCTTCTTTATGTTTGCTATTATAAAATTTTAAAATAACTATTTTAACTTACCAACAACTCAATATATTCAAACAATTTTAAACTCATTATCTACTAGCCAACTAATACACATATCATTAATACAGAACATCACTTACTATCAATAAAATACCAGATTATCATTAAGTACTTTGCCTATAATTACACACAATACATATAATAAATCATCCTATAATTAGTTTAATAATTAAACCTCCAGCTATTAATATCCAGATAATATCTTTTAATACCAGTTTTTGCTTTACTCAGTTCTTGATAACTACATCTAGATTTTTATCAATCTTTTTTATAACTTAACTCAGTAATTACTTCACATATTCAATAACTAACAACATAAAACTCCATTAGCTAATACCAGTTAACATATCTTCAATATCATATCTCAACTTACTATTGACTAAAATACCAATTACTATTAAGTACTTTACTTATAATTACACACAATACATATAATAAATCATCCTATAATTAGTTTAATAATTAAACCTCCAACTATTAATGCCCAAATAATATCTCTATTAATACCAGTTCCTGCTTTACTTAGTTCTTGATAATTACTAATTACATCTAAACTTTTATCAACTTTTTTCATAAATGAAGGTATATCATTTATGGTTTGACATATATAAGACTTTTTTAACTTTTGAACATACTTATTTTTCTCAATAGAATATTTTTCAATCCATAATTCAGCTATTTTCCACATATTAATTTCAGGACATAATTGCCTACATACACCTTCTACCAATACTGTAGTTTTTTGTAATAGAAAAAGCTGAGGCTGTAATTTCATTTCAAAATCACTAGTAATTTTAAATAACTGAGTCAACAACATTGAAATAGATATATTCTCTGCATTTTTACCAACTATAGGTTCACCTATGGCACGACACGCCGTAATAAAACTACTATACTTTGCATCAACATATCCCGCTCTATAATGAATATCCGCGACATATTGATAATCTCTTTTTAAAAAACCTACAAGTATTTCCGTAACATACATGCAGGTAGCCTTATCTAACCTTCCTACAATACCAAAATCTATAATTACAATTCTTCCTTTCGTATCTATCATAAGATTACCAGGATGCATATCTGCATGAAAGAATCTATCCCTATACACTTGATTACAAAAACAAAATATCAAATTCCTGACCAATATTTCGCAATTTTTCGACTTATAAACACTATATATTGGTACAGCGTCTACCCACTCTAAAGTTAAGACACGTCTAGTTGTCTTAGTCCAATCCACTTCTGGTACATAACATCCGTCATCATCTTGAATATTAGATCTCAATTCCTCAGCATTTGCAGCTTCAAAACGCAAATCTATTTCCATTTTACAGATTTCATTAAACGCTTGTACAAGTTGTAATAATTGAAATCTTCTGAATTTATTAAAGTGCTGTGCTAATTTTGCAAGCCAAAACATTAGTTTAATATCTCTTTCAAAAATTTTTTCAATTTTTGGTCTCAAAATTTTTACAGCTCTCACATTTCCATCAATATCCTTAGCTTTATGCACCTGCGCAATCGATGCAGCAGCAATTGGCTTTTGCTCAAATTCACAAAATACATCACCTATATTACATTTAAAATCTTCCTCTACAATTCTTACAACATCTGCATAAGGAAAAGCTGGTAACTTATCACATAAACACAACAAATTATTTGCTATCTCTTCTCCAATAATGTCAGCCCTAGAAGATATAGATTGACCAAATTTAATAAAAATTGGCCCAAGCTTTTGTAAAGCCATAGTTATTCTTTCCCCTCTGCATTTTCTTCTAATTGACCTGTTAGCAAAAAAATAGGTATAAGGTAATACGTTATACCTTATTAAAATACTCAATATATTAAGCAAGGAAATTATACTAGAGAAAATACTAAGCATAAGATGAAAACATTTTTAAGAACTTTTCATTTTTCACAATTTCATTTGGCGACCCTTCGCAATAAACACTTTTATTAATACATATAACACGATAGGAATTTGACATTACAAAATGCAAGTCATGAGATGTCATGATTACACTTAAGTGATATATAGAAATTAGTTTATTGATTAACTTATAAAAGCTATCTTTTGCATTAATATCCATACAACTTACAGGCTCATCTAAAATTATTAAATCAGGATTTAACATCAAACACCTTGCAAGTAAAACTAATTGTAGCTCTCCATAAGATATTTCTGACATTTGCCTATCCAATATTCTCTCAATATTAACATCCTTTAATACATCACTAACTCCTAACTTCCTTTTTCTATTAGTATAACTAGAATTCAAAAAATACTCTACTGTCATTGGAATCAGAGAATTAACACTAAAATGTTGCGGTAAATACCCTATAGTAAAATCTTTTGCATATTCCACAAGGCCTACATAATTTTTATATATCCCAACCAAGATACGAATTAATGTCGTTTTTCCCCCACCATTTGGTCCTAAAATTGTAATAATTTCACCAAATTTCACACGAAAACTAATATCATCTATCACTTTTTTTTTAGAATAAAAAAATGACAGATTTTTCACATTTATAATATAGTCGTTGACTGATTTATCATCACATGCAAGAATTTTACTTTTACTTAACAACTTATGAAACATATAGCCTTTCTCTTATTTTTTTATACATTACTACACTCTACTATAGGATATTCTGTACCAAGAATTATAGCAACCATAAACCCAATATATTCACTAGTTAATGCTGTTACTAATGGTGTAACAAAACCCATCCTCTTAATCAATGAATCAGTGTCTATACATGACTACATGTTAAAACCATCAGACAAAAGGAAATTACAAGATAGCGACATTATATTTTATGTAGACGATCACCTTGAAACTTTCATAAATAAAATACATAACAAAAAGTTAGTTAGGCTTTCAGAAGTAGTAGAACTGTTACCATCAAGATATGATGCTAATTTTTCTTATAAAATCCACACAACATCAAATGATTTACACATTTGGTTAAATCCAGAAAATGCAAAAAGTATAGTAAAGCATATAATGTTAGTTTTATGTCAAACGGACCCAGAGAATGCAGAAAAATACACTAATAACGCAAACTTAACGCTCATACAAATTACTCAACAAGCAGAAACAATAAGTAATACACTCAGTTCTATAAAAGCAAAACCTTATATAGTGACTCATGATGCATATCAATATTTCGAAAAATATTTCAGACTGAATTTTATAGCAGCACTTTCTTCAAGTCATGACACAAATATTAGTGTAAAAAGACTAATGCACATAAAAAAAATTATTACTCAAAATAAAATAAAATGCATTTTTTCTGAATCTCCAAATGATAAAGTAAAGAATTTATTTTCAAAATATCAAGTAAAATTTCAAGTACTTGACCCTATAGGTAATACATCAGAAGATAATGCATACTTCAAAATCATGCAAAACATTACAGATAATTTAGTACATTGTTTATCACAGGAATAGCTAAAATTTATAGATTATAAACACAGATCCATTATATAAGGACTTTATTAAAAAAAACAAATTTTAACTTTTAAGTAACACAATAAAGAATAATCTCGTGTTTTCTACATAATTACACAAACAAACTTTTTGATATACAAGCTATTCTAATTCAAAATAAGCTTATCCATTTCAAAGTGCTTTCACCAAAATAATCTGTTTCTCTAATTATAGATATATTACAGCTACCCTAGTTACCCTAATACTTTTAATTATTGAGTTATATTAAGCTTATCTACCTAAGACATAACATAATGGGAAGACAAAACCGCACTTAAAGCGCCTTAGTTTAAGCATTACCTATCAGGTATATCACACGATAACCCAGTTACCTTAATACTTTTAATTATTTGAGCTATAACTTATTTATCTAAGATATAACATAACGAGAAGATAAAGCCGCATTTAAAGTACCTTCATCTAAGTAATCTATTTCTCCACCCATAGGTATACCACAGGCTAACCTAGTCACTTTAATACCTAACCCCTTCACTATCTGAGTTATATAATGAGTAGTTACCTGCCCATCCATTGTATTACCTATACCTATTATTACTTCTTTTATATCGAACCTTTTTATCCTTTCTACAATATTATCTAGATTCAATTGATCAGGCCCTATACCATAAATTGCAGATAAAGTCCCCCCTAACACATGGTATACTCCTTGATATATTTTTCCTTTTTCAAATGCCCACAAATCTCCTAACTCTTCTACTATACATAATAATTGATGATTACGTTTAGAATCAGAACAGATACCACAAGGTGATTTTACATCTATATTAAAACACATAGAACACTCTTTAGTCTGAAATGCCAAATCCTGAATTGCAGAAGCCAAAGGCAACATTATCTCCTCTTTATTTCGAAGTAAATGCAGCACAATCCTTCTAGAAGAAGATGGACCAAAATTAGGTAATTTTGCAAACATATTAATTAACTTATTAATATCCATGCCACCTCCCTAGCACTCAATAGCCAAACAATCTGCGTAAATATATGCACAAACATTAGCTAATTTTATACAGATTCACAATAAATGCATATTAAAAAACCTGAAAAATAACAACACACCCTCTACCACAAAATAAAGGATCCATGATATACATAAATATAAAAAGTTAATGGCTATAAAACCTATGTGACAAATTATATCAAGAATAATCTACGCAATAAAAAAATTCCACAACCCTAGCTAACGATTTGGCTCATCCTCAGTTGATGCTAACTTATTATCTTTCAGTTCTTGTTTTAAATTACGAATACCCTTGCCTAAATCACTCATAACATCTGGTAATCTACCTGCGCCAAAAAGTACTAAAATTATTAATAAAATTAAAAAAATTTGCCATGGACCTAAAGTCATAATAAAACTCCTATAAAATATAAAACTATACCTTAAATAATAAAATTTTATTTAAGTCAAGCAAGATAAATATAGTATCACCAATCTGTGGTAAAACTACATTAGCAAATCTCATCCAATATAAACAATCACCTACACAAACACAGACCATATTATTAAAAAATTTTATCTGCTTTACTACAGCTTTTATCCCATTATTCGAATGAGAAATTATTGCCTCAGGTCTTATACAAACTACTACTTCTTCCCCATTAGCGAAAGATTGCGCTGGTATTTTCCCTATTGGCAATTCTATACAATAATCTTTTACTGTACAAACAAAATGATTAATCTCACCAAAAAATTGCGCTAACATATGGTCCTTAGGGTTATAATATATTTCATATGGCGTACCATACTGAATTATATATCCATCACGCATAATATATACTGTATCAGCAACTTCAAGTGCTTCCTCTGGATCATGAGTAACAAGCAATACAGTGATTTTTTTAGATTTCAATAATGACAATACATGCCTTCTAATATTAATTCGTAATGCTGTATCAAGGCTAGAAAATGGCTCATCCAATAATATCACCTCTGGTTTTTGAGCAATCACTCTAGCAATAGTAATTAACTGCTGTTGTCCTCCAGAAAGCATATCAGGATACATATCTTTATATGCAACCATGTTAATAGACTGTAATACATTCAATGCAATATTAAACTTTTGTGTTTTAGAAGAATCTTTAACAGCAAACATTACATTTTCAATAACAGTCTGATGTGGAAATAGAGAAGGATGTTGAAATATTAAGCCAACATTACGTTTTTCAGTAGGCATACAGAAATTACTGTCAACTACAACCTTATCATTTATACATATAGACCCATATTGTAAATCTTCCAACCCAGCAATTAGTTTTAGGATTGTAGATTTACCACATCCAGAAGGACCAAGAAGACAAACAACTTCACCTTGCTTACAATTTATATTAATGTCATTTAATAAAAATTGACCTTTTTTATATTTGTAAAAGACATTTTCTAATCGTAAACCTACCATCAATAGACCTTTAACAAGCTAATGCCATATAGTGAATTATGTGACTGCAACTCATGTAATCCATGAGCACATTTCACAAAATAAATGCCAAGTACTTCATTTAGATGTTAATCTTTTTTTCCACGCTATGCAAGTAATACAAAAGCAATTATATTAAACATCCTTTACAAATACAAAAATCCCTTTGGTGCTTACAATCAATTAATATTAAAAAATGACAACAAACAAAATTAATGATTTTATACCATAATACATGTATACTAAAGAAAACAGTATAGGCTGCTTGTTATAGGTCAATAGTTTAGGAGTATCATGTTAAAATTCATCCTAACAATTCTAATAACATTATTCATAACAAATGAGTGTTACGCAACAAATGTCACACATCCAGTAAATATGAATTTATTTATAGGATCCTTAGATATGAAAAATAAGACAATTGAAGCAGCGATTAAAGTCACAATACAAAATGGCTGGCATATCTACTATCATACACCAGGAGATCTTGGGTTACCAACAGTCTTTCAGTGGCAAGATGATATATTTAAAAAAGTAGACATACATTGGCCTAAGCCATTACAACATACAGATACTGTAAACAACAATACATTTCATAGCAATATTTATAAGGACCTTGTAGTATTCCCCATATCATTAGTATTTAAAGACAGTAAAGAATTAAATACCACTTTACGTATCAGGTATGCAGTCTGTAAAGATGTATGCATTCCACAAGAAAAGGTAATCATACTAAATCAGATTTTACAAGACTATTACAATCAACAAGCCATTCAGATAATTAATTTCTGGAAAACAAAATAATAAGTGCTTGGTCAAACTTTCTTGTAAACACTTACCAAAATTAGATAAGTATAGTAGAATCACAAATAATTTTACACTAAACTACACACAATAAAAAACTAATACACCCAAAACACTCTAATATCTAGCATAAATACAAAAAACTTGCTCAGGTTTGAGTATGCAATTCATATAAACCTTCTAACAACACTGTTTAAGAATTCCTATCAAGTAAAATATAAATAACTTAAACTAAACTCTGCATACAATAAAAAAGATCAACATATATAAAATAATTGTAAAATATCAACTATAAAAATAAAACTTATTCTATTTTAGATCTTTATTTAATTGAATAGTCAACTTTTCAATTATACAATTTAAGTATTCCTACAAAGCACTGTAGTAAAATCATAAAGAACATTACATTAAACTCTATAAGTAATAAGAAAATCAACATATCCAAAAGAAAATAACTGTAATTATTGAGTAATATACAAAAAAATTTCATATTTAATTTTACAAATAATTAAGTTTAAATATTACATTGCATGAGATTACTAAGTCTGTTATAAATTAAACCACTTGTATACATGCAACTTACTATGGATACACTATACCATTTTCCACTTTGCCCATTCTCTAGAAAAGTACGTATCTTTCTTAAAGAAAAGAAATTTAATTTCCACCAAATAGAAGAAAATCCTTGGAAAAAGCGTGAAGGATTCATAAAGATCAATCCTGTATGCCAGGTTCCTGTATTAATAAGTGGACAACATGTAATAGCAGATAGTCAAGCAATTTGTGAATATATTGAAGAATTATATGACAGTGCATCACTACTTGGAAATTCACTATATACAAGGTCAATAGTACGTAAATTAATATATTGGATTGATTATAAGTTTTATCATGAAATTACAAGATACATAATAAATGAGAAAATATCAAAGTATTATATAAAAAATGCAAGTCCAGATTCTAGATTTATTCAAGCTGCAAGACAAAATTTACTTCCGCATGTTAGATACATAGAACGGTTACTTAATGCTAGTAGTTGGATTGCTTGTAATGAATTTACACTAGCAGATATAACATTAGCTGCTCACATATCAGTACTAGATTTCATGAATATTTTTCCATGGCATTTAACAGCTACATTAAAAGAATGGTACTCTGTAATAAAATCCAAACCATCATTTAGTGATATACTAAACGATAAAGTAATTGGAATGACTCCTCCAGTACATTATAATAAACTAGATTTCTGAAGCTACACATTATTTCTTTAGTTAATGAACTAAGCAAATTTAAAAGACATCAGAGTTTAGTACAGGGTTGTTATTCCTCTATTCAATATTACCGTACATCCTTAAATATTAAGCCAAAATGTTTTTTCTACAATTTAGGCAATAAAATTCACGACACATAATGTTATTAACTATATACTTGAACACAAAGTTTATAATGTACTAGAACTTTTACAATATGAAGTCAAATATTAACTTACCAAATGGATATTCCTTAGAACATCATAAAATTTTATATAGCACAAACTACGAAGCAATTAAACTTGCAGAATGTGGAGCTGAAGATGGTACAAT
Source organism: Ehrlichia minasensis (assembly GCA_000825765.1). Classification (GTDB taxonomy): domain Bacteria; phylum Pseudomonadota; class Alphaproteobacteria; order Rickettsiales; family Anaplasmataceae; genus Ehrlichia; species Ehrlichia minasensis. Next base: position 3,689 of record CDGH01000002.1, on the reverse strand, counting down.
AATTATGTCTGATGAACAAATTAAAGGACGAGGCAGATATGAACGCATATGGCACTCTCCCAAAGGCAATTTATACTTCAGTATTATCATCACAAAATTTGCAGAAATATTTCCTATAACATTTATTGCAGCATTATCTGTTGGAAAAACACTTGAAGAAGTACTAGGAGATAAAGAAATTTCAAAAGTACAATATAAATGGCCCAATGATATACTAATAAATAGTAAGAAAATATCAGGGATATTATTAGAAAGTAAAACACTAAACAATGTACCACAAAAGTGGGTAGTAGTGGGCATAGGAATTAATATGTATAAAGCACCAGAATATGCAACAACAATTAAACAACACAATATAAACTTTACTTTATCTAATTTAGAATTGCTAGAAAAAGTAATTAATCATTTTAACAACTTGAGAAAGTACTACATTAATCATGGATTTACAAAGATAAAAAATCTATGGCTTAAACAAACATGCCATTTAAATAGCAAAATTACCGTCAAAAGCTACAACAACACTTACACAGGGAAATTTGTGACAATAGACATGAAGGGCAACATGATAATGCAACAAGAAGATAAAACAATATGCATCACATCAGGCGAAATATTCAACATTACATAAAGTTAATTATAACTTACATAATACTTACCCATACCACCAATTATTAAAACCACACACCTTAAAAAATAAAAATGCTAAGCTAGTTATACTTAATATAACATAATATTATAACAAGTTCAACTAAAAACAATTAAACAGAATCACATATCATTGTTAAATAGTAATCTTTACACTAGCACAATATATTAATATTCACTTATTTCAAACAACCACAACACATAACATCACATAAAATGATATATCATATAAATAATATAAAAGCCACTAACACCATACCATGTTGAATTAACACAACTGCTTCTTATGCCATAATAAAAATAATATTGACTACAATAATATCACTGAGATATAATATGTGAGCTTATAATTTAATGAGTAAAAATACTAAACATGTTAACGTGGCGCTTTCTTTAATAACTTAGTGTTGAAATGCTAAGCTAGTTATTTGCAGGTATTTTGACTAATGGTATGTAGTAGAGTAGTGGTCCAGTAACATTCTAAAAACTTCTTTCTTGCAATAGGCCTAAGTGAAAAAAGTTGAGTTTTATACATTACTTTATTCAAACATAACATAGTATCTGCTAAATCAAAAGTATATTAGCACTACGCTTGTACCTTTTGTAACTTACATAATTCATTGCTGAATGTATGTGCACTACAAATTAAATGGCTAACCAAGTTAAGGAATAAACATGAGAAACAAAAAACCACTTACTAACAATCAACAAAAACTTTACAAGGCACTACTTAAACTCATAAGACAGTATCGGGCCACATTTCGAACTCTTCGACACAGTCCATTTAGATATTGTATAGATCAGATAAGGTTTCTTGCATTTAACAGGAAAAATACCACACATGAAAGTTGTTGCATTATTACTGAAAAAACTACCGCACACATAATTTTAAAGTCAATAACATTTGAGGACTTTGCGGCAGCACTAGAAGCAATTGAAATTGATTATCACAATATACTAGAAGAACAAGGAGTAAGGGATTTATTCACAATTTATTACAAGTTAGTAGAACATATATCAAACCAAATGCTTGAAACTGGCGAAGCAATAGGTACTTTGTCCGATATTCTAAGCATATTAAGGTTACGTCCACAATTCTCAAGGACTTTTGATCCAAGCAACATTGGATGTTACGAAAGGTTTGTATCTCGTTTAATAAGACAAGAGAATTTTAATCTCGAAAGACTAGCAGAAGAAGCAAGAATTGTGTTGAGTACAGACACAGTACTTTGCATGGAAACAATACTCATGAGAGGGCTAGCACATACTATTCGCAGAATGTACAACCCTGAATCATTTGTAGATCATGGTGTACAGATTGAAGTAGAAGCCAGGACAGGTATTAGATTATCAGTAACAGCTGCATCATATGAGTACAGAGAAAGAATTGTATCTCAAGCAAACGCAGCATATGCTACAGCACATCCATATCGTTATAGAATCCTTGCAATAGCCTTATATTTCTCCGCACGTCTTGGATTTCTGGCACCAGCATATGTTGTCGGCGTACTATCAACTTTCGATACACGTGTTTTTAGTGAGTTCGCTTTTAATAGACTAATATTAGATGTAGAAGGTGCACTGAATAATAGTCTATGTAATAGTAATATCACTCTCCATTTAAATAGAAATGTAACATACAACAACACATTAAATCATCTAAATTACAACAACACATTAAATTATCTAAATCACACCAACACATCAAATACTCTAAATTGCAACAACACATTAAATTTCAACAACACAAATATAAATATAACAGTTTTCGCACCTCAGCACTCTTCTGAATATTTTCCAGAATATGCAGGCCTATTTAATGGTTTTCCTTCCTACATAACAACTCTTTTAGCTTTCATACAATTAGCTTGTGCATTACCTCCTACAATTATTACTGCACATAAAAGATGTTTCATGCTTAATTATCTTGAAAACTATGTTCCAACACCAGAAGAAGCAAGAGAGAATCTTCAATTCTCAGGTATAGTACTGTTCCGCTGGTTTAGTAATGTTGCTCTGCAACCTGCTGACTGTATACTTCATCCGTACAAAGACGCATTTTTTAAATGGAGCATTTTTAGATTCTTTTCACCATGCACAGCAATAGAAGAACCTATGAAGTTTTCACGTGTACACAATACTTTAAATAGGTTCAGTTATCGTAATGAGGCAAATTTTAATCCATATTCTAGAGTTTCTTTTTTAACTGCCGCTATTATACTTTTTTGTGAATATTTTGATACAGCATATCTCAAGCACCAAAAAATTGCATTCTCACTCTTTACAAAATTCCTGAGAACTGTTTCAGTATTAAGACCACTAGTACAGAATAGAATGCATGGTAACATGCTTTACCATCCAGATTTTGAAAACTTAGTATTCTTAAACTTGAGTAGAATATTATTGGCAACACCATTACTACCACTCTATGATACTGTAGGAGATAGATTAATTTATATGAATCTACTCACAGGAATAGATGTACTCGCAACTGCAAATGTTGATACATTGTCATCACGAATATTTACTGATGTTAGTATGATGGAAGAACACCTAGCTGCAATTGAAGATATAATACAAAACGCTGTTGAAAATAGAGGAGCAATGGCATTGTTTGCTCCAGAACTCCAAAGAAGATTTACCCATGCACGAACCACCATACCACTAAGTATGATTTTAGCAGAAGATCATTATGACGCTCAACAGCAACGTGAAAATCAAGAAGAAGAAGAAGAGGTATATGTACATAAACATGCACCAAAAAAGCTACTAGCAAAAGAAATGCTGCTTGACGACTCCGAAGAAGGAGTAAAATTGGTAAGTGTAAAATATCACAAATCACATCAACCCACAAGTCAAGATGCAGATCAAGCTTGTAAACATTTGCATCAACACATTCTTCTTCATCAAGGTCATCAAGATTTCAAATCAACACCAGAAAAAAGGAAAACACGTAAACCAATACATAAAAAACAAAAAGACTCAATATATACTCAAGAAGATGTTTCACAAACTCAACAAAAAAGCAAACAGAAAAAATCGCA
>CDGH01000001.1 GCA_000825765.1 Ehrlichia minasensis | reverse complement strand
AAAAAACAAAAAGACTCAATATATACTCAAGAAGATGTTTCACAAACTCAACAAAAAAGCAAACAGAAAAAATCGCAAAAACCTGAAGGAAAAAATGTAACATTATTGAGTCATACACAAAGTACAGATCATTTTCAAAATGAAAATGAAACGTTTACAATGCCAACACCACCACAACCACAAGTACCTGCCCCAACACCTAGGTTACGTAGGTTTCTTGAGTTTGCACAAGCAGATTTAGACGCACTGGAACAACAGCATCAACTCTCAACAGACGCATATCGTCGCACGCACAGAACAAGAACAACACAACATGTTACTACTGCTACAGACTACTATGACAATATCTTACAGCATAGATCAAGAATAGAATATTTGGAGTGCACACGGGGGCAACAGCATAGACAACAACCATACATGCATCACAGTACACAAGTAGCTACACATGACTCAAATAACATAACATTAACATCTAGGAGACAACGTGGCAGTACTGAGAGCGTTAGTTTTACATCTCCTATATTTATACAACAAAGTACTGGTAGCACCGGTGGGGCTACAGAAGATGATGTTGATCCAAGTACAAGTATTACACATACAGTTGCAAGCGCTTTCGATCAAAGTCATATGCAACAACCAAAACAATAAAAAACTTGACATATCTGTAATAGTATAAAGGTAAATGCAGGTTTCACACAACCTGCATTACTATACTGATAGTGCTCCTTTACTTCCCTGTATCTTATATAACAATAAATAGTCATTCGAATGGAATATAGGCCTAATGTCCAAATGTTTTACTTGCACAGCAACATTAGTGAAAAACATGCTCAACAGCATAAAAATACAGGTTTCACACAACCTGCATTAGTATACTGATGGTGCTCCTTTACTTCCCTGTATCTTATATAACAATAAATAGTCATTCGAACGGAATATAGGCCTAATGTCCAAATGTTTTACTTGCATAGCAACATTAGTGAAAAACATGCTCAACAGCATAAAAATACAGGTTTCACACAACCCGCATTAGTATACTGATGGTGCTCTTTTACTTCCCTGTATCTTATATCACAACAAGTAGTCATTCGAATGGAATATAGGCCTAATGTCCAAATGTTTTACTTGCACAGCAACATTAGTGAAAAACATGCTCAACATCATAAAAATACAGGTTTCACACAACCCGCATTAGTATACTGATTGTGCTCTTTTACTTCCCTGTATCTTATATAACAATAAATAGTCATCCGAACGGAATATAGGCCTAATGTCCAAATGTTTTACTTGCACAGCAACATTAGTGAAAAACATGCTCAACAGCATAAAATAGTATAAAATGTTAGAATTGTAGCCACCATGTAGTTTTTTATATAATTTTATATAACACTTAAAGAAACTGATATATAAAAGCTTTAATGCACTTAATTATAATATACTTTTTACTTTGTTGTATCAGTATTACTTATTAAAAAATTTAAAACTTCTATTAACTAATAAAAAAAACAAAAGATCTGCATTTCAGTAATACATTACCAAATTTCATTGTAATTTTTTATTATAATACAACACCTCAACAGTAGAACAAATAATTTAAAAACACTTACGTATGGAGCGGGAGAAGGGGTTCGAACCCTCGGCCTTTACCTTGGCAAGGTAATGCTCTACCAACTGAGCTACTCCCGCACAGTATATGATCACTTGAGCTTAAGATGATAAGATAATAACCATTACAGTGCAAGAAAATTATAACAATCTTTTTTTCATAGTATACCAATAATTATCGTAAAAACACATCACTAAAAGAATGCCTAAACATCAACAATTACAAAATAAAAAATAATGCACTAAAAATACAAACTGATATACCATATAATCATAAAATATTACCAAGTGCTTGTATATCTATCACAAAAAATAATATTTAAGTACTTACGATAAAAAATTGAAATCTTGGAGATAAAAAAAATGATCAAACGTTACAGCAGACCTAAAATGTCATCAATCTGGGAAGACAACAATAAGTTTAAAATATGGATGGATATAGAATATTACGCATGTGAAGCACAAGTAAAATTAGGTACAATACCTAGCTATATACTTGATAATCTAAAAAATAAAACTGAACATTTTGATATTAATCGCATAAATGAAATAGAAGCAGTAGTAAAACACGATGTTATAGCGTTTTTAACGTACATAGCAGAATCTACTAACTCAGACATAAGATATCTACACTATGGAATGACAAGTTCTGACGTAGTAGATACATGTTTATCTGTACAATTAAAACAATCTTGTGAGTTACTATTACATAATATAGAAGTTATACTAAGTATTCTAAAGCAAAAATCCATAGAAACAAAATATATGCTGTGTATGGGACGTAGTCACGGTGTACACGCAGAACCAATAACATTTGGTTTAAAACTTGCAAGATTTTATGCAGAATTTAAACGTAATTATAACAGATTAAAAATAGCTCAAGATGAAATATCAGTATGTAAGATCTCAGGAGCTATGGGCAATTTTGCCAACATTGATCCATTCGTTGAAAATTACGTAGCAAACGCATTAAACCTTAAATCAGAATCTATATCTTCACAAGTAATACCAAGAGACCGTCACGCAATGTTTTTTGCAACTTTAGGAGTTATTGCATCTTCTATAGAAAATATAGCAATAGAAATTCGGCACCTACAAAAAACAGAAACGCTAGAAGTAACAGAATATTTTTCAAGTGGGCAAAAAGGAAGTTCTGCAATGCCTCACAAAAAAAACCCTATATTAAGTGAAAACCTAACAGGTCTTGCTAGAATGATACGCAGTTATGTAGCACCAGCATTAGAAAATGTTGCCCTATGGCATGAAAGAGATATATCACATTCTTCAGTAGAAAGATGTATTGCACCAGACGCTTGTATAATAGCAGATTTTGCACTAGCAAGGTTAGCAGATTTACTGAATAATATGATTACATACCCTAATAATATGGACAAAAACCTAAAACAATCCAAAGGTCTGGTATTTTCGCAAAGAGTATTGCTTGAACTAGTGAAACAAGGACTAAATAGAGAAACAGCTTATAAAATAATTCAAGAAAGAGCACTAAAAACATGGAATAACAATTCTAATTTCCTAGATGAACTTAAAAGAGACACACAAGTATTAAAATACATAAATAGTAAAAACTTAGAAGATTTGTTCAACTTTAGCTACTACACACAACACATAGATATGATATTTGATAAGGTTTTTCAAGATCAATAACTATTTTCAACTCAGCTTTTAATATTAATTAACATATGGTGTCATTGGGTTATTAATTTTTTAATGATAAGTAAAAGAAAATAGAGATTTTATTAAGTAAACTATTAACTGATTAAAAAAATAATTAAATAAAATATGAATAAGATAATTTTATATTAAAATAATAAATAATTATTATTGACTATTTATTATTTTTTAATTATAATCCTATTATATTAATTAAGAAGATTAATAAATACGGTCCTACCTTACTATCAATGCATAACCATTAGGTAACACACACTTTATCTTACAAAAGTAAGGCAGGGCCTCCGCCTAATTTAGACACAAACTAGTTTAACTACACACATATCTCAATTTTATACATTTCTTTAATTGATTGCAAGTGGTTTTTATACAACGATAAGTTATCATCATCAAAATTAAGTAATTGTAAATAAAGAAAAAAACATCAGTTTACTAAATATTATATAAATACTAACCAATTATTTGCAAATATTAACTACATCACTACTCATTGTTTAGCAAAATTACCACATCCCACCTAGTTTTTTACAGTTCACCAACATATATTTAACAAAATGCAACATGTAAGCTAACATAAAATTTCTGTAGTGTTAATATGCTTATCTACTTACTAAACAATAACATATTTATAATGATCTTTGTCCAAAACACTATGGCTTTTAATCAAAACTATCACATTTCTTCTAGCTTTCTCTTATTTAACACAGCACACTCATCTAAATTGATCAACAACAACAATACGCTATTGAAAGCTCTACACACTATGTGAAATAATTGCATGCACGTAAATCAGCACAATTTAACATTAAACCTTTTTATTAATATCCTGACATATAATCCCAGTAATAACATCAACATGTATCCTTTAATGAAACTATTATTCCTTTTCAATAAATAAGTTCAAGTGAATATAACACACGGCTTAGCAATGCTACTCAAATTCTGAAAAACAATGCGCAATACTAAGTTAGAAATTTCTAAAGCTCACACATCCAATAATATAAGCTTTACTCATAATACATAATTTAACATTACTTCAATGTTAGTAATGTTACTCAAATCCTGAAAAATAATGTGCAACATTGAGTTAGAAATTTTTTATTTGACCCACCGAATAATATTTCAATACTAAATAAATACCACAACCACTTAATAACTGCCCATTCACCATCTTCTTCATGATAATATTAAGTTACTAGCAGCTTAATATTACGCACCACTAGGTGAAACTATACAATACTTCATAAGTAATATAAGTTTAAAAACACAATACACATAAGACTAAAGCTTACTAATATTTCACCTCACCCTAGTAATATTATTAATAATGTAGCAGATATACTTTAAATAGAATACTATACATCCAAAACCACCAAGCTTTGATTACTTAATTACAGAAGTTAACTACAATATTAATCTTCAGCATTAAACTTATATACTAGAAAGAGTATTATTGATACACCTTGACTAAAACATTATTCATTCTTTCAGCAAAATTACTAACATCTTGAAGCTCTTCTCCTTCAAGAATACATGCTTGGCCTAACAATAAATGTAACATGTTATCTAAAATCACATTTTCCCCGACATTAGTATATTCATCTATCATTTTACTAACAATAGGATGCTTAGGATTAATTTCTAAAATCTTTGTACTTTTATAATTCAGCTGCTTCTGCTCTCTTAAAAATCTCTCCATTCTAATATCCATAGAACCATCAGCTACAGCCAAACATACTGGGCTATTTGTTAATTTCTTTGAAACTCTAACTCCACTAACTAATTTATCAAGCACTTGAATTGCATATTTCACAAATGCATCTACCTTTTCTTTAGCATCAGAATTTTCATCTTCACTTTCTTTAACTTCTTCATCTTTTTCAAGATGAGCAAGTTTCTCCAAATCTTCATCTGCCTTAATAACCGACTTTAAAGATACTTTTTGATAATCAATCACCACATTTGTCCAAAAATCATCAACAGGATCAACTAACAATATAACTTCTATACCACGACTTACAAAACCTTCCAATTGAGGACTTTTTCTGATAGAATCTAAATCATTACCAGTTAAATAATAAATATTATCCTGACCTTCTTTCATTCTTTCAATATAATCCTCAAGACTAATTAATGAATCATTGCTATAGGTACTATAAAAACGACAAGCAGACATTAATTCTTCTCTAAACTCAGTATTCATAGACTCACACAAACCTTCTTTCAATACTGACCCAAAATTTTCCCA